>BQMY01000074.1 GCA_022181065.1 Melioribacteraceae bacterium | reverse complement strand
GCATACAAAGGTAAATTGGTGCTTCTTATTGATGAGTTGAGTATTTCAGCGGCTGAAATATTCAGTGACCTCATGCAGTATTCCGGGAGTGCTGAGATTGTTGGTGTTCAAACTCCGGGAAATGTTTTAAGTGGAGAACTGTTTTCTGTTGTTGGGGATTACAGAGTATTGTTGCCCATTTCTGACTGGATAAGAGAGGATGGTTACAGACTTGAGGGGAAAGGTGTTGTTCCAAATTACACGGTAAAGTTAACCAGTGATGATCTTGGAATAGGTGTTGACACACAATTAAGTTTTGCAATGAATCTCTTGCGGTAGAACAACGTTCACTTGGTTTATCTTCATTTCTGAGAGAAATACCGTTTAGCAGACTCATATTTACTAAGTGAACTTTGTTAATAGGATATAATGGCGTATATTCCCCTTCAAAAATTGCTGCAACTGAGGTTAATAATTACGACGGGGTAGCATAAAATTTGTATTTCCCCATTATAAAAAGAGATTATGATTGGAATTATTGTTCTCCTCCTGTTTTCATGGTTACTCGTTCACTTTTTTGAAAAAAAGAATTTGTTTGCATTATGGTTACTTCCAATAAACAAGAAAGCTGTTCAGTTTTCTAAAGGTTTTATAATCTCCGCGTTGTTATGTGTATTGGTTATGTTGCTGGAGGTTTACCTGAAATCATCGGAGTGGATTCTTAACGAAAATATGAGAGTCGGGATTGTTCTTAAATCATTTTGGTGGGATATTAAATCTGTTCTTACTGAAGAGCTGGTTTTCAGGGGAGTGATATTATATTTCCTCATTAAAAAGATTGGATCCTGGAAAAGTATCTTGATTTCGGCTATATCTTTCGGGATTTACCATTGGTTTTCGTATGGAGTCTTGGGAAATGTAATGGCGATGATTCTTGTATTTGTTGGAACCGGACTTATGGGATATGCCTGGGGATGGGCTTTCTCGAAAACCAAATCCATATTATTACCATTCGGACTCCATTTGGGATGGAACTTTGTTTATAATACAATCTTTTCACAAGGACCTTTGGGCGACATGCTGCTGATTCAAACGGGTGGTGTTGAACCGGGTGAGTGGGCTTCACTTTTAAATTTCACTAGTGGGTTAGTCCTGGTTCCAGTAATAGTCCTTCTGTTTGTAAAGTATCTTGTTAAAGGAGAAAGTTAAAGGTTCGCTCATTAAATTCAGTAAGATTTTAGAAGGAGAATTTGATATGACGTAAAGACTTGTAATGCTTCAGATGAAAATCCGGGAGAAGAAAAATGAAAAAAAGAAAACAATACTTTCTGAAACTGAGTATCCAGGAAATTTCCAATATCCCGGCATTGTAAAAACATTATTCTTTATCTCTGAACCTATCGAATTGAGTATTGTGTTTAAGTCAAAATCGACATACCAAACTTTGTTATACTAATTGTATTTTAGATGTAAAGGTGCTATTTTAAAACATAGAATTGTCATTCGTATGGAAGTATATCGGATGGATGGTCGATTTAATGTCCGTCTATCAATTACTTCCTTTGCATCTCCGGAGTTAATTATTGACTAACATAGTTTGGAATGACAGTCATCATTGTTCCGCGGATTTGAGGTTTAAATAGTAATAGTCTGCTAAATTAGCCGGATAAATCCGTTTTGACATTTTTATTAGTTTAACTGACAAAAATAATCTTTTGTCAGATGACTATTCTCGATTTATAAACAAGACAATGATGTCGTGTTATGAGCTTGAACTGAGTTATATAGCAATATTTTGTCCAGACATAATTAAGCAATGATTTAGTATCCGGGTGGCATTAAGTATTAAATTAGTAATTAGAAGGAAAAGAATAATGAAAGAAGCTGATGTATTAATTATTGGTGGTAGCGCTGCGGGTATGGTTACCGCTATGACAGGAAAATCAAACTGGCCCAAAAAAGATTTTATTCTGGTGAAAAAACAAAAGGATGTGATGGTTCCTTGCGGAATTCCGTACATATTCGGCACTCTCGAAAGTATTGATAAGAACATTATGCCTGTTGATGTAGCATTGCAAAAAAGTGGTGTAAAGTCACTCGTTGATGAAGCAGTCAATATTGATTCAGAAAACAAAGTAGTAACGTTTGCAAGCGGGGATAAAATCAAATACAATAAACTCGTTATTTCCACAGGTTCAACCCCGATAAAACCCTCATGGCTGAAAGGCGCCGATTTGGAAAATGTATTTACCGTACCAAAAGATGTGGTTTATCTTAACGAGATGAAAAATAAGCTTGGCGACGCTAAAAATATCGCCGTTATTGGCGCCGGATTTATTGGCGTAGAGCTTTCTGATGAACTTTCCAAACACGGCTACAATGTAACATTGATAGAGAAAATGCCAAATATATTGAATCTGGCATTTGATGTTGAGGTTGCAGATAAAATTAGTAGTCTGTTAACTGAAAGAGGAATAAAAGTTATTACCGGAAAAGGTATTGGCAGAGTACTCGGTGAACAAAAAGTAGAGGCTATTGAACTCGAGGATGGTGAAAGGTTGGCAATCGACGCAGTTGTTTTATCTGTCGGTTATAAACCCAATACCAAACTTGCGCAAGATTCCGGAATTTTTGTTGATGAAGATAAGTTTATTGCCGTTAATGAATATATGCGTACACATGAAAAAGATGTTTTTGCGGTGGGTGATTGTGCTCAAAAACGTGATTTTGTTACTCGTAGCAGGGTGGGTACCATGTTAGCCTCTACCGCTTGCGCTGAAGCAAGAATTTGCGGTATGAATCTGTTCAACCTGAACGTTGTTAAAACTTTTAGTGGCACAATTGCCATTTATTCAACTTGTATAGGTAATACCGGTTTTGGTACCGCAGGTGTTACCGAGCAAAGAGCTGAAATGGAAGGCATTGCAACCATTTCCGGATTATTTGAAGGGATTAACCGGCACCCCGGAAATCTGCCCGATGCACACAAGCAAATTGTAAAACTTGTTGCTGCCAAAAATTCAGGAGTAATTATTGGCGGTGAAGTGATCGGTGGTCTTGAGGCAGGTGAGTTAACCAATGTAATCGGACTTGCGATTCAAAACCGTATGTCTGTTAATTCATTTTTAACTACCCAAATTGGTACACATCCTTGTCTAACTGCTTCTCCTGCGGCATATCCGCTTATAAAGGCTGCTGAAATTATAGCTAATAAAATGTTGCAGAATATGAAAGAAGAATAGTGCTTAAAAATGCCCTGTCTCAAATTGTTGAATGGGAAAAAGCGTTCTAATCAAAACAAAAATCCGTTGTAGGTCAGATCAAGCTCATTCATTTTCAAGGCATTTAATTTCTGGTGTGAATTTATTTGAGCAAGGGCATTTTATTTTTTAAATCGGGGTTCGCTTAATCCGGCACGTCTGGTAAAGCGGGTATTTAACACTATTACAGTCGCCATGCAAATGGAAACCGGTCATATACAATGGGCAATTAGATGTTCTGATTGAAGTAATCATATTGTGTCTTTTTTGGGTAAGTTTTGTATCTGGTAATACGGTCTTTTATGCTATCAATAAAAAAACTGAGCAGACCTATAAATATTTGGTGCTATTCGCGTGTTGTTCTCCCTTTCGTTTACATTTAGCCGATATTTTGTATTTTATTTTTTCAGTTAATGTACTTAAATTTATTCCTTATCATAACAGTTTAAAAATGAAAATAATATGAATCAAAAGATGGCCGAAGAAATTTGTAAAAAATGTGGTGGGAAAGTTTATTCAAACTTTTGTCCTGAATGTGGTACTCCTAAAAAATTGAAAAGAATTGATGGTGATTATGTATTATCTGAGATTGTAAGTGTACTAAATTTTGATAAAGGTATTTTATACACGATCAAGGAGTTATTAAAACATCCTGGAAATACAGTAAAAGAGTTCATATCTGCAGACAGAAACAGAATTGTAAAACCCATAATTTTTATCATAATAAGCTCACTCATTTACACTCTGCTTAGACAGTTTTTCCAGTTTGAAGACGGTTATATTTACCACGACGACTCAAAACCTACAACTGCGATGTATATTTTCGGCTGGATCACGGATAATTATGGATACGGTAATTTGATTATGGGGATTTTTATAGCATTCTGGACGAAAATATTATTCAGAAAATATAAATACAACTTTTATGAAATTCTTATTCTTCTTTGTTTTGTTATGGGTATGGGGATGTTGATCCTTGCTGTTTTTGGATTGCTCGAAGGTATTACAGACCTGAAAATTTTGCAATTTGGTGGCATGCTTTTTGTTCTTTATGCCTCGTGGGCTATCGGACAATTCTTTGATAAACGTAAGTTTTCAAGTTATGTGAAAGCTGTATCCTCTTATTTATTAGGAATGATCACCTTTACAATCGTCATATTTCTGATCGCTTTTTTGATAGATATTGTCTTCAACCCCAATGTTATTGCGGCTCTTACACACTTTCAGTTTTGAGGATCGTTCGAAATAACTCTCATATAAGAGACGGTCTTCCGGATTTCAGCTATCAGGATAAACTCAGTATGATAAAATGTTTGAGAAACTCTAGTCCCATTTTGCCAAACCAAATCATAAGAATACTAATATTATCTTCCCCAAGTTTTGTAGCTTAGTCTGGATGTTTTCTCAAACAAACATTTTCAGGATGTGAAATGGTTATGCGGTTAAGAACAATAATGTTTTATTTACTTCTTTTGTTTATTCACCTGGAGGGTTCAGGTAATGAAGTGAATTCTGATGGTTCCTTGCAGAATGAGGAAGATTATATAACTATTTCAAGAGCTCAATATTCAAACCAGTTATATGGTTTTTGGCTTGGTCAATGTATTGCAAACTGGACAGGTCTTGTCACAGAAATGGATAAAATCGGGAACGCAGGTGACATTAAAACCGGTCCGTTTTATACCAGAGAAAACTGGGGAAAACCTGATCAACCCAGCATCTGGGGTAATGGAGTTCCAAGTGATTTATCACCTGTAATTGACTTTGTATTTCGGGATACCAATGAAATCTGGGGCGCGGATGACGATACTGATATCGAATATATGTATCAGCACCTGCTTTATACAAATGAAGCCTCTATATTATCCCCTGAGCAAATTCGGGATGGATGGCTAAAACATATCAAAGCGGAAGAGGAAAACTTTTTATGGGTTTCCAATCAAAAAGCTTTTGATCTGATGCGAGATGGGATGCTGCCTCCTGAAACAGGTAACCCTGAAAATAACGAACATTATGAAATGATCGACGCACAGTTAACTACGGAGATATTCGGATTATTCGCTCCCTGCAGACCTGATATCGCGTTAAATATCTCCCAACTCCCAATTCAAACAACAGCGCGTGAAGAGGCTGAGTATATTTCAGAATTTTATGTCACTATGTATTCACTCGCAAGTTTGCCGATGGAAGAATCCAGCATCAGCGAAAAAATTCACCTGATTGCAAATAAGGCCAGATCAATTTTGCCCGATAGTTCTTACCCTGCGAAGATGTATGACTTTACACTAAAACTTTATGAAGAAGGTCTTCCCTGGGAACAAACTCGTGATTCAATATATGTAAGGTATCAGGTAAATCAGGAGGATGGCTACGATATCACATCGCAAAATTTATATTGTAATGGCTGCTTTGCCGCGGGAATAAACTTCGCTGCGAGTTTGGTGAGTCTCTTTTATGGTGAAGGTGATATCAAAGAAACCATAAAGATCGGAGCCCTCGCCGGTTGGGATTCGGATAATCCAACAGCAACCTGGGGTGGTTTAATTGGTTTTATGATTGGGAAGGAGGGAATTGGAGAAGCCTTCGGTAGAAAATTCTCTAATCGATTCAATATTCACAGGACCAGACAAAACTTCTCCGTTGATGGTATAGATACTTTTGAAAATATGGCTGCTCGAGGTATGATAGTGATCGATCGCATCGTCGAAGAACAGATTGGTGGTGGAGTTGACCTGGAAAACAATATCTGGATTATCCCATTGAAAGAGAAGAATTGAAAAATTTATCCAATATTGTAATCGCAAAGTAGATCGATATCCTCGGGTATCACTCAAATATGATAGCAATCTGAACGTAGTTTTTTGTACCACAAATTACTTTATACTTCTTGTCTGAAATTGCACAATACTCATGGAGTGCAAGAAATTCATTTTCCAGGCTGTAAAATTCATCAAATATAATTACACAATTTTTTGTGAGAAGATGATCACAGCTTTCCAGAACAAATTTCGCTGAGCTATACAAATCCGAATCGATATGAATTATCAAATCACCTTCCGACTTAAATTTTTCAAGGAAACCAGGAAGCGTATTCTCAAACTTTCCTTTTATAAAACCTACTCTCGTATCGCCAATATCCGGTAATTTGCCATCGGTGTTAAACGTTCCTGCCGGAACTTTTCGTGTGAGGTCGTTCCACGTTTCGGGTAACCCGGTAAAAGTATCAAAACCAAAAAAACGGGAATTATTTTCTTTATTGAGGTTTAGAAATTTCTTTAATGAGTCACCTCTGAACACTCCAAACTCGAGCAGATCAATATTTTGGTCTGCATATCTCCCCAAAACTGCGCTATACAACTCTTCACGTGAATTCACAACCTGGAATTTCCCCGTATGCTCCTTTCTCCATTTAGCGAAATAGCTGAATACTTTGAACAAATGTATCACAGGAAAACGACCGAAAAATGGGATTGCCAGATGGTAATAAATCCACTTTAAAAAGTCAGTTTCTGCGTTATTAAACATTTTTTTGATCCACTATTAAAAAGTCCACAACCTGATTCACAGATAATATATCAAATCCACTATTTTTTGAAAGATTAAGAACTTCATTAAAATATTCCGGGGAGCAGGAATACCTGTCGTATTCTTTTTCGATTCCATGTGTATAAAAGATAATCCAGCCATTTAATTCCAGGGTTTTGTCAAGGTATCTTTTTATTTGTTCAATTGAGTGGATTTGTTCGTATAATTTTACAGTTTTAAGATTATAAATTTCTACCGACCGATGATTTATCCCTTGTCTTATTCCTCTTGCCGAAGTGAAACTATTCGGTATTTCCATTGAGGATAAAAATGGCAAAACTCCAAAGGGGTACGCGAAATTTTGAAATTTATAGCCGGGAATTACTCTATTCAACGCGATCTGATTATTCGCCAGACTAAAATTTATTGACTTTGCTGTTTGAAAACGCATCGATTTATGATCATAAGTGTGACATCCAAGCTCGTGATTGTTCGCGACTAACCATCTTATATCTTCCGCGGTAAAAAAACGCGAACTCTCCATCAGGTGCATGGCGATATAGAACGTCGCCGAAAGATTTGAATCAGCCAGAAGTTCTGCTCCATACATTGCTGAAGATGGAAAGTCATCAAATGTAAACGATATTATCGGTTTGGAATTATTCAGTTCCTTTTTTATCGACATTAAAATTTTATCCTGAATTAATAATTTTTGCAATCTCAGGCGGTTTAAGCGATGAATTCTTTTCAATATAATAGTTAATTGTCCCCTCTCGTAGTGTACGTTGTAAGAGGTTCATTTCATCAAGAACCATTTTTGCCGGAGTATTTTTTTTTGTGGGGATGAAAGAAATACTGAACTCTTTTGTAAGATCGCTAACATTATTTCTGATAAACGCTATTACTTCAGACTCCAATTTTTTCCCCATAATGCGGCAACTGAACATCATATCTATGATAGTATTATTCTTTGATTCAAAAAGAATGAACCCTACTATACCATAATCACCGAATTTGTCATACGCGGAAATCACGAATTTTAATAAACTTTTCTCGTTTTGAATCGAGTCGAGACGGTTTTTATCGTAAATATTACCAGAGTAATTTAGCTGGTTAGTACGCTGTGTTAGCTCAAAAACCCGATCGTAGTTATTCTCATTAAGGTCTTCGATTGTAACTACAAGTCCGCAACTTTTGAGAAAATCAAAATAATCCCCATCAAAAGAAAGTACAGAATCTTTTCTCGATTTTTCTTCAAGGTAGTATTTTCTTCTGTTGAGTTTTGTGCCTTGTTCCTCTTTCTGTCCAAAAATAAAAGGTATTAACTCGATATATTGAGAATCAATTGTGGTGATAGCAGGGAAAATATTTTTTACTTCTTTCCGCTCAAATTCAGAGTCATCGACGAAAAGAAATGAATCGGGATTTAAATTAAGCTCTTCAGAAATGGATTTTATGGAGGCACTTTTGGGATTCCAATTGATCCGGGGATGCAGGAAATAATCTTTTACTTTTTCTCTTTCCAGTATTGGAAGAATTCTTTCATAACTGTTTTTACTCGCTATGGAAAGTAAAACCCCGGAATCATCAAGTTGTTTGAGTATAGATTTTGTTTTATCGGATATAGTCGGTCCTTCATCATTCATTTCAACTATAGTCCCATCCCAAAGTGTGTTGTCCAAATCAAACACTACGCATTTCAGTCTCTTCTCTAACCTGAGTAAATCGGGAGGTGCCTTGATAAATTCCATTATTCCAAAATAAATTTCATCTTCTGGCGATGTATTGTTTGGTGTTAGCGATACACGTAGCGGAAAACGTTTGTCAATTACATTTTTTATCTCGCTATAATTTGTAATAGAGAGATTGTATCCCGGAGTGAAAATGATTCTTTTGTTGTATATAGCGGTTCTTTGTTTTTTATTCTCCGGATAAATTGAAAGAGTGAAGTCAATTAGTTTATCACCGGGATAGTAGTACTCAGTTAGAAAATAATCGGGCACCAAATCTTCTCTGAAAGAATTTTTTTGTTCATTGAGATGAAAATAGGAAGCATAGCCTATCTGCAACTGTTTTCTGAAAACATCTTTCGAAAACGATTTAATAAATCGCGATCTTTTCAGGTTTTTATATTCATAGGTTTCAGCTTTTTCTCCTCCAAACAACTCACCGGAAAATACACCCGAAAGTTTTCCCCACCTTTTAAACCCAATCTTTAAGAAATAATCGGAGAATTTTTTTCCAAACTGTAACTTTTCAAATCCATTGGTAAATCTGGCGCATTTACCATCTTCACGGGGGGAATATAACGAACAACTTTTATAACATTCAGGATAAGCGCATTCTGTGCAGTGCTCAGACCAACGGATCAGACTCCTGCCGGATAAGATTTCCCGAAGCCTCATAATTTTATCAAGCATTATATCAGGAAAATTCTCTGATGTTATTTCTTTATCATAGATATCTGACTCGTACATAGCAGGTGAATTCTCTTAAAACCGATTCCCTTTATAAATCTTAAAAATTTTACACACTATATTAAAAAATATTCTGCTTAAGTGTTAAGGAACTATTCTGATTAATTATTTAGATATATAATAAAGGTACTAATTGAATAAAATGAAATTTTCTGTGTATTTATAACAGATATGCTATTTATTTAATAATGAATTAATCAATAAGGATGAAGCCATTTTGATTGTCCTTTTATCTTATCAAATGATTATAATCTTGATGTTCAACAATATTTCGGAGAAATTATGAAAAACTATTTATATCCTGCGGTGGGTATCATTGCAGTTACTGTTATTTTGGTACTTGTTAATGAATTTACAACGAGTACATTCATAAAAGATTACGCGATAATCCTTATAATTGCCGGAATGCTTCTGGGTACATGGCTTTCCAAACTCTCGGATAAAACAAACGATAATGCATGATATAAATCGCGGGGATTGATTTTTACCCTATAGTGGAATTTTGGTACATTTTATTTATATTCCTGAACCAATAGGGAAAAATCAATATAAACAGAATCGAGATATTTATGACAACTACTCCCGAACATGATGCCCGTATTGCAAAAATGACGTTTTCATCAGTCTGGCCCCACTATGTTACGAAAGTTGAAAAAAAGGGACGCACAATAGATGAATTATATCAGGTAATAGAATGGCTGACCGGCTTTGATAAGGAAAAGCTTGAAGAGCTGATTGAAAGAAAAGTTACTTTTGAGGTCTTTTTTGATGAGGCAAATTTGAATCCAAACGCAGATCTTATTACCGGAGTGATATGCGGATACCGGGTTGAAGAGATAGAAAATCAACTTACCCGAAAAACGAGGTATCTCGATAAACTGGTTGATGAGCTTGCGAAAGGCAAAAAAATGGAAAAGATTTTACGTGAGCCGAAAAATAAATAGTGAATTCAATTTTAATCAGCTGAAATAATGTGGAAAACTCTAAGTTAAAAGTATTGCTAACAGGTGCCACAGGGTACATTGGTAAAAGATTATTGCCAGTGCTGGTTGATATGGGCTACCATGTGGTATGCGCGGTAAGGGATAAAAACAAATTTCATCCGGAGGAAAACCTTAAAAATAATATTGAGGTAATTGAAGTCGATTTAATCAATCCGGAAACTCTAAAAAATATTCCTGTTGATCTCGAATTTGCGTTTTACCTCGTCCACTCGATGTCGACTTCAAGGGATTTCGCGGAGTTGGAAAAGATATCCGCTGTTAATTTCAGAGAAGCTCTCTCCGACACCACTGTAAAGCAGGTGATTTATCTTGGTGGTATTGCGAACTCTAAAAATCTTTCGAAACACCTTGATTCACGAAAAAATGTAGAGATCGAATTAAGTAAGGGGAATTATGCTTTAACCTCTGTAAGAGCCGGGATAATAATAGGTTCCGGCAGTGCTTCATTCGAAATAATACGCGATCTTGTTGAAAAATTACCTGTTATGATAGCGCCAAGCTGGTTAAATACCAAATGCCAACCTATTGGTATTTCTGACGTGATCAGGATATTGAGCGAAATATTAAATAATAAAAATTTCTTTAACAAAAGTTATGATATTGCAGGAAACGAAATTCTTACTTACAGAGAAATGCTTCTGGAATTCGCTGCTGCCCGTGGTCTTAAACGATTTGTTTTTACAGTACCTGTAATGACACCAAAATTATCGTCTTACTGGTTGTACTTTATAACCTCTACAACTTTTAAACTCGCGGTTTCATTAGTTGACAGTATGAAAATTGAGGTTGTTGCGGAAAATAATGACCTGATCAAACAGCTTGATATAAAGCCACTCTCCTATAGAGAAAGCATTCAAAGAGCTTTTAGTAAGATTGAACAAAATGAAATAGTCTCCAGCTGGAAGGATTCTATGATAAGCGGCAGGATGAACTTCAAAATATCGGAATATATTAAAGTCCCGGATATGGGATGTTTTAAGGATATTCGTAAAAAACATGTTGCCGATGAAATCGCCTGTCTAAATAAAATTTGGGAGATTGGAGGTGAGACCGGTTGGTATTACGCAAACTGGCTTTGGGAAATCAGAGGCTTCATTGATAAAGTTTTTGGCGGTGTGGGTTTAAGAAGAGGTCGAACCAATAAAAACTTTATACAAGCCGGTGATACACTCGATTTCTGGCGTGTTCTTTATTCCAGCAAAAAAGAAAAACGGCTCCTACTGTTCGCGGAAATGAAATTGCCCGGAGAAGCCTGGCTGGAGTTTAAGATTGTTGATAATATATTAATTCAATCTGCTACTTTCCGACCCAGAGGCATTATGGGGAGACTTTACTGGTATTCGGTACTGCCTTTTCATGGTATTATATTTCGGGGTTTAATTGGTCATTTAACAAAATAACTACCTGTGAAAATTGAGTATACATAACTAAAAAGAGTTTTATTAAAATGTTTTCTGTTGCATCATTTCCCATTGTTTTACTCCTTTGTTAAAAAACAGTATTTTTTAAATACTAGCCTGATACATTTGCACGGCAAGGATAATGCGGATTTGAATTAAAATTATTATATTATAGGGCATGCCGGTCTTTTTTTTGGGCGATTATTTATTTTCCCCGGTTTTTCAAGTGACATGTTGCTTAAAGTCAAAAATAATCTAAGAGGGTCTTTATGAAGTCTATTCAGGGTTCCAGCAGAAGAATAGAAAATTTTTCCCGTATTGTTCACTTTTTTATAGCGCTTATTTTGGGCGGATTTCTCAGTGCTCTCGGGAATAAGGTTCTTGATGATCTCGATAACTGGTATGTTTCTCCGGTTTATACAGATTATGAAGACACAGGAAAGATTGAAATTATTAAAAACAGAAGCTCGGCAATCGATTCCAGACGATTGGAATTGAAGGAAAAACTGAGTCAACTGGAATCCGGTCTCGCCTCTGCGGTTAGCAACTATAACTCTGAAAAAGAAAGTTTTAATAATTGGGTCAAGACCAGAGAAACTATTGGCGATCCTAATCAGGACCCCGAAATAAAAGCCAAATTAAAAAAACTTGATGAACTCAATGAAATCAGTTCATCATGGCAGACGCAAATTAACACGCTTGGTGATTCCCTTGCGTCACTCAGGCAGCAGGAAAAACTTATTTACGCAGAATTAAATGCGCAAGTAGAGATCGCCGAAGAAAAGTTTAACGCTGATTTAAGAACCTACCGACTCAAAATATTTTTAATCAGACTTGTATTTACACTTCCAATCCTGGTATTGGGTCTGTTCCTTTTCATGAAGTATCGGGACACTAAATTTAAAGCGTTTGTTTGGGGCGTTGTATTCTTCTCACTCTATCTATTCTTTATTGGTCTGGTACCTTATCTTCCAAGCTATGGCGGATATGTGCGATATATTGTTGGAATTGTTGTTACCGTTGTAGTGGGATATTATCTCATTAAGCAGATTACAATCTATTTCGATAGAAAAAAAGCTGAATTACAGAAATCGATGGAAGAACGTGTTGATACAATTCAGTATAGTACTGCATTTAAGTCGTATCAGTTGCACTCCTGCCCGTCGTGCGAAAAAGATTATCACCTGATCAAGGATACCGATAATAAACCTAACTTCTGCATACACTGCGGATTATTACTTTTTAAAAATTGTTCGGCGTGCGGTCAGAGAAATTATGCTCATTTTGAATATTGTTCCTCTTGCGGTGTAGAATTAAAGAGTAAGAAAGATGAATAATATTCATTGTTTTTATTGACGTAAAAAATGTTCAAAAGAGGTGATATTTAATAAAGTATTACAGAGGGCAATGCTAAAATGAAAGTTTACACTTCGAAGTCGATATTTTGGGCTTCCTTTCTGGGAGGTCCATTGGCTACCGGGATTCTGCTCTATGAGAATCTTACCTTTTTCAAAAAGGATGTTCAAGCCAGAATAATCCTATTTTTATCGCTGATAGTAAATCTATTATTGTTGGCAATCCCATTGTTTTTCAGAGTGGAGTTTATTCCATCGTTTTTGTTCTTTTTATTTCCGGTTGTTTTCGGGATAAACGGATTTGTCCTTACCGAAGTATTGATTGGAGATTCTTTGGAGAAAATCCGTAAAAAAGGGATGGAGTTTATTACGGGAAAAAAGGCAATTATCTTCGGGTTCGCTGGATTTCTACAATTATTTGTGATAGGGTACGGAATCCATATTGTAAAAGATGAATTTACGATGAATGTGATGTATTTCGGTGATGCTCCTCATGAACTCTATTATCAGGATGGAATGTCTCATGAACTGGTAAAGGTCTTCGGAAATTCGCTCGAATTGCTCGGCTATTTTGAGGGAGATGAACCCAGATATGGTGAACTTGCGATAATGGATAATAGTCTGGTGTTATTTTTGCCAATCCCCAATGAATTTTGGGAAGAGGAATCAACACTGGTGGAACTGAGAAGTTTCCGTTTATTCCTTGAGAAAAATGTACTTGGGAAGAAGGTGCAGATATTTATGTTTGATTATATCGATCATAATCGATTTGAAAAATTAGTTGAATAATTTGGGGGCTGAATGGCACATTTACTAACCGGATTTTATTCCTTGATGACGGTTGCCTTTTTAATTTGGTGCGTCGTACTTTATTTCAGGGAGCCAAAACGTAAATTATACATTCGTTTTGGTGCGGCTATCGCAATATTTTTTGTTCTTGTTGAAATTACCATGCTTCTGTTCTCTGTTGGGCTAAGTCCATTGAATGTTGTACTTGCGATTATTATTGATCTGCTCAATTTCCTGAAAATTATAGTTTTTGTTGTTGTTGGAATGACAATGACCGCAAGACTTGGAATTACCAATTTTCCTTTAATTCGTTACTTCAGAGGCAAAACAGCTAATATTGAACCGAACTTTCTTAGAAGTTTTGCTTTATCCATTCTTATCGCATCAATAGTTGTAGTTGTTTATTCTTTTCTTCTGTTTAAAATTACCGGACCAGAACTCTCCTCAATCTTGAAAGACCTGGAGGTTACAGCAGAAAACATGTCTTTCTCGAGTCAGTTTACAATTCCATTATTGTGCAGTCTGATTGGAATATCCTTATTGGAGGAAATAGTTTTCAGGCTCGCGATGCAGAACACACTTGCGTTTTTCCTGAAAAGCAAGCAGAAATATCTGATAGCTGTTTTAATTACTTCCGCGGTATGGACAATGGGACATTTACTTTCGTTAGAACCGGTATGGGTAAAGGCACTGCAGGTCTTCCCGATCGGAATAATATTAGGTTATTTGTATAAAAAATATGGCTTTGAAAGCACATTTATAGTTCATCTTATAATGAACCTGGTCATGGTTTATCTTTCGCCGGAGTTGGTTAGATAGAATTAAGTAAAATTCACTGGCTATAATTATAGAATTAGTTATATAATTTATCATATGAAAAAACTTGAAAGAAGAGACTCAATAATAAACAACTTCTCGCTGCCTCCGAGGGGAGCCAATATCGGAGTAAAGCTCTATTTCTATTTTGCTGATAAAGCAGTTCAGATTAATTTTACAGCTTTAATTGCTGTAATTACGGCACTCTTAATTTTTGACGTTCCTTCCAATATAAAAAAAGCGTATGATTTTACCGGTGCGTTAGACTACGCTTATGGTAGAGTAACACTCGTTGAACCAACATTTTACGGAGGGGAATATACAGAAATCTACGAAATAGAGTTTACCTACGAGCACCCTGAACTAGGCTTATTAAATGCAGTCTGCTTCGGTTTTAACGAGTCTCCCGAGTTGGGTAGTGATGTAACTGTTGAATTTGTCATCGGCAAACCATTTCGGGCAAGGATCAGTGGATATCAGGCACACAACCTAAATCTTGTGATTTATTATATACTAGCCTTGTTTCTTGGACTCTCGGGAACGCAGATAAGGTTTCTCTATAAACGATATAAGGAGATTTTGTTTTTACAATTTGGTTATCTCTCTTTTGCCGCTCTCATTGACAAAAAGTTTGTAAGAAATGATAAAAATAAAATTTCATACTATCTCTACACGGTTAAGTTCAAGGACTTCTCCAGGATTGACAGGATATTCCAATTTGAGTCAGAATTGCGTGATGAACTCGATTCACAGGAGCAAATCCCGGTGATATATTTACTTGAAGATGAAGATAGAGTTGTTTTTCTCGATGAGATTCATAATGAGATATATATATCGGCTAATGGTACAATAAACTTTTATGACATGTTCAACAATTTGTAGATTTATCTCATATTGCCGGCTTTATTTTTGGTATCATTAGTGCTGCTTTTTCTTATTTAATTCATAATTAGAAATAATGCCTGTTGAAAGAAATAAAGTTCTGTTGATATATAAATCATTTTTTTACTATAATGAACCATTATTCAGTGGTGGGTATTTTTGATGGAGTCATGTGTAAATCATAAAAACAATAAAGCTATATACAGATGTAAAACTTGTAATAGTCCGATTTGTTCACTCTGTTTTAACAGTTTGCAGACTAAGCAGGGAAAAACTAAAATAGGGTTCTGTTCACATGAGTGCTACCAAAAACACCTCGACAATCTGGAGGCCGAAAGAAGAAAGAACTTCTCTAAATTTACCAGAGAAGTAACTTATGGTCTCTTCCTCATTTTCGGGGCAGTTTCAATTTTCTACTTCAACTCTGAAAAAATTTATAATATCAAAGATATGAATGACCTGATAATGTACCTGTTTTTAATTGCCGCATTGGGGGGCTGGGGGTTATTCAGGTTGCTTAACATTCTGATAGAATTTAAATCAGGATTCCCTTTTCCGGATAAAAATGGTTTGGGGATAAAGACAACAGATGAGAATGAGCTGATCGAAAATCGGGCTAAGAATAGTGAGGATTCACGGTCTTCAGATTTAAGCAAAAGTCTGTCAATAATTGATATTAACGATACATCCAATGCGACAAAATTTGAAACACCAAGAATTATCTGTCATGATTCCCAATTGCCTGACATCATCAAAGGTATCAAAGAATTTGAATCATTAATGCAAGGGCATCCGGAAAGAAAGAGCATTAAAGTGATGGTCGATATACATAAGAATAATCACACTTTTTTACTCGAATTCCTTCCAGCTATTCATCCCTATATGTTCTATAATATTCTTGACTATTTCGATTCTTCCCGGACAATAGGATTTATGTCTGGGCGGGATGCAAATTATATGTTCAAAAATGATCAATCGGAAGAATTCGTAACCGCGGTCAATGATAAGGGTGAAGGACTTACAATCAGTAAAGTTGATGGTACTATTAGTAAAACGAGTAGCGCGGGATTTAACTATTTGAATCTTTCCCTGAATCATGAAAAATTTCGGAAAATTGAGAGCATAGAAATTATTCTGGAAGATATTGGTGATTTTGGGATATCAAAGCTATTTAATAAAAAATATTAATTAAAGTCTTTCATAAATATAATTTCGTATTTTCCATAAAAACCATAAATAAGGAGTTAATGGATGAAGTATCGCGTCTTAGGCAAAAGTGAATTAAATGTTTCCGTTATCGGGTTGGGTTGCATGGGAATGTCCGATTTTTATGGAAGTCAGGATGATAAAGAATCGATCGCGACTATTCATAAAGCGATTGATTTGGGCGTGAATTTTTTCGACACCGCGGATATGTATGGTCCTTTTACAAACGAGATTTTAGTTGGTAAGGCACTTTCAGATAGAAGAGACAAAGCGATCATCGCTACCAAATTTGGTGTTCAACGTAACGAAAAAGGTGATTTTCTGGGTTTGAGCGGTAAACCCGAATATGTCCGCACATCTTGCGACGCTTCCCTGAAAAGACTTGGTGTTGATTTTATTGATCTCTATTATCAGCACAGAGTCGATCCGCAGGTGCCGATTGAGGAGACAGTAGGTGCTATGGCTGAATTAGTTGAAGCGGGTAAAGTAAGATATATCGGGTTGTCGGAGGCTGATCCGGATCAGATAAACCGCGCTTCGAAAATTCATCCTGTCACCGCATTGCAGACCGAATATTCATTATGGAGCAGGGAACCTGAAAAAGAAATTCTGGCAGCAACAAGAGAATTGGGAATCAGTTTTGTAGCGTACAGTCCTCTTGGTCGAGGATTTTTATCCGGACAGTTTAAAAAGTTTGAAGATTTACCCGAAGGTGACTGGAGAAGAAGCAACCCGCGATTTCAGGGAGAAAACTTCGCTAAAAATCTCAAACTTGTGGAAAAAATTGAAGAGATCGCTAAAGACAAAGGAGTTGCCCCGGCTCAACTCGCGCTTGCGTGGGTGTTGGCGCAGGGTGAAGATATTGTAAGCATACCGGGTACGAAGCGGATCAAATATCTTGAAGAGAACGTTGGTGCCGCAAATATCATTTTATCCGAAAGCGATATTGCTCTGATCAACGAAGCGTTTCCGGTAGATTCAGCCGCTGGAAACAGATACTAAAACGAAGTTGAATTTTCTTAATACCATTGCGGGAATAATCCCGCAGTGGTTTTCTGATTATCAGGTAAAAACGTGACAAATGTGGTAAGAGAAATAGAAGAAATCCTGATCAACTCTTATCAGGGAGATCAGGTTAAATATATCAAAAAGAACCCCGGCTCTTTAAGTCAGTTGATTCATTTGGCTCTTGGTGATGTTGAACCCATAAGTTGGCGATCCGCGTATCTTATCGCAAGCGGCATGAAGCGTAATGACGAAAGACTGAGAGAAAGTATCAATAGTTTTATTTCGGTCTTACCCGAAAAAAAAGATGGTCACCAGAGAGAAATAATCAAGATTCTATCAAATATGAATCTCAATGATGAGCAGGAAGGGGAGTTTTATGATATCTGCTATAAGCTTTTTCAGCAACCGGATAAGCAGGCATCGGTGAAGGTGAACGCGCTCAAATTTGTACTGCGGATGGTGAAAAAATATCCCGAGTTAAAAAGCGAAGCCGAATACTTATCCCGGAAACATTTCCTGACCGGACTTTCGCATGGAGCATTAAACTCTGTCGGTAAGTTATTCAAACAAACAGATGTGAATATAAAAGGTGATTTTTTGTGAAATTATCATCAAATTAATGACCTGTAATTTGAGTTAAAAAAGATTTATTTTAGTACAACCTGATAAAATCACGGTGAGGGCTATCATGAAATTCCTGCTAATTTTGATCATATTTCCGGTTATAGTTTCTGCGCAAAACTTCTACCCCCATTCCGAAGGGGATAGACTTTTATTTTTATTGGATGAATACACGCTTACTCAAAATTACACATATCATGATTACTCCTATCTGCAAAAGCATTTAATTTATGTAAAAGAGTATAATGGTAAGCAGTATTTACAGCAGTGGGGTGAATACTACTATTACGATAATGAAGCGAATGTTTTACATATGTATCCGAATGACTCACTCGATTTTAATCTGCCCAATAATTCTGTAATAAACTTCAAATATCTTGTCGAAGCTGATTTTACTATGAAAACGAAACAGTCAAATGCTTCACAATGGTATGGTATGCGCGTATATAAGAACCTCTTTTACATGACACCTGATCCGTGGCAATACTATACCTATTATGTCGATTTTACAGATGGAATTGGCGTAACTTACATTAATGATTCTTATGCCGATTACAGTATCTATTCGGGAGGTGGAAACATTTATTCACTGGTGCAAATGAAGGTTGATGATGTAGTAAAACCTGCAAGTCTGGTTAGTCTGGAGCCAAAAACTTTTTATTACGATCCAATAAGAATTGGACTTGATGAAGAGATTGAATTTGAATTTGTATTGAAACCAGTAGTCTGGGAACCTCTTCTCAATAAAATTTGGGCCGATGTATTTATAAAAAAATCTACCGGTGACTCTACAGTTATTGAAACCTGCAGTTTCGACCTCGTAAATTTACGTCTGACTATTGAGCTGCCCGAACCGGAAAATATGTTTCCGGGTGATACTCTTTTTTTTAGAGTTGGTATGCGTGAATTAAGTCTTACTGATACAACATTTTATTACCCAAACGGGTACTACAAATCAATCCCCATTATCGCTGGACCTACAAGTTTGGATAACGATCAGCAGTCTGATCTTGGCTACAAGTTGTTTCAAAATTATCCCAATCCTTTTAATCCTGTTACCAGAATTAAGTTTGAATTAAAGACCTCATCATTTATTCGGCTTCAGGTTTTTAATATAAGAGGAGAAAAAGTAGCGACTTTATGTGAAAAAAACCTTTCTCGGGGTGTCCATTCAGTAGAATTTGATGGCCATAATCTCTCAAGCGGTATATATTTCACAAAGCTGCAGGTATTCGATAATAATGGTATGGAGCTGACCTCGCTTGGTAGAAAAATGGTTTTAATTAAATAATTCTAAACTAAAATAGTTGAAGGAACTTTAAGCTGTTCCTCAATATTGAGGGTACAAAGAAAACTAAAATTATTATTCCATCTATTGTTGAACTCTTAATGACGATCATTCCATGAAAATTTTTCAATCAGTACTTTTTGCAACAAATACAATTATTTTACTTTTCTTCGTATATATTATAAGTGAAAAAGGTGGTCTGGACTATTTGCTTAATAAAACGGGTCTAGCGGATGAAGAAGCAATAAAAGCTTCAACGAGCTGGTACTATAAAAATTATAGACCCTGGAAAGAACGGGTATCATTGTTCTTAGTTTCTCCTGATGATGAAAATGAAATCATATTCCTCGGTGACAGTATAACTGAAGGTGGTAATTGGGGAGAACTTTTCTCAAATCCATATGTTAAAAATCGTGGAATTGGAGGAGATAATACTGAAGGATTACTCGAAAGATTGGATGAAGTAACTGAATCTTCACCGGAAAAAATTTTTATCAATATCGGAATTAATGATATCGCATTGGGAACGAGTATTGAAAATATTTGTCGCAATTATGAGGCAATAGTGATGCAGATAAAACAGACTTCACCTTCAACTAAAATATATATTCAAAGTGTTCTTCCAACTAATAGCCGTCCGGAACGAAACAACAATTCAATCCAAACACTAAACGAGAGGTTAAAAATACTTGCTGCAAAATATAAAATACTATACATCGATTTGCATAAGCATTTTATTGATTCATCGCATAGTTTGGATATGAAATACTCTTTTGACGGTTTACATCTGAATGGAGAAGGTTATTTAGTTTGGAAGAATATTGTCGAAAAATATGTTGTTGAGGATTAGTATTTTAAGGTACCCTTTTTTTTAGTTAAATGGAAGATTTATGCTCCCCGGTCCTGATATTTATTATGAGTGTCCTGATTGTAAAACAAAAGTTTATGTGCTAAGCTTATTAAGCGGCAATACATTTGGTGCTGATTTTTTTTCTGATGGAAGATGTTACGCCCCAATGCTTCCCGAGTATCCCCTTCTTACGAAATGTACATATTGTGGAAAAATATACTGTTTTGAGCATCAAAAACCGATCGGCGAATTTGAAATCGGACAACCCCGCCCGCCTGAATTCTTATCCGTTCCACAGGCAGAACAACCCGATCTTTCTGTTTATATGGAAGTTATTGCTGATTCTCTTTTTACCTCCGGGGATGAAGAGATATTCATCAGAAAAAAACTATTGTGGGAAATCAACGACTTTATTCGTTGGGGACAAGAACAAAAACTCAATGAAGATATTATTGAGTACAACATCCAGAACAGACATAGGCTGATCAAACTCCTTGAAAACAAAACGAGCATTGATTTGATTTTACTAAAAGCCGAGCTTCACCGTAATTTGGGTGAATTTGAAATGTGCAATAATATTCTTGAAAGTATAGAAGATGAGTTTCATCAGGATGTAGTTGAACAAATCAGAAAAGAATGTTTGGCAAAAAACAGAGGAGTTTTTTTATTTGAGTCAGACTGATATAGTTATAAAATTATAACTATCTTAGGGGTATGGTACAAAATAAAAATAGCGTTAAAACTGCAGGGTTTACCTACATCATAATTATTCTCCTCGGGATGGTGAAAGTTGTGTTGGTTGATACCCGGCTAATCGTTTCAGACAATACATCCGAAACTATCGTTAACATCAACGCTCAACAATTGATCTATAACCTGGGGATTATAAGTGATTTGTTGATGTATTCTCTGGTTATCCTGCTTTCATACTCACTTTTTAGGATTGTTAAAGATGTAAATAAAAACATTGCCTCTTTGGCTTTCTTGTTCAGATTTGGCGAAGCAATTCTGGGAGTTGTTGTCACAATGTTCGGAGGACTGCTCCCGATATACTTGATAAAGCGGCAAGAACTTACTGCAATGATGGAGTTTCAGCAAATATTAACTGTATTATTCGAATTACGTGTTGCCGGTCTTGATATTATCCTTTTCTTCGTAGGCGTGGGTGGCGTTTTGTTTTTTATCCTGTTTCTAATCGCTCGTCTGATTCCCGTTTCTTTATCTGTGTGGGGGATAATTACCTATGTTTCCATGATCTTTATTTCGCTTCTAAATATTTTACTACCGGAGAAGTTGATAACCCTCGAATCGGTACTTTTTGCATCAGGCGCACTCTTCGAACTTGTAATCGGTTTCTGGTTTATATTCAAGGGTATCAATTCTACTTCAACAAATCCTGCCTGAGTGATTTCCTGTATAATAATCCTGAAATGGCAAACAATCCGGCGAAAAAACCGCTTAAGAGTATTATACCTGCTATTCCCGGCGGTTCATTCAGTGCTGCCGGTGAAACAAGTAAAGCAAATACCGGTACAAGCATTTGAGCAAATGCGGTCGAGAAAAGTGCCAGCGACATCCCGGCAGGTTTAAATTTTGCCATACCTGCGCCTGCTATTCCTGTCGCAAGTACACCGAGATACAACAAGTTTACCGGATTGCTTTCCGAGCCGATAAATCCTACAGCCAGATTTACCCAAATCAAAAGAAAGCCGGTAAGAAAAGCGATTGCCGTTGCAATCTGATACAACCTGTCATCCGAAAGTCCCGATATGAACACATACACAAAACCAGTAACTGAAACGAGCGTACCCATCACCAGAAAATCAAAGACACTCCAATTCACACCTGAATCGAATTGCATCGCGATAAATGGTATCATAAGAAGTAATGCAGTCCCGGAAATCACCAGGCCAATTTTCTTTTTAATATTTCGTTGAATTTTTTGAATAGTCTTCTTTTCCAAATCATCACTCTCTTTTCTTTCGGGTGCTATTTGTTCGAAAGGTATTTCACCGGTAGTAATAATTTTTGCTATGCTGCTATCCGATTTCGCGTATTCTTCAACGAGTTTTTTTGTGTCATTGCTGGCTTCCCCCGAAATGTACACCGGCAGAAGATCGATTATAACTTCTTTTGAAATCTGTTCCATTTATTTTACCTGTTATTATTTTTCACGATTAGCTCTCCATTCCGCGAGTTTTAGTCGCATTCTGTGTACTTTTACCTTTGCTGACGCGAGCGATAAAGAAAGTGTCTGCGCGATTTCCTGATAACTGAACCCCTCCGCTCTAAGCAGAAGCGCTGTTCTATCTGATTCGGCAAAAATATCGAGATATCTTTGCAGCGCATTCAGTTCATCCTTTTCGTTTAGTGAGGTTTCAGGATCAACCATGTCAACTGAATTCTTGCGATCAGCATTCTGTTCACGCTTCTTACGCCTGAGTCCTTCGAGAAATAAGTTCCTCGCGATGGTAAAAAGATAGCTTTTAACTGTCTCGGATTTTAAGGGGGACTTACCCGATATAATTCTCGCGAAAGTTTCAGCGGTTATATCCTCCGCTTCATGTACATCCTTACACAGATAATACGCGAAACGATAAATATCTGCGGAATAGAGCTTATATATTTTTTGAAAATCTGTCATTAACTAACTGTTTTAACCATAATATGCTTTTGCGCAGGAAAAGTTACACTTAAATGTTGTAATTAAAAAATATTTCCAAAATAGTGAGTTGACAAGATTTCGACCTCTTTTTTTTAGTGCTATTTACCTTTGAATACGTTATAATATAGCAGGTTTTTTAGAGGGGATGTTATGAAATCTATTTTTCTTTTTCTGCTCTTCATTTTTTCTTTTTTTTCACAGAATAACTGGGTGAAAATTGAATCTCCATTCATATCAAATATCAGTGCGCTTTTTGCTGTCAATGAAACCACGCTACTGGCTGGTTCAAAAAAAGGCTCAATTTTTCTCTCCGAGGATGCCGGTAAAAATTGGAAAACAGTTAAATCGGTTAAATATTCACCCGATACATATAAGGGTGTTTCAGGTTTTACCCGCACTCCTGATGGTAAAATATTTGCTGTCATAAACTCTGTGCATATGAATGGACTGTTCGAGAGTGAGGATAATGGTCATTCGTGGAATTATGTCCCTTCGGATATATACTGCGATCGATTTACGTCAGTCAATTCTGATTTATTTGCCATTAGTGATAAAGTGTTATACAAATCCACAGATCAGGGTAATACATGGCAATTGCTAAAACATTTCGATAATACTATTACCGGACTGAAATCGTTTGAAGACAGATTATTTTTATGGGGAGATAAGTTTCTTAATTATTCTTCAGACGGGGGTCAAAGTTGGGTCCCAGTTCCCACCCCGGAATTATCAAACACTACCCTTGTCGATATCTCATCATTGGGCGGATCAACTCTACTCCTTACAACATACAAAAGTGTGTTTTATTCGACTGATGACGGTATAAACTGGACAGAAAATAAATCTGGACTCGCACCGAATACATATGTAAGAATTCTAACATTTTTCGATGGATCAAGAGCCTATCTTTCAACATTGACCGGAATATATTACTCCGATAATTTAGCAGGTGCCTGGAACCTCCTAAACGAAGATGTAAAGAATGTGAATATCAAGAAACTCGTTTTTGTTAAAGACAAAATTTGCTATACGACAAACTACGGTTTGTTTGTCGGGGATGAATCAGGATCGGTAAGACTTGGTAAAGGAGTCTCAGATTATTTCCCCCGAAAATCGTTACTTAAAAATGATAGATATCTATTTGTGAACAGTGACCAAGGCTTCTTCAGATATGATCTGGAAACCTTTAATGCCGAATTACTCGGAGAGGAAATTTTCCCCGAAGGCGCAACCGACTTTTCCCTAAATGAAACCGTTATAATCGCTCAGAGCAAATCAAAAGTCTTTTACGCCTCTGAAGATAATGGCGCAAGCTGGATTGAAAAAAGTACCAATGACGGATATGTTACATCAATTATACCATCAGCAATCAACTCCGGGTTTTATATGTCGAGATTTGATCCATATTCTGAAATATGGGTGGATGGATTCTTTTTTTCTGAAAACAATGGTGCAACCTGGAGCAGAGTAGAACAAGAGTATTCTGATTTTGGACTGTTTGATTTCAATGATATTGTAAATCTTGGAGATGACACGTTTGTTATTTCAGTTTTTGATTGGGCTCATCATGAAAAAATGGGGATATTTTGGCAGAAACCTGCAGAAAAAAATGTACATGTTTTCAATACAAATTTAACAGATATTTCCAGTATCAAACTTGGTGTCGATAACAAACGGAACATTTTTGCGGGAACACCGGAAGGATTATGGGAAGGTAGTGTGGAGGCGGATCCGTGGAAAATCATCAATCCGGAGTTAACCGCTGTTACTGATATCCAGTCAAGTAACGGAAACCTTCTTGCAGTAGTGAGCGATAATAAACTATACACCTACGACAACAATAAACTGTGGCAGCAAATCGATACCGAAGATTTAGGACCAATCGTTCATATCAAACTGGATGAAGAAAATTACCCGAATATTATCAATAACAGGGGTGAGGTATATCGCGGTGAGACGCCATTGAGGGTTGAGGAAACAACAATCTCACCTACTCTTGATTACCCGAGCGTTAACGAAGAGATTTTTAATCCTGAAATTATCTTTAAATGGACGAATAATCTGGGTTATGTGACCAACAATACCCTTGAAATATCAACATCTGAGGATTTCACGGATAAAATGGTGTTTACCACATTCCGTGATAGCATGAAACTCGATTTTTTTGAAGAATACACTACATATTACTGGCGTGTAAAAGGTGAAAATTTTGCCGGGGAAAGCCAATATAGTGATGTTAGAAAATTTAAGTATTTTGAAACTACTACAGTGGATGATCACATGCCTTTGGAGTTTGCCCTTGCGCAGAATTTCCCCAATCCTTTTAATGGCACAACCACATTCAAGTATACACTTCCTGAAAACGCTGGTGTAGAAGTTGCGGTTTATAATGTTTTAGGTGAAATTATTTATCAGGAAAATCTGGGCGAGATGGAAAGAGGCATCCATTACTATAAATACAACTCGGTAGGAAATAGCTCAGGTATTTTTATATTCCGGTTGACGATATCAGGACAGGAAAAACAAACATTAACGAAAAAAATTATTCTATTGAAGTAGACTAAATATCTTTCATAGAACTACCCGTTTCACTTTACAGAGTTGAAAATTAAATTGTCACCGTGTCTTCCAGGTTATCAATTTCAAGAAAATCTTGCAGACAAGCATTAGAAAATAGGGCAATGTTATGAAATCTGTTTTACTTTTTTTACTACTCAATGCATTAATATTTCCACAAGTTGTATGGGAAAAATTAAATCCTCCATCCCGTGCGGAAGTAGTTGAAATTTTATCCATCAACGATAGTATCATTTTAGCGGGGACAAAAAGGGGTTCTCTCTTCCGATCTGAAAACTCGGGGCAAACATGGACTCCCGTTATTTACGGAACAAATTCTTCTGGAAATAATGGAACCCGGTATATTCTTAAAACTCATGATGGTGAAATTTTACTAAATTTAATGGGTGCGCTTTATTCAAGCACAGATAACGGGCTTTCGTGGAATTACATTTCAGATGAGGGAGGATCCCATGTAACTTTACTGTCATCAGGTGATATCTTTAAAGCGTATGGTAGCCATCTTTTACGTTCCACAGATAATGGTTTAAGTTGGGTGTATGTAAATATTTTAGACCCACCCGCTCACATTTTTGTAGAAAGCATAGATTCTGCTGGAGACGAGCTTTTTATTTCAGGATACTATGGCTTTTATCACTCGGACGATCTGGGCGAGACGTGGTCCGAGATTGATAGTGCCCGTTTTCATGATACCTATCTATATACTATTTTTGCTAAATCGGCTGATACTTTATTGGTTCAATCCTTTAATTCCTTTTACTATTCAACGGATGGAGGAGAAGAGTGGCAGCCCCTGAATAATGGTGTCGATGTGGAAAACCTGGGGCGTGTAAAATTTTATTCTTTCGAATCAGTTCTTTACATGACAACTAAACTGGGACTCTATTATTTTAATGAAGCTACTTGGGCCTGGCAGCTATACAATACCGCTCTCGAGGGGATCTCTACAAAATGTGTAGAATTTGTATCTGATAAAATATTATGTGGTACTTCACAAATATTGTATGAGTTGGATGTGAACTCTGCAAATATATCCGGTAAAGGGATCATGGAAGCTTCACCGGGAAAGATATTGCTTAATAATGACGGTGATATATTTTATAACACATCAAAAGGGTTTTTCAAGCAAAATTTTCAAACCAGGGAGTGGTCACAGCTTGATCCGGAAATATTCTGCGCCGGTTCAGGAAGTTTTATATTGAAGGATTCCATGATGTTTGCGCAAGGCTGCGGCAGGATTTATTATTTTTCCAGTGATAGAGGTGAAACCTGGAGCGGAAGGGGTTTTTTTGATGGATTCGCTTACGGTATGGTTATAGCTGCAAGGAACAATAGGGTCTCGATATGCCGGTATGAACCGTTTGCCTCCAATTGGATTGACGGCTACTGGTACACTGATAATTTTGGCTCAACATGGAAAGCTGGACCGTACTATACAGGTGCGCCGAGAAATATTGGATCCGATATGGTTATATCAAAAGGAGAAAGAGTATTCACTACTTTTTCAGACGGGTATGGTAATGATTTTGGTGTATTCCATTATCCGGCAAGCACACAACATTTTTCAAAGCTAAATGATGGACTTTCAGATTCCTTAATTGTTAAGCTCTGTGTTGATAACTTCGAGAATATTCTTGCAGCTAATAGCGAGGGATTGTTGTATAATAATCTCTCAATAAATCATTGGCATCCACTTAACGAAAGTTTTACCGAAATAAAGGATATTCAATTTAGTGGTGATAATCAGTTAGCTGTCATAAACGGTACCACACTATGGTTGCTTGGAGAGGATGATATTTGGCAGGACATCGGTTCCCAAATTCCTGAGGGAGTAGAGTTATGTTATTTTGATTCCGAGAACTATTTATATGCCGCAAATCCTTATGGAGAATTGTACGTTACTCAATCACCACTTGCGTTTAACGCATCTCCTTCAGCACCGGAATCATTATATCCTCAAAACAATGCGGTGATTGTTGATTCAAGTGTTGTTTTCAGTTGGGAAAAAAGTATCCCGTACAACATGTACTACCAATTTGAGATTTCAGAATCAGACCAGTTTGAAAATCCGGAAATCCTGCAAGTATTTTCAGATACACTTGAGTATAGTTCCTTTAGTTTTTCCGGTGATTTCCATTGGAGATTGAAAGCAGTAAATTTTGCAAGTGAAAGTATTTATAGTGAGGTTCGGAAATTAACCTACGCGGGTCCAACATCTATTAGCAGCGATCCACCATTGGTTTTTGCCCTTGCTCAAAATTTCCCGAATCCGTTTAATGGCACAACTACATTCAAATATACACTTCCTGAAAACGCTGATGTTGAGGTTGCGGTTTACAATGTTTTAGGCGAAAATATATATCAGGAAAATCTGGGCGAGATGGAAAGAGGCATCCATTATTATAAATACAATTCTCTTGGGAATACATCCGGGATTTACATTGTTCGACTCGTGATGACGGATACGAAAAATAATCGCAATTCTCTCATAAGGAAAATTATTCTTCTAAAATAGTTTTAGCGGTCATTAAGACTTTTTAATTTTATAAATGTATGTAAAGTCTTATTTTGCCATGAAACTAACTCGTATTTTTTTGATGAGATAATAAAATGGCAAAACAAAATCCAGAAGTTGACCTATATCTGCAGGCAGGTTGCGGCAGATGTGATTATTATAACACCCCACAATGTAAAGTGAATGACTGGCGTAAAGTAATGCTCCGCCTGAGAGATATACTTCACCAAACTGAACTTGTTGAAGAGAGGAAATGGGGTGTGGCTTGTTATACTGATTCCGGCAAGAATATTGTCCTGCTCAGTACCTTGAAGGATTGCGCAACGTTAAATTTTCTAAAAGGGGTTTTGATAAATGATTCACACAAATTGCTTGTGAGTCCCGGAGAAAATTCGCAGTCGGCAAGATATATGAAATTTCATACTGTTGAGGAAGTCGAAAGCAGCAGGGAGACAATCATACAATATATTTCTGAAGCGATTAAAAATGAACGGACGGGTAAACAGGTAGACTTCAAACAGAAAAACGAGTTGGAATTTCCACAGGAATTACTCGATTTTTTTGAATCAGACAGCAAATTCAAAAAAGCATTTTATTCTCTCACACCGGGCAGACAACGTGGTTATACGCTCTTCTTTACAGCGCCGAAACAATCTAAAACCCGCATTTCACGAATTGAAAAAAATGTAGACAAAATTCTTGCCGGTAACGGAATTCATGACAGATAATCTGTTTTACTCCTGAAACTCGCTTTATAAATAATACATTGTAAAAAAAAATGGTTAATAGTGCCATCCCCAATGCTAACAGCAGCACAATAATGTTTTTACGTACTTTTTTTTCTTCATCCCGGCTTCTATTTCGGTAAAATTGTCCTCGTTTATCATTCCAGGAAATCTTTGATGTTGATCTATTCCGAAATTAAAGTTCCGTACAACTTCCACAACTGGTAAACCATTTCCTTGTACAAATCTTCCTTGTCATCTTTATTATCGCAACAAATAAAGCAGATTTGCGGAGGATGTCTTGATCAGTTATTAACTCTTCCGGAAATTCCTCTTTCACATCTGTACTTTTGCTGCTTGGTATTTTATTGTATTCTGAAAGGTTAGTCGTATCTACCGGCAAAAACTACAATTAAAAATAAAGAATCTTAATATTTCTTTAAAAATTACAATAATTTATTGGAATCCACAGGAACTACCAGGCACTTTGCTTTTATACCTAAAAAGAGGAAAGAAACATTTTATGGAGGGTGTGAGGTTGAAGTATATAATTATTCTTGTTGTAATTTGGCTTTTAATTAGTTGTTCCGCCAATAGTTTCAGGGAGGATGTTTCGGCTGTAAGAATCAGTGACAAGGATACTTTTCAGCCCGCACCCGGTTCAGCTTATGGTTCGGTTTGGTTAAGGTATTTATATGGCACATGGCATAACGCTTTTGAGCAGGAAGTGAATGATGGGAAGAAAATTTATTTTGGGGGTGATTTATCAAACCTGCCGCGAACCAGATATCGGCACAAGCTGATTTTCTATCAGGATGGGAGATGTGAAAGTTTTAAGCTGGCGCGTGGTGATGGTTACGATAAAATAACGTATTTCTGGAGATTATATAACAACGATCCCGCCCTTGTGCAACTTTATAATGAAGAAGGTACCAGAGAATCAAAATTCCGTATTGAAACTTTGTAAAAGAAAATGCTGATAATAACCTGGATACAATAATTCTGAATCGGGTTCGTTATCTCTTTTTTACTATGAAATCCCCTATTGCCAACGCGTCCAGCCCTGTGGAGTAAAATGTTCTTATCGCGTCGTACGGGTTGTTTGTAATCGGCTCACCTCTTACGTTGAATGAGGTGTTGAGAACTACCGGATGACCTGTCAGATGACCAAAATCTTCAATCAAATTACCATATTCAGGCAGAACCTCTTTATCCACTAATTGAGGGCGAACTGTATTATCGACATGCACTACAGCGGGTGCTGTATCTGCAAATTCTTTCGTAGCCTCATCCGCGACTATCATAAAACGCGCATCTTCCGAATCATTGAGATATCGTTTACTGTTCCCTTTCAGGATCGAAGGGCAGTAGGGGCGCCAGATTTCACGGTATTTTACATTTGAGTTAATTTTGTTTTTTATTTCGGATTCGAATGGATTGGCTAAAATACTTCTTCCGCCCAGAGCTCTCGCTCCCATCTCGGCATTACCCTGAAACCATCCGATTATTTTACCCTCGGTTAGCAGTTTGGCTGCATCAGTAGAAATATAGTTGGTTTTCTGGTAATTCACACCGCAGTTATCTAGGATTTTTTGTATCTCGTCATTGTTAAAACCAGCTCCATATTGTGTGTGAGTTAGGGGCACATGTCGGAGAGAATCGAAGTGTTTAGCGATATAGAATGCGGCACCAATCGCGCTACCATCATCTGATGAGGCGGGGTGTACGAACAGTCGGTCGATCCCGGGATGATCAGCTATGACACGGTTTGCTTTGCAATTCATCGCGACACCACCGGCATAAGCAAGGTTTCTGAACGGAGCACTATCTACCATTTGCGAGATTACAGCATTAAGAGCTCCTTCAAGTTTTGACTGAACTGCAAATGCCAGGTCTATATATTTTTCCTGTAAATACTTATTAATTACATTGCCATCTTTTATCACTTTTTCATTTACACTGATAGGCTGAAGTTCAGGATCAATGGCTGTAAGAAATTTTACCAGAGAATTTGTGTAACTGTAATTATAATCTTTCGCGCCGATTTTGAAAAAGAATGGATTTAACTCGAACTCTTTATCAGAAATTTTGATCATCTCATCAATAACTTCAAGATAAGGATTCTCCGCCGCTCTTTTTTTGCCATAAGCAGCAAGACCCATTAGTTTACCTTCATCCCTGTCAGGATAAAATCCAAGATATGCCGACATTCCACCATAAAACCATCCCAACGAGTAAGGTACTTTATAGTTGGTGATTTTCTTAAAACTCCCATCTTCCACAAAATAGCCGCTAACACAATTTTCTTCACCGTGACCATCGGCCACAAGAACCAGACAATCTGAAAATGGTGAGTGATAGTACGCTTGAAAGGCGTGTGAAAGGTGGTGATCAACAAACTCTATTTTAGGAATTTTCCCTTTATGACCACTTCTTCTTAATTCACGTTTTATTTTATTTATAACATTACCCGGAGTATAATTCAGCAGATATTCGAGGGCAGAATAAACATTGGAAGAGTTGTCCGATTTCCCGTAGTTGTTTTTTGTGCCGCTCAGATTGATTTTGGTGGAAAGGAGTTGCTTTGCCCTTTTCCAGGGGTACTTTGTGCAATCCCAGTTAAAAGCGATATAATCGACATCCTCCAACAACAGATTGTTCGAATTGAGAAGCCAGGTAATTGTATAGGATGGAAATAGGTTATGCGAGTTTTTAAGGCGGTTAAATCTTTCCTCGTGGGAAAAACCTGTCAATTCACCATCAATCACCAGTGCTGCTGAAGGATTTTGTCCGAAAGCGTTAATTCCTAGTATCTTCAATTTTAATATTCCGTAAAAACTGTAGAATCAATCCTTTTTTGCAAATCATTTAGTCCGAGAGATTCAATTGCTCTGAAAATCCCCTCTTTATTCTGTTTTTTATTTTTGTTCAATTTAATAATAGCCTCCTCCCTTGAAATCAATCCGTATCTTATTTGATTACTGAGGAAAGCATCGGTGTAGCTTGCTTTATAAAGATGAAGGAACATATATTCCTTGAAAAAGTTAAAAAGACAATCTGAATGCCAGTCATCAATCTCCTCGGGAACTCGCCAATCGGAATTTTGAGTAATATATTCGATTATGTCGTCAGGAACCCAGTTGTGATATTCGTAGAAGAATAACGGACTTATATCAGGATATTTTTTCAGCAGATATCCCGATGTTGGAAAAGCAGCGAGGCATCCGTTCAGGCTGGTTTTCAAATTTGTCAGAAAGGTTTTGGGGAAATCAAACGAATTTACCATCTCTTTCAGAAGCAAGTACGCTCCTTTAACATTTCCCTCACGTTTAAATTGTTCCTTTTCACCTCCGTTGTATTTAAGAGCCAAAAATGGTGAGTATTCGAGCGGACTTGTAGACCAAACGATAAATGGGATATTTCGTTCTGCTGCAATATCATATCCAAGTATGTGCAGGTTTTTACATGCTACACATGTCATTCCGGCAGTAGTAGATGAAGGAGATTTACTGAATGCTTTGAAATATCCGTGAAAAGTTTTGAGATGTGCTTCATTTTTCAGCGAAACGATATGATGTTTAATGCTAAATTGATTGCAGACTTTTTTCGCGTTTTCCAGGGAAAATCCGGTAGTCCCTTCATGAATATATGTGAATGCTTCAACCCGCATACCAAATTGTTCTTTTAATTTCAGCAAAGTGTAGGTACTATCTTTCCCCCCGCTTAAACCTACAAGACAATCAGCTCCGGAATTTTCGCGCAATCCTTCACGCAGGATTTTCTGTAGAAAATCATCTCCTTTCGGATTGTAATTCGGGAAATTGTCATTACAAAAATTGCATACGCCTTTTTCATCAAATGAAATACCCGGAATTGAGTCGGGTAAAATACAACGTGTACACCTCATAAGTCTGACCTTCGCAAAATATATACTCCTGAGTGAGTCACTCGATTTTTACTATATGAAAATAAATTAAGTTGAGGGAATTTTTTAAGCTCTTTCCTTAAAGATTGATCTTTGAGATAGAAATGGTTTATTCCAAGCAGACATACTCCATCCGTAGTGAGAAAATTGTGTAGTTCGGATAAGAATCGGCTTATTGTTTTCACCCCGTCTTCTCCTCCCGACCATCTTTCCCGCGAGAGTTCTGTGTCATAAATCCCCAATTGGCTACCAGCTCTGTCAGAAATATAAGGCGCATTGAATAGAATGATATCAAATTTAGCATCCAGATTATCAAACAGATTGGTCTTTATAAATTCTATCCCTTTTGCTCCGGGCTGCAGTGCAGCATTGAAAATAATACTATCAAGATAATCAGCAGCTGTAACGGATTGAATCTGAAAACGATTTTTTAAATAAACGGACAGAAGGGCATAAGGTCCGGTACCCATATCAAGTATATTTTTATTTGAAAGATCCAGCGTTCTTAATACCGATTTCAACCGGAGTGTTGTCCAGTCCCAATAATTTTCGAAATTGCTTACACCCGGTTTAATACCAAACAGAACCCGGCAAATAAACTTGTTCTTTCTTATTAAAAGAATGATTGCGGAATAAATTTTGAAAATTGTTTTCAACTATCCTACCGGTAACTTATTCTTTCTTTGGGCGACCCCCGCTTGATTATTAATTTAAGATATTGGCATCTTAAACGCAATAGGCAAATACTAAAAAATGGTCACTTATCGGGAACCCTTACTATTTCATAAATTGAACAAATTATTCCAGTAATAAGAGAATAAGGTTTAATAATCGAAAATATTAGTTTGTAAGAGAAATTCTAATTTCGATTTAGTGCAAGGATTTGTAACTTGAAATGGTTTCTTTTAATGGTAAAATTGTAATTTATTTTTGGTGCAATATGAAATTTGACGGGAAAGTCACCTGGCAAATAATCAGAACGTTACTCTTTTTAATAATGGGGTTATTTAACACAGTTTTTATTAAGCCTGAAGACGCAGGAACTTACAAAGAATATCTTGGCTACTTCTTTCTTATTCTGGTTGCAGCCGAAATTGTTGGATTAATCAAAAATTTTTTTAGTAGAGAAAAATCAGATGATACAAACAAAGAAGAGTCTGAATAGATTTTTATTGATGTCTGCTGTTTTTATATCATCACTTTTGAGCGGGTGTGAAAATTCCGTTGCTCAGGATGATTCACCGCTGCAGATTAGTTTTAAAAATAGCAGTTCATCGTCCCTTCAAAACCTTCTGGTAGGAGATATTGTGATTGGAGACCTGGCTCCAGAAAATATCTCGAAACGATATGGATTCACGTCCTTCACTTTTGATACCGGCATGCCCGATGAAGACGCAAGCGCCTTTATTGGTGGTAAGTTATACACAAATCATCATAGAGGTTACTGGTGCGGAACTGAAAAAATCACCATTAGTGAAGGAATCTATCTAATTGAAATTGAAGTTATAGATACTGTTCTCTTTCTCTCGTGTCAAAATGCGCCCACGATATTTGACCGTTAAATGCTGATTCCGCAAAAGGTGTCTTCTAATCCTGATACAATGTGATATATATCAACTCTTCACAATAGTTTTACAAGCCATAGTTGATACAAAAGTATATTAAGATTATTTTATATTTATAAAGGCGGCATTTTTCTATCCTGAGGGTTATATGAAATCAATATATCTTTTTAGCCTACTTATCATCTTTTTGGTTGGATGTGATAGCGAGTCAAACATCACCGAATCTGATACATTAAATTATTTTCCTTTGGTCGATGGTGATGTGCAAAATTATAAATTCAAGCAGATCGATCAATATCAGAATGAACTGAAAACAGACAGTTGCGATGTGATATGGAATATTGAATCGCAAGGAGATATTGATGGGATAACCATTTCCCGTGTCACCCAGATTATTTCCGGGGTCAGTACAGAACAAATTTATAACGATGGAGCAGGGGTTTGGGAAACTGTTGGAATTCATCAGATCGACACCACTCTTTCATTTAATATTCGTGAATCTTCAAACCTGATCCAGTTTGAGCAGCCTATTGTATATGTTGGACCGATCTTTTGGGGGCTGGAATTCGAACATTTAAGATCATTGGGCGAGGAGACGCAAGTTAAGCTATCCGGCGTTCTCGATGAATATTTAACTTATGAGATCACCCTTGAAAAGGAAATTGGGATAGTCGATTTAGTAATATCGTACGAGCCAGGGCATCACAAGCGATTTTATTATCTGACTCGAGTCGGTTATTAAGTCCGTTTGAAACAAAGTAATAAACAGACGTAATTACTATATGAGGGCATTATGAAAAAAGTTAAATATCTAATTGTAATATTTGCGCTGATAGGGATATCCTGCTCTGATGAGAGTGTTCCCGTTGAGACTGAACCAGAGATAACTCCGGAAATAGTAAAACTAACTGTCTCCGGAAGTGTATCAGATGGGACTGATTTATTGTCAGGAGTGGATATATTTATCGGAGACACACTCGCTGCCTCCAGCGATGCCGATGGGAAATATATCATTGAACTTGAAGGAGAAGGAACTCGCAAGATTGCGTTTGAGATTGATGGATATCAAAGACTGGACACAACAGTAATTGTATTTAGCGATTTGGTATTTGATGTAGAATTGGTTAAGATCATCAATTATTTCCCTCTTTCTGATGGTGATGTTCAATTCTATAATTTCCAGCAGGTTGAAACTTATGCAAACGAGGAAACCCGGGATAGTTGTGACATTGTCTGGAATATTGAATTAGTTGAAACAACAGACCAGAGGAATGAGTATCTTATAACGGAGGTAATTACCGGAATTCGTACAGAACTTATATATAATGACGGCAGCTTTGTCTGGGAAATCTATTCCGAAACGGATATCGACACTACGCTTTCGTTCACTGTCTATGAATATGCCGACCGTATCGTCTTTGATCAACCTTACGTTCTTGTGGGGCCGTTATTTTTGTACCTTGAGTTTTCAAATTACAATCCGCGCAGCCAATCAGGGGTGATAAATCTCACCGGTTATATTGAAGAATATTTCCAGTATGATCTTTCTCTTTCAGAAGAAAAGGGTATAGCTGAATATAATATGATTTTTCAGCCGGGACATACTAAAAGAGTTTATAATCTGACAAGGATTAGTGACTAAAATTTTCAGGATATGTTTGAGTGAGAATAATTGAGTTTAATTATTTTGTTATTCTATGTTATTTTGTCTTTAAGATTGAGTATCTTTGAAATAAAATCGCGTACGAATATGAGAAAAATAATTATACTAATATTTGTCACTTTGTTATTCGGTTGTTCAGAGAAGAAGAGTAATTTTGATTTTGATCGCCCCGAATGGCACACTAAAAAAGTGCTTCCGGCTCAATACGAAAATTTTGAACGAGGAAAAACTTACCTCCCAATTTACTCGCATATTTATCATATAGAAGACAAACAAAACTATCTTCTCGCTGTAACGGTAAGTATCAGAAATATTTCTCAGACAGATACGGTATATGTTCTGATGGGAGATTATTACAACACAGAAGGAGACAAAATCCAGAACTATGTTCCTTATCCTGTGTTCGTTATGCCAATGGAAACAATTGAAATCGTGATCCCCGAAAAGGATAACCCCGGAGGTTCAGGAGCAAATTTTGTCTTTGAATGGGCCGCTGAAAACATGAAAAACGCCCCTCTCTTTGAAGCGATAATGATCTCAACTTATGGTCAGCAAGGGTTGTCATTTACTTCAAGAGGTGTGAGGATATATGAATGATAATTAACCAACTTGTAAAAAGTATCTTATTGAAAATTATTGTATGAGCAAAAGCAGAGCGCCAGGAAACAGAACCATAGTATTATCAGAGGATGAGATCAAAACCTTATCCCCCAAAATAATCCACACCGAATCCTTGAAAAATAAAATCAAACCGGATACAATATTATGTGGTGATATTTTCGAGGCAATAAAATTTGTACCCGAAAATTCAGTAGACCTCCTTTTTCTTGATCCCCCCTATAATCTAAGCAGGAAGTTCGAGAGTAATGTTTTTAACAAAACTACTGAAGAAAAATATACGGAATGGTTTGATTCATGGTTCAAACTATTAATGCCCTCACTTAAAGATGATGCATCGGTATATGTATGCGGGGACTGGAAGACTTCCATTTCTATTTATCAGGTGATCAAAAATTACCTCAAAGTTAGAAACAGAATTACATGGGAAAGGGAAAAGGGGCGCGGCGCAAAAACAAATTTCAAGAACTCTCATGAGGATATCTGGTTCGCAACGAAAAGTGATAACTATACCTTTAATCTGGATGATATCAAGATGAAACGTAAGGTGTTGGCGCCCTATCGGGAAAATGGAAAACCGAAAGATTGGGACGAATCTGCTGATGGGAATTTTCGACTCACGCACCCGAGTAATTTCTGGAATGACATAAGCGTACCATTCTGGAGTATGCCCGAAAATACTGATCACCCGACGCAAAAACCTGAAAAATTGGTCGCAAAACTAATTCTGGCAAGTACCAATGAAAATGATGTTGTTTTCGATCCTTTCCTTGGTTCGGGGACAACAGCGGTTGTGGCTAAAAAATTGAATCGCCGTTACTATGGAGTTGAGCTTTCCGAGGAGTATAATATGCTCAGTTATAAGCGCCTGGAGATGGCAGAAAATGATACTTCAATCCAGGGCTATTTTGACGGGGTTTTCTGGGAACGAAATACGCTATCAGCACAAAAGAAAGAGAAAGTAGATGGGAAATCTAATCCTGAATTCCAATTCGGAAGTTGAAGATGTTATTAAGAGGTATCCTGAAAATATTCAGGAGAAATTATATAACCTGCGAAGACTTATTATAGAATCAGCTAAAGAAACTGATGGAATCAACTCTCTCGAGGAAACACTAAAATGGGGTGAACCCAGCTTTCTTACAAAAACAGGGAGCACAATTCGCATAGACTGGAAAGAAAAAAATCCGGAATATTATGCTATTTACTTCAAATGTACAAGCAAGCTGGTCATTACTTTCAAAGAGGTATTTGGCGATATGTTCAGATACGAAGGTACACGCGCGATACTATTCAAACTTGATGAAACAGTGCCGGAAAAGGAATTGAAAAGTTGTATCGCTGCTGCTCTCACTTACCATAAAGTAAAAAATATCCCGAATTTAGGCTTATAGCCGGGATTTTTCCTTTATTTTATAACAGGATATGGTTATATTAAAAATGATTTTTACTTAAAACATACGACACACTTTTATTAGAGGGAAATATGAAAATCGGGCGAATTTTTATAGTTATTGTTGTCATCACTTTAATTTCTGCATGTGGAACCACTCCAAAAACTTTCAAAGAACAGACTCTTGATAATATTTATCCCCTGCTTTCAGAAGATGAGTATAATGATCTGAAATCACTCAACAGTGATGCAGAGATAAAATCTTTTGTCGAGGAATTCTGGTCACACATGGACCCCGATACTACTACATCAGTCAATGAACTTGAAGAAGAGTACACCAAAAGACTTGAATACGCCAACCGTAAATATAAAGACCGTAGAGGTTGGGGAAGATCAGACCGCAAGCGCATTTATCTTATATATGGCGAACCCGATTATATCGATCGTGAAGAGTTTACAGATCAAAAAGTTGGTATGTTCTCATCCGTAAAAGCTCTCGAAGTTTGGTATTATAATAATCCACCCAAACTTTTTGTTGCCGGAAGCAGACTTGACAAAACATTTACCGGGGAGCAATCTTTTATTTTTGCTGATATGAATGGTATGGGTGTTTATAAGTTACTCACATCCACTGAAGATTTGCAGGATATTGATTCTCGTTTGCTAAATAAGTTATAGCTTTAAAGCACTAAGCCGCATTTTCTCAACTCAGGTAATAAAGCGCATGTGGTAATTGTTGTAATGAATTGGTGTTCTACAACGGATTTACAGCACTTTAAAATTAACTCCATTTTTTCAGGAAAAATGGTAATTTGTCTTTGCTATTTTACTTTTTGATATTGGAGTTTTTAAAATTATGCTGAATAGAGTTGTTGTGTTCACCTACCTTTTTTTATTTGCTACTTCTATTGTTAGTTGTACACATTCTAATGAAAATATCCCATCGGAAGAGCATTCTTACGAACTAAACTCGGATATTGTTTGGGCGTCTCCAAAAGGATTTGATCTCACCATGGATATTTATACTCCGGACACGGGAAAAGAAAATTATCCGGTTATCGTAATTTTTCATGGCGGGGGATGGCTGATAAACAATAAAAGTATTATGCGCCAGACATCCGAGTATCTCGCTTCAAAAGGGGAATATGTTGTTTGTAATGTAAATTACAGATTACTTGGCGATTTGAATAATACCGTAAAAATGAACGAGATTGTTGAAGACGCGATGGGTGCAGTACTCTGGATTAAAAAACATATTGCAAATTACAACGGTGATCCCGAAAAGATTATTCTAACCGGTGATAGCGCCGGAGGTCATCTCGCTACAATAGTAACTCTTCAGGGCAGGGATTTATCCTCCGAAGGATTTAGTGATGAGCCTTATGGATTTAATCCAACCTGGCTTCCTGAAGGAAAAACAGCAGAGGATATTGCGTCGGAAAACGGACTAGAAGTTCAAGCCGCGATGATCAGTTATGGTGCTTTTGATATCCTCGAGAGCGCTAAATCCGGGATGGAAAAACCGACTAATATTTTCTGGGCTTTGGGAATGGCATCAGCCAGAGGCTTATTTGGCGATACCATCAATTACAACGATAATCCGGAATTTTATAAAAAGGTATCTCCAATATACAATATACCATCCTCCGAGGAAATGACTCTACCTCCCATGCTATTTACTGTTGGTGAAAACGATAATCTTACAACTCCGACATCAATCGAGGATTTTATAACCAGACTAAAAGCTGAAGGTCATACAGACCTGGAATACTGGATACACGAAGGCAGACCCCACGCGTTTCTCGACTCAGGCTCAAATGACTTCCTGAAAATCAGTTTTGAAAAAGATGCTCCTCCAGCACTTGATGTCATGCTGGAATTCCTGAATAACATTTTCTATATCAATCAGGTGAAATAACAATGAAATCACGCGCCATTTCCTTCGCGATAATTCTGTTTACCATGACCACTACTTTTTGTGCGCAGAGTACCTTAATTACGAATACGCAAAGCAGAGAGGTTGTAAGTCTGAACGGTACCTGGAAATACATTGTTGATCCTTACGAAAACGGATATTATAATTACAGGTATCAACCATTTGATGAACAGGAAAACCCTTCGCGAAGCGCGTTTTTCATGAACTCCCGCGCACTCGATAAACAGGACAGAATAGAGTATGATTTTGACAAGAGTGATGATATCATTGTTCCGGGCGACTGGAATACTCAAAAGGAAAAACTCTACTATTATGAAGGGACGGTTTGGTATAAAAAGTCATTTGATTATACCCTCGCTGAGGATAAGCGGTTGTTCCTTTACTTTGGTGCTGTAAACTACAAGGCAGAAGTTTACTTAAACGGTAAAAAACTCGGGACACATATTGGGGGATTTACTCCCTTCAACTTCGAAATTACAAGTATTGTAAAAGAGAAAGATAATTTCGTCGTTGTGAAAGTGGATAATAAAAGGGCGAAGGAGGGAGTTCCAACACTTAACACCGACTGGTGGAATTACGGCGGGATAACACGAGATGTTAAACTTGTCGAGACTAACTTTACTTTTGTTCAGGATTATACTATCCAACTTAGCAAAGAAAATTCCGAGACTATTAAGGGAATGGTATCGCTAAACGGGAGTGACATTACTAATAAATCAATAATTATCCGTATACCAGAGCTTAGCATTGAACAAAAAATCGTTTCAAATGAAAATGGAATTGCGGCATTTGAGTTTAAACATAATGAAATTACATACTGGTCCCCGGATAACCCGAAACTTTACGATATTGAGATCATTTTTCAGAATGAAACTATAGGAGACAAAATTGGTTTCCGAAGTATTACCACAAATGGACCAGACGTTCTACTGAATGAAGCGCCAGTTTTCTTAAAAGGAATTTCGATACATGAAGAGAGTCCCATTTCAGGAGGAAGGGCTAATTCACGTGAAGATGCCAAAAAACTGTTGGGATGGGCGAAGGAATTAGGGTGCAATTTTGTTCGGCTTGCGCATTATCCCCACAACGAGTTTATGGTGAGAGTGGCTGATGAAATGGGCATCCTTGTGTGGGAGGAAATACCGGTTTACTGGACAATAGACTGGGAGAATCCCGAAACATACCAAAATGCCGAAACCCAGCTTGCTGAAGTGATCACCCGTGATAAAAACAGGGCATCTGTTATTATCTGGTCAATGGCAAACGAAACCCCCCACAGTGAGGCACGTAATATATTTCTTAATAATCTTGCAACTAAGGCAAGGAGGCTTGACCCAACCCGACTTATAAGCGCTGCGCTCGAGCAGAGAAGTCTGGATGGTCAACCCAATGTAAGAACGATTGATGACCCTTTCGCAAAAGTTGTGGATGTACTCAGTTTTAATGTTTACATAGGGTGGTATGACGGAAGACCCGATAAATGTGACAAAATAAGCTGGCAGATCGATCAGAATAAGCCGGTGATAATTTCCGAGTTTGGTGGTGGCGCGAAATATGGTTTACACGGTTATAAAGATGAAATCTGGACCGAAGAATTTCAGGAGGAGATATATATTAAAAATCTTGAAATGTTAAAGCGAATCAAAGACCTGAGAGGAATGTCACCCTGGATACTTGTTGATTTCCGCTCACCTCGTCGTGTTCTCCCGGAAATACAGGATGATTATAACCGTAAAGGTTTGCTTTCAGAAAAGGGAGAGAAGAAGAAAGCGTTTTCGGTTCTGCAAGAGTTTTATAGAAGTAAATAAAGATTTTGTCAAAAAAATCGTCATAATCCGATTGTTTGCTATCAGACGAGCGGTTTTGTTTAGGTGAGTTCTAATTGATATCCTCTATTCAATCTTAATATTAAAGTGGGCATATTTATGAAAACTTTACGTTTATTTTCTATTATCATATTACTCGTCATTGCTTCACAAAGTATTTCCGCTCAGCGAGTCGGGTATGGTTTAAATGCTTCTTTTAGCAATGAAACAAATAGTGGTAACACAGGTTTTGGTTATGGAATCAATGCACAGTTTTTATCCGATTCTTCAAATCTTTCATATCGGGTATCACTCAGACCTTTTTTTTCACAGATAAACTCTGAATTTCTAAAACATGATCTTAATGCAATCAGTTATGAAATATCACTTTTGTATACTGCAATAGAAGGCACAGCCAGACCATATTTCGGGGTAGGATTGGGCTATGTTTCCTTGTCACTTGAGAAAAATGGAAATGCTGTGAAAGGAGATAATAGGTCATTCTCTGTTTACAGTTACGATAACTCCTTCGTTATAAATTTATTTACCGGAGCTTCTCTCTATCGAAATGAAATGTTTGAACCTTATGCGGAACTTAATTTCAGGGTGATACCCATTTATTATGAACTATTACAAACACAGGGCCGGTTATCCCCGCTCGTTACCGATGAAGATTTTACCTTCACCGAAATCGTCTTGAACATTGGATTTATGCTGAATTTTTGAGGTGATTTAATAATTCATTAGTATTTTTCAACTATGCTTTAGCTGATAGATTTTCGATATTTTGGTGAGTAATTATTCCCCGTTAATCTTGCCTTTTACCGGTAGAATAACTGTAAATTTGCTGCCCTTGCCCGGTTTGCTCTCAACATGTATTTCGCCACATAAAATTTCAACATATTTTTTTGTAATACTCAAACCTAACCCGGTACCGGGGTATTCTTTCGTCGTTCCTTCACTCAGCTGCCTGAACTCATCAAATATTTGAGAGATGCAATCTTTTCTTATTCCAATACCGGTATCTGATACACAAATTGAAATACACTCTTTCCCACTTTTTTGAACGTTTCGAGTTTCAAGTATAATTGAACCTTCATGTGTGAATTTTATAGCGTTATTTAGCAGATTGGTTATGATCGTAAAAAACAAATGTTCGTCGGTTTCGATATAAAATATTTCGTGATTGAAAACTGGTGATAATTTTAGATTTTTTTTCTCTGCGGCACCATAAAATAATTCTAAAAGTTCATTTAATTTCGATTTCAAATCAAAACTTATGATTTGAAAATCATGCTTCCCGGATTGAACACGGGTAAGGTCAAGTATAGAACTGAGAATATCAAGCAATCTTTTGCCACCTTTATTTATACTTCGTACCATATCCACGTGCTCCGGATCCGAAAGTTCGGTTACCAGGAGGTCAGAATAACCAAGAACACCAATCAAGGGGGTTCTTAGTTCGTGACTCATATTTGCCAGGAAAATATCTTTAGTTTTACTTGCGGCTTCTGCCCGGGTTTTGGCGTCTCGCAATTCCTGCTCAGCTTTTTTCCTTGCGGTAATATTCTGATGTGTACCTATTATACGAACTACCTTACCTGTATGATCAAATAAAGAATTTGTTCTCGATAATATATCAACCCAATATCCCTTTTTATGTTTCATTTTAAAATCCATCTCAACGCGGGTTGTTTTACCAGCAAGCAGATGTACAAATAATTGCTTTACCCTGTCCTTGTCATCGGGATGCAGCATCCGTTCAATTAAACCAAGGTCATCCTCAAGGTCATCTTCGTTATAACCAAGCATCTTTTTCCATCCTGGTGAACAGTATAAACTCCGGGTTGAGAGGTTCCAGTCAAAAATACCATCGGTAGAGGCGTACATAGCAAGCTGAAACCTTTTTTCACTCTCTTTCAGCATTTTATTGATTTTTACATACTCCTCGTTTTGATTGCTTAACTCCTGATTTATCTTTTCAATTTGTGAACGTGCTTTTTCTCTTTCCCATATTTCACGAGTTGTGCCCTGTAAGCCTGAAAGCTCCCCATTATCCCCGAGTAAAGGTTTTATTTTTATTTCCAGAGGTATTTCAACTTTGTTTTTACCATACATTTTTGTTTCAAATGTAGCCTGTTTTTCTTTTTTAAAATTGGCAAACATTTTCACAGCTTCTCTTGCCATTTTAAAGAATTCTTTCCGGCTTGCATGTTCCCAGAGATGGGTACCAACCCACTCTTCGGGTTTATAGCCCGATATATCATAAAGTGAAGGACTTAAATAGGTAAATTTTAATCGTCGATCCATGTGCCAAATGATATCAATACTATTTTCTGCTATAAATCTGAATTTTTTTTCATTTTCACTTATCCTCTCATGAAGTTGTTTCTCCTGTTCCTGAAGATGGATATTGTAGAGCGCGAAAGAGAGGTCTTCCTTTAATTCATTAAATAAACTTAACTCTTCATGATTTTTTTCCAAATCTCCCGGGTGAGATATACCAATAAAACCGTAACAATTCCCTTTATGGTTTAGCATCCCCGTATAGGCGTTTTTCCCGTCAAGGACACTTATTAGCGGACAAGATGCACATTCCCGGTTTATACATCGGGTAGAGTAGTTGTTTTGTTGCTTTCTCGCTTCAACAACACAAGGAGGATGATTTTGTGATTTTATTCCTTGAAAAAATTTCTTTATTCCATTGTTAAAACCTTTGTATTTGTAATGAAGCAGATTTAGATTGTTATCTGTAAGTGCTATCCATACCTTATATTCTATGTTGGAATCAACAATTATTTCACAACTTTTTTCAATCAGTTTGGTTCGATCCTCCTCATGTGTGATGAGTTTATTTATTGCTCTGATCGAAGTAAGAAGCCGGTAAAGATTTTTTAGTTTGTCTTTATCTTTTTTTCTTGTAACTGAATAGCAAATAGCTCTTTCAAGTAATTTTGGATTTAATTGGTTTTTTACTATATAATCCTGCGCTCCTCGCCTCACAGCGTCTTCACCAAAATGAATATCGTCAACTCCTGTCATCATAATAATCGCGCCGGCAGGATTTAGTGAGAATATAGTTGAAATAGTATGCTCCGGTTGACTATCCGGGAGCACTAAATCAAGGAAAATAACGTCGTAAGATTTTTCGCTAATTCGATTTACAGCCTCGGAAAGATTAGTTGCTTCAGCGATGTCACTTCCATTGAACATTGTGTCAAAAATAATTTCTTTCAGGAGAAGAAGATCACCCGGGTTATCCTCGACCACCAATATTTTGATGGTATTACCCATCTTTTTCTCCACTTCCCTGAGGAAGAACCACAATGCCCATCCAGAAGTTTTCTATCGCTTTAACCACTTCGATGAAGTTTTCAAGATCCAGTGGTTTTGTTATGTAGCAGTTTGCATGATATTCATAAGATTTAATTATATCCTCTTCTGCTTTCGATGTAGTTAATATTACAATCGGGATGGTTTTGAATTTATCATCATTTTTTACCCTTCTGAGAACTTCTCTGCCATCAATCTTTGGAAGGTTCAAATCGAGAATTATTATATCAGGTACAGGCGCTTCCTGATATTTCCCTTTATTATACAAAAACTCCATTGCTTCTTCACCATCCATAACTACATGCAGGGTGTTAAGCATCTTGCAATTTTCAAGCGCTTCTTTTGTTAACTGAACATCGCCCGGATTATCTTCAACCAGTAATATCTGGGCCGGTTTAACCGTAAATTCACTCATCACTCACCTCTAAATTCTTTGAAATCGTGAAATAAAATGTAGTTCCTTTCCCAAATTCCGAGTTGACCCATATTGTACCATCATGCCTTTGAACTATCCTTTTGCAGATTGAAAGTCCAATGCCGGTTCCTTCGTATTTGTCACGCGAATGAAGCCGCTGAAATATGGTGAAGATTTTTTCGAAATATTCGGGCTGAATACCAACCCCGTTATCAGAAATTGAAAATTCGTAAAATCCATCCTTATCGTTGCAGGCGATATGAATCTCGGGTGTTTTCTTGTTGTTGAATTTAAGAGCGTTGGAAAGAAGATTTGTAAATAATCGATCTATCTGAGACGCGTCCGCGTTTAAGGAGGGTAAAGGATCGTTGGTTATTATTGCTCTTTTTTCTTCAATTCTGTTTTTAAACTGAATCAAAATACTGCCAAGCACTCTGTGCATATCTACTTTAACGAATGCCTGTCCTCTGCTCGAAATTCGAGAGTACTCAAGCAAATCGTTAATCAGTATCTGCATCCTTTTTGCGCCATCCACGGCATAGTAAATGTATGTATCTGCCTTGTCGTCAAGGTTTCCATGATATCTTTTTGCCAATAATTGCGTATAGCTTGAAACCATCCTCAGCGGTTCCTGAAGATCATGAGATGCTACATAAGCAAATTGTTCCAGTTCACGATTTGATTCTTGTAGCTTTCCCATAACTTCACGCAGTTTTTTTTCAGCAATCTTTTTCTCACTAATATTACTGATTGCCGTTATGAAATATTGCGGTTCCCCCTCTTTGTTTCTATGCAGTCGGGAAGAAACAGTTGTCCATACAATCTTTCCGTTTTTGTGCAAATATCTTTTATCAAATTGGGCGGAATCCCTTTTCCCGGCAATCATTTCTTTTACCAGTACTCCGGATTCTTCAATATCATCAGGATACGTTACCTCCAGCCAATTAAGTTTTCCCATTTCATCTTTGGTGTATCCCAACATATCGGCGAATGCCTGATTAACCATAAGACTCCCGTCAATTCCTGTGACTGATTTACCTATAACAGAATTCTCGAAAAAGGAGCGGAACTTATTTTCGCTCTCTAACAATTTCTGACCGGATGTTTTGAACAGGAAATAATTTTCTATATTTCGTTTTAGACCATTGAGCATATCGAGCTCTTCCGGGATCAACCATTTAGAGGTATCTTTTACATTTTGATCAAGAGTCCCGATCCTTATAATTGCAGATTTAAACTGCGGAATATCAAGTTTCAACTCATACGCGATTTCAGGATTTGTACAGTTGGTTGAACAAAACTCTTTGTTATCGAAGACTATCTTTGAGCAAGTCAACTCGGGATATTGGAAAGCCGGAGGTAATTCATTAGATATTAAACTGAATTTTTCATCTTCAGTAATCGAGTCATCAGTTAAATAATCAAGAGATTTGTATGCGAAATTAAGTTCCTTTAACCTCTCATTTAATTTAAATTGCAGCTCTTTCTGAGCTGTGATATCCGTCGCCAGTTCCATTCTAACATAATCACCACTCTTCCATCTTATTGCCTTGTCTGAACATCTGTACCACCTACCCGTTATCTCGTTCCTGAATTCCCATATATATGTTTCTCCGATTTTATTGCCGAATATTTTGTTATTGGTACAGAACGGACAAGGATTTTCTCTCTGCTGAAGTACGTTATAACATTTTTCACCGATAACATCGGTTCCCCAGAATTTGGTGAAACTTTTATTCACGTAAAGCAACTCATAGCTATCGGGATCAGCCACATAAATGATATCTTCAAGATTATCCAGAATTGTCAATATATCCGACTGATATTCGTCATATCGTTTAAGTCCGTCATCTTCCCCCCAAGTGATATTTTTGATAAACGCGAGCATGTACTCGTCGCCTTCCAGCACGGCGGTAATTTCAACTTCAATGGTTTTGCCGGTTCTTGTTTTATGCCGAGTTGTGAAACGATCGTATCCTCTTTCCCTGATAGCAGCCATCCTCCTCTCAGTATCCTCGCTACTTTCCATAACATCAAGGTCATAAACTTTCAGATTAATTAAATCATCTTTTTTATAGCCTGTCATCTTGCAATAGGTATCATTCACTTCAACCAGTGTTCCGGTGTTATCTACGACCCATAATCCATCCATCGATGAATTTGTTAATTGCTTCAAGCGATTAATTGCTCTGTCCATTTGTACCTCTGGTCTAAGGGTAAAAAAACAGAAAATAGAGTTTATTATGGCTGATGAAGAGAAATGAAATTGTTACCCATCGTCGGTCTCACTTTTGATGTTGAGAGCCAAAGTACATTATTATTTCTCAAATATCAAGATATTTCAATGTCGTTTTAATACTTCCAGCACGAGGTTTTCATTTGTGTCGTTTATCAAAAAAATAATACTCTGTTATCATTTTAATAATAAAACCTCGGTAGATACCAAAGATTGGTTTAATATAAGCACTAAAAAGTGGTACAGAGATTGATAAGATATATATGTGTCATGTTTTGGCTTATTTATAAGAAAAAAACCTGATAGTGATTATAAATAATTTAACGGAATCAGTTATGAATAAATATCTAATCCTCGTATTACTTTTTATTATAGTACTTTTTTCCGGTTGTGTTGAAAAAGTGGAAGTTGTACCAACAAAAATACCTGAAAACGCAAGAGTTGTTACCTCGTCAATGGACACAGATCTGCGTCTTACAGAAACCGGTACAAAAACTTTCGAGAACGCGATTCAACCCGTTGAAACGGAAGTTTCCATTTTCGTTAATCCGAATAAAAAATACCAGACTTTCCTCGGCATTGGAGGCGCGATAACAGATGCTTCAGCTGAAGTATTCGCTACCCTGCCCGATGAGCAAAAGGAAAAATTTCTCAAATCTTATTACAACGTTGATGTTGGAATAGGGTACACACTCGCGAGAACCTCAATTCATAGTTGTGATTTCAGCTCTGGCAGTTTTACTTATGTAACTGATGAAGATAAAAAACTTGGCACCTTTAACATCGAGCATGATCTGGAATATCGAATTCCTTTGATAAAAAAGGCGATTGAGTATGCAGGAGGGGGTCTCACATTTTATGCCAGTCCCTGGAGTCCGCCCCCATTTATGAAAAGCAACAATCATATGCTCCAGGGTGGTAAACTCCTTCCTGAATATTATGACTCATGGGCACTCTATTACACCAAATTTATTAAGGAATATGAAAAACTTGGCATCCCTGTTTGGGGGATCACAGTACAAAATGAACCGATGGCAACACAAACCTGGGAGTCATGCATTTACACGGCGGAAGAAGAACGTGATTTCCTTAAAAATCATCTTGGTCCCACTATGAAGCGCGAAGGACTTGGTGATAAAAATATTGTTGTCTGGGATCACAACCGCGACCTGATAGTCAACAGAGCAAACACTATTCTCGATGATCCGGAAGCCGCAAAATACGCGTGGGGAGTTGGCTTCCACTGGTACGAATCGTGGGCAGGCGGAAGAGAAATGTACGAAAATATCGGTATTGTCCAGAATAATTATCCTGATAAAAAATTACTCTTCACTGAAGGATGCGCGGAGAGCTTCAGACCCGATGGCTACGAAAGCTGGAAGAATGCTGAACGTTACGGACGTTCAATGATTAACGATTTTAACTACGGAGCAGTTGGCTGGACAGACTGGAATATATTGCTCGATCAGCGCGGAGGACCAAATCACGTAGGAAATTTCTGTTTTGCCCCTGTTCACGCAAATACCGAAACAGGTGAATTGATTTATACCCCTTCATACTACTATATCGGTCACTTCTCAAAATATATTCGTCCCGGTGCTAAAATGGTAAGCACAGCCAGCAGCAGAAGCCATCTTCTTGCTACAACTTTCGAAAATACCGATGGTTCAATTGTAACAGTTATTATGAATCAAAGCGATATTGAAATTGAGTATAAACTATATTTTAATAACAAACGAGTTACTGAAACCTTGACACCTCATTCAATGCAGACTTTGATCTATTAGGTAGTTGGTTATGAAAATATTGAAAGGTTTTTTTACTGTAGTTTTACTTTCTGTTTTAATTGCTTGTACAGAGGATTCTGTTTCAACTCCGGTTGAAGACGAAACAGGATTTCAAACTCCTGAACAGATTGTACCGAAAATCACCCGTGGTATAAATATAGGGAATACCCTCGAAGCTCCTTTTGAAGGAGAATGGTATCCCCAACCTTTGCGGGAGTATTATTTTGATGATATTAAAACCGCGGGTTTTACGTGTGTAAGAATTCCAGTCAGATGGGATAAACATACGTCTGAATCAGCTCCATACGATATTGATGAAGAATGGATGAGTAGAGTAGAACAGGTTGTGGACTGGGGACTCGCAAGAGGATTATATCTTATTGTAAACGCGCACCACGAGGGCTGGCTCAAAGAAAACTATAATGAGCCCGGAGTTAAAGAGAGATTTCACGCGATTTGGCGACAAATCTCGGAGAATTTCAAGGACAAATCGGGCAAATTGATGTTCGAAATGATCAATGAGCCCGAGGGATTAACCGTCGGGGAAGTTGATGAAGTAAACCGTGACGTTTTGGCAATAATCCGTGAAGCAAATCCTCAACGTATTGTTATTTTCGGAGGTAACAGCTGGTCGAATGCTGAACAGTTGTTTACTGCTGCTGTGCCTGATGATGATTATTTAATGGCATATTACCATTCATATGATCCCTGGGATTTTGCCGGAGTGGGAAATGGTACCTGGGGAAATTTTGATCAGCGTGAAGCGGTCAGGATTAAATTCAGTCAGGTAAAACAATGGGCAGATACTTACAATATTCCTGTCATGATCAGTGAATTCGGAGCTGTTACTCGTTGTGACTACAATTCCCGTATGTTGCATTATTATGCCTATGTTGATTATTCACTTCAGTGTAACATTCCGTTTATGGTTTGGGATGATGGCGGAGATTTTTCAATTTATGATCGTGAAAACCGAACCTGGAGTGATGTGAAGGATATACTCATTAATACTTATATTGACGGTCCCTTTGATCTTCGGGGCTACTATGCCAACGGTAATAATGTCTATCTTGCATGGAGCAACAGAACTGAATCGACCGGTCAAATTATCATCCAGAGAAAAACTGAATTTGGTGAGTTTACTGATTTGGAAGTACTGAATCCGGATGTAATTCAGTTTCATGAGAAATACTATGACAGCGGCATTTTATATTACAGAATTATTCTGCGACAGGAGGGCTCACCGGATAAATATTCTAATCCGGTCAAAATTGTAATCCCGTAATAGGCTTTACAATGGTGGAAGTGGAGAAATCCAATGAAAGAATAGTGCTCCTCGATGCATAGCGTGGTTTCGCGTTGATGGGATTGATTATGGTCCGCATGGTTGAATATTTTGAACTTTACTGGTATAATCCCGAGCAGAGCATATTTAATGATATCACTTTTTTTCTGTTCGGTGGAAAAGCATACGCTGTTTTCGCGATGCTGTTTGGTGTGAGCTAGTTCCAAGGGAAATACAAAAGAGTCGGCTACAGCTACCCTGAAAGTGTGATCCGGGAAGATTATCTCTATATAGGTTACGCTCCAACAAAGAGGATGTTGAATTGTCACGAATACCTCTCAGCAGCATTTCTGGTCGTTAAACCTCCGATGATCGGTTTAAAAATGTTCACTGCAAAAAAAAGAATCTTTAAACTCGCTTGCGATTAATTTTGTCTAAATACAGGAAAGCAAAACTTTTGTGTTTTCTTAAAATCTTAAGTTATAATGCAATTACCTCTCCCATGAATAAAGTTTTGCTTTATCGACTCTCAGGTTGATGAATAGCACCAATCCCCTGCTGGGAGGACTTGCTGAAGCAGGTTCTCCCACTTTTATTTTTTTGTTTTCCATAAAATCTGTCATCACTCCCAAATTGTCCTCGGAAAAAAATAGTAACAGATGATATCCCGCACGAAATGGATTAATGAAGTGTAGAGTTTATTTCAGGCGATATAATCTCATATGCTAAATGCAAAATTTGGTTGCATCTGGTTTTTATCTGAATTAAGTTGAAATGGGTTATAAAATCGACTCCTCAAAAAATTATAATATTAAAAACTACTACGGTAAATATTGTGAACCAAATCTTGAATAAAAATCTCTTTTTCGTGAAAGAACATTATGGTGTTTTTAAAGCGGCGAATAACTATGACATTCTTGATCCTGAAACAGGCGGGATTCTCCTTGAGTGCAGGGAGGAAAATCTTTCAACAGCATCCAAAATTCTACGATTTACCGGATTTAAAACTGTAACACCATTTTATATCGAGATCAGGGAGCCGGGTGGAAAAACTTTAGTTACCGTGCAACGCGGAATAGCTTTTTTTCTTTCCGATGTTACAATTCGCGATGAAAATGGGGAAGTACTCGGTTTGCTTAAGCAAAAGCTTTTTTCGATTGGAGGCAGTTTTGATATTCTTGATGAAAACGGAAAACCGGTGATGACCCTCAAAGGTAAATGGACAGGTTGGGAGTTCAAGTTTGAATATGAAGGAAAACTACTTGCCAAAATAACAAAAAAATGGGCAGGGATAGGTCAGGAACTTTTTACAACAGCCGACAATTACATCATCCAGATCACTGATCTGGTGCCCGAAAACAGCCCGCTCAGAGGTCTGATTATCGGGTCGGTAATGTGCATTGATATGGTGCTCAAGGAAAAATCAAATTAGAGAGTAATTTGTGATTGATTATTTATTCAGAATTGCTAATTTATGGGTAATAATGGGGTAGGCATATGAAAAAGCTATATAATTTCTGGTTGAATCTATTTTCGATAGTGTTACCGATATATTTTGTTTATGCCCCTTTTCTGCATGATGAAAAAGATACTGAACAACGCAGATCTCTTTGGCGAAATACTTATATCGGGTTTGGGATTTATCTGATAATTTTTCTAATTGTAATAATCTGACTTATCGAATAGCACTCAATCCTACCGAACATAAATCGGTTTTCACTTCCAATAATAAGGAATGTATTGTTATATACATTTTTTACAATCAATTTTATATTATATTTGTAACAAGTTTTAATAAATAGGAGATCACATGCGATTTACACATACATTATTCATTCTACTGTTTTTAGCACTGGGAGGAACTCTTTTTGCTTCAGTTGATGCTGACTCAACCAAACTTAAACAGGGTCAGACCTCAAATAAAATGACTGAGGATACCACACACGCCAAACATATGCCCGCAAAAATGGAGAAAGAAAAGATGGGCAAAAAAAATAGTGCTGACAAGATGAAACATCCGAAAACAACAAAAATCTGGAACGCTTACTGCCCGGTTGAAGGCGGAAAAGTTGATGTCGCGACAGCAACAATACAGTACAAAGGTAAAACAATAGGATTTTGCTGCCCCGGATGCGATATCAGCTTCATGAAAAATCCTGAAAAGTATCTAAAAAATCTTTCCGAAGATGGTAAAAAGTTTATCGGCAAAAAAGACGCAAAAGGTAAAATGTAATCTTTATCGTCATTACCATTATTTAGCCCTCCGCTGGAGGGCATTTTTATGTTCACTCCTTTAGAAGCCAACCTTTATAATATCCGAATTTAATCCATTTCTCTAAAAAATGATTATTAATCACTATTGTAAACAGTAATCCTGCAAGTTAACTTTTAGTTGTTCGAGAAGCAGGATTTTTAGCTTTAATTGTTCTACGGGGAATAATAAAACTATAATCCAACAATTAACGGAGTCAAGAATGACTAAGTATAAATTAACGCCCTCAAATAAGATGGGGTGTCTTAAAGTGTTGATCTTTTGCGTTTTTCTTACCGCAAATCTCATTACCGCTCAGGAAAAAGAGGGAGCTGAACCCGAATGGAAGATGACACCAAACTGGGATACCAGGCAACTGGTTGACGGTTCATGGACACCTCTGCAACTCTCGCCTGACAAAAAGATGGATTACCTCAATATTTTCTCAATAAACGTTAATAGTAAAACCGGGAATCAGGTTGTGTTTCAGGCATATATTTCAAATGGCGATGGTACATACGATAAGAAGAACTTCTGGCCAACATACCAGACTCAGAATATCAAACCTGAATTTGGGGATGTAAATGGTGATGGTATCGCCGATGTGATATATAATTTGTCAAACTCCAATAGCACTTTCAGGATACAAACATACATAAATCAGGGTGATGGTACATGGAAAAAGATACCACTCTGGAACGGTACAAAACTTGATTTTGGCGATTATTACTGGTTCGTAACCGATGTTAATAATGACAGTAAAGATGACCTTGTGCGATATTTCAACAAAGGTGGAGATATGTCTTTTGGAACCTTTATTTCTAACGGTGATGGTTCTTACCAGCCTGAAGTTGTGTGGGATACGAATAGAAATACAACCGGCGAGTGGCTTTCGATTGATATTGATGATGATGGCAAAACAGACGTTGCCAATTTGTGGGACCTTGACAGTAAAGAAATCTTCACCATGTATTTTGCTAATGGAGATGGTACTTACCGAAGAGTGAGTGATTATCATACTGGTAAGGATGAAAGCGGCAGGTGGTCACCTCTTGATGTAAATGGAGACGGTAAAATGGATATTGTGAATTTTTGGACACTTGATGGAGATGAAGTTTTTACGACTTATTTCTCTCTTGGTAATGGATCATGGAATCTTTCCGAAAACTGGCATTCCGGAAGAGATGAATCCGGATCATGGGTTCCCGCAGATGTAAATGGTGATGGGAAAACTGATATTGTGAATTTCTGGGACTACGAAGGGACACAACGGTTTTCAATGTACCTCTCTAATGGTAATGGTACCTGGAATAATATTTCGGATTATAATACAGGTAAAGACCCCGGTGGTGATTGGAAACTTCAGGATGTTAACGGTGACGGTAAAACTGATATTGTTAATGTGTGGAATTACTTTAAAGAATCCCAACTTTTCCAGACATACATTTCAGAGATCGATTAGTTTGCGATTGCTCCCCGCATTTTCTGCGGGGGGTATTCTCTATTTAATTTAGCTCTCCCTTCCTGTGTTTTATGCTTTTGATAAAAGGTTTTTTATTTTGCTTCTTTAATTCTATTAGACAAGGTGCGGATAAATATGAACATACCCGATAAAAATCAAAAATTCCCTCTCGAACATTACACTCGTTTATGTTTTCTTAAAAATATAATTCGTAATCCAGATATTATTGTGGGTGATTACACTTATTACGATGATTTTGAAGATGTTCATAACTTCGAGAAAAATGTAAAATACCATTTCGATTTTATTGGAGACAAGCTGATCATCGGGAAGTTTTGTATGATCGCCTCAGGAGTAACATTTATTATGAATGGAGCAAATCATAAAAATGATGGTATCACCGCTTACCCTTTCTATATCTTCGGAGAAGATTGGGCCGATTCAGCACCGGTAGCCGGTGAATTACCATACAAGGGGGATACAGAAGTAGGCAACGATGTATGGATAGGAACTGAAGCGACCATTATGCCGGGAGTTAAAATTGGTGACGGGGCAATTATCGCATCCAAAAGTGTGGTTAGCAAAGATGTTGAACCTTACACTGTTGTTGGAGGCAATCCGGCGAAAATAATCAGGAAGAGATTTTCTCAGGAGAAAATCGATGAACTTTTAGAGCTTGAGTGGTGGAATTGGTCGATTGAAAAAATTACCCAAAACCTTGACTATTTGACCAATAAAATGAAATAAATTGTTCCATAAGAGTATTTTTGTCAGGTTAATACTATATTGATTATGTGTATATCGGGATTATTATTAAGTCAGATTTAATCCAGTAAATCGGAATATTTATGCAAGCAGCGGTACACTACAAGTATGGTCCCCCGGAAGTAATATCAATAAAAGATGTCGAAAAACCGGTGCCGGCAAAGGATGAGTTACTCATAAAAGTTTATGCCGCGACGGTTAATCGCACTGATTGTGGATGGCTTTTCGGTGAACCGCCTATTATCAGGCTTTTTGCCGGTTTGCTGAAACCAAAATACCCCATTACTGGAACTGATTTTGCCGGGATTGTGGAGGAAACCGGAAAAGAGATATCTAACTTTAAGGTTGGTGACAGAGTATTCGGATTCGATGATACTTGTGTTTTATCGCATGCTCAATATATGGTGATCAAATCAGCAAAAGGTATTGCGACAATACCCGAAAAAGTTTCTTTTGAACAGGCCGCAGCTTCGATTGAAGGGGCTCACTATGCTTACAATTTTATCACGAAATTCAATCTGCGTGAGGGAGATGAAGTACTACTCAATGGTGCCTCCGGTGCTATTGGCTCTGCAGGGTTGCAGCTCCTGAAGTATTTTGGCGCATATGTAACTGCTGTGACAGAAACCAAAAATGTTGCTCTGGTAAAATCTCTCGGTGCCGATGAAGTTATTGATTTCACCCAACACGATTTCACAAAAACTTCAAAAAAATATGACTATGTTTTTGATGCCGTTGGTAAAAGTTCTTTCGATAGTTGTAAGCCAATCCTGAAAGAAAGGGGGATATACCTTTCATCAGAATTAGGGGACAAATCCGAGAATATTTTTCTGGCTTTAAGATCCAAAATTTATGGTAAGAAGAAAGTTATCTTCCCATTCCCTTCTGATGTCCCCCGATCAATCGCCCTGATCAGACAGTTACTTGAGGAGGGGAAGTTCAAACCGGTGATCGACAGAGTTTACCAGCTTGAAGAAATAGTCGAAGCATTTAACTATGTAGCTTCCGGTAAAAAGACTGGAAATGTTGTACTCGCTTTACAATAAAATTTTGAAACAGACCGTTATTCTTAAAATAGTTGAGCAGGAAAATGAAAAACACTCTATTTGTTGCACTCCTTTTTGCGTCATCAGTTTTAGCGCAACTTTCCGGATTTAATGAAAGTCCGTTTTATGGTGAACAGGTTATAACTTTTTATTACCAGCCTGAAATACGTGTCCACATCAACGCGCCATCAGTGGATGATTTTGATGTATCTAAACCAACCGCTCTCGCATTCTACGCGCTACCAAATGGAAATACAATCGAGCACACAGTTGGGAAAGTACTGGAAACGGGAGATGACTGGCATTTCGACATCCAGCATATTGGTGCGCAGACGCGCTTTTTAAGACAGAATGTGGAAGATGCTAACATCATAAGCATTTATCTCGAAGCGGAACAAAAATCATGGCCTGCATGGAAAGCCGCACACTCAAACCATGCCGCAATTATTCAGGAACTGACCTCATATCTTACCGGTTTATTTGAAAACTATGATCCATACATTATACTTACCGGGCATAGTGGTGGAGGAAGATTCACATTTAGTTTCCTCGATGGAGTTGCCGAAATACCTTCATCCGTGAAAAGAATATCATTTCTCGACAGTAATTATGGTTATGAGCATTCGTACGGTGATAAAATAATCAACTGGCTGAATGCATCGGAAGATCATTATCTTAGTGTGATCGCATATAATGACAGCGTAGCTCTTTACAACGGCAACCCGATCGTCTCACCCACGGGCGGAACATGGTATCGGAGCAGGATAATGAAAACTTATATGTCTTCTGCCTTCGAGTTTACAAACGAGGAAGATGACGATTTTATAAGATATACCGCGCTTGAAGGGAGAATAAAGTTTATCCTCAAAAAAAATCCTGATCAGGTAATTCTGCATACTGTTCAGGTTGAAAAAAATGGCCACATTCAGGGAATGGTATCAGGAACCTCAGATGAGGGCGTTAATTACGAGTATTATAGTGACCGAGCCTATTCTGATTTGATTCAATCTGAAATAACCAACCCCAATGATCTTACAATTCCTCCACGTCCAACTGATGCACGAACAGGTTCCCAGTTCATGCAGGATGTAACAAACATGAGTTTTGCAGCACGTGAAGATCAAATATTTGAGGAGGTTTCCTCCGGTAATATTCCTGATTTTATGCGGGAACTTGTAACAATTAATGCAAATTTCCAGGATATAAACGGTAACAATCATACGGTTGAGTATCAGGTTATGCCCGATTACCTCGCAATTGGCTCAAATGAAGATTTTTGCAGAATTCCAACCGGACCAATAACAGCACAAAAAATTGCTGATCTGTTTGGTGCTGTTATGCCTACAAGAAAACTGGTTGATAACATTTATACAAATTCCGACATCAAGCTTGCACCGGTTACTTATACACCTGTTGGCAATCAGAACGAGCTGGTTCCGAAATTTATACAACATAATACTGCCATCACAAACCAGTTTAATAATGCAAATGGTGTATTGGGTGATTTGGTAGGTGGTACTAAAAAGGATGTTGTGTTAAGTAATCTTATTATCGATCCGAACCGCCCGAATCATGTTGTCATCTACGGATGGCACCAGTTAAACGGGCAACCGATACAACCCCTTACCAATATCCATATTGATACATATACAGATTACAGTCATGGTATAAGATATCTCAATAATAAAATATTGCTTGATGGTGAAGTCGCGAATATAACTGATTTGTTAAAAGACCCCACGTTATATAAAGTTTTAAGTAATGAATCCGGAGTTATGGTTCAGCCGACCTATATTTCCGATAACACTCTTCCCGACAAACCGGCTTCTTTTGGTGTTAAGTCCAAGGGGGCTGGAAGTATTGAACTGATGATCACACCCGATCCGGATGTAAACAGCTACAAATTATATATGGGCACCAATGCTAATTCTCTTGCGTATGTTGATGATTTTTCAGGCTCAACTATTGAGTTTAATGATCTTGATGAAAACCTGATATATTATTTCAAGTTACAGGCAAATAATGATGCAGGATCATCACCGGAATCAGAAGTACTTGCGGGCTTACCGGGGGTAGCCCCGTTAAAAAAGGTGTTGGTCGTTAACGGCTTTGATCGTGGATCAACCGGGAATACCTACAATTTTGTGGCGCAGTATGGTGAGGCGATAAAAAATTATGGTGCATGGTTTGAAACAACCAGTAATGATGCGGTTACTAGTGGTCTGTTTGATCTCAACGATTATCATACTGTAATTTACATCCTGGGTGAGGAGAGTACGGCTGACGAAACATTCAGTACCGGGGAACAAAATATTATCTCAACCTATCTGAAAAACGGAGGAAACTTATTTGTTTCCGGTAGTGAGATAGCCTGGGACCTTGACTACAAAGGCTCAACTGCTGATAAATCTTTTATTACCAACTATCTTAAAGTGCAATATTATACCGATGCACCGGCAGGTGTATCAGGTACTTACTATGGTATCACACCAGTTGCAACCTCAATATTCTCAAGTTTATCTCCATTTTCATTTGATAACGGTGCACATGGTACTTATGATGTTGACTGGCCGGATGTATTCACACCCGTTAATGGTGGAGTAGCGAATATGGTCTATACAGGCTTTAATACAACTAATGGAGTTGCATCGGTTCATTACCATGGTACGTTCCCCAGCGGAACCCAACCCGGAAGTCTGATAATATTTGGAGTTCCTTTTGAAACTGTCTATCCGGAATCGGTTAGATTTCAAATAATGGAAAATATCCTCAACTGGTTTGATGATGTAACTGATTTAACCCCGAATAATGATGATATCCCAACTGAGTTTTCTCTTGGTCAAAATTATCCAAATCCCTTCAATCCCGTAACAACAATTGAATACAGCTTGAAAGAGGAGGGGCTGGTCAATATTGATGTTTTTGATGTTAAGGGGGAAAAGGTTAAAACTTTGGTGAATTCGATGCAGAGTGGCGGTAAACATAATGTTAAATTTAACGCGAATAATCTCGCGAGCGGTGTCTATTTTTACAGAGTACAAGTATTGGATTCCGCCGGCAGAATAATATTCAGCGCAAATAATAAAATGATACTGATGAAATAAATTGGTCACGACATGATTAAAAAAGAGAAAAATAAAAGAAAAAGTGAAAAATATTTGGTGATTGGTATGTTGGCAGGCACAACACTCGGTGTTACCATTGGGCTACTTACCGATGATATAGGTCTTTGGATAGCCCTTGGAGTATCAATTGGCGCCGGATTAGGCATATCTCTGGATTCAGGGGCTAAAAAGAAAACGGAAAAATAGTTCATTAAACATGATTTATCGAAAAATCCTGGATTATCAGATGATTCGATTCTCATACCTGTTTATGAATTAATTTTATAACACTCTCTTTAAGTCAGATATCATACACTCAGACTTAAGAATACTAGCAACAGTTGCCAGCATCAAATCTTTTTTATCTTGAATCATCATTCGCGGGTGATCAAGACAAACTTTTCCCACTGGCTGGAGTGAAACAGGCTTTTGAAAAGATATCAAAAGTTTACACAGAGGCTGGTTATGGGGACCTTTTTTATTCGAAAATCCGGGAGGGAAAGAAGCACGAATTCACAGAGGATATGCAAAAAGAAGCATTCGAACGTCTGAATTTCTATTTTGATAATGCAATCACAGTTAATGAAAAGTAGGGGTGGGAAATCTGCAGGAAATTAGCGATTGATTGCAAAAATTTGTTTCTGCTGATATACTAAACTAAAGCAATAACCCACTTAAATAATCGATAAACAGCTCCTTTAATCATGAAATAATCATGATTAAATTTGGTGAAATCCTGGAAATTTACTCAAATCGTTGATGGTTTTTACGACTATAAATTTATCAGTCAAAATTCTAAAATGTTAGACTATTGTTCTCTTTTCACTCATGAGGTGTATTTATGAAAAAAATATTGGAAAATGATTTTGCTACTTTAGTTATTTATCCTGAAAAGGGTATTATTCATCACACTTTTCACAAGTTTATATTTGGTGAACATTTTCAGGAAGCCATGACAAAAGGTGCGGATGCATTTGTCGCTAATAATTGCAGCAAGTGGTTATCTGACGATCGTGGAAATGCAGCACTACGTCAGCAGGATGCTGAATGGGGACGCGAATTTTGGGAAAACCGGATTCTAGGTGCGGGCTGGAAGTACTGGGCTGTTATACCACCAGTAAAAGCGATTGGTAAATTGAACATTAAAGCGTTTATAGAGCGTTACAAGTCGAAAGGTGTGGTTGTGGAAATCTTTGATAATTTGGATTCTGCATTAAAGTGGTTAGAATCGAAGTAGAATATTTTTCTGGGCAGATACCAATCTGCCCATTCCAGTAAATAAATCACATTATATAATCAGCATTAACAATTATTTTATTATTTTAATATTGATATTTAATATTTATATTAAAACAAACGTGTGTTTATGATATTTATTTTATTGTGATGATGATTAGCATACTTAATGATGAATTTGCAACAATACTTGTTTACCCCGAGAAAAGTATCATACACCACACATTCCATCAGCCGGTGAAGGGTGAGAATTTCAGACGAGTGCTACAAACAGCAGCCGATGCTTATATTAAACACAAATGTAAAAAATGGCTTTCCGATGACCGGAATAATGGCGTTATCCATTTTTCAGATATGGAATGGGCCGAAAAACTATGGCTTGAGTTCGTAGTCCCTTCCGGGTGGCGCTATTGGGCAGTTCTCCCATCAAATAAAATAAAAGTTCAAGTCAACTTCCAGGAAATCATTTCAGCTTTTCGCGACAGGGGAGTAATTATCGAATTATTTCATGACGTTGAAAAAGCAATGAATTGGCTGGATTCAAAACAGGTCTAATTTTTTTTCTTGTTTCTTCCATACCACAATAAGAAGCCTGTTACCGGCAATGTCGCGGTTACCAGACTTGCCATAAATGCTATGATTTTTCCCGGCAAACCACCTATTGCTCCTACATGGATATCATAATTAGTTCTGATAACCATATCAGCAAAATTCGCGTCTTCGTATCGGCCGTAGATGCCCGGTGTTTCTATATGGTCCAGGGTGTTTGAATCATAAAATATATAATCCGAACTGTAATAAACTCCCTCGGCAGATGTCACCTCCACGTATATACTCGCGCTATCATCGTGAGGGTAATGTATCTCGTAAGATACCGCGTCAGGAAACTCCATTCTTGCAATATTAATTACATCAGCCAGGTTGTTTCTTTTTTTTAACGAATCGGGTTCACTTGTATTTTCGGGTATGCTAAATTGTGGAGCTTTTTCACCCCCCGCGGCTTTATATGTCAAGTAGTAAAACCAGTCGTATGCCATGACACTACCTGTGAATGCCAGAACGAACGCGAAAAGCAACACATAAAACCCGATAATGGAATGGAGATCAAAGTTTTTTCGTTTCCATCTTGTTGAATCTTTCCACTGAAAATAAAATCGCTGTTTCAGATTTCTCCTTTTTGGCATCCACAGGAAAAACCCTGAAATCAGTATTATTAGAAATGTCAACACTGAAAACGCTACTATGTTGGAACCCACTTTTTCAGGTAACCACAAGTTCATATGACCATCCAGAATAAAGGCGAAAAACCCGTTTTCATGATTTATTACTTCAAGAACTTCACCAGAATATGGGTGCAGCATAACAGATTGATAAAACTCGGGCTCAGGTTCGTAAAAGATTACTTCGATCGGTGAGATTTCACGGTGATACAATGTGCCATGCACGTTTCTTTCTGGAAATACTTTCTGTGCAAGTTCTTTTGCCGCTACAGGGTTGATTACTTCTCCACTCCCTTTGGAAATAATATATTCTGTTTCTACAATTGATTTTATTTCCTTTTCGAATACCCATAAACACCCGGTAACAGAAACAATGAAAACAACAAATCCTGTGAAAAGCCCAAGATAACCATGTATTTTAAGTATAATCTTTTTCATAAAAATCCTTTTTTGCAAAATAAATCCCGCAAAGTCATACAACCGTGCGGGATTCCCCTTTTAATCGGCCCTTTATAGCCTGTAAAAACCTTTTACTGTTTTCCCCGCGATCTTCGCCCCTTTTTCTGCTGTCGCGTTTTCGATATCAACCTTGTAAACATAAGCTTCTGTGGCGGTCTCAATACTTACGTACGCATAGCCATTCTCCACAAAAACAGGAGATGAGTAACGTTTTGCGTGAAGTGGTACATCCGGTACATCGGTAACAGTTTGATTTACCAAATCAATAATCACCAGCTTCTGATTGAATACGTCTCTTCCGTATGCCGCCCATGCGCCGCCATTGTCGTCGGTAAGTATTCGCGCAATGGCTTTGTTTCCGCCCGCATAGTCAAACCAGAACAATTTGCCCCCATTTGTCGCTTCTTCAACATTGAAGAAGTAGTCGGCATCAAATTCTGTTGAGCCTGATTTAATTCGCAGTATCCCTGATGGTTTTGTGGATGCCGGACTAAATCCCGCCATTTCCGCGCCGCATGAAAAGGAATATAGATCGCCACTATCTGTTTCTATCAGACCAGTAGTGCTGCCATTAACACCAATATTGGATGTCCTGCTATCTGTGATTATTTTTTCTGGTGTGGCGGTAACATCGGGATACGGGTAAACAGCTATGTAGGCATTATCCGCAGCCGGTGTTGTGAAATACCCGAGCGCATCAAATTTATGAAAAGGAATAAATAATTTATTGCCTCTTACCTGTAAAGCGGTTGGCCACGCCACAAGTGAATCAACCCGGGATTCAAAGATTGTGGTCCCGGTAATTTTTGTAACCTGCGCGCTTTCTACATCTACGAAATGTAGTTTACGTTCACTAAAACCGGCGCGAGGTATTTCCATTGCAAGAAGAGTAGAACCGTCATCGGAATGACCGAACATTTCAAGAGCGTTCTCGAAAATAAAGCCACCTTTACTTACAATCTCGCCACTTTCGTTCGATACATAAGCGGCACACTGGTTATCGTCACTATAACCGGAAGCGAAAAGAGTTGAATTTACTTTATAGAAAAATCTCCAGCCGGTAACTTCTATACCGGTTCCTTCGGCAGAGATTTCCCCTTCCATAATATTATCTTTTGTAACGATATATTCAGTTTCATCGCCACCAGTTGTCTTTAATGCCATGGTTATTCCCGATGAGCCCGTTTCAGTTCCCGGACCTGCCGGGTTTTCATCATCAGAACATGCCTGAAGAAAAAGTAACAGTACAGTTGCGATCAGAATAGCAATATATTTTATTGAATATTTGTATAACATTGTATCTCCTTGATGAATTATTTGATAAAATATCTCAGTTTAACATTGAACGATCTTCCAGGTTTTTGGATGAGAAAATTGTCGTAAACCTCGGCGTCGGCAAGATTAAAAATGCCCGCTGATATGTTGTACGTGCCATTTTCGAAAGAGAATTCTACAAGAAAATCCTGTACAAACTGGGTCGGAATTATGTACTTATCCTCCTTGTTGCCGAGGTTTTCCCAGGTGAGGAAAAAATCATTTACAAAGCGAAGTTTGTAATAAAAATGAAAAGCGTACTCACCTTCGTTTCCGAACGGATGATATCCTGCTCCTGCGTTTCCGAAGAAGTATGGAATGTTTGGTACACGCGATTTATAGTTGGTATTGTAAAAACCTTCGTCAAACTCGGTTTGATCTGTAATATTCTGGTAGGTAACGTTTGTATTGAATGTAACAAGTGATTTGAAATTCAAATTTACGCCGGCTTCGAGACCTTCCGATTTTACATTATTCAGGTTTTCATACTCTCCAAACGGTCCGAGGGGATTAAATCTGATGAAATCTTCAGAAAAACGATAAAAATAGTTTAATTCAGACTTTATGCCAAGAATATCCGAATCATAGTCAAAACGAGCCCCGAAATTAAAATTGCTGCTCCTCTCGGGCTGCAACATTGGGTTAGGGTTTACATAGATACCATCTCCAAGTATCTCAAAACTTTCCGGTATCCTGTATGCCAGTTCAAAAGAAGATTTAATAGTAATATTGTTTATAATATACCAGGAAATTGCGGCGCCGAATCCGTAGTTATCAAGGGTTGGTTCATTTGTAACTTCATTATCTTCGAGATCAATTGTGATAATTTTTCCTTTGTAATAGTATGCTTTCCCGAATAACAGAGCTTCCAGCGAATTATCAAATACTTTTTGATTAAACTCCAGCCCCAAAATACTTTTGTTAATAAAGTTTGGTGATTTATATGACTGATTAAATATATCTACTTCATCTTCACCGGATCTGTGAAGATAGTTTTGACTGAATGCCACGGATAAAGTCTGCAACTGATTCAATGTGTAGCGCACTACAACTCCACCCCGAAGGATGAAGTCATCTATATTCATCAATGAACGCCTCTCGAGCAATTCACCCTTCGGATCATTTGGCTCTCTATATACAAAATCACCGGTCCAGTTGTACTTTTTTGTGCTTGTGTCAACAACACTTTCATTTATGGTACCCGAAGTGAAATTCGCTGAAATATCAAATCTGTCAAACTCGATATTATAATCAGAGGAGATGAGTACCGTAGAATTTTTAGTATGAAACCCGCCAAAAACTCGTTTAATATTATTATTGGGGTGCTGATAATTTTTTCGATTTCCGGCGGCTATAATTTTGATCGATAATTTGTCAGCCAACTGACGGTCAAGAATGCCATATTCCGCAAGCAACATGCCGGAAGTAAAATCATCATGAAATCTTTCAACACTCTGGTTACCAAGAAAATTGCCCAGTTCCAGATCGTAAACAGGTACATTCTTCATCGTGAAACTATTTGCGGAACGGTTAAAAAAGAGGAGAGATTTTACATAATATTTGCTCTCCTTGTCGGCATACTGCCCGTTCAACGAAATACGGTGTGTATTGAATGAACCATAAGAGGATGCGACATCTAAAAAGCTTGTCTGCCGGAATCCGCTTACTATATTTACAGCTCCCCCGAGAGCATCTGCTCCAAGAGTTACGGGAACAACGCCTTTATAGACTTCAATATTCCGGATCAGGTTTACCGAAAAATTATTTAGGCTGAGGGACGATCCCATGTTTTCCATAGGCACGCCATCAATAAAATATCGGATTTGATTCCCCGATAGTCCGTTTAGCGATAAATTGAAATCAGAACCAAGTCCACCACTTTCACGGATGTTAATTCCGGGCGTACGATTTAGTACTTTGTTAATATCATCCGGAAGATTTTGAGTTCTCTTATTCTCGATCACACTAACGGAATAACCTTTGAGTCTGATATCTTGAGCTTCCGAGTTAGTTCTGACCGTGATCTGCTCCAGAGAAATCGCCATTTCCCGCAATACAATATTTTGGCTGAACTCGTAATCTGAAGAGAGCGAAATACTTTTTTTAATACTTTCATAGCCAATCGCGCTGAAAGCAAATAAATGATTCCCTTCAGGCACCTTATAAAGGATAAAATTTCCCTGAATATCCGATGCGGTGCCGTAATAACCCGATGAATCTACTATGTTTACACCGGGAATACCATGCCCCGAAACATCAACAACTCTTCCTGAAATCACATAGAAATTCTGCGCGTTTGCCACAGAGTAAACCAGAAATAACGTAATTACTATAATATGTTTTTTAATCAATTCGCTCACAATATTTATTTAGACTAAATATAAATAACAGCTCAAATATAATTCGTAAATAATGATTTGCCAAGTTTTTTCTTGAAAATGTTGAAAAATGTGTAAAAATGGTGTTTTTATGCACTGAATTAAATAAGATGTGTTTGTGATTTATTCAGCTATTTTAATATATAGACCATTTGAAAATTTAATCAGTAATCAAATGGGTATAATACAATCACCGTTTTTTGATCCACAGCATAGCAGAAATCTTGCATTTCAGCTACTAATCTCAATACGCGACATGCTATATATCGCTTTGAGAAAACCATTCCCTCCAAGCTATGAACAATCTTTCAATTTGCTGAAACATATTAGTCCGCAGCTTTATGCCGAAGCGAGGTATTTTATAAAAAGCAGAAACGAAAGTGATATCATAGGATATTTCAGAGAAGAGGCAAACCTTCAATCTGCTGTAAGAAAAAAAGTTGTCACAGCAGAGGATTTGATTAAAAAGGAAATTAAAAGATTGCAGCGCCTCAGACATAAATCGAATATACCTGATGATGAGATTAAACATATCTTGCAAAGAGTCGCGTGGCTTAACTCCGGGTTGGAAAATCTGGAATCGGTTGGAAATATTCCACGGGATGTTACACTTCCATTATTATTGGAACAGTACAAAAACAGTTTCCTGTTTGAATCCTGTTTTGACGAGAATTTCAGGGACTTTCTGATTGCGAATAAAAGGGTAATACGTGTCAGACTATTAACTCCGGAACTCAATCTGATCAACAAAGGTGTCGAACTTGTATATGAAAAATATGATGAAGCAAGAAATAGATCAAAACTTTTTGTATTCAGTTATATTTCGTGGAGCGGTGGTTCTTTTTCGGATGAAGATCATAATGATATGTATAAAAGATTGACGCTAACGAAAGAATTGATATGTAATCGAAACATCTGCAGGGCAGAGAATAGAGGATACCGTTTCCCCTGTTGTTCTTCATTTCTCAGAATTACTGACCAATTGCCGAATAAAGATAGTAAACTCGTATCAAGCAGCTTGCTAATTCCAAATTGCGGTATAATGGAAATGTTTGGACAAAATAACAATATCAACAGGAAAAGAATAAAAATAACCTCAATTAAATTGAAAATGTTTTCCGAGATGTATTATCTTGGTTTGATTGGAAGTGAATATATCGAAGAAAATTTGGTTGAAAGGTTCTATCGCTCTTTTTTCGGAGTAAGAAAACCACAATCAATCATTTTATTTGTAAGAGAGAAGAAAATTATCAGCAATAGTTAAAAGAAATTACATGGATGAACGAATTTTAACACTCCACCCGCAGGGGAAAAAAGGTGTAAATATTCTGCTGGATAAATACACTTTTATTAAACAATTTATTTTGGAAAAAATTAGCGAACATGGTGAAATTACTTTTGAAAAATTAACCGATTTGGCAATAGATGAGCTAACCTCAAACTTTGGGGGGAAAGTAGTCTGGTATATGGTTACAGTAAAACTTGATCTGGAAGCGCGTAATATCATAGAACGAATTCCAAAAACGAGTCCGCACAAATTGAGAATGGTAGATGGCAAATAAAAATATTGGTTTGGCTCTTGGCGGTGGCGCAGTATTGGGTGCAGCGCATATTGGTGTACTAAAAGCCCTCGAAGAATATGATTATAACATAAAGTATATTTCAGGAACCAGCATCGGGGCATTTGTAGCAGCTTTATATGCGTTTGGTTTGTCGGTATCAGAAATAGAAAAATTGGCGCTAAAACTCAGGTGGATGGATATCTCCGAGCTTTCGCTCTCGCAATTCGGATTACTTTCAAATGAGAACCTCGGTGATATAGTGATCGAAAATGTAAAGGGGGATAACATTCGGGATAGTAAAATCCCTCTCGCTATTGTCGCAACAAATATTACGTCGGGTGAAAAAGTATTATTAACTGAGGGTGATATCAAATCTGCCGTTATGGCGAGCACTTGTCTTCCGGGAGTATTTATTCCTGTCGAAATTGATGGTGCTCTGCTTGTTGACGGGGGTATAACCGAAAACGTTCCGGTTTCACCTCTTGTTGAAATGGGAGCCGAGAACATTATTGCGGTTGATCTTAATTCCGGGAATAAAAACAAAAGACCGGAAAACATCATTGAAGTAATGGTAAACAGCTTCGACTTTCTTGTTCTGAACTCAACTAAACTGCAAACAAAAGAAGCCGCTTTGATTTTAAAACCTGATTTGTCCAATTTTGATATGGTTGATACACGACAGATACAAAAGCTTATCGAAAAAGGGTATCTTGAAACCATGAAATCATTAGAGAGTATTGAAGATGGCAATTAATTCGTTAAAGATGCTTTCAATTTCAGAGCTTGAAGATGTGATGAATGATATCTATCTCAAAACTGATGAAAGTAAAATACCCTGGAATATCCCTGAAATACCGGAACAGCTAATCGCGTTATTGAAAAACTACCAAATAAAAGACCGTAAAACCCTGGAAATTGGATGCGGACTAGGGCACTATTCACTCTGGTTAGCCGGAAAGGGGTTTGATGTAACCGGAATTGATGTATCATCAATCGCTGTTCAAAATGCCGTGAAAAAAGCGAAAGATCATAAACTCAAATGTAGATTTATTACAGGTGGTTTCCCGGAGACCAAAGAATTATCAGGTGAAAAATTTGATTTTATCTTTGACTGGGAAGTGTTGCATCACATTGGATTTGGCGACAGGGGTAATTATTTCAGAAAAGTGGCAGATTTACTAAATGAACATGGGTTTTATTATTCCGTTAGTTTTAATGAAAAAGATCCGTTCCCTGGCGGAACAGGAAAAATCAGGAGGACTCATATGGGAACTACACTCTATTTCGCTTCCCTGAACGAACTGGAAGATCAACTGAATGCACACTTTGACTTTGTATTCATTCGAACTGAAATTATTGCGGGAAGACAAAACCCCCATGTCGCGAATACATTTCTTGCCAGAAAGAAAAGCTAGTAAGTTTTATCCCTCCGTTCTCAGTTCCCTGCCTGAAAAATTTATATTTGGGCTCAGAATTATTTGTCTAAAATTCTCCTGACAATTGACGATCTGAATAATTAATTGTATGTTAAATATATTCGTTTTGAATAAATACGAGCTCGAAATAATGGAGAATAATAAGACCTATATATCTGCTATTAAGCAGGGATTCTTGGTAGAATAAACGAAAACAAAGGAGGAACATTATGAAATCACGCAGTTTCACGCGCTTCGCTTTCTGGATTATTCTGACTATTCCACTACTTGCCGCTGACACAAATACCGGTACTTCTTCGGGAGGAGATATTGACTGGGTGCAAATGATTTTTGCCGGTAGCTACCTTTTGGGTGTTTTTGTTTTATTACCTGTTGTTGTATTCACTAATATGAAGGAAGGTTTGTTCCACCCGGAGGAAAGTGGTCAGTCTTCATCAGAAGTTGTAAAACATATGAGTGAAGAGGAACGAAACGATATCTCAATTGAAATATTGGAGAAAATCGGCGAAAAACTTACCCCGTTTAAATCGGAAGAGGGTGAGGACATGATTACCATTACTAAAGGTTCTCAGGCAAGATTTATGAAATACGGACTCGATTATATCAACAAAAAACTTAAACCAACCGACCCTGAAATAATCGACCGGGTAAAAGAATTTGAGGAAGTTTACGAAGACAGGGCTCAACGCGCTTTCACCGGTTCCAACTGGATCATTGGTTGTAGTATCGGGGTTGGCGTTTTGATGCTGATGACAGCCGGAATAACAACATTTATTTTCATTCACATTCTCGGACTTGTTTTCTACGTCCTTTCAAGCAGAACTACGATGTATGGAATAGAAAAAAGACTTAAATACTTTGGCAGCGGAGGTGGAATGCTTGGTAGAATCCTTAGCTCGCTCTTCCTGGGTGAAGGAACAAAATATTATGTAAAACATGGCGGTGGTCCGTGGAAACGAGATTGGGAAACGGAAGGTCAGATGGCAATTTTCGGGTTGATAATTATGATTTTCGTTGCCCTCGTGTTGGGGTTTTTCGCAACTTTCCTCGGAGTTATTAACTTCTTCATAAACTACTCCACTTCATTCCTTAACCCGATGCAAAATGAAGAAAAATGGTACATGCAAAATTTCGGACCAAAACCAATTACCTGATTTTATGACGGGGTGTTTCACTCCGTCAGCTATTTTAATTTCCGTAATTTAATCGTAAATTAAATTTATCATAAAAGTTGATCAGGCTTATTTTGAGTATTCTTGAAACAAAAAGACTCACACTTGAGAAATTTGAGCTTTCCGATGCAAAATTTGTCTTTGAGTTGTTAACTGCCCCAAACTGGTTGGAAAATATTGGGGATCGTGGAATCAGAACGATAAAAGACGCTGAAAATTTCATTAAAGACAGGCTTCTACCGGGTTATTCAAAATATGGATTTGGTTTCTATAAGATGATCCTAAAAAGTTCAGGAGAATCTATAGGTTTTTGCGGTTTTATTAAACGCGATGAATTGGAATTTCCCGATGTTGGCTATTCAATTCTTCCGCAGTTTGAAAGACACGGTTATACCTGGGAAGCACTCGAAGCAACAATGCGATATGGTTATGAGGTGCTGAAGTTCAATACAATATTGGGCGTTACAGACGAAAATAACATTGTATCGCAATACCTCCTCGAGAAAGCGGGTTTACATCTTATCGGTAAAACTAAGATCGCGATTGAGGAAGAGGAACTACTCCTGTACTCTAACAAAGAGTGAATGATTATCTGAAAGAAGGTATTATGCTGGTATCTGTATTTATAGCTATATCCCTCGATGGGTTTATAGCGCGTAAAGATGGCGACATCGATTGGCTCACGGGGGATGATTCAGAAGAAAGCGAAGATCACGGTTTTGGGGATTTTTTCAATTCTGTTGATGCATTGTTAATGGGGAAAAACACTTTCGAGAAAGTGCTCTCTTTCGGGCAATGGCCTTATGGAGATAAAAAGGTGATTGTTGCCTCTAACTCCCTCAAAAACCTTCCTGAAATAAAAAATGCAAATCTACAACTGATCAATGGCAGCCCCGGAGAAATTTTTACAAAACTTGAAAAACAAGGGTATAAAAAAATATATCTGGATGGCGGCAACCTTATACAGAGTTTTCTGAGAGATGGTCTTGTAGATGAACTGATAATTTCCATTATCCCGGTGTTGATTGGAGATGGAATACCTCTTTTCGGAGAAGTTAATCAGGATATAAAATTAAAGCTCGTGGATACGAAATCTTGCAATAACGGTATAGTACAAACTTTTTATAAAGTTTCTAAATAGAAAATAATTCCTTTAATTTATTACTTCGGTAGATGAGGGCTCTATGAAAAAGTACATATTAATGGCAATTCTTTTAATTTCCGGTTGTGACGATGTATTGGGTCCCGACGAAGGTGATGCGCAATTCTATACTTATTATACTCGTGGATGGGATAAGTTCGTTTTCGTTATAGATAATGTCTCGGAACTTGATAATCTTCGTCTTTACGGGCACATATATCGTTATTCTTATCGAACAAGTTCAAGCGAATCATACAGCTACTTGATTAGTCCTGTAGTAGTAGAATTTGACGCAACCATCACTCAATTTCCGTTCTCACTTGAGGGGTATCTTGAATCGGGGGAAGATGCATATTATGATAATTATGCTGAAATAAGAATGGAATATGGCGATAATACATCCGAAAATGCCCGATTTGATATTCAGATGGTTTATTATGATAACGCGCTCAGTACTGATACAGGAGAACCGATTCCGGTAAACCAGTTAACCGCCTATGATATTAATGAGGAACAAGTAGTTTTTCCGGAAAAATTTTACTTCACACGAGAGTACGGCTTAAAAAAATATTGAGCAGGTCAGATAATTTTGACCTATATTAAAATTGGAGTGAAGAAACCCCGCACGTAATTATTTTGTAAAACTTCCACGAAAGGGTATAATCATCCTGTTTTGTTAAGATAACCGGAATTATTTATATGAAAAAATCTCGTAGTTCTGTAACCCTCAAAATTATTATCCTGACAGTTCTTACACTTCTTCTGCTAATTCCACCCCTCTTTGTGATTAACCTCATTCAGGAAAGGCAGGATAGAAGTGACGGAGTAAAGTTAGAGATCAGCTCGAAATGGGGAACCAATAAAACAATAAACGGTCCCGTAATAAGTGTCCCTTACAAAAAATGGACAACAAGCCAGGGTGGCAAAAAAACATACTCTGTTCATTACTTGCACATCTTACCTGAAAGTTTAATGGTAAAGAGCAATATGACACCGGAAAAACGTTACCGTGGAATTTATGAGTCGGTTGTATATAATGCTGATGTACAGATAAATGGTGAATTTGTAATTCCGGATTTACAGTTGGCAGGGTTAAATGATGATGAAGTGATGTGGGAAGACGCGCAACTCTATTTTGGTGTTAGCGATATGCGCGGCATAAAGAATAAAATTATTATTAACTGGCAAGGTAAAGAAATCAATGCCAACCCGGGTATTGAGACCGAACAGATTTATGAAAAAGGTTTTGGTGTAAAAGGACTGTTCGAAGGTAAACAGGAAACTGCGGCTAAATTTAATTTCAGCACTTCAATCAATATCAATGGCAGCGAAAGTTTGATGTTCACTCCGGTGGGCAAATCAACTTTTGTGGAAATCACTTCCTCATGGGATACCCCGAGCTTTACAGGGAATTTTCTACCGAGGGAAAGAAGTATAACTTCGGATGGATTTACAGCGAGTTGGGAAGTTTTTCATCTGAACAGGGAGTTCCCTCAGTTTTGGGCCGATGCTAAATATTATCCTCAAAAGTCGGAGTTCGGAGTTGAACTTAAAATCCCGGTCGATCATTATCAGAAAGCCATGCGTACCACCAAATACGCGATTATGTTTATCGGACTCACATTCCTCGCGTTTTTTATGATCGAGATTATGAACAGACTCAACGTCCACCCGATTCAATATTTGCTGACAGGTTTCGCGTTGATAATATTCTATACTCTGCTGCTATCGATCTCGGAGTACCTTAATTTTACGTTTTCTTATATAATCGCGGCGCTCGCGATCATTGTACAGATATCACTCTATTCCCTGAGTATTTTCAAGGAAAAATCGCGGGCACTTGTGGTGAGTGGTGTTCTGTTGATGCTATACAGCTATCTGTTTGTTGTATTGCAACTGGAAGATTTCGCGCTCCTTCTCGGTAGTGTCGGACTTTTCACGATTCTCGGTGTAGTTATGTATCTGACAAGAAAAATTGACTGGAGCAACATCACCCAGCAACCGGAAAATGAAGAAACCCCTGTTGACAAATAGTTAAATTATTAACCCACGGTTATAAGCCGTGGGTCAGCCTTCGTTTTCCGTCCTCCTTCGAAGGAGGTGGATTTCGACGATAGTCGAAAGACGGAGGATGATTCATTGAGTACTTAGACTTTTTAGACAGCCCCTTAATGAAAACCAGGTTATAACAATTGCGGAGTCAAGTTGAAAGCTATCAGGCTTTATCCCTTATTTCAAATACACCGTCTTTAATATTTTCGAGAACTCTCCTGCTGTAACCCTGACGAGATAGACTCCCGAGGTAAAACCGGTCATGTCCAATTCATATTTATGTGTGCCCGCGGATTCTTTCGCGAGTGAAACCGATTTGACTTCGCTCCCATCAACCGTAAAAACTTCAATGTTTGTTGTTGATGTTACGGGGAGTTCATAACGGATTATTGTACTGTTGTTAAAGGGGTTTGGATAATTCTGGAATATCTTGTAGTCTCTACTGCTTTTGATAAATATGGTAGCGGTTACGGTAAAATTGTCGTCCCATGTTTGTGTGACGCTGCTTACCCGCCAGAAATATTCCCTGTTACTCTCGAGATAGTTGATACTGTATTTATTGCCGGTGACAGTTTCATCAATGAACGGTTGACCGAAATACCGGTCATCCGAAACCTGCAATCTGTAGTTGTCACCAATCCCGGAGTCATTCCATTCAAGTATCACCTCACCAAATTGATAAGAAGTGTAAGTTGAAAGTATATTTGTGGAATCCGGTGTGTAGATAACGAGACTGTTACTTTCGGTTCCGCAATATAGCTCCCCTCTGAACTCCTTCATATCATAAATCTCATACTCTCTATCAGGGGTAAGGTTTTGCCAGTTATACTCTCCAATTTGCCCCTTAAAGGAATAACCTGAGTTGTTACAATAGATGTAGTCACCAAATGCAAAAATATTGCGTGTGTGACCATGTACAGATTCAAATTGGTAATTCTGCCAGGTCTGACCAACATCGGTAGTCACATTTATACTGTTGAACCCGATTGAATAATAATTATTGTACTTGTCACGGGCAACATCCAGCATGTTTTTATCGCTTTGCGGGATATTTGTAAACCATGTGTCCCCATTATCGTAACTGGTGTAAACATAATTATAATCGGCGACCATAATCGTCTCGCCACTTCCTTCCAGATTGTTAGGGTGCGAATTCAATTTGTGAGGATAAGGCAGCAAGTCGAGGATATCAACCAACTCACCTGAAAGATTATCCTTTTTATACAGCGCGTTCTCGCAAGCGTAAAAGGTATATTTTTCGCCAAAGTAAATATCATTGAGGTTAAATTGAAGATCAGGTTCTACCGGCGCCTCCCACGTTATTCCGCCATCATCTGAAATGATATACTTGTTGACACTGTAGTTATAATCAGTCGTTTCATATATCAGATGAATCGATTCATTTTTAACAAATAGTTTTGAGCTTTTTCTAACGTATTCGGGAAGGATAATTTTATCAAATCTGTAACCATCATAAGTGTACAGCCAATTACTTTCAGTACCAAGTAAGAGCATGTCTTTATAAACTTCGAGAGTGTAAAGGGGTATGTTTCTTATTCCGGTTGTTTTCTTTTCCCACCTGTTGGAGTCGAAATTAAATCTGAAAATTCCTTCCTTGTTAGTAATAAACAGATTCCCGTCCTTGAAGGAAATTTCGTTATAGCTGCCAAGCGGATTACTTATCGGAATTTTTTCCCAAATCATATCAGAGTTTTTGCTGATGAAAAAGTTATTGTTCTCCGTTACCGCAATAAATACTCCGTCAGATGATAAAAATTCTGTGACCTTTTCCCCAATTTGATTTTGTGTGGGTACCGGCTGCCAACTAAGACCACCATCATTACTGAAGTATATTCCACGATTGTTTTCAACATCAAAACTATAAACTTTGTTGTTGTACAAAACTGTATGGGAGGGATAGAACTCTTCAGGAGCTACTTTTATCTGCTGAAATGTTAAACCCAAGTCGTCAGAAAGATAATAATAGTCTGTTCTGATATGCCGCGGGAGTATTACTTTATTGCCTCCGGCATAATACAATTGAGCACCAAAATAATCTTTATCATACCCGGAAATAAACTCCCACGACATTCCATAGTCGGAAGATCGTTTTAGTGCATTTCCCAAAGTCTGGAGTATCATGTTATCTACGGTAAGAAATTGGGACTTCCTGCTTTTGTTGTTTCCCAATTCTTCTATTTCACCTGTAGAGAAGGTGTATCTTTTGAGAGCGGTTCGCACATTGTAGAATAAAAAGCCATCTGAATAGTGCAGGTTTTCGTCGAGGTTGTAATCTGTCAATAATTTCGCCCAATTTTCTCCGCTATCGGTACTGATATAAATAGTATTACCGGCAGAACAAAAAATACCAGCGTCAGTTTGCAGTACAGATTTTACTTCACCTCCATAAAGACCATCAATTTCATACCATCCGTTATTCTGTGCCGAAATAGTTATCGCAAGACCCAATATGCCATCAGGTGTAAAATTATGTATAATTTTTGGTCTCTCATTTCAGGTACACCGTCTTTAATGTTTTCGAGAACTCTCCTGCTGTAACCCTGACGAGATAGACTCCCGAGGTAAAACCGGTCATGTCCAATTCATATTTATGTGTGCCCGCGGATTCTTTCGCGAGTGAAACTGACTTGACTCTGCTTCCATCGGTCGCGAAAACTTCAATGTTTGTTGTTGATGTTACGGGGAGTTCATAACGGATAATTGTACTGTTGTTAAAGGGGTTTGGATAATTCTGGAATATCTTGTAGTCTCTACTGCTTTTGATAAATATGGTAGCGGTTTCTGTAAAATTGTCGTCCCATGTTTGTGTGATGCTGCTTACCCGCCAGAAGTATTCCCTGTTACTTTCAAGATAATTGATACTATATTTTGTGTCGGAAACTGCTTCATCAATAAATGGTTGACTGAAATATCGATCCTCCGAAACCTGCAATCTGTAGTTATCACCAATCCCGGAGCCATTCCATTCAAGTGTCACCTCACCAAATTGATAAGAAGTGTTAGTTGAAAGTATGTTTGTAGAATCTGTTTTGAATTTATTTAAACCATTCTGGTAAATTGATACATAAATTTCACCCTGATAGTAAACGGGATTGTAAATATTAAAACCGGAATCATTGGTTAAATTTTCCCATATAAATTCTCCAATTGTTGCTCTGTAAAAATCTCCTCCTGAATTTGCGTACAACTGATTTTTTATCTGAGAAACTTGGTGACACTGAAGATAATTAAAATTGTAATAGTCGATTGTAAGTAGTTCCCAATTTTTTCCGTTATCTGGGCTGTATAAAAGTCCATCATCCCCCGGACAGTAATAATTCCCAAACTCATCCCTCAAAATCTGACCATTAAAAAACTCATGATATTCGTATTCACTCCAGGTTTCGCCCTGATCATAGCTGGTGTAAACATAACTGCCATTACATGTTATTATCAGAGTGTCTTCTTTACCTGCAATGTCATGTACCCTTTCATTCCTGTTGAATTCGGGATTTAGTACAATTTTTTCGAATGAACCCGTTGAAATATTTTCACGATACAAATAGTAATCTGTTGCGTAGAAAATATTTTGGTCTGTGAAGTAGATATCATTTATATAAGCTTTTATCTCCTCTCTGGAAGGAAAAATGATGTTATATTGTGCGTCCATTTTTAGATAGTAAAATGTACTGGTATAGTTATATGTTGAAATACCATATAATACGTACAATTCAGATTTATGAGGAATAATTTTATGAATAGTGGTTACAGTATCCGGTAATGTCACATAGCTGAAGTTTTGTCCGTCGTAGATATACATCCTTTGGGAACCTGTACCGATGTAAAGTTTACCATCATGCTCAATCATGCAGTTTATCGGGAGTTCGTTGATGCCATTGTTTTTCATTTCCCATATTTCAGACCCACGGTTATACCTGTAAATTCCGGATAAATCCGAGATGAAGATTTCGTTCTTGTGTATTGTTAAATTGGCAAGCCTCTTTCCAAGATTGGCATCAGGGAGCTTTGCCCATGTATTTCCAACATCTTCGCTGATATATATATCTTCTGATTCTGTGAGCACATAAAAATTGCCACCATATTCTTTGAATTCAACAATTTTTCCATTAATCCTTTCTTCGGTAAAAAGTTGCGACCAGGTTAAACCTTTATCACTGCTTGTAAAAAGCTCTGGCTTTCCAGAATATTTGTAGCCGTACAAATTATTATTATAACTTACTATCTTAACGGGAATACTCTCACCGTCGCCAATGCCTCGCTTCTGCCAGGTCTCACCTTTATTATTTGAATAAACATAATAATCTGAACCATATATGTTGGAAAAGAGATATTCCGAACTACCAACTTTTGTAAGTATAGCTTCGGAACTATGGTTTACATCAATGAAACTCCAGGAATTTCCATAATCGGTTGATCTGTGAACTTTGTCCCGATATACTCTGAACACCAAATTTTGATCCACAAAATAATTATCGACAGTCATCGTAGAAATAACTGCTACTTCGTTTGTTACGATATCCAATCTATACAAAGAGCCCATGTCGAAATAATACAAATATTTTCCCGAAGCGCTGAGCTGCTCTTTTATCGAATTATCTTTGAGTACTTTCTCCCACGATTCACCCGCATCTGTGCTTTTGTAGATATTGTTTCTTGTTGAACAATAAAGTACATCTCCCGCATCATGGATATCCACGATCTCACCACCATAAATTCCTTCAACCGGTTCCCAATAATGGTTTTGAGCATTTATTGACCCGAATGAGGTAAGGAAAAACAAACTAATAAGAAATAGTGTCAAATTTGCCGAACACAACCTGATTTTGAAAAACCCTCTCGTAATAAATTTCATTCTCCCCTCATAAATGATAATGAACCTAATTATTCAAAATATTCTCCCGAAGGTGGAGCGCCAATAAGCATCATTGCCTCGCGCATTTTATCAGGAGGATAGTTTTCTACCGACTTTTTATGGAATGACTCGTTCTCCCATTCTTCCAATACAACAATCCTGGTTTTGTCCTCTTTACTCCGGAGTACAGTACACTCGATGTTTCCTTCCGATTGCTTGATAAATGGTACAAGATTTTGCAGAAAATCATACAGTTCGTTTTCCATCCCATCGCGGGCAGTAAATTCATTTATTCGTTTTACCGACATAAAATTGTCCTTTTTGTTTTTGGTAATACTTAAAAATAGTATTTCCCGCTAACTGTAGCAATTTCTGAAAATCCTAAATCCATATTAAATTGTGCTGAATCAAATAGTAAGGGGAAAATATTTGACCAGTTCGTGTTTAAGGGTGCAATTATTCTTCTCGAGATAATTATTGTTTATTTAGGCTCAATATCTTTTTATATTGGGCGCTAAAATTATAAGGTGAAAATTTGAATAACAGGAAAATTGCTGTAATCGGGGCGGGAAACCTCGGATTGTCGATTCTTAACGGACTGATAGAATATGAAGACCTTTCATCGGGAAATATAATCGCGACGAAAAGAAATATTCTGCCAATAAAACACCTCGAAAAAGAAGGTGTAACAATTACCAATGATAATGAATATGCTGTAAAAAATGCTGATATAATTATAGTTACAGTTAAACCTTACAACATTCTGGCACTTCTCGGGGAGCTAAAACCACATTTTGATCCTTCTCGTCACATCGTGGTCTCAGCAGCTACCGGAGTTTCGGTAGAAGAGCTAAGATCAGTTTTAGGTGAAGATTTACCGGTTTTCAGAGCTATGCCGAACACCGCGGCGGATGTGAAACAATCGGTTACCTGTTTGTGCTCCGACAATTATAAAGCGGAGGATATGGAAACAGTGATGAGTATTTTCAATATTGTGGGAACCAGTATCGTCATTGATGAAAATCTCATGGAATCTGCCACTGTGCTCGGTGCTTGCGGAATCGCGTACGTTCTGAGGTTTATCCGTGCCATGATTCAGGGGGGAATTCAGATAGGGTTTGACGCGAAAACAGCTAATGAAATTGTAACCCAGACCGTGAGGGGCGCATCGGAACTCTTAATCCAGCGAAACCAACATCCGGAACACGAAATTGATAAGGTTACCACTCCCAAAGGATGTACTATTGTTGGTCTCAATGAAATGGAACACAACGGATTCAGTTCCTCACTTATAAAAGGGCTTGTTGCGTCATTCGAGAAAATTGAGAAATAGAAAACTGTGAAATGTCAGTTAAAGTCCATGTGATTCCAACAAATTGGATTGATACAATTTAGTATGAAAACAAAGTCCTCCTTTTGAACCTGTCCCGTAAGCTTTCGGGAGGAGGTGGCTTCCGACTCGGTCGGAAGACGGAGGATGATAATTTCATTATGTGTGAAAAATCAATTGTTCACTATTTTATATGTACACGTAAAAACACAATCTGGATTTATAACTCCATAATAATTAGATTTAGAATAACTACTTATTTATATCGGAGTTTTGATGTCTGATAATATTTTCCTTGCAGGTGAAAAAGTTATTTTACGTCCTTATGAACCTGGTGATGAAGTTGTTTACGCGAAACTGGAAAACAATCCTGAAACAAGAAGAACTTTATTTTACGCTCTCCCGATAACCTCGGCAGCGCATAAAGATAAAACCGGGAAATTTCTTCATGACCCAAATACAATCCTTCTCACAATATGCCGGACTGAAGATGGAACCGCAATTGGTCAAACCGCGTTTTTCCGTATCGACTGGGTGGGAAGGATGGCAACATTTTATATCGGAATATCTGATACAGGAAACAGATCCAAAGGGCTCGGCTCCGAGACTACCCGACTTATGGTTCAGTACGCTTTCGAAACTTTAAATCTTAACCGTGTTCACCTCCATGTTGCGGTAAAAAATAAAGCCGCTGTTCACGTTTACGAAAAGACCGGATTTATTATTGAAGGCACCTTGCGGGAAGCAATGTATAATCAGGGAGAGTATGCTGATTTTTATGTAATGGGCATTCTTAAAAGTGATTGGGAAAAAATTAAAAAGGATAAAATCTGATGAAAAATAAATCGATGCTGCTTCTGCTTCTGATTTTGATATTTACAAGCTGTGAGCAAAATAAAGAAAAAGCTCCTGCAACTGACATGACTCGGAACAACCTTACTATGGCTACATTGTACAGTCATTACGCACAGGAGTATAAAGCTCTTGCGTATCAGGCTTTCAACATCGCCAAACTGAGGCTTGATGAGCAGATAAAAATCAATAAAAATAAAAAACTCGCCGTAATTGTAGATATTGACGAAACGGTACTGGATAACAGTCCATATCAGGCTTACTCCATTGCGCAAAATACCGGTTATCCTGAATGCTGGAACGAATGGTGCAATCTTGCCGAAGCAAAAGCTGTACCCGGCGCTGTTGAGTTTCTTAACTATGCGGCTGATTCCGGTGTGGATGTGTTTTACGTTTCCAATCGTAAGGAAAAATATGTCGCGCAGGCAACGTTGAAAAACCTGATTGATGTTGGATTTCCACAGGTTGTGCCGTCACATATATTGCTCAGAAAAGAAAAAAGTGATGAAAACCCGAATCCATCTGATAAACAGTCCAGGCGTGAAAAAATAGTGTCACAAGGATATGAAATAGCTTTGCTGATTGGTGATAACCTCGGTGACTTCTACACCGATGAAGAAAATTATTCAGAGCGTTCAGCTCAGGTTGAAGAATACCAACAACATTTTGGGGACAAATTTATTGTGCTTCCAAACGCGATGTACGGTAACTGGGTTTCAGCGCTGAATGCTTACAAACCTGAAATAGTTGATTCATTGATTGATGCAGCTGCAGGAGGGCTTAAAGAAACTTGTAGAAAATAACGAAGCTGTCATATATCACTTTGAATTTGACTTTAAAATGTTATTTTAAGTTTTCTATTTTAAGGCGAGTATTGATTGGCAATTAACTTCACATACGAGACTTACGAAGATTTGTTAAAAGTTAAGACAAACGGATATGATGAATCATACGAGCAAGCCCTTGAATATGGACAGAATGTTGTAAACATTGCATACCAGAATAATTGTAGTCACATACTTTGCGATGAAACCGAACTTCAGTATAGATTAACAATACCGGAGACCTATAATCTTGTTCACGAATTATCCTACCTTGCTTCCGCAAAATTTAGAATCGCGATAGTAAGTACAATCGTAAACAAGTATGCCGGTAAATTTTTCATTCTAACAGCTGGCAACAGAGGCGCCACTATCGATTTTTTTACCGACATGCGGAAAGCGGAAAAATGGCTTGACAAAAAGTAGAATTCTCAAGGTCATATTTTATTGACCTCACGTTTTATCCCTCCACTTTCTTTATCGAACCTCTTCTATTATAAGCATTTAACCAATCTGACAAATTTTTTCGTACACTTTTTTTACTGGTCAAAATAAAGTGACCTTTTGGTGCTATTCAAAAAGTTTTATATAGCAATCGTAATTATTCTAATTATTGTCTGGGGGGACAAATGAAAAATCTACGGTTACTATTTCTGCTTTCTTTAATCTTAATCAGCTGCAATGATGAAGTAATTGTTAATAATGACTATTATTTGCAAGTACCGGAATCTGCTTCTGAACCACATATCGGAGATCATATTGAAGATATATCGGTAGCAAAGTGGTTCAACAACCACACAGCCGCAATCACTCTTACTTATGATGCCTCGATTGGTAATATTTCCAGAACGATGTTGGCGGTTGACGCTGTCATAGAGAGGGATATGATCATGGACCTGGAAATGGTGACCGCAAAATATAGTGAACCGGAAAACGCGCACTATCTCGATTTTATTCGTGATGAAATGATACCGAAAGGTATCGGTTTTTTTGGGCATGGACATGAACACATCAATCATGATGAATTGGGCTACAAGGATGCTTATAATTCTTTCAGTTTATGTTATGAGCTAATGAGCAATTGGGGACTCAACCCTGTCACCTATGCTTACCCTCATGCCCGAGGCTACAAAGGCACAACTCAATTGGCAGTTAAAAGAGCGGGCTTTATAGCCGCCAGAGGCTATACGCTTGATGAGGACGAATTCCTTATCTGCCCGAATGAAAAAACCGAACCCGAAAACTGGTTTTACCTCCCTTGTGTTGGTATGGCAAAGGAGTATGAATATTGGGTGCAGAGTAATACAGAACTAACACCACATCTTCAGAGGGCGGTTGATAATACAGCATGGATAATGTTAATGTACCATAGTGTTGGTATGCCGGAGGTTAGCGGATATTATGACCTCGATGAGTTTGAAACTGATCTGGAAACAATAAAATCAATGGATTTCTGGTGCGACCATATGGATAATATCACACTATATATATATGAGAAAAACAGTTTTTATTATTTAACAGAATATATGGGTGTAAGTGGTGATAAAACACGCTATCGTATTACTTTCGGTGACGGGTTTGCAGAGGAGATTTATTCGCAACCATTAACAATTAATTTGAGTTTCAAGGATGATTACAAGTTTAGTACACTTGAAATGAATCCTTCAGCCGAAAGTGGACGACTATACTCAATTGAGAATAACAAAGTCTCAATAAATGTAATCCCGGACGAGACCACTTATGATATTTTTCTTTACTAATACTTAAATTCTGGTTCCCTTGCCGATCCATTCAAGGGGACCCCGTTTGTTCATGAATTCGTTATTTATTTTAATCCCTTTTTTCTGTATTTTTATAAAAAAGGGTTAAAGTAGGATAATGAACTTTATTTCCGGAATATTCAAATCATATATCACGCCTGTGGTAAATAAACCGGATGATGGACTGGAATATTGGCAGGAAAAACTCATCCTTTACCTTGTAATGGTGGTTTTCCTTTTTGTCGCGGTTGCTTATATACCAAGTGTTTATCTCTCTATTGAAGTCGATCTATGGTCGATAGCGATTATTGATACTTTTGTCTATGCTTTGCTGATATTAGTATTCCTGCGTAAAGATATTCATTACAGAAAGAAACTGTATATTATTCTCTCAATAAGTTATGTGCTGGGTATAATACTGATCTTATCTGTTGGTGTATATGGTGCCGGATATCTGTGGCTTTTTGTGGTGCCAGTTCTTGCAGGTGCTTTGTTGAATAACAAAGCTGCGAAATTGATGCTGGTCGTAAATATTATAACGATAATTGCACTCGGCTTCTTACAATATTTCGGTTTTTCTCTCCTGATTGAAATTGAATCATTTTCTTTGGATAGCTGGCTGATCATATGCGCAAATTTTATGTTTTTAAGTATAATTGTTACAGTTACAGTTATATTCATTATAAATGGTATTCAGCTTACTGTTGAAAAGGAAAAGCAGATAAGCAATCAGCTTGAAATTACAAATAAAAAATTACTCAAAGCCAAGGAGGATGCAGAAGCCGCGGATAAATTAAAAACTGAATTTCTGGCGCAGATCTCGCATGAAATAAGAACACCGCTAAATACAATTGTGAATTTTAGTTCTATTATCGCGGAAGAATCAAATAAGGAAAACCAGGAGTGCTGTGTAAGTATTGAAGGTGCGGCTAAAAGAATCATAACTACCGTAGAACATCTGCTGAACATGTCGGATATAATGACAAGTGCTTACGAACCTAAACTTAGAAAACTGGATATTGTAGAAAGAGTAATTGATTTAGTTATACCGGAATATGTAAAGTTAGCTAAAAACAAAGGCCTTAATTTTGTTACCAACAATTCTGCGGTGAATACAAAAATTTACGCCGATGAACATGCAATAGGACAGATAGTAACTAATCTTTTTGACAACGCTGTTAAGTTTACAAATCGGGGAAAAGTTGAACTGACACTGCAAAATAATAACGATCACCTCGAGATTATTATATCCGATACAGGTATTGGCATTTCCGAAGATCATCTCGATAAAATATTCTATCCTTTCACGCAGGAAACCACAGGCTACACAAGAGAATATGATGGTATTGGTCTTGGTTTATGCCTTGTAAAAAATTATTGTGATTTGAATGATATTAAATTGGAGATTACTTCTCAAAAAGGTGTTGGAACCACTATTAAGTTAATATTTCGATTGGCAGATGATTAGAAGAGTTTTATCCATATGGATTTATACTTCTTCAATTTTTTTTTCGCAGGGACTTGAGAAAACATTATATAACCTTGCCGGGGATGCCGCTTACAGCTATGTCTCACCTGTGGCGAACGCTTTCGGATCAAATCTGAACTCGGGTTGGATTACTAAAATTCCGCGAGCTGGTCAAAACAAATTTACAATATCGATATCATTAAACGCGAACGCGTCATTTTTTAAAAATGAAAATAGCCAATTTGCGTTATATGGTAATTATCGTCTTTCGGTTGAATCAATTGATAAAATATTAGCGAACTCGGGCATTGAGGTTACAAACCCGGAGTACTATAAATACAAAGCTTTATTAACATCCGTACCGCAAAAAGTATTCTTAACCGGTCCAACAATCATTGGAAGTAAAAATGAAGAACTGGAAGTTCATTATCCCGGCTCCGAGATTGAAGGCGTTCAGCTCAAAGAATATAAATATTATGTAAAGCAGGTGACCGGATATCTCGACGAACTTGAATTTCTGCCTCTTGCTTCCATACAGTTTAATATCGGTACTTATTGCGGATCTGTTTTATCAATCAGGTATTTACCTCCTGTGGAGATTCAGTCACTCGGACAATTCACTTATTGGGGGCTGGGGTTCCTGCACAATCCAACCGGTTGGTTTAACCTTCAGGATAAAATTGATGCGGGAGTTGGGTTTTACCATCAAAAAATGGTAGTTGGCGATTTATTCTCAAGTTCCGCGACCCAGTTTTTAGTTTCGGTCGGGAAATCATTTAACTGTTTTATTAGAATTACACCTGCAGTTACGATAAGTTACGAACTATCAAAAACCATTATTTCTTATAGCTATGAATACAGGGATTTTGTTTACGGCGTGCCAATTTCTGTTACTCGTCCGATTGACGTTGAGTTTTCGGGACGGAATAAATTTTCATTCTCTACAGGTGTAATGTTTGGATTTGGTATATTCGATCTCAGAAGCGATTACAAATTTGCGGCAACACCAACATTTTCAACCTCTCTGATTTTTAATGTTTTATAAAGTTTTGGTATTATAATGTTAGAAGAACTTAAAAAACTGTATGTACGTGAATTAAACACTCTTAAAAAAGAATTGCTGTTTTTCCTGACAGACGAGCAAATATGGGAAACTCCTGAAGGTATAACAAACAGCGCAGGTAACCTGATTCTTCATGTTTGTGGTAATCTCCGTTTTTTTATCGGAAATAAATTGGGTGAAACCGGTTATATACGCGATAGGGAGACAGAGTTTAGTTCAAAAAATCTATCAAGGGCAGAATTATTAGCAGAATTAGCAAGAACGATAAAGGAAGTTGAGGAGAGTCTTTCCAGGATTTCAGAGGAGTCACTGAGCGAAAACTACCCAATTGAAGTTGGTGGTGTGATACTAACTAAAAAACAATTTTTACTTCACCTTGAAGCTCATCTTGCGTTTCATGTCGGTCAGGTTGGATATTTGAGAAGGATAGTATGCATGGATAACCGGAGTACAAATCCGTTATCGGTTAAAGAACTTGATAAAGAATAAATTTGTTGTTAAACAAATAATTCGTATTTTTTTGGCTAATTTTTGAAGTAATTTATTCCGAGGATTAATGAATCAGGTAGAAAAATTTTTCGATGAGTACGCTCATGATTTTAACGCGATCTATGGAACAAAACAATCGATCGTAAATACAATCGCCAATCCGCTATTCAGAAAAAGTATGTGGAAACGTTACGAAAAATCAATACAGAATAGTGATCCAATTGATGGTAAAACAGCACTTGATATTGGTTGCGGACCGGGTCATTATTCGGTTGCTTTGGCAAAGAAAGGCGCGGCAAAAGTTACGGGTGTTGATTTTGCGAAAAACATGATCGACATTGCGACAGAACGAGCTAAAGCTGGCGGTGTGGCCGACAAATGTGAATTTATCGTGGCTGATATTTTTGATTTTCCAGCTGATACAAAGTTTAATTATTCCATTGTTATGGGTGTGATGGACTACATTGAAAATCCGGCAACTATGATAGAAAAAGTGATCTCACTTACTTCGGATAAAGCGTTTTTCAGTTTCCCGATTGATGGAGGCTTGCTTGCATATCAGCGTAAAATCAGATACAAAAAAAGATGTCCCCTCTTCCTTTATACCGAAAAATCAATTGCAGACGTTCTTAATCAATTTGATAATATCGAATTCTCAATAGAAAAAATAAGTCGTGACTTTTTTGTTACACTTTCAATAAAGCAGGGATAGATGAAAAATATCTTTACCGTTGATGTAGAGGACTGGTACCATATATTGGAAGTTGAATCCACGCCTGACGTGCAGAACTGGCAAAATATGGAAACGAGAGTTGAGCAGAATTTCAATGCCCTGCTTGATATGTTTGACGAAAACGGTGTAAAGGTTACCTGTTTTATCCTCGCGTGGGTTGCTGAAAGATTCCCGCATATCATAAAAGAAGCACATGCGAGAGGACATGAAGTTGCCTCGCATGGTTACTCACATCAATTGGTTTATACTCAATCTGCCGAATCTTTTTATAACGATATTAAAAAAGCGAAAGATATTCTTGAAGATTTAACCGGAGAACCTGTAGATAGCTATAGGTGCCCGGGATTTTCGATCACCGAAGAAACCCCCTGGGGATTTGAAAAAATTGTTGAAGCCGGATACAAATACGATTCTTCGGTTTTCCCTGCAAACAGAGGGCACGGCGGGCTTTCGGATTCTGAAATTGCACCGCATATTATTGAAACTCCTGCAGGCAATTTATTCGAGTATCCCATAACTATTGCTGATTTATTTGGTAAAAGGGTATGCTTTTTTGGCGGTGGGTATTTGAGACTCTTCCCCTATTCTTTAATCAGAAGCATGAGTAAGAAAGTAAATCGTTCCGGACGCCCCGTTATCTACTATATTCATCCACGTGAAATTGATCCTCACCATCCACGCCTTGAAATGAGCAAGATCAGAACATTCAAAAGTTATGTGAACCTCGAAACAACCATGACAAAGTTGGAAAGAATTATTCACGATTTTGAAGTGGTACCCCTGAAACATTGGCATAAGGAATATTTTGAAAAAGTGGTAACGGTGTAACATATTTAATAATCTTCTTATTTTGCCCGCTTCAAAATAATACTACCCTGTATTTTATTCTTTTTTTTATTTAAAAAGTTGATTAATTTAAATCCGACTTGCGAGGGTAATCTATGCAAGTTGAATTTATAATTATTTTAAGGAGATATCCATGAGGGTATTAAAGTATATTCCGGTACTGGGACTAATATTTCTATTTGGTTGCGGCGGAGGTGCGCTTTCAGTTGAAGAAATGCTTGAACATGCCGGAATCAGTAATATTCCCCCCGCGGAAGAATATGAAGAATACGGGGCAGTTATTCTTTATGAAGACACACATACTCAGTTTCAACTTGATGGAAACTGGGAAATTTACAGAACCCAAAAATATCACATCGCTTTTGTGTACTACAATGATAAAGCTGAAGATTTGCTTACTCAGTCTATCTATCTTGACGGTGACAGAACTTTAAGCAATTTTATGGCACGTACAATTCGCCCCGATGGTACCGTCCAGGAGCTTACCGAGGATGATTTGATCCGTACTCAGCTAAAAGAAGAGTTTGTTGAGTTTTCTGATGACGAGTCAGTCAAGTTTACTTTCAGTGGAGTATCACCCGGTTCAATTATTGAACTATCATATGAAATCACCATTTTTGATTCGTTTAACTATAGCGATGTGTGGTATGTTCAGCAAAGTGTTCCAAAATTATACACAAAATACGCGGTTCAGATTCCTACCATTTTTATAAGGAATAAAATTAACTGGAATTATAATACAATGAATTTTGAACTTGCGCGTCCGCAGGTGCTCGAAGATATTGTTAACAAAACCTCCAGAAAAGATGATAATAAAACCTATTTCTGGGAACTGCGAAACATAGAACCTTTTGAATATGAGCCAAACAGACCCCCTTATGATGACGCGGCAAAATATGTTGTGTTAGGAATACAGAGGGAAAGCTGGAATGTGCTTTCAGAGTCATACTGGAAAAGAATAGGGCACAACTTTGATCCTGAAAAGAATCCGGGCGTGAAAGAGTTGGCTAAAAGTATTGTTGGTGATGAAACTGATGAAACCGAAATTATCCGAAAATTATACAACTATACTCAGAAAAATTTTAGATACGTTGCAATCAATATTGATGAAAGCGGTTATTACCCGAATAGTCCTAATGAAATTGTAACAAAAAAATATGGTGACTGTAAAGATATGAGCGTTCTAAATGTGGTTTTGCTCAAATCTCTTGGGCTTGACGCCAGGCCGGTATTGGTAAAAACCAAAGGCGCGGGTAAAGTTTATCCTCATATTCGGGAGTTTCAGTTTAACCATATGATTGCCAGAGTAGTTACAAGTGACGAAAAGATATATTATTTGGATGCGGTAGGCAGCAGTTGTCCTATTGATGAGTTGTACAGCTCTGTTGAAGGAACAACGGCATTAATTCTTAATGAGGATGGCACATCTACTTTTACCGAATTGCCAAAAAGTAAATCCAGAGATAATAAACTGGCAAGGAGTACTGTCATAAAAGTTAGCCCTGATGGTAGTATCACAGGGCACACAAAAATGGTATTAACCGGCAATGAAAATCTTTCTTTCAGGAGTTCATTAAAGGATGCTACAAAATCTGATATGGAAGATGTTATTGAAAGTTATGTAAACGCGAATACAGCTGATGTAGAGGTTTTCAACATTACATATGATGACCCTTCCGAGATCAAAAACGATATAACAGTTGAATTCGATTTCAAAAACAGCAATTATGCTATGAAGTCAAATAATCTGCTAATGATAAATCCTTTCATATTTCAGATAGACAGTGACCTCGACAGATATCGTGATGAAGATAGAATATATCCAATAATGTTTTACGCACCCCATGAAACTTTTGATGAAATAAAAATTGAGTTTTCAGGGGACGAGCTCGAATTTGCCTCAATGGATAAAAGTCTCGTTAGAAAATATGAATTTGGTAAGGTTAGCTGCTACTCACGGCAGGATTCTGATAATTCGGTAAATTTCGAAAGAAGAGTTGTACGTGAAGTAACAAAAATTTATCCCGAGGAGTACCAAACCTACCGGGAATACCTGAAAAATATTAACCAAACAAACAGAATGAACCTTGCGTTAAACGCGAAATAGTAATTCATAATATGTTTTGATTTACAAGGCGCGGTTCGCCGCGCTTCAGACTGTTGACAAAATGTAGACATATGCAGGTCCTCCTTTTGAAAGAGGTGGATTTCGACGATAGTCGAAAAACGGAGGATGATTTTTTATTTTTTTCATGACTTTTGGTCATCCCCCATCCCAAAATTCACCTATGGCGAAGTGATTTCCCCCTTCGGATTTGGGCGCCTCAGGCGTTAGGGGGACTTGGAAATAAACAATCAGGTTTTTCAACAAACTCAAGTGCGGGTAACCGCGCTTATTTTATTTACTTTTTAACAGTAAATGCGGATATTTAGGGTTTATAATCATTATTTCTTTTTGGAAGGAGAAAGGATGAGGAAACTCGCTCTGTTTACAGTGGTTGTATTGCTGTGTACATTCAGTGTTAGCAATGCTCAGGATAATGTTATTTCCGAAATCGCAAAACAAATTACCGGGCTTTCCATTGATATGCAGTGGTTCTTGTCATATCAGAATGGCAAGCAAAAAGGTAAGGAGTTTAATCAATTTGGTCTGAAACGGGGCTATGTTAATATCAAAAAAAGAATTAACAAAACGTTTTCCGGACGAATTACGACAGATATTACAACCGATAAAGAGGGTGACGGCGAAGGTGATGTTGAAATGAGATTAAAATATCTTTATCTCAAAACAGAACTCCCCGATTTTGCTTTTTTCTGTAAACCTTATTTTGAGTTTGGATTAGTCCATACACCCTGGCTTGATTTTGAGCAGCATATAAACCTTTACCGTGTGCAGGGCTCGATGTTCATGGATAGAAATAAAATAGCTAGCTCGGCAGATTACGGACTTGTATTTATGTCCAATTTTGGCGGAGAAATGGACGAAAATTACAAGAAGAATGTTAATAAAAGTTATGCCGGAAGATATGGTAGTATTTCCGTAGGTGTCTTTAACGGTGGTGGTTATCACGCATTGGAAAAAAACCTGAACAAGGCATTTGCCTCTCGTGTTACTATACGTCCTCTTCCTGAATTGATTCCGGGATTTCAGCTAACTTATCACAATGCGTTTGGTAAGGGAAATACAGAAATATCACCTGATTGGAATTACAATTCCGGATTTTTATCATTTGAATCATCAACTTTTATCTTTACATCTGAATATTTCGCCGGAAATGGCAATTTTGGTGGTTCGGCTGTAGTGGCTGATCCGAACATCAGAGCGGCGGAAATGAACGGGTATTCATTCTTTACAGAATTGAAATTATTTAACAAAAATATAAGTCTGATTGGAAGATACGACCGAATTGAGCAGGAAAAGCTGGTCACTAATTTGTCATCTGACAGATATATCGTTGGTGTCGCGTATCATTTTATAAAAGGTAGTAAAATAATCATTGACTATGATATGCTTGACTACAATGATTCTGCTATCGAAAACTCGAACATATTTGAGATAGCTGTTGAGCTAAAATACTAAGTCTGAATTTATTTACATTTTACAAAGAGGGTATAAGTGAAAAAGATATTTATTCTACTGTTAGGGGTATGTTTGTTTTCCAATCTTTCCGGTCAGGGAAAACTTTCGCAATTCAAAGATCAACTCCCGAGAGATATATTCTACAGTATTGATTTTATGGAAAAAGTAGAAAATCAGATAGAGAAGGACTTAAAATTATCCTACCGTTTGATTTACTATAAAATCGAGGAGCTAAAAGGCGGATACAGCACCGAGTTGCATAACTCCGAAGATGTGAGTTTCCCGGAATCGGGATATACGGCACTAAAAAACTATTATCTGCAGGAGAAAAACAGATTTTTAGGCAGGTTACTGGAACATCCATACCTGACTTCACTCGAATATGAAGATGATATTACTGACCACATCGAGAAACTCCGCAATAAATATCGCTCACCGGATAATTTAAGTTATATAAATGAACGAGAAAAACTTGAAAAGAACTATGCCGCTATAGTCATTGATTCCAAAAAACAGGAAGCAGGGGTTAGTCCTGAAGAAATAATTGATCAGTTTTATGCCGCTAAGTATAATACCCTGTTCGATGAATTGGAACAGATAAATTCACTCGGGTTGAAAGTCAGACCTGACTTATTGGATGAATTGATTGACAATTATCATCTTTTCAAAAATTACAAAACAGAAAAAGACCTTCTGGAATTGCTCAACAAATTTTTCACACGACCGATTCAGGAAGATTACGAGAGTAATTTCCATTTTGATGCTGGTCTTGTGAGCGGATTTGTTTCTTCCAATGATGAATTTCCTTTTAAGTTGGACGGTTATTCCCCCGAATTCAAAGCCGGCAACGGAAAACCTGAAGCAATGTTAGTATTCACTTTGGGTGGAAAAATCCCGCTCCGACTCAAAAAGGGTATCGGCTCATATCTCGATATAAGTTTAAGCGCAGGGTACGTAATAAAATCAGAACACTATTCCGATTTTGATAATTACACATTTGCCCGAAATGAGGGGACAGATAAGCTGAACGATGTATATTTATTCGATGGTTCTGAATTGAATAATCCCAGGACCTCAATTTTCCATCTGGAAATTAACACCCCATTAATTTTTATGGGCGAACTGGTAATAATTGAGGCAGGTGTATTGGGTGCTTATTATGATTATACTTATGAAATTGATGGCAGGTTGTGGTACTACACAATTGTAAATAATGTATCACACAAAAATGATATTAAACAAGATATCTCAGGTGATTACAGTTTTTCAAAATTTAAGTTTTCACCCACTGTTAACTTTCTGATTGTTTTTATGCCGCAGTTTAATCTCAGCGCGAAAGTCAATTATTATCACAGTACAATTTCATTACGGTACAACTTACCGTATTGATCAGTATGTAATATTTTCTCTGAAACAAAAGACCGGATTTCAGGGTCTAAGGAGTACACACACAAATATGAGGGCATCATGAAAAAGGTAATTACCGCAATTATTTTCGTTGGATTGTTTTATTCATCAATATTCGCGCAAGAAGCAGAAGAAAAGAAAGAGGAAGTTGATCTTTCCGGAAAATTCGCGCTGATGTTTCAAGTGGGAAGTAACTTTAGTTTGCGAACTTTCGAGGGGAGTACAATATCTGCAAAATATCAGATATCCAATGTTTCTTCAGTAAGATTTTCGCTCTCTACAAATTTCTTTGGGGATGATACGAAGCAGGATGCAATTAGGGCTGATACACTTTATTCAAAGCTTGATGAAGAAAGAAATTTTAGTAATCTCGATTTATCCATTTACTACTTGCAAAAGCTCAGAAGCTTCGATGATATTGGTTTTTATGTAGGTGTTGGACCGTTTGTCAGATTGAAAAATACCTTTACTAAATTAAATGAAACTCAACCTGAAATGCAGTTTGAAGGTACCGATATTAATAATTCATACGGAGTTTCATTCATAGTCGGTGTTGAATGGTTCGTTAAGAAAAATATCAGTTTTTTAGCAGAATATTCATCTTCTTACTTCTATTCAACTTCTCAGGATTATCAACCAAGCACATCCTACACCTATAGCTGGAATACAAAATCCAGTGAGTGGGCTTTTAGCTCAAACGGTGCAAAAATTGGTCTCTCCCTCTATTTTTAGGGTTATGCATTAAAAGATGCACTTCTTAAATCCCACTTAGTTTTTATAATGCCCGTTAACAATTCACTTTTCTTAACGGGCATAAAGGGAGGCGACATGAAAAATCTTGCTATACTTCTTTATTTTATCCTTACCACAATTTTATTTGCGCAGCAGAGCGGTGTTATTCAGGGTTTTATTACCGACGCTGAAACAGGAGAGCCTGTGTTGGGTGCTAATATCGTTGTTAATGGTACCAAATTCGGTGCAGCATCTGATGAAAAGGGTTATTTTATCATCAATGATTTACCAGCCAAGATTTATGTTGTGCGAGCAAGATACATTGGTTATAAAGAGGAACGGCTGGCAAATGTAAATGTGATATCGGGTGATACTACAATCATCAGCTTCAAGCTTTACCCGGAAACATATTCGTTTAACGAAATATGCGTTCTAGCGCCCAAACCAATAGTAAATAAGGTTGTTTGGGCATGTCCGGTGGTTGTTATCAACGATGAACCTTTTAAAAAAGGCAGCATTGCAGAAATCAGTGAGCCGGTGCCAAATCGGGAAGAGTATGAAATTCTTGAAGAGAACAATTTTTCATACGTTTATCACAATCCATTATCAGCTTTCGCAGTAGATGTTGACGGGGCTACTTACAGCAACGTACGCAGATTTATTAATCACAATAGAGTGCCTGTTACCGGTTCTGTACGACTTGAGGAAATGATCAATTATTTCAGTTACGATTATAAAGAACCGGATGATGAAAAACCATTCAGCGTAAATATCGAATATGGTGAATGTCCCTGGAGTAATTACAATAAACTGGTACATATCGGTATTCAGGGAGAACATATCAAAGTTGAATCTGAAAAAGCAAACTTTCTTGTCTTTCTGATAGATATTTCCGGTTCGATGTCCTCCGAGGATAAACTACCGCTGCTCAAAAAAGCGTTCAAACTCCTTGTAGAACAAATGAAGGAAACCGATAAGGTAGCCATTGTTACTTACGCCGGTTCAACAGGGATCGCGTTGCAACCGACTTCGGGCAAAAATAAGAAACAAATTTTACAGACCCTCGACAATCTTGGTGCTGGAGGTTCTACTGCCGGGGCTGCTGGTATTCAACTGGCTTACGGTCTGGCGCGGGAACATTTTATTCCTGATGGTAACAACCGTGTAATTCTCGCAACAGATGGAGACTTTAATGTTGGTGTTTCCAATACCGATGAACTTGTAAAAATTATTGAGCAGGAACGTGAAAGTGGAGTTTTCCTCTCGGTCCTTGGTTTCGGGATGGGGAATTATAAAGATGAAAAACTCCAGCACCTCGCCAATAAGGGGAATGGAATTCATGCCTATATCGATAACCTTATGGAAGCCAAAAAGATATTTGTTCATGAAATAAATAGTACACTTTACACCATTGCCAAAGATGTGAAAATTCAAGTGGAATTTAACCCCGAACTGGTAGATTCATACCGCCTCATCGGGTACGAAAACCGAATCCTTAACTCCGAAGACTTTGCGGATGATGCCGTAGACGGGGGTGAAATCGGTGCGGGTCATACTGTTACTGCTTTGTACGAAATTGTACCCCGCAGAACATCAAAACTAAAAAACGTCTGGAAGATTGAGAACAAAACACCCGTAGTCTCGGCTCTGAATCCAAACGAGGTTATGAAAGTTAACATTCGTTACAAGCAGCCCGATGGTGACACGAGCACAAAATACTCCACCTCGTTATATGAAAGAAGTTATGGTAAGGGATTGACGAATAACTTCAGTTTTGCGTGTGCTGTCGCGGAATTTGGAATGCTTCTCAATAACTCTGAATACAAGGGGGAAGCAACCACCGAATCGGTGCTCAAACTTGCTGCATTGGGTATGGGAGATGATCAATACGGCTATAGAAAGGAATTTGTTAGTCTGGTAAAAAAATATAGTGCACTAATAAACATGTAAATGAAAATTTAGTGGTTAACAGGATAATCTGTTTGGCAGGGGAGACAATATCATGCCCGTTTAATCGGGCATGATTCTTAATACAAAGTGCAATTACCATCAACTGGTTCAAAAAAAATCTTTCTACTTTTATAAATCCGGTTGCATATATAAATAAGATATTGATATATTAAAGTGGGCAATAAATCAATTAAAATCCGAGGGCTTAATGGCTAAGAAAATTCTAATTCTATTATTATTAGTAGGTTTATTCCAGGCATGCGGACCATCATTAACGGTTACAGCGAGTTTGGAAGAGTTAAACCAGGCAGTACAGGAAGACCCTAATAATCCTGTTCCACATTTTAATCTGGGACTCAAATACTACTCCGATAAAAACTTTGATGAGGCAATAAAAAATTTCGATCTCGCGCTCGAACGTGATCCCAATTTCGCGCTTCCTTACTTTGGTAAATATTGTGCAGAGCTGGTAAAAGATGAAAATTTCAGGCATCAGTATGTGCTAAGTTATGATGAAGAGGAAGAAATTGAGGAGGAGTATAAAGAAAAAATTGAAGATGTAAAAAACTATTATTCAAAAGCATTTACAATAAACCCCCTCTTCGATTTCAGTATGGCAACACTCCTCTTACAAAAAAAGACCCATTCAAGAAACAGCGCAGAATTTGAAATTCTGAACGAAATCTACAAATTACTTCTGGATGGTATCCGCAGTTATATGGTAGGGCATTATGAGGAGGCAGCCAAAGAGCTGGATTATTCAATTTCCCGAATTCCCGAGTATGAAAGAGCATATTTCTGGAGATCACTCGCCAGGGCGCAAATTGGTCAATATGATGGCGCAATCGCTGATCTCGATACATTGATTGGCTGGACCCACAAGACTAATGAAGAAAATCTGGTTACAATTTATTACGATGTAGCCGAGCTCTATTTCCTCAGAGGCACGATAAATATAAAGAGAAATAATCTTAAAGACGCAGAAGCAGATATGAAAACATGTCTGGTTGAAGATTTAGGCTTTTATCCGGCACACACGCAGCTATCATATATTTATCAGCAGCAGAAAAAATATCAGCTCGCGCTTGCTGAAATTGAAGCTTCAATTTTTGTTGAAAACGATGATCCTCAGCTTTACTATAATAAAGGGGTATTCCTTGCGATGTTTGGCAAAAACGCTGAAGCAATTGAAGCCTACGAAAAAACAATAGAACTGAATAAGTACAATTTTAAGGCACTCTATAATCTGGCATTCCTTAATGAAAAAATTGGTGAAAAAGAGAATGCCAAAAAGTATTATCAGATGTTCACCGAGTTTGCACCAAATTCTCAGGAAAAGATGATTGCTGAAGTCAAACTTAAATTGTCAAATTGGAATTAATTATGTCCCGAATACTTCGCAAAACTATAGTAATATTCATTCTCTTTGCTGGTATGACCGGCGCACAAAACTACGAGGTATTAAGAACTTTTACAGAAGTTCTTAATCAGGTAACTGAAAATTATGTAGATGAAAAGAAATCCGAAGAGTTAGTTTACCATGCAATTCAGGGGATATTAAAATCGCTCGACCCGCATAGTATTTTCCTTTCACCAGGCCAATACCGAAAATATAAAAGTATGAAAAGTGGTGAGTTAGTAGGATTTGGTCTTGAAGTACAGAGATTTCAGGGGAAAGTTTACATTCAGGGAATTGTAGATGGAACTCCCGCAAAAAAAGCCGGACTTAAAATCGGTGATGTTATTCTTCAGATCGATACACTCACAATTTCCGATACTACCAGTACAACAGAATTGGAATTAGCCTTTTTAGGTGAAGAGGGAACTTCGTCTACACTTAAAATATTCAGACCAAGCGCCGGTAAAGAAGTAACCATTAAAATTACCAGAGACGAATACGAAAGAAGCAATATTTCAATGGCTGTTATGTTGAGTCGTGGAACATTTTATATGAAGATTGATGAGTTCGGCGCAAATCTTGCAGGTGAAGTAAGAAACTATATTGACAGAATAAATCCGGATATTACCAAAAAAATTGTGATTGATCTTCGAGGTAATCCGGGTGGCGGGATGGACCAATGTTTTAAAACCGCCGAAATATTTTTGTCTGAAGATGATACAGTTTATATCTCCAAAGGTAGAAAAAAACAGTTGGATCAGGTGGGTGTAAGTAAAACTAAACGGATTACCGAGTTGCCGTTAATTGTTCTGATAGACAGAAATTCTGCCAGTGCTTCAGAAATGTTGTCAGGGGCACTTCAGGATAATGATCGCGCCATTCTCGTTGGAACGAATACTTTTGGGAAAGGACTAATCCAGGTGCCTTTTGATCTGCGGGGAGGTGCAGGGCTTGTGATGACGGTGGGACGATATCAAACACCCTCCGGACGAATCATCCAAAAAGAATACGACAATATATCAAGGGACGAATATTATGATTTGATGAATAGCGTCGACTCATCAAACTTCAGGAATGGGAAGACCTACCGTACAAATTTGGGAAGAAGAATATATGGTGGGGGCGCCGGCGAACTTGAAAAAGTAGGGGGCATTTTCCCTGATGTATTTGTGGATTATGGTGAAGATATTTTTACAACTTTAGATGAGGATTCGCTGAAAATTTTTGATGTGAATTTCCTGAATTACTTCTTCGAGCAATCTCCTGACCTAAAAGGCAGCGTTAAAAGCTTCAGAGCGTATTACACTGACTACCAGCTTGAAGAGAAAGTATTTTATAAAATTATTGATATCTGGAGAGAGAAGGATAATTTAATTTCACCTCCGGAATATTCTCTTATGCTCGCAAACCATCTTAAATCAGAGATTGCCAGGCAGGTTTGGGGTGAATACGAAGCAATGATGATAGGAATGTTATATGATAAGCAGCTTAATTATGCCCTGAACATGACACCGGAGGATATAAATAAAATTCTTGGCAGTAGATAATATTGGGGTGGGGATGACCAAAAAGTCTCAATTCCCAATAAATCATCCACCGTCTTCCAACTTCGTAGGAACCCACCTGCATCAGAATGAGGACTCTTAATACCGGCAGTCTGCACAAGGATTAAAAGTCCTTCCCTTTAATAAAGGGAAGGATTTAGGATGGGTTCGTTTAATTTCATGCTGTTTCCGGGGTTTTCCCGCATTGCGGGACAAGCGAGAACCGTTGTCCTGAGCTCGTCGAAGGGCTCACCCGCCTATGGTGATCGTTAATCTATGATTGTAAGTTTAAGTCACAAACGATAAATAAAAACTGGATGCCTCCTGATTTAACTGGGAACAATGACATAGCTGTTTTTGCGAGGAGTTGCTTCCCTTTTTAGACAGCCCCCTTCCTCACAAAAAACAAATCCTTGAAATATTGCCAGACAAATATGTATTTTAATTGGTTGTATTAAACCATAATTGTCTGATTATTAATTCTTTTGCGAGAAATATTTGCTCTTTCCAACCGTAGAATTCGGAATATTTTTTCTACTTGTATTTGCTGTCAGTTGGGCATCGAGGAGTTTACCATCAATACGAAAGTGGTTTCTGATTGCGGCAAGTTATTATTTCTACGCTTTCTGGGACTGGCGATTCGCGTTTCTTCTATTTATTATTTCAGCGACTACATGGTTTTTCGGGCGACAATTAAAATTTGAAACCGGTGAAAAAAACAGGCGCTCCGTACTTATCGTTGCTGTGATGATCGATCTGCTTGTGTTAGGTTTTTTTAAGTATTACGGCTTCTTTTCAACCTCGTTTAACAATCTGCTTTTATCATTTGGTTTAAACTCATATTTCAATGTTTTGGATATCATTCTTCCGGTGGGGATCTCGTTTTTTACATTTCAGGCAATCAGTTATGTTGTAGATGTGTACAGAAATGAAATTACACCATCTGATGAAATAGTGGATGTGTTATTATACGTATCATTTTTCCCGCAGCTTGTCGCTGGACCTATTGTTCGCGCATCAGATTTTATTCCCCAGCTATCAAAAAAACCGGAATTGACCCCGGAGAACATTTCCCGTGCTTTTATCCTGATAATTATCGGGTTGTTTAAGAAGGTATTTTTCGCAAACTATCTCGCCTCGCTGCTTATCGATAAGGTGTTTGAAGACCCGACCGCTTATTCTTCTCTCGAAAACCTGTTTGCTGTTTACGGTTATGCTTTTCAGATATATTTCGATTTTAGCGCGTATAGTGATATTGCCATTGGCGTCGCGCTTCTTCTTGGATATCACTTTAAAGATAATTTCAATCAGCCTTACAGAGCATATACGATACGTGATTTCTGGCGAAGATGGCACATTTCACTTTCAACCTGGTTGAGAGATTACGTCTATATTCCTCTTGGTGGCTCAAAAGCAGGGAAGTGGAAAACATACAGGAACCTCGCTATAACTATGCTCCTGGGAGGTTTGTGGCATGGTGCCGCCTGGAACTTTATACTTTGGGGTGCTCTGCACGGATTTGCGCTGATGACAGAAAGGGCATTCTACAACAAATTTAATATTAGAATATCTTCGCCTGTATTAAAGGTTATTCTTACTCTGTTTGTATTTCATTTCGTCTGTTTTACCTGGATATTTTTCCGCTCGGTCGATTTTGACTCCGCCATATTGATGATAAATAACATTGCAGCTCTAACCGCTGCTTCTAACTTGATCACTCCGTTTGTGCTCTTGCTGCTGTTTTCGGGATTGCTCTTCACCTATTTCCCGAAATCTTTAATCAGGAGAATTGAAATAGAAAGCGCGAGAATTCATCCGGTCGCCGCAGGCGTTTTGGTCGGAATTTTCCTTGTTTTACTCGGAGCGTTATCACCGGAAGGTGTTTCTCCATTTATCTATTTTCAGTTTTGAGGTATCTTGAGCAATAACAAAATAATATTACAAGCAGCAACTACAATCTTTGTCGCATTGATATTTGTCCTGCTATTTGACGCGCAAGGGCTGAATGATTGGGCAACCCGACTTGAAATTGGAAAATTCAGGAGTTATTCACTATCTGTTACTGGACCGCTTGTTAAAATAACCGCAAGTCTTGGTCTGGATTCTCCCAAACGTGCAGTGGAATCAGGGTTCCGTAATGCTGCGGGTATAGAAACAAGAGCCGGATTTCTGACTGAAAAACCAATTGTGGATTCAGTTAAAACTGAAATTGAAATAGATTCGTTGATTCAAGATAGCGAGGATTATACTTTTTCTGACGCATTCAAGCCGCTCAGGGAGAAAAATCCATCATCCAAAAACAAACTCAACCTGTTACTTCTTGGTGACTCCATGATGGGTCGTGGTCTGGGTACAGTGATTTCACGTAAAGCAAGAAGAGATACGCTTTTTAATGTGCATCGTGTTTCCGAGTTATCTTCAGGGTTAACACGGAGTGATTACTTCGACTGGTTTGTGCAAGCCGATAATCTATTGCACGAAAAAAATTACGATATAGTCGCGTTATCCATCGGTACAAACGACGCTCAGGCAGCTGAAATAAATGGAACAAAAGTACCATTTGGCACTGAGTTGTGGAAGAAAGAATATTCCACCAAAGTACGGGAATTTGTCTCTATTGTCAGCAATAATACCGATGTTGTTTATTGGTTTGGTCTGCCCCCAATGCGAGATGAAGGATTTGACCGCAGAGTTAAAATATTGAACGATATTTTTGCTGAAGTCACCGATGAATTTAGTAATGTCATTTATTATCCGCTCGATGGTATTATTGGAGACTTTGGCTTTAACTTTACCCCTTTCAAACATGTTCGCGGGAAACTTACCCGGGTCAGGTTGGATGATGGAATTCATTTCACGAATGAAGGGGGAGCACTTGTAGCTGAAAATCTAATCGCTGAAATAAAAAATCAAATCAGACAATAATTTTGGTAGGAATATGAAAAAGTTTTTGATGCTATTACTGGTTATTTCTTCAATCACTCTTGCAAAAGATTATAAATTGTTCTATCTGGGTGGGCAATCGAACATGCAAGGATTCGGACTCGTGAACGAATTACCCGATGATCTGCCAGATACTTATACAAAAGTCCGTTTTTTCCACGGCAACTGGTCAAATGACGATCAGGCTGTTGATGGTAAAGGTATGTGGGATATTGTTATTCCGGGACATGGTTACGGGGCAAAATATTCGTCACCTTTATACATCCTTTCCGATAAGTTCGGTCCGGAACTTGGATTTGCTAATAGAATAACCGAATTGATGCCGGATGATAACATTGCCATTCTTAAATACGCAAAAGGAGGCACGTCACTCGCTAATCACGGTTCTCGCTGGGGTACCTGGGCACCTGATTATAACGATAGCACCGGAATAAATCAGTATGATCATTTTCTTGCTGCAGTCAGGAACGCGCTTTCAGTAAAAGACATTGATGGTGATGGAGAAGAAGATCGCCTGATTCCTGCCGGTATAATATGGATGCAGGGGGAATCGGATGCGTATAAGTCAGAGACCGACGCAAAGGCATACAAGGATAATCTTAAACGAATGATTGATTTAATCCGTGCCGCATTCAGGTTTGACGACATACCGGTTGTAATTGGCCAGATAGCCGATTCCGGTAATGATCCCGATGATGGGAAAATGATGGATCACATAGAGACCGTCTGGCAGGCGCAATTCGATTTTGTGAAGGAAGATGGGGCAGCTGCTATCGTTACAGAAACTCAAAACTATAATTTTATGGATAATTGGCATTTTGATACTACCGGTCAGCTTGATCTTGGCAAGAGATTTGCTGAAGAAATATTTACACTTATCAAAAAATAATTTCGGATTTGATGTATTTTTAGTATTATACCTTAAAAAAACGGGGATAATATGGTTTATACAATCGAAGTAGAGATTCAAGTACCAAGAGAAAAAGTAATCGAACTATTTGACAGTTCGGAGAATATTAAAAAATGGCAGCCTACCCTTGTGAGTTTTGAGCACATTAGTGGTGAACCGGGTCAACCCGGCGCAAAATCCAAAATGGTCTATAAGATGGGAAAAGGTGAAACGGAGATGACAGAAACAATTGTAACCCGTAATTTCCCCGATACCTTCGATGCCACTTACGAAACAAAGGGTGTGAAAAATTACCTCTACAATAAATTTGAAGAGATTGACGCAAACACTACCAAGTGGTCAATGACTTCCGATTTCCGCTTCGCCGGTCTTTACAAATTAATGGGCTGGCTCATGCCGGGAGCGTTCAAGAAAGAAACCCGCAAGTCGATGGAAAAATTCAAAGAGTTTGCTGAAAAAGCCGTCAGTTAATAAATATCAGTATTTTTAACAATTCCATAAGCAGCGCCTGATTATTTTTCTGTATGGTCGTTTGTTACTCAGAAATATCACATTGAGGTCAATTCTTTCCGGGTTCGGTTCTCTACCCTTACTTTAACTTTTGTTTTGGAGGCTATTATCAGTTCAGGTTTCAAAACAGGTAAACCTTCTGTTGGCGAAACGAACTCAAAATTAAATCTTTTCAGCAAATATATGGCAAGTAACTGGATTTCAATCTGTGCGAGTCGGTTCCCGATACAAATATGTTTTCCTTGTCCGAATGGAATATAATTAAATTGCTCAACCTCTTCATTAGTCATGAATCTTTCCGGCCTGAAAACCAGCGGGTTGTTCCAGAATTTTTCGCTTCTGTGCAGTAAAAATGGTGAGATCATGATGAAAGCGCCTTTTGGAATAACATAACCGTTAATATTCTCTGTTTCGAGGGAAGTACGGTAAAACGACCAGACCGGGGGAACTAATCGTAATGTTTCTTTCAGAGCTGATTGTACGACAGGAGTTGCTCTTAGCGCTGACTGGTCAGCGAGTTTAACATCATCAATATCTTTTATTTCTTCCACTATTTTTTCAAGATATTGCTGGTTTTTGTCAAGAAAGTAAAATAGCCATAACAATCCGTTTGCAACAGTATCAGAACCGGCAAATATAACATTCTTTAGCTCATCAACCGCTGTGCTTTTTTCTGTGATACCTTCTCTCACAGATTTTACCAGAATAGTTAACATGCCGCCCGTTTTTATTTCGCCGTTATAAGCTTGTTCGAATAACTTTTCTGCGGTCTCTGAAATTATTTGTAATGCGGCTCTATTCCTGTCATTGGAAAACAATTTTATTTTTTTCTTGAGAATAATCGATTTGAAGAGTCGATAATTACTTTCCTTAAAAGTGGTGTGATGTAAAATAAGACTTAGTGAATCATATATTTTGGGTATATCGTAATTGAAATCGGGAGAAAAGAGATTACGAAATGTAATTCTCATCAACAATAATTTGAAATGATATTCAAGGTTAATCGGTTTTTGTTCACTCTCATAGTTTTTAAGAATTGTAGTAAAAGACCTTGCCTCCTCAAAAAACACTTGGTAGAACTGTTCAAGCTGGGAATTATGGAACGCAGGAGTTAAAGCCTTCCTTTCAACTTGCCATATAGCTTCATCCGAGTTTAATAATCCATTGCCGAATAAATCCGCAAGATCATCGACAGACTTACCACGAGGATAATTGTCCTGATTAGTTTTAAGAATATGTTTGATAACATCCGGATCATTTACTACATATACGGAATCTTTTCCAACTTTAAGCTGTAGCACATTCCCGTATTTTTTAATAAGTTTTGAGAAGGTATTCAAGGGGTTATAAGTAATCCCCCAAAGATATGGAAGTATTTTAAAATTTTTTACTGTAACCGTTTTATTCATATAATTTGAAATTCTATCCGACATATTAGAAAAATCAAATATAATGATATTGTTCTTCATATATGAATCAGTAAATTTTTATTTGGATTATATATTTTGTTATTAATAGGTGCTCAGGAATGAAAAATGAAAACTTCGTTGACCCTCGCAAAATTATGCTGGTCAATAAAGAATTAAAAGTTTATGCTTACGATATTGACGTGATGGGTATTGTAAGTAATATTGTTTATGTTCGCTGGTTCGAAGATTTACGTACGAAAATGCTCGATATCTACTTTCCGCTTAAGGAAATGTTATCATATGGCGCGGCACCCATTCTCGCGAAAACCGAGATCGAATACAAGTTCCCAATTACAATTGATGATGACCCTGTCGGCGAGGTTTGGGTTGAAAAAATGGGGCGCTCAAAGTGGGAACTCGGATTAAGAATTTTCAGTGGTGAAAGAACACATTGCCTGGGTAAACAAGTCGGGTATTACTACAACATGCAGGATAAACGTCCGGCACCAATGCCTCGGAAGTTTTACGACCTTTATCTTGCGGAAGTTGAAAAATCTCAGCTACTGGTATCGGAATAAACCTATTTGTCTTGATTCTGTTGTGTCAATCTTTATATTGAAACTAAACTATTACGGAATATAAAATGAACCGACCGACCCTCGTGTTACTTTTATTGTGTGTCCTTTCCACACTCCTGTCAGCTCAAGGAACAGTTTATATTGTGATGGGCTCTGATACCGGAATCTGGAACGGACTTGATACAAAAAAATATTACCACACATATGGACTCGAACTTTATACCGATCCCGCTATGAATGCGTATCAGGTGATGGATCCGGCGTATCGTGCTCCGATGACTGACTCTTATGGCACACCATTAAAAATGACTTGGTGGATGATGTCTGGAAATACATTCAGGCACTCGCTCAACAGGAATATCCCAAACCCGAACTCCGTAACATTCTATCTGATGAAAGAATACCACGGCGCCAATATGCAGATTAACGGTGATGAGCTTTCACTCCATTATCACACATTCTATTGGTCAGATTATGATGGTGATGGAATATATTACTATAATCAATCGCTCACTTTTGAAGAATCCAAATCAGATTTCGAATATACACTTTGCCAGAATTTGATCGATGAAGATGTATTCCCCGTTTCATTCCGCAGCGGGTGGCACGCAATGGATAATGAATGGCAGCATTATCTTGAAGACGTACTACCATTCTCGATGCACAATGACTATCCAAAAGTCCATACTGATACCATAGAACCTTACGATAACCTCTACGACTGGTCACAAGCTCCCGGTACCTGGGAGCCGTTTCACCCATCTTATGATAATTATCAGGTGCCCGGCAACCTTAATGGATATAACCTTCGCTCGGTATATATGGAAGCTGTCAATACTTCCAGGTTGAACGAGATGTTCCAGAATGCCGCACAGGGAGAAGATCAAATGGCTTGTTTTTGGGCTCATCTCCCCGAATCTGATTTTTTACATAATATCAAACGTGTTGATTCTCTGCTGCAGGTAGTTTCTTCTAATTATCCGGATGTAAAATTCAAGTACTGCACAGGAATAGAGGCAATGCAGGAATGGCTGGATAATGGGGATAATATAGCTCCCGAGGTGACGATAAATGAGTATGAATCAGGAGATGGCTATTTGTATGAGATTACTACAGACGAGCTCATATTCCAGTCACAGCCTTTTGTGGCGGTAAAAGATATCTACGAGCGTTATGAAAGACTTGAATGCCAACGGGTTGGACTTACGAAATGGCGTACAAAAAAAATTATTGAGAAGGATAAAATTGCAAAATTGGGTGTCGCAGTTACTGACACATCGGGTAACCTGCAAACAGAGTTTATTAATTATCTTCCTGATGACAAGTTTTATGACAATAATTCGCAGATGTTTACAACTCTTTATGGTGATTGGCAGATAGCTGGTAATGCCGCATGGAGAGAGGATGCAATGGTAACGCCTGTTAATCAGGGTGATTCTGCCGCGTATGCTTTCCATTTCTCGGTAGAGCAGGATAATAGATATAACCTTTTTATTCAGGTTCCGCATGTGATTAACCCGGTTGAAGAAGTTGTTATCACTCTCAAGGCAGATAATGAAATTTTAGCTTTGAGCGCGTTCCATGAACCACTGACCGGAAATGACTGGATACGAGTCGGTACAGAAGAACTGGAAGCCGGTAAAGCATATCAGATTATTGTCAAAGGAGTTAATAACACAAATGAAGTCCTTAATCTTGCGGCAGATGTCCTTAAAGTTTCAGCTCTGGTACGCGATAAAGAATTATTTTTTGACCGGGATATTGTAAATCTCGGACTTGTACCAATTAACAAGGAAAAAGAGTTTGAGATTACGTTTGGAAACAGAGGATATGAAGAGATTACAATCAGCTCAATTCAGTCTCAAACAAATCAGACAGCAATAAACACCTCTTTGCCGATCTTGCTTTCAGAATATGGTGAACTGACCGTGGGATTTACATTTAATCCCGAGAATCTTGGAACAATTACAGATACTCTTTTAATAATCAGCAATGATGTGGTTAATCCCGTCAAAAAAATAGTTGTTACCGGTGATGTTGAGCCTCCGTTTTTGTTAGTTGATAATGAAGACGCCGGATACAGTGAATCAGGGAACTGGTACACCAGCGTTACGCAAGCTTATGGTAACTCAAGCAGATACGCTTACATAAACCAGAGTGGTGAAACATCAGCAAGTTTTCGAACAGTTGCTGAAAGCGCCGGAAAATACGAAGCGTATATGATCATTCCAAAATCGACCAATAGTGCTACAAACGCGCTTTACGAACTATACAGGAATGATCAGAAAATAGCCGAAACACATTATAACCAGAACAGCAGCACGGATAAATGGGTATATCTGTTTGATGACGTATTTGTTACCGGTGATTTAATTACCCTCAAAGTGATAGATGATGGCACTTCTTCTTCCGGACCTGTGATAAGAGCAGACGCGGCAAAATTTTCTCAAGTTTCAGGTGTTAACTCTATGGACGAGGGTAACGAATTATCATATAACCTGGAGCAAAATTACCCCAATCCGTTTAATCCTGTCACAACTATATCCTATTCCATACCCCAAACAGGACATGTATCGATAAAAATATTTGATGTGTTGGGACGAGTTGTTTCAGAGGTTGTGAACGAGGAAAAAAGCGCCGGTAAATATCAGTTGGAATTTAATGCAACGAACATCTCCAGCGGAGTATATTTTTATTCAATTAAAGCAGGTAAATTTTCAGCTGTTAAAAAGATGATCGTCTTGAAATAGTATCCTCTTGACGGAGTTAGCCATGGAAATTGAAATAGTACGCATCGACCAATCAAATATCGATGATGTTGGTCTGGGATGCCTTAAAAATAACAAGCACGAAGGCTTCAACCCGAAGAAGGAATGGCTTCTCAAACGAATCAAGGAAGGTTTGGTACTAAAAGTACCTATGGTGGAAGGAATGGCTTCGGGGATGATAGAGTATGTGCCGGGAGAAAAAGCATGGAGAGGTGTTTCCGCCGCTGGAACTATGTTTGTCCAATGTTTCTGGGTCACAGCCAATAAATTATTGGGGAGTGGTATTGGTAGTAAGCTCCTTCAGGATTGTATTGAAGATTCGAAACATTCGGGTTTTGATACTGTTTCAGTCATGACAAGTGATAAAGCCTGGATGGTCAAAAAAGATATTTTTATTAAACATGGTTTTGAGGTGGTTCAAGCTAAAGAAAGATTTGAATTGCTCCGACTCGGAACAGCGAATGTTAAGTTCACCAACTGGGAGGAGAACCGGAGCAGTTATCGGGGACTAAACCTTATCTATTCCGATCAGTGCCCGATGTTCACAAAATCGGTAAACGATCTTTATCAGGTCGCTTTTACTTTTGGTATAGAATTGAACATAATCAGACAGCAAAGTTATCTCGATGCTCAGAATGCCCCATCCGGTTACGGGGTCTTTACACTTATAAAAGATGGCAAGATGTTGGCGGATCATTACATTAGCGGCACAAGATTCAAAAATATCCTGAAAAAGGAATATAATTTTTAGGTCAAAAATCTTTGACCACATTAATTTTTGTTCATCTATAGATTATTTGATGTAAGAAATTTATATTGAACTTACAATAATCAGCAGGGCTATTATTTTGGTCATCCTCAAATGACCAGGAGGTAAAATGTACAAAAAGTGGATAACTTTGTTTTCTCTTATACTTGTGTATTCATTATCAGCAAATGGTGTAGGTATCGTCGATGAAATTGAAGGCATTACACTCAGGTTGGCTTATAGTGATATCAACGTAGTTGTCGATAATCAGGTGGCACTAGTCACAACAACTCAGGAATTTTTTAATAACCTCGAATCACCTCAGGAAATCAATTACGCTTTCCCTCTACCCGAAGGTGCAAGCGCAACAAATTTAAGATGGTATATCAACGGTGAATGGTTCGAAGCCTTTATCGCTCCCGGTTCAAACGATACAACCGGTGGAGGCGGGGGAGGACCTGATCCCGATCCCGAGCTTACAGAATATCTGGGATTTAATACTGTAAGATTTCCAATCCCGCAGGTGCTTGAAGCCGATTCAACTCTAAAAGTGGAACTCAAATATGTTCAATTACTCCCTTACGAATACGGAGATGTTTTCTTCAACTATCCTAACGATTATTCCTTAATCCAGACCACTCCGCTTGATAGTTTGCGTATGGAGTTCGAACTATTCTCCGAAAGGTCTATAGATAGTCTCGTATCAATAAGTCATCCCGGCGCGATACTACAGATCGGACAAAATTATGGAAGGATTTATTATTCATCGGTACTTCAACCGGCAAATAAAGATTATGATTTCTCATACCAGTTGAGCGCGGATGAACTTGGTATCAGTTCCATGAGCACTTTTATTAGTGACTCAGCGAGTGTTGCGGATTCAATCGCCGGGGGATATTTCCTTTTTATTGTAGAGCCTGATCCTTCAACTCAAAATATTATCAATAAGGTCTTTACGATTATTGTTGACCGGTCGGGGAGTATGAGTGGTCAGAAAATTGTTCAGGCTCGTGATGCCGGAGATTTTATTATCAACAATCTCAATGAAGGGGATTACTTCAATGTAATTACTTTCGCCGGGGATATTACATCGTTTAAAAATCAGCATGTTGAATTTAATGAGCAAAATAAAAACGAAGCATTGTCCTTTATTGACGGAATAATCGCATTAGGATCAACGAACATTTCCGGTGCCTTTTCTACAGCTATACCTCAGTTTAACTGGACGAGTGATTCGACCGCCAATATAATTATTTTTCTCACCGATGGGGAACCTACTACCGGTATCACTAATACAGAGGACCTTCTCGATCATATCGAAAATCTTGTTATTCAAAATGAAAGTATGATCAGTATTTTTCCTTTTGGTATTGGTAATGATGTTAATTTCCCACTGTTGAATCTTATGGGCGTGGAAAATAACGGTATCACCGAATTTCTCGGGGAAGATGAACTGGAAGAACGAATCACGGAATTCTATCTGAAAATAAGAAATCCCGTGCTGCTCAATCCGGAAATGGAATTCTCACCCAATGTTCTTAGTGAAGTTTACCCTTCACCATTACCAAATCTATACCTTGGGCATCAGCTAATCGCCAGCGGAAGGTATAACGAACCGGTACCCGTTACAGTAACTTTCAGCGGTTCAGCGTTTGGGCAGCAATATGAGTATGAATATCAGGTTGGACTTTCCGATACAGCTAATATTCAGTATCAGTTTTTAACTAAGGTATGGGCTAAACAAAAAATTGAGTATCTGCTGGTTCAATACTATAGCTATCCTTCAGGCTCAACAATGGCAGAAGCAATTAAAGCACAGATAATTGATTTGAGTATCAGGTATGGCGTTTTGACCGAGTTTACTATTTTCACCACAACTATTCCGGTTGAATTAACCTCATTTACCGCTACAGTTAACGCGGGCAGAGTTGAACTGCACTGGAGAACATCTACAGAAACCAACTTCCAGGGATTTTTTGTGGAACGCAGATATGGTAATGACGACTGGAAAGATATTGCCTACATTGAAGGTCATGGAAGCACTACTGAACCTCAAGATTATTCATACACTGATGATCTGAGAAACATCGAGTACAGGGGCAAAATATTCTACAGACTACGTCAGGTGGATTTTGATGGTTCTTATGAATACTCTGACATCATTGAAATCGATTGGACAGGAATAGTCGCGGACAAATTTGAACTATCCCAGAACTATCCCAATCCGTTCAATCCGGCAACAACATTTGCCTTTGCGATTCCGGAAGATTGTGCTGTTTCACTCGATATTTATAATCTTGTTGGTGAAAAGGTGGCAAGTGTTATGAATGAAAATCTTAATGCCGGATATCATGAGTTTTCATGGTCAGCGACAAATCTGCCGTCGGGTGTATATTTTTACAAAATCGAGGCAAAATCGACTAATGGCGCCAACGATTACTCTACCTTGAAAAAAATGATAATTCTAAAATAATTGTATAGAGCCATCCCTTGGGGGATGGCTCAGACTGTTGACAAAGTCATTTCGTTCTAAAGTCCTCCTTTGAAGGAGGTGGATTCCGACGAATGTCGGAAGACGGAGGATGATTTATTGCGTTTTTTGTGACTTTTGGTCATCCCCCATCACAAAAAACGTGATCTCCCCCTTCGGAAGGGGGACTTGAAAATCAACAGCCAGGTTTTTCAACAATTTCAGCCATCCCTTCGGGGTGGCGCTTTTCCAGTTCGTGGGAGATAATGGACCTCAGGTTGTACAGCAAGTTGTATAAACTCGGCGGTGAATACGAGAAGTTTGGCCATATTGGTTCAATTTATCTTTTGACTCATTTCGGTATTTCTCTGCTTATTTAATAATATCCTTTTGTACGATCAATGATTATATTTTTATCATTTATTTATAACATATTCTTGAAGAGGGCAATTGTGAAACATTTCTTATCGAGTTTGTTGATACTTCTTATCATCGGGTGTTCCGAGAGTAAACCACGTATGCATTATACCAAATTTACTGTTGAAGAGAGTACATCTCCCTTGAACATTGATGTGTATGATGATACACTTCGTTCCTTCGATATAAACGCGTACTTTCAAAACAATGGTAAGATAGATGTTGCAGTTTTAACAGATACCGTTTTGACACCTCAACAACTTCCGTTTTCCTTAGAGTTTTTAACAGGTGCTGAAGGTTGGGAGCCCCGCCCTGAAGAGTTGGCAGCAATTAACATGATACTAAATCCAAAACCGGTTATTATTGATAGTTCGGAATATTTCGTTGTAAAAAGGAGTACAGTTATCTTTAATGACCGAAAATATAATAAGTATGAGCTGGAAGAAATGCCGAAGACAATATATATCGATACGATATATAAGCAGATCGAAATCAACCGTTTCGGTCAAATAAACTATCTTCGCTAAGCGGAGAAGAGGATCAATAATATCAAAACTCAACTACCTATTGCCAAATTTAATTTTATCCACCGGGTTATTTGGGTGTTCAGTTTTAGTTCAATGTTATTTAATTCTTGCGAATCAGAACCAACGTCTTCAAAACAGGATAAATTGATTTACAATTTTGGAAAGCAATACCGTAGTAAAGATTGAAACATTCGGAAAAGGGATGATCAGCTATGATTATGACAGGTTTTTTGAAGATCATAATGATCTTGTGGAAGTTCTCATTCAGGAGGACGCAATGCTCTCGACATCGCAATTAACTCATGAATTGTTCTTTTTGATGAAACTTGAATATAGTGCTCAGCCGGCAAATTGTGTAGCTTCACTCTATATGCCGAATGTACCCGATTCTTCTTTAGCTGATTCAACATATTATTTTGTGTTAAAGCAAAGGACTGTAACTTACCAGGACAGGGTTGATCCATTACCAATTGATGACTTACCGCTGCAAGTGAGAATTGATACGATATACAATAAAGTATATGTGCATACACATGGCGAAATTGAAGTATTTGATTAGTTTATCCAGAAACAGTTAGTTAAATCTTTATGCAAACTGTATCAAAAATTATCTATATTAGCACTCTCACAAAATAAGGGGAGTAGTGATGAAGCAACTCGATGTCTATTTAATCTATAACGGAAACTGCGAGGAAGCACTCAATTTTTATGTCGAAAAATTGGGTGGAGAAATTACCGAATTAAGCCGTTTTTCAGAAATGCCGCAGCCTGTGCCCGAAGAACATAAAAACAGATTGATGCATTCAGTTTATACTAATGATGATGTTGTGATAATGGCATCGGATGGAATGCCTGATCAACCAATGACAATCGGAAATAATGTTAACCTAAGCGTAACCTACGAAAATCTTGAGGCTATGGAGAAAGCATTTGCGAACCTTTCAGAAGGTGGTAAGGTAATAATGGAATTGCAGGATACATTCTGGGGTTCACGGTTTGGTATGCTGGAAGATAAATTTGGAATTTGCTGGATGTTCAGTCATTCGAAAGAGAGCTGATATTTTATCATATGTTCAGTACACCCTTTTCACTTTTCTATTTGTTCGATCTTTTGGGGATTTCGGTCTTTGCGATCAGTGGTGCGCTTGCAGCCGGTCGCAAGGGTCTTGATTTACTTGGGATCATTATCATTTCAATTGTTACCGCTGTGGGCGGTGGTACATTACGGGATATTCTCCTTGATAGATCACCAATATTCTGGATTGCCGACCCCGGTTATTTAGTTGTAATAATCATATCATCATTTATCGCTATCTGGTATGTACGAAAAAACAAACCTCCTTTCCGGGCTTTGCTTATAGCTGATGCGCTCGGACTTGCTTTTTTTACAATTATGGGAACTCAAATTACAGACTCATACGGATTTCACCCGATGATCCCGGTTGTTATGGGTACTGTTACAGGGGTTGCCGGTGGAGTGGTGCGTGATATACTGAGCGCGGAAGTTCCTTTGATATTAAGGAGGGACATCTATGCCTCGGCCGCAATAGGGGGTTCGATAATATACCTCTTGTTCAGTTACCTGGGATTTGGTATGGTTTTCAGCTACGTGGCGGGAATAATAACAGTCTTGTTTTTAAGATCACTCGCGATCATCTGGGGAGTGAGGCTGCCCGTCTTTCGGCTGCCCGATAAACCATCATAAAAAATCCCGCCAAAGACGGGATTTCAGGTGAACTTTATACAATCTCAAGCATTCGCTGAATTGGCAGTTTTGCTCTTTCCGCAAGTTCTTCGGGCACTTTAACTTCGTACTGCTCTTCTTTCAATGCTGAATACAAGTTTTCCAGCGTAATCATCTTCATATACTCGCATACAGATTCTTCGCTTGCCGGATGAAATTCTTTTGTTGGATTTGCTTTTTTCATCCGATGCAAAATTCCAACTTCAGTCGCAATTAGAAATTCATCCGATTCTGAATTCTCAACATGATTAATCATTCCCTCGGTCGAAAATATTTTAATATCCTCGTCACCGCCGAACTGAAGTGATTTAACCATACAAGATGTAGAACATCCGCACTCGGGGTGAATAAGTATCTCGGCTTTGGGGTGCTTCTCTTTGGCTTTATCGAGTTCAAGATTTCCTATTTTTTCATGTACGTGACAAGCGCCATCCCAGATTTCCATATCTCTGCCGGTTACGGTTTTAGCATAACTTCCAAGGAATTTGTCAGGGAGAAATAATATCTTTTTATCAGCCGGGATTGCTTCTACTACTTTTACAGCGTTTGAAGAAGTAACACAATAATCGCTCTGAGCTTTAACATCAGCTGTGGTATTAATATATGAAACTACAACCGCGTCAGGATGCTGTTTTTTCCATTCAGCGACCTGTTCACCGGTAATTGAGGATGCTAATGAGCAGCCTGCTTCTAAATCGGGTATCAATACTTTTTTATTCGGACTTATAATAGATGCTGTTTCTGCCATAAAATGTACACCACAGAAAACAATAACATCTGCCTCTGTTTTCCCGGCCACCTGGGATAAACCAAGTGAGTCACCAACAAAGTCCGCAATATCCTGAATTTCAGGGATCTGGTAATTATGGGCAAGAATGACGGCATTTTTTTCTTTCTTCATTCTTAATATCTCATCAATCATCCACTGCCTGTTTTCCATCTTGTTGCCTTTCAATTTCAAAAATAATTTATGCCAGATAACTTAATAAATTTTCGTAAATAATAATAATGCTAAAGAAATCACTTTAGTCGCATACTAATATCAAGTGCTTCAGCAGAATGTGTCAGAGCGCCAACAGATATAAAATCGACTCCGGCCTCAGCAGTCTCAACAAGTCTTGTAGCTGTCATGTTCCCCGATGCTTCAATTTCTACCTTTCCATCAATCAGTGAAACTGCCTCTTTCATCTCTTCAGTTGACATATTGTCGAGCATAATCACATCAATTCCTGATGCCAAAGCCTCCTTCACTTCCCTTGGATTTGTAGTCTCAACTTCAATCCGGATATTTGGTTTTATGTTTGCTTTTACCAATTCCACAGCACGTGAAATATTTCCGGCAGCCTTTATGTGATTGTCCTTTATCATTACCATATCATAAAGACCAATACGGTGATTTACCCCACCGCCACAGCTTACAGCGTATTTATCAAGCATCCGCATGCCAGGGACAGTTTTCCGAGTATCAAGTATTTTGGTGTTATAATCGGTTAGAAGCTTGACATATCTCGAGGTTTTTGTCGCGATTCCCGACATTCTCTGCAAAAAGTTGAGTGCGGTTCTTTCTGCTTTAAGGAGAGGTTTGAGATATCCCTCAAATTCAACAATAATATCACCGCTTTTTACAAAATCGCCATCTTCAAAATGAGCAGTCCATCCTGTGAGTCCTTCGAGAATGTCAAACACTCTTTTCGCGATTGGTAATCCGGAAAGTACTCCATCGGCTTTCGCAATAAGTGTCCCACTACTTTGCTGGAACTCATCTACAATATTATCCGTAGTGACATCACCGGAGCCGATATCTTCCTGAAGCGCATAAATTATTAACTTATCTATTTCGTTGTTATCCAATAAGACCTTGTTCATTTTACCTCCGCAAGGGGAAGAAAAGTAGTTGGCTGATTAATTTTCTGAATATATGTTCCCAAAAACGCATCCGATTCATCGGGGAAATCGAGTCGGATATGACCGCCTCTGCTCTCGTTGCGCCTTCTTGCAGCATCTGTTATAAGTGAGCATATTGTGGCAAGACTGTGAACACGACAAGTGTAAAAATCGTCTCCGGGGCCAGATGCCATTTTTTCCCTGATTTTTTTTAGTTCGGAATACGCGGCATTTAAAAGTTCTTCCTGCCGTACAATTCCCGCTTTTTTTGTCATAATATGGGCAATACGGTTTTTCCGTTCAAGATAAAAATCTTTGTTCGTATTATCCAGTTTTATTATTTCCGGTTCACTTACATTGCCTCTGCTTTCAATACCAAGTGAGTGATCCACAGCTCGTTTACTGAAGACCATACATTCCAGAAGGGAATTACTCGCGAGTCGGTTTGCCCCATGGACACCTGTACTCGCTACTTCACCACAAGCATATAAACCTTTGATGTCTGTTTGTCCAAAGTATCCTGTTTTAATTCCTCCGATCGTGTAATGAGCCGCGGGAGCAACAGGAACAAGTTCTCTGGTAATATCAAAACCCAGTTGAAGAGCTTCTTTATAAATGTTCTTGAAACGTTTTTTAATATGTGGGGCGTCAAGATGTTTTAGACTGAGATAAATGAAATCTTCCCCAGCCAATTTCATTTCATTGTAAATAGCTTTTGAAACAACATCTCTTGGCGCGAGTTCGGCAAGTTCATGGTAGTTGGTCATGAATCGTTTGCCGTTGAAATTAACAAGATGGGCCCCTTCGCCCCTGACTGCCTCACTGATTAGAAAAGTTTTGTCTGTACCGGTATATAGTGAAGTGGGGTGAAATTGAATAAATTCCATTCCTGAAATTTTTGCTCCTGCATTATAAGCAAGCGATACACCATCCCCGGTCGATATGAGGGGATTAGTTGTTCTTTGATATATGCCGGATGCTCCTCCTGAGGCAATGATTACTTTGTTACCCGAAAATGATCGGGATTTTCCTGACCGGATATCAATTATGTTTACACCCGAAATCGCGTTTCCGTCTATAACCAGTCGGCATACCTGAGTAAATTCAAAAACATCTATCTCGGGAATAGATTTAACTTTTTTTATAAGAAAATTAACTACTTCTTTTCCTGTAGCTCCACCTCCGGCATGGAGTACCCGCCGGTGTGAATGTCCTCCTTCAAGACCGAGTGAGAGTTCATCTCCCTTTCTGTCGAATTCCATTCCCCAGGCCATAAGATCACGAACCCTCTGAATTCCGTCGTTTACCAGAATTTCAACAGCTTTGGTATCGCACAATCCTCGGCCTGCTTCAATTGTATCTTCAAAATGGAAATGGGGGGAATCATCTTTTGCGATAGCCGCAGCAATTCCACCTTGAGCCCAGAAAGAATTACTTTCTTCAAAAGCTGATTTGGTAAGAAGTGCAACTTTTCCAAATTTAGATGCGTAAACAGCTCCGTATAATCCAGCGAGTCCGCTTCCTACAACAATTATATCGTAGATATTATTCGTTTTACTGCCTTCAGGTTTTACCAAGTTTATCTGAATATATTTTATAAATATAATAAATATCCGCTCCGGTAATAAAAAGATTCAACACCAGAACCGGATACGCTTCAATCATCAATCCATACCAACAAAATAAAGTTGCTCCCACCAGATTAAGCCACCTCAAGTAAAGTATATTACCCATCATAAGTGAAAATCCGGCAAAAAAAGAAGCGATGTAGCCTACAATTTCCGCAAAATCCATTCCGTATCCTCAAATTTTTAACAGATAAATATATGCATATTAGCAGTAAATTCTAAAGGATAACAGAACTATTTAAGCTAAAACCAGGTGAATGTTAAAATAACCTCAAATAAGGTGAACTTCCAGTTTTTCGTCTGTAAGTGTAACATCAAATGTTTTAAGATTCCCTTCAACTTCACCGCATAAAACTTTACCGGATTTATCATATGTGGCAGTTCCTACGCTGCAGCATTGAACAGTCTCCGTTCCAGGAACCGGGTCCAGACGACGTTTTGCATGCAGACATTCATTATTATATGCCGCGTAGGTATCATTTTCAAAATGAACAACCAATATTTTCCTGTTTTCATTTTCAAAACGGAGGGCGCTGCCCGGTTTTGATAATTCCGGTGCCTTCTGCAGATCGATCTGCAACTTATTTTCAACCACTTTCCAGCAATGAGGGTTATCAGGAAGTTTTGTGATACATAAACCAAACAATCTTTGAAAAATATTTCTTCTGTTTTTTTTACAGTCCATATTTCCAACCTGAATTGATTAAAAAGAAGCCGGAATATCTTTTTGATACTCCGGCACAGTCTGTTTACAAAGTCGTTTCGTCTTAAAGTCCTCCTTGGAAGGAGGTGGATTCCGACGAATGTCGGAAGACGGAGGATGATTTATTGCATTTATTGTGACTTTTAGTCATCCCCCATCACAAAATCCGCCGTTGGCGGAGTGATTTCCCCCTTCAAACCTGTGCGCCTCAGGCGTAAGGGGGACGTGAAAATCAACAACCAGGTTTCTCAACAATCTCAGCCGGAATATCTTTTTGATACTCCGGCAGCAAGATTAGAAACAATTATTAATTTTTTATTTTTCCTTTGCTTCAACGACAGCTATCGCGCTCATGTTTATTATATCTTCTACTGTAGCGCCACGCTGCAGCACGTGCACCGGTTTCCTCAAGCCCATAAGTACAGGACCAATAACCGTCGCGTTTGTTGTACGTTCCATAAGTTTGTATGCGATATTACCCGCTGACAGGTTAGGGAATATTAACACGTTTGCATCCCCCTGAATATTACTGAACGGGAAGCTTTGTTCCGTTATTGCCGGTACAAGTGCGGTATCCGCCTGCATTTCACCATCGACAATAATATCAGGTCGAAACTTCTTGACAAGCTCTGTAGCTTTTTTCATTTTCATGGACTCTTCGTGATTTACAGAGCCAAAGTTACTGAAAGAAAGCATCGCTACTTTAGGAGTGATATCAAATTCGCTTACAGTATCAGCTGCCTGAATAGCTATTTCGGCCAACTCTTCCATAGTCGGATTTATATTAACTGTTGTATCCGCGAAAAACAATGTTTTGCGTCCGATGAGCACAATGTATAAACCTGATGCTACTGTAAATCCTTCACGCCTTCCAATACATTGAAGCGCCGGACGGATTGTTTCGGGATAATGGGTTGTCAATCCGCCAATAAGCGCATGCGCTTCTCCCATATGCACCATCATCGCGCCATAGTAATTGCGACTCTTCATTAATCTTAACGCTGCTTTTGGAGTTACACCTTTTCTCTGGCGCATAGCATGGAATTTCTTTGCGTAATCTTCACATTTATCACAATTTTTAGGATCGATAATTTCAAATCTGTTAAGGTCAAAACCGAGCTCTGTAATCTTGTTTTTAATGATCTCCACATTTCCAAGAAGAACCGGTTCACCAATATTATCGTGAACAATAGCGTTAGCGGCTCTGATTATTTTTTCCTCTTCGCCTTCAGGATAAACAATTTTCTTCGGACTTGCTTTCGCTTTATGGATCATTACGCGGATAATTTCCTGTGAGAAGCCAAGGCGTTCTTTAAGTTCTTCTTCATATTCTGTCCAATCTTCTATTGGCTGACGTGCAACACCTGTCTCCATAGCAGCTCTTGCTACAGCAGGAGCAACCTTCCATAGAACTCGTGGATCGAACGGTTTTGGAATTATATATTCGCGACCGAAAGAAAATTCTTTACCACCGTAAGCATTGAGTACTGCTTCAGGTACTTTCTCTTTCGCGAGTTCCGCCAAAGCTTTTACCGCAGCCATTTTCATTTCATCGTTGATCGCACTCGCCCTGACATCAAGAGCGCCCCTGAAGATGAACGGGAAGCCCAGAACATTATTAACCTGATTCGGATAGTCGCTTCTTCCAGTTGCCATAAGAACATCTTTTCTTGCTTCAACGGCAACTTCGTAACGAATTTCAGGATCCGGGTTAGCCATAGCAAAGATGATAGGATCGCTGTTCATGCTTTTTACCATTTCGGGTGTTACGATATCACCTTTGGAGAGCCCGATAAACACATCTGAACCCACCATTGCCGCGGCGAGTGATTCAAAATCCTGATCAATGGCAAATTGCATTTTATATTCGTTAAGGTCTGTTCTTCCTTTGTGGAGTACACCACGAGAATCAAACATACGAATGTTTTCACGTTTGATACCTGCCTGCATATAAATATTGCAGCAAGCAACAGCAGCGGCACCCGCGCCACTTACAACCATGACCATATCTTCAAGCTTTTTTCCTGTGATTTCTGATGCGTTAAGAAGAGCCGCACACGAAATAATAGCTGTTCCATGCTGGTCATCATGGAAAACCGGAATATTCATGGTGCGTTTTAATTCTTCCTCAATTTCAAAACACTCAGGTGCTTTGATATCCTCAAGATTAATACCTCCGAATGTAGGTTCGAGATACTGCACGGTTTTAATGATCTCTTTCGGATCGTGTGTTTTTAATTCAATATCGAATACATCAATATCAGCGAATCTTTTAAACAGAACGCCTTTACCTTCCATTACCGGTTTACCGCCGTGCGGACCAATATCTCCAAGTCCAAGAACCGCAGTTCCGTTGGAAACCACCGCTACAAGGTTTCCTTTTGCCGTGTACTTGTAAACATCATCATCATTTTTGTGAATTTCTCGGCAGGGTTCGGCAACACCTGGTGTGTATGCCAGGGAAAGATCTCGCGAAGTAAAGCATGGTTTGGTCGCTATAACTTCAATTTTACCTTTTCTTCCCTCACTGTGGTACCTGAGGGCGTCTTCTTTGCGGATACTCATTTCTCATCCTTTTAATTATTTGTTTATCCGGAGTTATGTGGTTATCAAGATGTTCTTATCTCTAAATTATGCCAAACAATTTTAAAAAGCAAAAGCCGCTTTCAGGAGCGGCTTGAGTTGAAATGAAAAATTATTCTAAACTTCCATTATTTCTTTTTCTTTGTGTGCAATCATCTCATCAATGCGTTCGATATGCTTGTCGGTAGTTTTTTGCACATCATCTTCGAGGCGTTTTTTTTCATCCTCGGAAATCTCTTTGTTTTTCTCTTCTTTCTTGAGATGATCGTTTGCGTCTCGGCGAACATTCCGGATGGCTATTTTATGCTCTTCACCAATTTTTTTGACAAGTTTTACGAGGTCTTTTCTTCTTTCCTCGGTTAGCGCAGGTATAGGAACGCGGATATTTGTACCGTCATTGGCAGGATTAAGGCCTAAATCGCTTATCATGATTGCTTTTTCAATTGGTCCGACCAACGATTTTTCCCATGGTGTTATTGACAATGTGTGAGCATCAAGAACAGTGACGTTACCAACCTGATTAAGTGGAGTTGGGTTACCGTAATAATCTACTTTAATGCCATCAAGCAGGGCAGTAGTTGCTTTCCCTGTACGAATTTTCGATATTTCGGAACGGAAGGCTTCAATCGTTACATCCATTCTATGTTTGGCATCATCAATTATTGGATTCATGTCTTCCCCGCAATTATTTAACAATTGTATTATCTAAAATATTGTGATTCCCTACGGAAGTTCCAATATTTTCACCGGTAATCAGTTTAACGAGATTATCTTTTTTATCCATATTAAATACAATGATGGGCAGACTGTTCTCTTTACACAAACTGATTGCCGTAAGATCCATAACACGAAGATCTTTTTGCAAAACATCAATATACGAAATTTCTTCGAATCTTGAAGCAGCCGGATTTTTCTCCGGATCACTATCATAAATTCCATCAACACGGGTACCTTTGAAAATAGCGTCGGCCTCAATTTCTATCGCTCTCAAAGAAGCGGCGGTGTCAGTACTGAAATACGGATGTCCTGTTCCGGCGCCAAAAATAACAATACGACCTTTTTCAAGGTGTCGCATGGCTCGTCTTCTGATATAAGGTTCCGCAATCTCTTCCATATGGATCGCGCTCATCAAACGAGTGAACATTCCAGCGCTTTCGCATGCATTTTGAAGTGCCAGAGAATTAATCATTGTTGCGAGCATACCCATCTGATCCCCGGTTACACGGTCAATATTCTGAGCTTGAGCATTTAACCCTCGATAGATATTTCCGCCTCCGATAACAATTCCAACCTCAACTCCCAGATCGAGAACCTTTTTTATTTCACCAGCAAAAAAAGCAAGAACTTCAGGATCAATACCATGTCCCTTTTTACCCATCAATGATTCGCCCGAAAGCTTTAATAAAATTCTCTGATATTTTAATTCCGGCATACGTCCACCTGCGTTTAAATACAAAAAAAGGTCTTATAAAATAAGACCTTTTTTAAAAAATAATTTATTTATTTTTTTTCATCACTCAAACTGAAGCGATGGAAAAGTTTCAACTTCGCGTCGATCGAATTCTCTTTGTTGAATTCTTTTAGCAATGCTCCAATAGTCTTGCTGTTATCTTTAATATAGGCTTGTTCAAGCAGACAAGTTTCAGCGTAGAACTTGTTTAGTTTACCGGTTGCGATTTTATCAAGCATATTTTCCGGTTTACCTTCCTTGCGAAGAACTTCTTTGTATATATCAATTTCTTTTTCGATAACACTCTGAGGTACTTCTTCGCGATATGCATATTCAGGACGCATAGCAGCAACCTGCATAGCCATATCTTTTATGATTGGTTCAATTGCTTCATTTTTGTCGCCGGTATTATCAACTCTTACCAAAACACCAAGTTTTGAACCGTGGTGAACGTAGCCAACAACCACACCATTGTCAGAACTTTCAATTACAAAACGGGAAACTTCAATTTTTTCACCAATTTTCCCCATAATGGTTTCAAGTTCTTTTGCGACAGTTGTATTGTCTTTACCAAGAGAAAGTAGTTCTTCTACGTTTGCAGGTTTGTTTTCCAGGACAACATCAAAAGCGAATTCTGCAAATTTTACGAAATCATCACTTTTCGCGACGAAATCAGTTTCGCAGTTAACTTCTATCATTGCGGCAGCGGCACCGTTTTCAAGAGAACGTGTAAGAACGACACCTTCGCTGGCTGTTCTTTCGGCTCTTTTAGCGGCAACAGAAGCACCTTTTTTACGAAGAATTTCTACTGCTTTTTCGAAATCTCCATCAGCTTCGGTCAACGCCTTTTTACAATCCATCATACCGGCGCCGGTTTTGTCTCTAAGTTCTTTTACCTGAGCAGCTGTAATTGCCATTTCAGTTTCCTCTTATTTTTTATTTTCTTCTTTTTTTTCTTCTTTAGGAGTTGAAGATTCTTCAGCCTTAGGAGTTTCACCAGCAGGTTTTTCGTTCTTCTCGTCTACTTCAACTTTACGAACCTTGTCAGATTTCTTCGCGCCTTTATCATCAAATTTAACTTTACGAATTCTGCCTTTTCCTTCTTTCTTTTCGGAAACCGCCTCTTCTTCGCGCTGTTTTTTCTGTCTTTCTTTTTCAGCTACTTCTTCAGCTTTCAACTCTTTTGCTTTTTTATTTCCTTCAATGATTGTATCAGACAATGTTTTGGATATAAGTTCAATTGCTCTTACAGCATCATCATTTGAAGGAATCACATAATCAACATCATCAGGATCGCAGTTTGTATCAACAATGGCGAAGATAGGGATGTTAAGTCTGAGCGCTTCTTTCATCGCGATAGATTCTTTTTTGATATCAACGATAAACATTGCGCCTGGGATACGGTTCATGTTTTCAATACCTTCAAGAACTTTTCTTAATTTATCGCGTTCACGAGAGATATGAAGGATTTCTTTTTTAGTGATTTTTTCGAAAGTACCGTCTGTTTCCATTTTGTCGATATTCTGCAAACGTTTAACACTTTTACGTATAGTGCTGAAGTTTGTCAACATACCACCAAGCCATCTTTCGGTAACCCAGAAAGATTCACTTCTTCTGGCTTCATCAGCCATAACGCTTTTAGCCTGTTTCTTTGTACCCACAAAAAGAACTTTTTTGCCTGAAGAGACAATTTCATTCATTTTCTGAGCAGCATACTCTAAAGCGTTTTGGGTTTTTTTAAGGTCAATTATATGAATCCCGTTTTTCTCCATGAAGATATACTGCTTCATTTTGGGATTCCATCTGCGGGTTAGGTGACCGAAGTGCGCACCTGACTCAATAAGTTGGGTCAATTCAACTTTTGCCATTGTAACTCCTGTTTTTCTTCTACCCCTTTCAACTCCGCCCTTGATCCTTTTTTTTAGACCGGACACAGGAGGCGGATCCGGGAGTATGAATTATTATAAATAGTATTAACTAAACTATAGATTACGCCAAAGCGTAATAACATATTACCTTTTAGAGAACTGGAATCTCTTACGAGCTTTCGGGCGACCGTATTTCTTACGTTCAACCATTCTCGGGTCTCTTCTTAAAAATCCTTCAGCTTTCAAAGGAGGACGAAAATCAGCGTTAACTTCAAGTAATGCTCTTGAAATTCCAAGTCTTACAGCTTCTGACTGTCCTGAAATCCCACCACCCTGTACATTAACGATAACATCAAATTTACCTAAAGTTTCAGTAACTTTTAGAGGTGCTTCAATATCATCTCTGTGATATTTCAAAGGGAAATAATCATTAAATTCACGTTTGTTAACGGTAACTTTGCCTGAGCCGTTTCTCAATACAACTCTGGCAACTGATTTTTTACGTCTTCCTGTAAAAATTTTATCTGCCATTTACTTACCTATAATTATAAACTCATTACTTCAGGCTGCTGAGCTACATGAGGATGCTCTTCGCCGGTATAAACTTTTAATTTTTTAATTAATTTACGTCCTAATCTGTTTTTAGGCAGCATACCTTTAACAGCGTTTTCGATAATAAATTCAGGCTTTTTATCTTTGGCTTCCTGAAAAGTAGTGAATTTAACACCACCGGGATAACCTGAATGCCTGAAATATTTTTTCTGTAATTCTCTTTTACCGGTCATCTTTACTTTATCGGCATTAAGAATAATTACGAAATCACCTGTATCGGTATTAGGAGTAAATACCGGTTTATGTTTACCGCGAATTACTCTCGCAACTTGTGCCGCTAATCTACCCAACACCTGGTCCGTAGCATCCACAACATACCATTTTCTGTCAACGTCTTCGGTTTTATAAAACCTTGTTATTTTTTCTTGCTTCACCTCAAAGTCCTCCGCTTGGACACATTTTTTACAAAGTTACAAATTTATTCTAAACATCGAAAAATGTCAAGAAAAACGGGTATAAAATTTCTAATATGTAGAATCGTAAAGTTAACTAATTAATTTTCAGATATCAAGAGGAAGAAAATTATTAATTTCTGGGCTCCATATGTATCGTCGCTTCAATGAACAGATGCTCTTTTATTTCTGACTCTATTCGTGTAGCAATATCGTGTGCTTTTTCAAGCGACATATTGTTTGGAAGTTTAATATGGAAGGTTAATTCTCTATGGTCGCCATACTCATGAAGGTGATAATGATGCGATGCAAGCCCCTCACCGGCAATGTCCCGGCAAATTTTGTCAATTTTTCTTTTGGTTTTTCGGTCAATGTCTTTCCCCATAAGTGGATCAATTGCGTCACGAAGTATTTCGTAAGCGGTATGAAAAATCAAAAGTGAAACCAGTATGCCAAGTATTCCGTCAACTCCCCAAAAAATATCCTGGAAAAAAATACCAACGAGAATTACAATGGAAGAAATAGCGTCGGATCTGTGATGCCACGCGTCAGCTCTTAATGCGGGAGAGTTTTCCCTTTTTGCTGCCCACAGTGCAAATTGAGCAAGCCCTTCTTTGACCACAATCGACAAAACTGTAATCAGTATTGCGGTTTCACCATAAACGATGACAGTTTTATCAATCAACCGTGAAACTGAACTACTTAAAAAACTGAATGCCACAATAGAGAGGAGGACACCAATAATAACCGCGGTTATTAATTCAGCTCTGCCATGTCCGAAGGGGTGATCCTCATCAGGCGGCTTTTGTGAATATTTTGTGCCGAAAATTAAAACCAGTGAAGAAAATGAATCAGACAATGTATGCCAGGCATCCGCGATTAAAGCTATAGAGCCGGTCATAATTCCAACCCAATATTTTAATCCGAATAGCAGGATATTAAATAATATTGATACCCAACCGGCTAATATAGATAGATTTCTCTGCTTCATCCAATACTGAAAATTTGTTACGCTTAAGATACAAAAATGATTTTACTTCTTTGTATTATGACATTCAGAATTTTGTTACATTAATTTCCAATTCTTTTTGAAAGAAGGATTTTACACTCAGGAAAACTAATATTAGGGAAATATATGAAGAAGATTATCATTTGTCTGTTTTTACTATCCGGGGTAATATCGGCACAGTCGATATCGCTTGAGGAGGCATCAAAACTTGCTGAGTGGGATAGAGCAGGATTACATGCCAGTACAGTATTCAGTAAAATGTCCACAATCGATATCGCTCAGAAATATAAAAACTTGTCTGACTATTCAGACGCAGTTGAAAAAGAAGCTGCCGCGGCTAAAGGCAAGCCGATTGTTTTATTCTTTCCCCGGGGAGAGTACAAATTTAAAAAACCGATACAGTTTGGTTCAAATATTTTGATCAAAGGTGAAGGCGCCGGAAAAACCAAACTTATATTCGAATTATCAGGTAACAAAAATTCGGCGGTTACTTTCAAAGGTATTCCTAAAAGGACGGTAGATTATAAAGGGAAAATCACCGCGGGTGAGAACTTTATCCTGAAGGAGAATAGCTCTCAAAACCTCAGAAAGGGTGATATTGTGAAAATATTTCAGGGGAAAAATGAATGGGGGAAAAGTTCATCAGGTAATAAGAAGTTTGAAAAAGGACAAATTCTCAGGGTGCAAGGCGCAATCGGACAAAAAGTGATTTTTGATACTAAATTCAGGTTGTCTTATGATGTGAAGGATGAAAATGGCGAACAGTTAAAGATCATGTTGATCAGACCTGTGAAAAACTCGGGATTAGAAAATTTGTCAATTACCAGACTTGATAAACCTTCATCGGGAAGTCACGCGATTATTCATTTTGATTATGTAGAAAATTGCCTGGTGAGCGGAGTGGAAAGTTTAAAGGGCGCTAATAATCATCTTTTTTTAAGAAATGCCATCAATTGCGAAGTTACCGGATCTTATTTCTCAGGCGCGCATAGCACAGGAGGCGGGGGCAACGGATATGGTGTTTCCATAGGAAATTGCTCATCTCACAACCTGATTGAAAACAATATTTTTGAAGGTCTGCGCCACTCAATTATTTTTGCTACATCTTCAAACGCCAATGTGGTTTACGCCAATGCCTCATTTAATAAACCGGTTACCAACCTTGACGAAGCCGCTATAGTCCTTCACGGTCATTACCCGTATATGAATTTGTTCGAATCCAATTATGTCGAATTTATTTGTGTGGATAATGTTTGGGGCGAGAATGGTCCGGCAAATGTATTTTTCCGAAACATTGCATATGATGACGGTTTATTCGGCTTTATGAACAGCAAGGAAATCGAGATTGAAAGGGGGAATGATAATGCGTTTATTATTGCCAATATCGCCAAAATTGAAAATCATGGTAATAACCGGATATCCGAGAATCTTTCACCCGGGAATATATCACAAGGAATCAAGAATCAGGAAAAATCACTCTGGAAAAAAAGTCGAAACGCGACAGGGCATCATTCTGTAGTAAATGGAAAATTCCTTGAAATTCCGGCGAAGCAACGATTCAGCAGCTCAGTTAAAACTGTTGAAAGAAAGGACGCTGTTTCAGGTACAGGTAAACGTAATACTAACGCTATTGAATAGCAGGAATATTGTCGATGCGGTTTTATGATATTATTGGTTCATTGGGAGTATTTTTTATTGTACTTGCGTATTTTCTTTTACAGATTGAGAAGTTGAGTAGCAGGGATTTAACTTATTCAATCCTGAATCTCTCGGGTGCATCGCTAATCATATTTTCCCTGGTTTTCGAGTTCAACTTCTCAGCTTTTATGATTGAATTTTTCTGGGTAATCATCAGTCTTATCGGAATCTATAAAGGAATAAGGAAATGAAATTTTTAGCCATCGAAGAAGAAATTGGCGGGAAATCTTCCTCAGATTTTACTCCTCATTTAGCACCAGAGGCAGAACATGTTTGGGGCCTTCAGAAAAAGGGCATAATACGCGAAATTTATTTTGATGAGAACCACAATGCCGTATTGATACTGGAATGCACTGATCTCGAAAAGGCAATTGCAATTTTGGATTCTTTACCGCTTGTAAAAGAAGGATTGATCAGATTTAACATTAAAACATTATATCCGTACGACGGTTTCGAGAGGTTATTTAAATGAGATATTCATTGCTAATATTAGTTACTCTTACAAGTTTTGTATTGTTCGGGTGTGAAGATGAAAAAATCAAAAATGAAGAATGTGTTAACTCCAAGGTTTTGGCTCATCTCGGTTTCTGGATTGGGGAGTGGGAAGTTTACAGCGGAAATAATGAATTGGAAGGTGAAAATGAAGTTAAATTTATCCTCGGTGATTGTGTAATTGAGGAGAACTGGCAATCAGTCACCGGGCATTCCGGAAAAAGTATGTTTTACCTCGATCCCCGATACAACACTCTCAAACAGGTATGGCTGACCGATAATCCCTTCAGACCTGGTGGCGTTAAGGAAAAAACACTCGTGGAAATTAAGGATGATAAATCGCTTGTATTCTTGGGCGAAGTATATATCGATTCGGCAAAAAGTTACCTCGATAGAACTATCCTCACTCCGGTCACACAAAATGAAGTAAAACAGCAAATCTCTGTTTCGATCAATAGAGGTGAGAAATGGACTAACATTTTTGAGGGAGTTTACAGAAGAAAATGAGTGGATCACAAACAATCCGCAAGGATTACCGATCGAGAATCAACAAGGTAATTGACTATATAGAGAATAATATTGACGTGAAATTTTCGCTTTCAGATTTGTCAATAATCGCTAATTTTTCACCCTACCATTTTCACAGGATATTCAAAATATACACCGGGGAGACACTCAATCAGTTTATTGCGCGTGTCAGACTAGAAAAAGCAGCAACTGCATTAGTATTGAACAAGTCGAAATCAATTACCGAGATTGCGCTTGAAACAGGATTTTCCGGTTCAGCGGCATTTGCCCGCGCCTTCAAAGAGTATTACAAAATCAGCGCGTCAGAGTACCGTTCAGGAGTAAAACCACCAAATAGCAAGATTCGTAAAACGGTTAGCAATTCCGGTAAACAGGAAAACAAGAAACGTAAAGAATTCACCATGACAACAGATTATTTTGGCAATAAACCATTTAATCAATCATGGAGAATAAAAATGAGTGGAAAGAAAGAATTAACAACAAATGTAGAAATCAGGGAATTCAAACCTTTTACAGTTGCATATGTAAGACATGTAGGGCCTTACGCCGCGGATGAAAAACTTTTCAACAATCTTTTCGAAAGATTGTTTGGCTGGGCAGGTCCCCGAAATCTTATCAAGGAAGATTCAAAAATTCTAAGTATCTATCATGACAATCCCGAAATAACTGAGGAGGAAAAATTAAGAGTAAGTATTTGTCTTGAGGTGCCTTCGGATACAGAGGTAACCGGTGATATCGGCAAAATGGAGCTCGCGGGAGGAAAGTACGCCGTGGGTCATTTTGAACTTACGGCAGATGACTACGGTGACGCGTGGCAAACGATGTATGCGGGATGGTTACCAAAAAGCGGTTATGAACCGGATGATCGCCCCTGTTTTGAACTGATGTTAAACGATCCGAAATCGCATCCGGAAGGGAAACATATTGTTGATATTTGTATTTCTGTAAAACCGGAAAACTAACGTTTTTTTTGTAATTACTCCTCCGATAGGGGGAGTAATCTGTTTCTATTGAGGTTCCTTAAGACTAAGGCGCATAGGTTGTAAGAGGGAAATCGTCCAACCATTAGCTGATTTTTTTGATATTGGATGACTAAAAATCGCCAAAAGCGTAATGAATCATCCTCCGTCTTCCGACTATCGTCGGAATACACCTCCTTCAGAAGGAGGACTTTAAAAGAAATTCACCTTGTCACCAGTCTGGATGCACTCTCTCAATGGGGGAGAGTGATTATTGACACACCAAAATTATTGCCGGACTCTTTTCTTTGTATACCGATTTTGTAAAGTCTCCATAAATTTCGACAGACGTAAAACCGGCTTTTTTGAATATATCTTCGTGCTCTGAGCTTAAAGTCGGGTGCAAGATGCTCTCTCCCGAAAATCTCATTTCACCCGATTTATAAAGAGCTGTGTGAAACTCAACTTCATTCGAGTTTGACACCGATTTATATTCGCGTCTGAATTCAAGTTGTTTTTCATCATTGGTAATTGAAGGGAAACTGAAATCATACTCTCCATTGAACTTGTCCCAGTTCACTACTTGTGCCGCAAATTTACCATTTTTGTTCAAGGAATCTTTTATTTTTTTAGCAAGTATCAATAACTCTGCGGCGTTCAGATATGAAAGTACGTTTCCGGTTGAATATATTAAGTCAAATGAAAAGTTGAGTTGATTGAGATTGGTGATATTCATCGAGTGAAAACTTGCTGCGGGAAATTTTTCCCTGGCCTCTCGTATCATATTTTCATCAATATCAATCCCCGTTTTCTTACTCGGATTCGTTGCTATTCTGTTAAGTAGTTCGGCTGTCCCGCAACCCAGATCAAGAACATGCGATTCGTAATCTGATATCAGACCTTCCAAAAACTTTACCGTAGCTGATTTTACAGGGAATATAAAATCGTAATACTCTACAAATTCAGAATAAAAATCCATTTTAATATTTGAGCTGTTTTATATGGCGTTCTGTATGCAGATTTATAAAATGTATCCACTCCGCGCCGGTCATTTCTCCCAAGAGTGGATGCTTGAATTCCAGACAAACATAAGTGAGATCAACTTTATCAATTAAATGTGATATCTGTTCACGAATCTGTTTGATCGCTCTTATCAGAAGTACTTTGGAATCGAAATCATCCTGCGGGACAATCGGTCCGTTTGCTGTGAATTTTTTATCAGGATCTGAAAAGGCTCGTTCGATAATAATTTTCTTACGCTCAGGTTTATCAGAGGGAATATCACTTTTCTTTCCTTGTAAAATTGCTACTACCGGAGTATCAACTTTAAAGAGATGCTCGGCAACTTCACCAACCGACCATTTATTCTCTTCCGGTCTGATGAAAAATTTATCTTCAGGAACTTCTTCCAGTTTTTTTTCAAGTTTATTACTTATTGCTATAAATTCTTCTTTAAGTTTAATTACATCAAGCATAATTGCTCCCTGTTAAATTTTGTCTGCTTTCGTGGCAATGAAAACAGGAATGATCTTATCCAGCGGATAGCCTTCAATATCCAGTTTGTCCTCGAAAAATCCCGAAATAACAAATCCGGCTTTAATCTGTCCTCCTATTTGATCATCAAGAGTATGACCAAATTCCAATGGATATTTTTTTTCTTCGAACCATTTTTTCCTCTCGGGAGTGGGATCCTTCAAATCAGAAAAAGGGATTGAATAAACAACTTCCAGTTTGATATCCTTCACATCCTCCCTGTCCTCAAACAGGTAAAGTAAAGGATTTGCGAATCCCGAAAGGAGTCTGCCACCTTTTTTTAACACTCTTGAACATTCTTTCCACACCGGAAGAACATCAGGAATAAAACAATTGGAAACAGGGTGAAAGATCAAATCAAAGTATTCGTTTTCAAAAGCTGACAGATTTATCATATCACCCTGAACAGTTTTAATATCAAGCCCTTCACGTTCCGCAACCTCTCTGTCTCTGTTAAGTTGTTCCTCGGATAAGTCAAAAACTGTAACATCGGCACCCGCGGCTGAAAATATTGGCCCCTGCTGCCCACCACCGGAAGCGAGGCAAAGAATCCTTTTACCCCTGATTTCACCAAACCATTCTTTTGGAACAGGTATGGTAGGTGTTAAGACAACTTCCCAATCACCATTTTTTGCGTTTTCAATTAATTCCGGTGAGACCGGTAGAGTCCATTTGTTATTGTCTTTTACCTGTTTGTTCCAGGCAATTCTATTATATTCTGTAACATTAGTCATTAATTTTCCGATTCTTTTCTTACGTCGTGATTGTCACGGGTTTTATGATCGTCGTGATCTTCTGATTCATATTCGGTAGATTCTTTGGAATATCCACCGATCCTGAATGTACTTTTTATTCCGTTTATCAGAGTTTGTTTTTCTTCCGGTGATAAATCTGCTTCCGGGTGGAGAGGAAGATAAATCGGCATTGGCATTTTTCCTATTTCAATCTCTTCAACTGCTTCCATTGCCTGGTGCGCGGAGATTGGTCCTGCAGATACATTAAAGTGTTCTCTTCCTTCATTTACATCGTGCTGAACAAGCCATGATGCCGGCGCGATATTGCTATACCAGGGCCATTCGGTATCATTGCTATGACAATCTTTACACGCTCTTTCAAACAGAGCTTTTGTCTCTTGTGAATCCCACTCAGGGGTGGTAACACTTTCAGGATTTTCGTGGTCTCTTCCGTAGGGGATTATTTGAATCAGGATAAATAGTCCTGATATAATCAGCAAAACTTTCTTCATTTTATTTTTCCGGATTAAATTTCTTCAATTATTGAATTACCTTCGGACTGATCATCGGAGTACCATTTCCACTCCTCATAAAACCTTATCCTGCCATCGGATAAAACTTCCGGGGTGGAATGACATTTACCCGCATGTAGTTCATTATTGACACTTATATGGTGATAGTTAAAATTAAGTTTCCCGGATTCTTCAATTTTTCCGAGAAGATGCCCGATTTTAATATTGCCGCCGCAATATTTGGCAGAGATGTTATCACCATCCTGCGAATATACGAAAATTGTGTCACCCGATACTTCCCCGTTGGGAGTATTGGAAACACCTCTGAATTTTTTCCCGTTTATGTTTAACAAGCCTGCTCTTCGGAATTATTGACTACTTCTTTCTTTGAATTTCCAGATATTTTTCCGCGTTTACCCAGGCTGAGCCGATAAATGATATAATTTCTGTTACATCACCAAATTCGGATACTTCGGATACAGGAGAAAAATGGACTACACCGGGGGTATTTTCTATATCACCGGGGCAAACGTCTTTTTTAGTATCATTTATCGTAACCTGAAGCCAAATATGACCAGACATCCTCTCACCAAGTTTAACCCCGTAAAGTGTGTCGGCGGGCATCTTGACTTCGGAGGCATGAACCAGTTTTGACTCAATCCCGAAAGAGTCGAGAATCTGTTTAAGCGCGGCAGATTGCTGCCAACTATAACCCATCCCGCGCTCAAATGCTCTTTCGGGCATATCAAAATTATTACAAAGCGAAAATGGCATTTTTTCAGCAACCAGTTTCTGGGAGTAATCAACCAGAGACCATGATGCTAAATCTTTTTCTTTTACTTTTGCAATCGCGTCATCAATGGTCGTAACACCATGAACTGTGGTTTTATCATTTGGAGGTTCAGGCAGCATTTCATAACAGGATGCGTTTTTTATATAAACAACAACAACCAAAATAGCAATAAAAACAAATGCCGCAAGAATTCCTACCAGAGTGAGCTTCAGAAATTTCATTCGAACCTTCTTAAAGTTTAAACGGAATTTGCTCAAAAAATATTACTATTACAAGTTTGAACAATAATAAAAGTGTATAAAAATTTACATTTTTACGGGGTTATTTTGCACTATTTGAGCAGCACCATTTTCCCTGAACTTCGTTGGTTGAGCTTATCACCTTTGAAATCTACTGTATAGATGTAAACACCCGAGGCAAGTTCAAAAGTAGCGAAATATACTTCATGGATTCCCTGACCGGTAACATCCTTGTTCAATTCTTTGACTTCTTCTCCTGTCGGATTATAAACTCTTACGGTAACATATCCCGCTCCGGGAGTCCTGAATTTTATTTTCGTTGAAGGGTTAAACGGGTTCGGGTAGTTTCCGAGAAGTTCAAACCTCTCTACGACTGTGGGTTCGGTTTCCACTCCGGTCGTAGGAACTTCAGCAAAGTTAATATTATCAATATAAACATTGTCATCGTAAACGCCGCAGTTGAATGATATTCTTGCCTGGTAATCGGTCTCGTCTGTCATTTCAAATTCAAATGTGTGATGTTCCATCTGACGTTTAATTATTACCGTGCTCGTTTTTGAGTAATTGGTCCACGGATCACCATTTTTTTCGATTTTAACTTCAATGGTTCTGTTCTGCGCAGCTCGCGCGTCAAATTCGAGTATATATTTTCTTCCCTTTATGACAGGCAGATTCCCTTGTGTTAACTGAATATTCCATGCGGCTTCTCCACCATTGGATATATCAAAAACATATTCTCCACCATTTACGAAACCTTGTGCCTGAGCGAAGCCGTATGTTTCGAAACCCCAGTTTGCCTGACCATTGGAAAAATTCCAGTTCTGGATATAGTTTGTACCTGCCGGAATTATGTTTACATATGCCGATACAATGTTTGACATTTCACTTTCAATCCCGGAGTTATCCACTGATCTTATCGCGAAATAATACGTTGCGTGATTTATTAGTTCGGTGAGCGCGACAATTTGTGTTTCAACCGTATCGATCGGGAAAAGATAATTCGGATTTGTTCCACGGTAGATAATATACTTCTGAACATCCTCTTTGCCAAAATGATTGCAGACTAATGTCACATTTGCCGGTAAAGGTTCCACTACAAGGTAAGGTGTATCATCTTCGCTTTCCCACTCATATCGGAAAGCTCTGTAGCAGTGATAGTAATCATCAAAATCACCTTCATAAACAACTTCACCCTCGGGAGTAACTTCTACAGCTTTGGGCATACCGCCATTGGCATAGTTAATAAAAGTATTCCCGTTTGGAAGCCTTTGCGCGTTGCCCATCCACCATGTATAAATTTCGGGATCGTGCCGGAATTCCCACACTTTCTCGATGGTCATGTTGGTTGTGTCAACTTTAAATTCGACTGCTCTCGTGTATAGCTGGGGACGGTAATTACCATTGTCGAAAACTATATAACTATCCGGGGACCCCTCCACAGGTCGGGCGAAGTGTTGATACCCGAGCATATCATTATCGTTAATGAACTGGAATTGATTATTTTCACCGCTCATTCTCCAGATTATCTCACCGGTTTGCCGGTCGATTTTTGTTACTTCATCCAGATGGCGGCTTGAAATTATTATATTATCGTCATAATCAACCGCGATTGAGTTCATGTGAACATAGTCTATGAAACTTGCCTGCAAATTTTCATGGACAGCGTCCGCGATATTAAAATGATCAAAACTTAGCCATTCAAACACCAGATTATGATTTTCATCAAATTCCTGAATATGATTATCAACAACGGTAGCATTCGAATTCCCTCCGGGTACAATCTGACTCATATCAACAGTACGATACCCAAGCGCAATCATGAAGTAGTGTCCGTCTTCTGTCATATAAAGTTCGTGTTCATCAACCTCATATCCGTTTACGCATTTGAATGAGTCGATGCGATTATATGAAGAATCCATTGCCAGAAATCCATATTCCGAGTTCCGAAGTCTTCTCGTCAGCATACCATTTTTCTGGACTTTAAAATCGCGGGAACGATCATTTACTTTTTGATAGAAATAAGGTGAGCCGTCATTATTGAGAATCGCGATGTAAGGGTTTCCCATCCAGTTGTTCAGGAATATTTTACCCGGTGCTACTTTCTGCTCATCATAGATTGAGTAGCTGAAAGTAGGGAAATCGGATGGGATGGCGACTCCATTGATTACCCTTGCAACTCCTGCAGTATTTGGGGTGTTTTGCAATGGGGAATCATTAGTCTCACAATCTCTTTTTTTGAATACTTCAGGGTCGTATTCCCTTATTTCGGTAACCGTAAAACTATATTTGTAAGTGGTGTTATTATACTCAATTTTCACCGATACAATTTCTCCGGGCAAGAAATTCTCCACACTTTTTAGTGAAAGTGTGTTATCAGATACCACATAGTTTATTTGATGCTTACCCGATTCGGAACCTTCAACATGAATGACGTAATCTATCGCGGGGAATTCCTGATATTTGTTTTCATCAACTTTGAATAATAAATGCGATTGGGTACTAATATCATTTGCACCCGGTTTTGGATGAATGTATATCAGGTTATGCGGATAATTTGAAGCATCTGAATATGATGTAAAAATTGTAATAAATATTAGTAAGGCTCTAAAATTAAATTTCATGGCAACACTTGAAGATTATTCTTTTTCCAAGAATAATAAAAAAGTAGTAAAATATCTTAATATTTTTTCGTGCCCTGAAATCAGGATTAAATTTTTGAGAGATTTCTTTTGGTCAATTCTGACTCTGCATTACCGGTATTAACCGTTCCCGCCGGTTCAAATAAAACGATATGGCATTCTTTTTCAGCGACTGGTTTATGTTCGATACCTTTTTTAACAATATACAAGTCACCTTTGCCCAGCGTAACCTCACCATCTCCGAGCGCTATTTTCATATTCCCTTCGATCACCAGGAAAAGTTCATCGGTATCATCATGTTTATGCCAGACAAATTCACCTTTAATTTTCGCTACTTTTATATGATAGTCATTTATTTCACCAATAATTGCCGGTGACCAATGCTCATCTATTTGCCTTAGTTTTTCCTTAATATTTATTCCTGACAGCATTTATTCTTCATCTTTATTTATAAATAACGTTTGAGTAGGATAGGCGAAATCTATTTTTTCTTTTTCAAATGTTCTGAAAATTTCCATATTGATTTTCTGCTGAATATCCATGTAAATATTGAAATCGGGAGTATCTATATAATAAACAGACTCAAAATTAAGAGAAAACGCGCCATATTCTTTGAAATGTGAACGATCAAAACGGGTGCGTTCAGAATTTTCTATTATTTCCTTTATAATTACCGGTATTTTCTCCAGTTGTTCTGAAGTTGTTTGATAGGTTACGCCAATACTGAAAGCAACCCTTCGCTCATCCATCCTTTTGAAGTTGCGAATGCGGCTACTTAGTAAATCATTATTGGAGAAAATTAGCTGTTCCCCTGAAAGACTCCTTATTCTGGTAGTTTTTAATCCTATCTTTTCAACGACTCCAAGAAAATTATCAACAATTATAAAATCACCCAGTACGAACGGTTTATCAAGCACAATTGAGAGAGAGGCAAAAAGATCACCGAGTATATTCTGTACCGCAAGAGCAATCGCAATACCGCCAACTCCAAGACCCGCGATCAATGTAGTGACATTAAAGCCCAGATTGTCGAGAGCAAGTAAAAATATTGCTGAAAAAAGCAGAAGTTTTACGGTGAATGCAATGGCAGAGTAGGTGGTGACTGAAGAACCATCGGTATCGATTTTTTGTGATTTATACTCGTTTGTAAAAAATGTTATTATTGAATTTCCCCACCATGCGATTTGAACAAGTAATACCAGAATAAATCCAACATCGAGTATCCTGGCGGTTTTCCCTGCGGGCTCCAGAAAAAGTGCGGCAAGATAAAGTGATGTTAAGAATAAAAATAGTGTACCGGTACTTTTGAATACAACGTAGAAAGTATCATCAACCTTGTTTTCTGTTTTTGGTGCTATTTTGCCGAGCTTTTTCGTAATGAAGTGCGTGGATATCTTCAAAAAGCCAAAACTGAAAACAAAAATGAGGGCGGCTGTTAACCAGTCTTGAAGCGGAACACCCAATATTATTTTATCGAACAACATATTTTCCTTTAAAACAAAAAAACATTTTTACACTTTCATTGATAGTAACAATATTGCATAATTGTTCCTGAAATAGCAAATTGTGAAAAACCTGATAAATAAAAATCATTTTTAAGAAGATAACTTTATTATATTTTGTTCGTCTATCTTTATAAAGAAAAAAGAATTATGAAAACCGTGTCAAAAATATTGGAAAGAAGAGAGCTGGAAGCAATTTTCTGGTTGGTTGGATTGATCTATTTATATTCAATTGATCCATACGCATGCGAACATTTTTCTTTTTGTCTATTTAATATGATGGGAATTGATTTTTGTCCGGGATGCGGAGTTGGTAACGCAATATCATTGTTTATGCATGGCGAGTTTTTGATGTCGTTTGAGCATCATCCACTCGGGATTCCGGCATTTCTAATAATTTTATACAGAATTTTATCTATCGCGTACAAAGAGATTAAATTAAAACAACTACTAAACAGGGAGAAAAAAAATGGCAAATGTACTTCAGTTAATGCCTGAATTGGTTGGAATGGAACAACAATTCGTCCAGACTCTAATAAAAGATATGAGTGATGATGAAGCACAGCAGTTCGCGAATGTTTACAGGGTAAGAAGGAAAGACCCACAGACCATTATGCTGCTTACCCTTGTAGGTTTTTTAGGAATAGCGGGAATTCAACGCTTTGTGGTTGACCAGATTGGATTAGGTATCTTGTATGTGCTAACAGGCGGTATATGCTTGATTGGTACGATAATAGACCTGATTAGCTATAAAAATATTGCTTTTGAGTTTAATCAAAGACAGGCGCAGGAAATCGCCGCGATGGTGAGAAATTTCAAGTAATATTTGTGATTCAGGATAGTATATCTTTGTAGTTTTGATTAGATTACGATTGATAAGTAATATAGATCAGTCATTGGAGTGCTAATGCACAAAGAAGTTCATAAATGGTATAGCTCCGCGCTCGAAAAAGAAATGGAAATTGCGGTTTATGGTCATTATGGCTACGCGCTGCTAATGTTTCCAACCGCGGGTGCTGATTTCCTTGAATATGAGAGATTCGGGCTGATAGACGACATAAGTTATTTTATTAATCATGGTATTATTAAAGTCTTTTCGATTGGCAATATCAATCATGAAAGCTGGTTGAATAACTCGGTCTATCCGCCGCATAAATCACTACGTCACGGGCAATATAACAACTACATAATATCGGAAGTGGTTCCGTTTATTCATAATCATTGTAACGGATTAGTACCTATAGTTAATACGGGTGCGTCTCTCGGTGCCTATCATGCCGTAAATATGTTTTTCCGCCACCCTGATATATTCAAGGGTGTTATTGGAATGAGCGGTATTTATGATATAAAATACTACAGCAAAGGATATTACGATCAGCATTGTTATTTTAACTCACCCGTTGATTACATGCCGAGACTTTCAGATGAGAGATTACTGCGCGAAATGCAGGATGAAAAGCAAATAATTATTGCCTCTGGTGAAGGTGATTATGAAGATCCGGGCGCATCGGTATATTTTTCGAATATTCTCAGATCAAAACATATACCGCATCAGCTTGAGATTTGGGGAAGAGATATGAAGCATGATTGGCCTACGTGGAAAAAAATGCTTCCGTTTTTCCTGAGTCACAGAATGAATATTTAATTTTTAAACGGGCTTGCAGTTCAATCTGTAGCCCGTTCCATGTATATTTTTTATCTCAATTGCCGGATCAGATTTTAAATAACCGCGCAATTTGGTTATGTAAACGTCCATGCTTCTGGCATTGAAATAGTTATCCTCACCCCAGATTTTTTCCAGAGCTTCCTTTCTTTCCATGGTGCTGTTGATATTCATACACAGCATATGCAGCAGTTCATTTTCCTTTGAGGTTAGTTTTTGCTCGTTTTTTCCCTTGAGTAATAAACTTTCATCATATTTAAAGATAAACTTCCCAATTTCGTATTCTTCACTCTCTCCTCGTAAACCTGAACTGTATGTCCTTTTCATAATAGCGTTCAGCCTTAAAAATAACTCCTCAGTGCTGAATGGTTTAGTAATGTAATCATCCGCTCCTAATTTAAAACCTTCAATTACATCGTGCTGCATTGAGCGAGCAGTCAAAAATATAATCGGTATCGATTTATTGCTTGCCCGAATCTCTTTTGCGAGTGTGAACCCATCTTTTTTAGGCATCATTATATCGAGGATTATAAGGGTGAATTTTTCCCCTTTGAAATATTGCGAACCGGCATCACCGTCAAATGCCAGTTTTACTGTGAATCCCTTTATCTCAAGAAATTCTTTAAGGATAGTACCAAGATTAACATCATCCTCTACGAGTAATATTTTGTTGTTTTCACTCATTTGACCCCGGTAAAAAAATCGTAAATTCTGTTCCATTGCCCGGTTTACTTTTTACATCAATTTTGCCGGAATGTATCTCGATAATCCGTTTAACGTAACTAAGCCCCACTCCATGCCCTTTAACATCGTGCAGATTTCCGGTCGGTACCCTGTAAAACGAATCAAAAATTTTATTCAGATCCTTTTTAGCGATACCAATACCATTATCCTTCACGGAAACTTCAATACCATCCTTACTGTTTTGAGATATTATCATGATCTCGGGTGCTTTAAGATTATATTTTAATGCGTTTTCAATCAGATTGGCAAACACATTTTTGATGTGAAATCTGTCAGCATAAACAAAATTTGTCGCGTCAGCCCGCAGGGTAATATCACCATCTTTCTCAAGAAGTTTTTCCCGGAAGTACTCCTTCAATTCCGTAAGAACACCATTTATATCAAAATATTCGCATTTCAGGTTATAATCACCTTTTTCAAGGGAAGCAGTTGTGAGGATATCGTCCACCATATGTTTCAGACGGTTGTTCTCATCCGAAATTATCGATGTGTATCTTGATGCCGATTCCTTATTTACGACAAGTTTTGGCTCGTTTAAGGCTTCGCACGCCAGTTGTATCGTTGAAATTGGTGTTTTAAACTCGTGCGTGATATTATTTATAAGATCATTTTTAAGCTCGGTAAGTTTCTTCTGCTGAAGTAACATCTTTATAGTTAAATAAAACAGATACGAAATAAGCAGAATGAGAAAAAGTGAAAGTAAAAGTAGTCCGACAACAGAACTGATTATATATTCATCTTTATCAGGGAAATCAACCAGTAGATAGTCGGATTCTGCCTCAAAATCATCATCAAATAATTCCACTCTGAAGTTTGTGTTTCTCAAGAACTGCACCGGATATTCATCACTAATAAATACGAGGGAGTCATCACTCCCTTCAATGATCCCAAAAGTGAATTTTGTATTTATTCCACGTTCGGTCAACTCTTTTGTGAGCAGGGAGTCGATGCTGATATTCCCCAAACGTTCCTGAATTGATGATGATCTGTTAATAAAAAACATTTCATCAACCACATCCTCTACAATTTTTGTTCTTTTCTCAATAATCTGTGCAATAGCTATAGTATCAGGGTTTTCGGAGGAAACGAATACCAAATTTTCTTCTTCATCGTCGTCACTAATCTCAACCTCAATCCTTACATGTCCGTTCGAAGAATTAGTGGTAGAGTATGCCCCTGCTTTACTTCCTTTAGGTCCAATTGTGTTAAACGTAAAATTTGCGCTGGCGCCGCTATCGGATTTAAAGAAGAAATCGGCTCCATTGTATGTGAATTTTTGTTGGATAACATTGAAGGTTTCTTTTTTATCAATCTTATCGCTGAAATCGATCAATGCTTCCTGCACATTTCGTTCAAAGCGCTCCTCTTCAATAGAAATTACATTCGTTATCCAATAGATCTGCACAGCAATAAGTAAAATCACCGAAAAGGTAACAAGTGTAATTATGGTATTTATTTTCTTTGATTTCATGAGTCCTAAAATAAGTGTAAAACCTTATAAAATCAGGTTTTTAACACTTTTTAACATTCATTAACTTTTCATTAACACAATCAGTTGAAAAAAGAATTTATCTTGCTTTCGTTAATTAAAACAATTCAATTCAGGAGAACACAATGGGTAAAGGAACTAAAATTATTACAATTATTATGATTGCTTTGTTTGGCGGATTGCTATTGGTTGCTCAATCCAAACCCGAGAATTTCAAAGATAAACTTAAAAAAATCAAAAATGGTGAAAAAGTTGTCGTAACTACTTCCGAAGGTGATGTTGTTTTTGAAGGAAAAGATGCGGAAAAACTTCTTAAAAGATTTGGTGCAGGTGGTATTAGCTGGATCATGGAATCTGATGACGACGGCGGAGAGGAGTTTATCTTTATTTCTTCAGATGGTGATACCAATAAAACCTCAATTATGAAAAAAGTGATGGTTTTTGAGGGTGATCATGGTGATGCTTTCAATATCACACTTTCTGATGAAGACAGAGATATTACCATCAAAGATGAAAATGGTGAAAAGTATGTTAAAGACGTTTTTTACGAAGATGGCGAGAAAAAGGTTATAGAACTTCGCGGTAAGGAAGCAGAGGAATACCTCGAAAAGCTTGAAGATGAAGGCAAAATGAACAGAATTGAAATGGATGGCGATTTCGAATTCTTCGGAATTGATGGTAGTATGATGGATGGCTCTAAAGAGATGGAAATTGAAGTGGAAATTGAAGACGGGGATAAAAAAATAACCGTCACCACAGAAGATGAAGATGGAAATAAATCTACAAAAGTTTATGAAGGTGATGAAGCAGATGAATTCCTGAAAAAACATGGGAATAATCATAAAACTATGTTCTTCAAAAATGGAAAAGGCGAGCATAAGTTTGAATTCATCTTCGACGAAGATTTTGATTCAATAAGTGATTCAATAAAAGTGAAAGTTAAACAGCTTAAAAAAGGCAAAACGAAAGTAATCATTGTGGATGAGGATGATGATTAACTTTCACAGAGGCTATTCGGGGGGATAGCCTCTTCTCCCTTTTATTTTAATACCCTTCTTCAAATATCAAACCAAATAATTCCCACACTTTATCCAAAATTCTTTAATTTATATGAATAAATTCTTTAAGATTGGGGTGTGGTTATGTATAAAATTTTGTTGCTCTTTATCGCTTTCGTCATTTCTTTATCTGCGCAGCATAAGAATGCGGTTGATTCTACTCCGGCTGAAAAGCGTATCAACGCATTCGAGAAAAGAGTGGAGTTAAATGATAAATCGGTACTCAAAAATGTAAAATTCCGAAATGTCGGACCTACTGTTATGAGCGGAAGAGTTGTTGACGTTGCTGTCAATCCCGCAGACCCGACAATATTTTATGTTGCCTACGCATCCGGCGGGATGTGGAAAACCACTAATCACGGGGTTACGTTCTCCCCGGTTTTTGACAATCAGCCTGTAATGACTCTCGGTGATATCGCGGTTGACTGGCAAAACAATATCCTTTATGCCGGTACAGGCGAAAATAACTCGAGTCGTTCTTCTTATGCCGGAAATGGCTTATACCGATCTCTCGATGATGGTAAAACCTGGCAGCACCTCGGACTTGCGGAAACCCATAGAACCGGTGATATAGTCATCAACTCCGACAATAAAGATGTGATCCTCGCTGGAGCTTTGGGCTCTCTCTACTCACCCTCTCCTGAAAGAGGTGTTTTCAAATCTGTTGACGGTGGCAAAACCTGGAAAAAAACGTTATACATAAATGAAAATACCGGAGTGATTGAACTCCAGCAGCACCCTATCGACCCAAATATTTTATATGCGGCTACATGGCATCGTGAGAGAAGAGCATGGAATTTTGTTGAATCGGGTGAGGGTTCAGGTATTTATAAATCCACCGATATGGGGGATACCTGGTCATTGCTTACAACTGAAAATAGCGGTTTCCCGACAGGTGAAGGCGTTGGCAGAATTGGTTTATCGATCTTCAAAAATAATCCTGATGTATTATACGCTGTGCTTGATAACCAGTATCACCGTCCGGAAGAAAAAAAGGAAAAAGCAGTTGTAACAAAGGAAGCACTCAAAAATATTAGTGAAACGGAATTTCTTAATCTTAAAGATGAGGACTTACAGAAATTCCTTTCATCAAACGGGTTTCCTGGCAAGTATAACGCCGAAGAAGTAAAGAAACTCGTAAAGTCGGATAAAATCAAACCGCAGGCGTTACTTGATTACCTCGGCGATGCTAACGACAATTTGTTTAATACTCCCGTAATCGGTGCTGAAGTTTATAAATCCACAGACGCCGGGAAAACCTGGCAGAAAACTCACGAAGATTACCTCGATGCGGTTTATTACTCATACGGTTACTATTTTGGGGAAATCCGGGTAGCTCCATCCGATGAAAATATACTTTTTGTGGGTGGTGTACCTCTGATCAAATCAACAGATGGCGGTAAAACTTTCTTCTCGGCAAACGGCGATAACGTTCATGCAGATCATCAGGCATTATGGGTAAACCCGACGAATCCAAACCATGTACTTGACGGAAATGATGGCGGACTCAATCTCTCTTACGACGGTGGCGAGAACTGGCTAAAACTCAATAATCCGGCAGTCGGACAGTTTTACACCGTTCAGGTTGATATGGCTGAGCCGTATAATGTTTATGGCGGTTTGCAGGATAACGGTGTTTGGGTTGGTCCCTCCACTTATCAGAAAAGTGACTACTGGCATCAATCGGGAAGATACCCTTATGAAGAACTTTCCGGCGGTGACGGAATGCAAATTCAGATTGATACACGCTCAAATGACATAATATACACAGGATATCAGTTTGGCTATTATTACAGAATTACTCGCTCAACCAATGATTACAAATTTATTCGTCCGGTGCACGAATTGGGTGAGTTCCCATACAGATTCAATTGGCAAACCCCGCTCCATCTCTCAAAACATAACATGGATATATTGTATCTCGGCTCAAACAAGTTACACCGCTCAATGAAAAATGGCGAAAATTGGGAAGTTATCTCCGGTGACCTTACGAAAGGCGGAAAGAAGGGGGATGTGCCATATGGAACTCTCACATCAATTGATGAATCTCCGCTTAAGTTTGGCTTGATATACACCGGAAGTGATGACGGACTTATTCATGTTACCAGAGATGGTGGAGTAACCTGGAAAGAAATCAGCAAGACACTCCCGCAGGATTACTGGGTTAGCAGAGTTGAGGCATCCAGTTTTGCTCAAGGTCGTGTGTATGTTTCCCTGAACGGCTACAGATGGGATAATTTTGAGTCACTTGTCTATGTTTCGGAAGATTTTGGTGAAACCTGGACGAAGATTGGAGAGAACATTCCAGCTGAACCGGTCAATGTTATTAAGGAAGACCCCACAAATGAAAACGTTTTGTATGTTGGTACTGATCACGCCTTGTATGTTTCACTTGATCGCGGCAAAACATTTGTGGGCATGAACAGCGGTATGCCGTATGCACCTGTCCATGATCTGGTTATTCACCCCAGAGATAATGACCTTGTAGTTGGTACTCATGGACGTTCAATTTACGTGGCGGATGTTGAATTTCTTCAAATGCTGACACCTGAAATTATGGCGGAAGAATTCAAATTGCTTAATTCACCATCTAAAAGATATTCATCCGGCTGGGGTAACAAGGACTGGCTCTGGAATGAACCTGAAGACCCGAAAGTAACTTTCCCATATTGGAGCAAGGATGGTGGTGAATTGAAGATTGAGATTAAAACTGAAAATGATTTGATTGTATATCAGGAAAATGTAAAAACTGATAAAGGGTTGAATTATTACGAATACCATCTCGTAATTGATGAAGATAAACTTGAAGATTATAAATCGGAACTAAATTCAGACGTGAAACCTGAAAAGAAAGACAGCGGTAAATTTTATCTTGAACCGGGAAAATATTTCGTAAACTTTACGTTGGGTGAAAAAGAAATTACTACTGAACTGGAAATAAAAGGAAAATAGGCATAATATGAACATTATTGAAGCGCAGGAAAAGATAGTTAATGAATTTGAGGATATTCAGGATTGGGAAGAAAAATACGCCTATATAATCAAACTGGGTAAATCACTTTCCGAATATCCTGAGGAATTTCGTGAAGAGAAATTCAAAGTCAGTGGATGCCAGTCGCAGGTGTGGATTCATGCCGGCGTGAAGGATGGTAAAGTTGTTTTCGACGCGGATAGTGACGCGATGATTGTAAAAGGACTCATAGCTATACTGTTGAGAGTCTATTCCGGTCACAAACCTTCGGAAATAATCAGTGCCTCTCCCGATTTTCTTAAAAAGATTGGTATTGATAATCATTTGTCACCTACCAGAAAAAACGGTCTATCTTCGATGCTCAAACAAATCCAGATGTACGCTCTGGCTTACAAAACTATACTCGAAAAGTAGATTGTAAATAAGATTAAAAAAATCTACCTCAACCCTTAGTCCCTTCTCCTATTCAATGGAGAAGGGAAACTTACTTACAGTCTTTTGGATTTCCACTTTCGTGGAGATGACAATTGAGAAGTTTTATCTTGTCTTTCGCGGAAATGACGAAAGCAATTTTTGTCATCTCCTTCGCCTCAGCGAATTGATTGGACATCTCGTTTTGAAGTTTGCTGAAAATCCCCAAATAGATTCGTACTTTCATGAGAATGACAGAAATTCAAATCTTTGTCATTCCTGCGCAGGCAGGAATCCAGTCTTTTGGATTTCCACTTTCGTGGAAATGACAATTGAGAAGTGTAGTCATGCCCGGCTTGATCGGGCAACCAGTCTTTGGACTCCCACTTTCGTGGAAATGACCTATCAAAAAAACTACTTTACGGTTGAATTCTTAACATATTTGGATTCCACAACCATAAGATACAAACTCCACATATTGACGAGAAGCACACATTTTTCATGTTCTCTTATTTATATTATCTTGTTAAAAATAAAATATATTTTAATGGCTCAAGTTTCCTCGATATTTTACAACAACGAAGAAAACAGAATTCGCTCCTTCTGGAGAGTGGTGATTCAGTTTGTTTTCTTTTATTACCTGATAACCGAAATCCCGCCACTAATCTCGGATTACATTGCAAGTGATTTCTACTTCGAGTTTGTTGTAGAATTGTTTTTCCTTTTATCAGCAGTACTCACTGTTTTCCTGTCTGTTAAAATTCTTGACAAAAGAGATTTTCGAGAACTTGGATTGTTCATCAACAAGAAATGGATAACCGAATTCGGAATTGGACTAGCGCTGGGAGCCGGGGTATTTATTCTGATATTTGCCATTCAATTTTCCGCAGGGTGGATAAAAATTGATTCATTTATGCATAACGAAACAGGTCTTCCTTTTGTTATAGCAATTGTATTACGACTCTTGGGATATGTCGCGGTTGGAATTACAGAAGAACTTTTCTGTCGGGGATATCAACTGAAAAATATAGCTGAGGGTTTTCATTCCGATAAAACCGGATTCAATTATTCCATCATTGCCGCCTGGATAATTACATCTATAATATTCGGACTCCTCCATGCCGAAAATCCTTCTGCCAATCTGTTAAGCACGTTTAATCTTTTCCTCATAGGGTTGTTTTTTGGTCTGACTTATATCCTTACGGGCTCACTCGCTCTGCCGATAGGGCTGCATACAACCTGGAACTTCTTTCAGGGAAATATATTCAGTTTTCCGGTTAGCGGATTTGACGCGTTCGTATCATTTTTCAAAACATCTGTCACAACTCCCGGAATTGTTAGTGACTCCAGGTTTGGTCCTGAAGCAGGACTAATAATTTTCCCCGGATTGATAGCCGGTATTCTGTTTTTGTACTACTTCTATAAAAAAGAAACTGTAAAACAATTTTTGATCAGAAGTATAGCACTTTATAAATCAGAATAAAATTTACAAGTTCGTCTCTTTTTTATATATTTGTTCTTTAATTTGGCGCGTTCGTCTAGCGGTTCAGGACATCGCCCTCTCAAGGCGAAGATCACGGGTTCGAATCCCGTACGCGCTACCACTTTTTTGAACTCCCCTATTATCATATCTGTTATCCTATTCAAATCCTAATTTTATGGAAAACTGTTGAATGAAACGGTATGACAGGCATATATTCATCTGTACCAACAAGGGTACTGCGGAAAAACCCAAAGGGTGCGGGTTGGAAAACTCGGAAGAAATTCAGAAATTGCTTAAATTAAAGATCAAGGAACTCGATCTTCACCGGGAGGTCAAAGTTAATAAATCAGGCTGTCTCGGAGGCTGTGCCTGGGGAATTACAGCGGTTGTTTACCCTGAGCAAGTCTGGTATGGAAACATAACTCTTGACGATGTTGATGAAATATTAAATGAGCACCTTATAAATGGCAGACCTGTTGAAAGACTGGTCATTAAAGACGAAAAATTTTATGGAAAGTGACGTTAAAAAACGTGCCGGGGTTATCTTCGGCTTGCTTCAGGAGCAGTACCCCAAAGTTGAACCCGCGCTCGATTATACTTCACCATTTGAGCTGCTCATTGCTACGATTCTTTCCGCGCAGTGCACAGATGAAAGAGTGAATATCGTAACTAAAGATCTATTCAAAAAGTATAAAACTCCGCAGGATTATATTAAAGTTGATAGTGAAGAGCTTGAACAGGATATTTTTTCCACAGGTTTTTATCGCCAGAAAGCAAAATCGGTCAAAAATTGCTGTACTGAGCTGGTGGAAAAATTTAATGGTGAGGTCCCCGCTGATTTTGAAAAACTTAATTCACTCCCCGGTGTCGGAAGAAAGACCGCTTCGGTGGTTGCCGGTAACGCGTTTGGAATTCCCGCGATTGCGGTAGATACACACGTTAAAAGATTGTCAAATTTGCTCGGATTTATAGATTCTAAAAATCCGGATAAAATTGAAGAGAGATTGAAGGAACTGCTTCCGGAATCCCTCTGGGTCGATTCATCACATCTGCTGGCTACACATGGAAGACGTATCTGTTTCGCGAGAAGACCAAATTGCCATGAGTGTGTTATTGGTTCGTTGTGTCCTGCCTTTAATCCCGAAAAGAAAAAGAGCAAGGAGAAAAAATGAGTACCGATGTAATGCGTGACAAGGAATTCTGCAACAAACTTCTTGAAGAATACACAAAGAGTGAAAGTTTACTTAAACACGCATACGCTGTTGAAGCGTGTGTTTCAGCTTATGCGGTGAAGTTTTGCGAGGATGAAACTTATTGGTCGAATGTGGCGCTTCTGCACGATTTCGATTATGAAAAATATCCAACCGCGGAGGAGCATCCATATAAAGGTGCCGGGATTCTCAGGGAAAAAGGTTTTGATGAAGATTTTATAAAAACAATACTCTCCCACGCTGATTATACCGGTGAACCCAGAGATACACTTCTTAAAAAAGTTTTGTACGCGTGTGATGAACTCGCGGGGTTTATAACAGCAGTAACCTACGTAAGACCCAACAAACAGATTGATGAGGTAAAAGTTAAGTCTGTTAAGAAAAAAATGAAAGACAAAGGTTTTGCGAAAGCAGTAAGCAGGGATGATATAACAAATGGAGCCGCGGAACTTGGTATTCCGCTTGATGAGCATATAGAATTCTGCATTGAAGCGATGAAACAGAAAAAAGAGTTGCTCGGTTTATAATTTATTCTTTAACTTTACAATTCGGTTATTTAGGGTCAAAATTTGGAACATATTGATATTGACTTGACAATAAACCAAAAGCCTTACTATCTTTGAAACAAAAATAAAGGGTTCATATAGAGAAGTTTGCTACTATAATTATTTAATACGTTCGGTTAAGTGCGCTGTATTGAATTTTAACAATTTACCGGGGTCTTTGTGAAAAGCAAATTCTTTATATGTCTGTTAGTAGTATTACTACATTCATTTTTATCCGCATCAAATGATTTCAGGATATTGTCCTCAGACGATTCGCACGTTGTGGTAGAGTATTCTCCGCAGTTCGATATATATGATGTAGATAATTCGGCAGCAGGCGTAAAAAATATTATTCTCAAAAACGGATTCAGTTACAATACCAATCCGACCTCTCAGTTCAGAATTTTCCAGTTTGGTACTCCATCCCTGGAAAACAACACTTTTACTCTTCTTATTTCTGAAAAGAAAGAACTCGATGGTGAATTGAAATCTCCATCCTACGATGAAATTGAAGAATACTCCAATCCTGAAATTCTGTTACTCGGCAATTCCGGCAAAATGAAAGATATTAACGTAGCCGCCGCAAGGGTGTTCCCGATAAAGTATGATCAGGAAAATCAAAAAATTACATTATATACAAGAATTGTTTTCAGAATAAATCTGCCAAACAGTTCCGGGAGTTATGAAAAAGTTGAAAATAGCAGCTGGTATTCCGGACTTCTGGTTAATGAGAAAAACGCGGTAAAATGGGGTGTGCCCCATCAGAAAATCTTCAAGACCAACACGCAGAATGATCTTGCCTCCGGCACCTGGTACAAATTTGAAACACCCGATGAAGGAATATACAGAATCAACAGGGATGAACTTTCATCTATAGGAATTGATGCGGATAATGTAGATCCGAGAAACATTAAAATTTACTCATCAGGCGGGTTGAAGCTCTCCGAAACCCCTGGTGACTTTCTCTCTTTCGATGAAAAAGAGATACCAATTATGATTCAGGGAGAGGAAGATGGCTCATTCGACTCCGGAGATTATATCCTCTTTTACGGCAGGAATGTTGACTTCTGGAGCGTTGATAAAGACTCTGAAGATATTGTCAGGAATCGGCACCCATTCACTAATAAAAATTATCACTTTATAACTGTTGGTAATTCAGCGGGTGAGAGAATGGAAATGGCATCATCAATAAACGTGAATAACCCTGTTGAACAAACCCAAACCGATGCTTTTGCCTTTTTCGAAGAGAATAGCAGGAATCTGTATAAAACAGGAAGACTATTTGTTGGTGATGAATTTTCAACGATAACTCAATCACATACATACGTAACGTCGTTGCCGAACATTATTGAAAATGAACCGGTAAAGTACAATTACAGTTTCGCTAACAACTCTATATACTCGCGCTTGTTATACATCGATGAAAATGGGGAGCGTGTTCTTTCCAGAAACATGATAGGTAAATATTCCACCTTCGATTATGGTAGGGTTAACAGCGGGTCATTTTCGGTAAATGCCAGTTATCCCGATGATCGTTCGGTACTCAAATTTACCTTCAACACCAACAGCGCGAGCATAAACGGCTATCTTGACTACTTTGAAATTGGTTACCGTGCCTCGCTCAGTTCAGTAGAAGACGAACTTATTTTTTACAGTGATCCATCTGCCGGGGACATTCGATACACTCTAAGCGGATTCACAAACACCGATATCCACATTTTTGAAGTTACAGATTACAGAAGTGTGAAGAAAATTACCGGTGCCTCCCTTAGCGGTGGTCAGGCAAGATTTATAAGAAGTGAATCAGCGGAAACACGAAATAAATATATTGCTGCCTGCGCGGAAAAGTTCAAAAGTATTGTTAATCCGGTTGCGGTAAATAACAATTCTATTACCGGAAGGACGGGAGACTCACGATATATTATCGTAACATCCGGAGAGTTTGAAGATCAGGCTTTAAGATTAGCGGATTTTCGTGAAAATATTTCCCCTTATCCTATCTCTTCCGAAGTGGTGCTGATTGAGGATATATTCAACCTTTACAACTTCGGGGTGGTTGATCCTACCGCATTAAGGAATTTTATCTACGAAGCATATATTTACAGAAATGTGTCGCCCGATTATATCTTGCTTTTTGGTGATGCCAGTTACGATTTCTTTGATACCGAAGGTTACGGAAGTAATTTTGTTCCTTCAATGCATACAGAACAGTCAATGAATGAAGTTTATGCCTATCCTACTGATGATTATTACGTTCGCGTAAATGGAAACGACCTTTACATCGATATTGCTCACGGTAGAATACCGGTAAACAGCGCCGAAGATGCTGAAATATTTGTCGATAAAATCATCAATTACGAAACCGGTCTCGATAAAGGTATCTGGCGCACAAAAATCACAATGATCGCCGACGACCAGTTAACGTCCGATAGTTCTACAGAGTATTTCCATACATCGCAATCGGAAGAGCTGGCTGACACAAGGATACCAAGTTATTACGATCTGCAGAAAATTTATCTAGCGGCTTACCCTACTGTCAATACAGGTTCAGGCAGAAGGAAACCCTCTGTGAATCAGGCTATTATCGATGCTGTGAATAATGGAACTTTGCTGCTCAACTTTATCGGGCATGGTAATCCCGATACATGGACTCACGAATATGTTTTCGAAAGAGCTACTACCTTGCCGTTGCTGAACAACAACAAATATTTCTTCCTGACCGCGGCGACCTGTGACTTCGGACGTTATGATGATCCTGCAAAAACCAGCGCCAGCGAGGAAATGCTCTTTATGCGTGATAAAGGTATGATAGGCGCGTTTTCAGCTACACGCGCAGTATTCGCGAGCCAGAACTCACAACTGAATAAAGAATTTTATAATTATCTTCTCAGCGAAGATATCGATGAATATCCCCGCAGAGTTGGATATGCTTACTGGAAAGCTAAAAATGCCGGTTCTATCGGGGTGGATGAAAACAGTGAGAAATTCCACATTTTCACCGATCCCGCATTAATATTGAATGAGCCAAAACTACCAGGAAATATTTCCGAGATCAATAATCAGCCGCTTACATCAAATGTTCAGTTGAAGGCACTACAATCCGCTACTATCAAGGGAAATGTTTTTACTGAAAACTCAACCGTTCTTAACTCCGGTTTTAATGGTGAAGCAATCATTACGGTCTTCGATTCAGACAAGGAAATTGAGCTGAAAGAATTGAATTTTCAGTCAATGGAATTACCGGGCGGTGTTATATTCAGAGGACGTGTTTCAGTAAATAACGGTTTGTTTAATGCCTCCTTTACTGTTCCGAAGGATATTACTTACGAGAATAAACAAGGTAAAGTAGTTGTTTACTTCTTTAATGACGAGGTTGATGGTATTGGCTACACCGATAAAATTATCATAGGTGGTACTGATACAACCGTTACAAATGATGGCAAGGGTCCCGAGATTGAGATTTACTTCGATGAGCTTGATCAATCAGGCGCTTACCTCGTGAATGAAGATTTTACACTGCTTGTCAGACTTGAAGATGAAACAGGTCTGAATACCACCGGAACCGGTGTCGGGCATAAGCTTGAAGGTGTGATTGACGGGAATGCCGAAAACTCATTTGATTTAACCAACTACTTCATTGGTGATCTCGATGCTAGTGGTAAATCGGGTGTCATTGAGTACAATATCAGCTCTATGGACGCGGGTGATCATTCTATTACGGTCAATGCATGGGACGTATTCAACAATTTCAATTCGGACGAATCTTATTTCACTGTTGTCAGCAGCGGGGGACTTGTTCTCCGTGATGTAGTTAACTACCCTAATCCGTTTTCGGCACAGACACACTTTACATTCCAGCATAATTATTCTTCAGCTGTGGATGTAAAAGTGAAGGTTTACACAATTGCCGGAAGACTAATTAAAGAAATAGAAAAATATGCAATTCCCGATAAGTTCGTAAGAGTATTCTGGGATGGCAGGGATGCCGATGGCGACCTGATAGCCAATGGAACTTATCTTTATAAATTAATTGTCGAAACTACTGACGGACAGGTTACTGAGAATTTCCTTGGAAAAATGTCCGTAATTCGCTAAAATAAAAATTTGTTTTTCAATTTATTTTTACTTGGAGGAGTACATAAATGAAGCGTTTTGTTTTTATGATTTTGATATGCGTATCACTTGTTGGATTAACTGACAAGGTTTCTGCCCAGGGTGAAGCCGCAGTACCGTTTTTGCTGCTGTCTCCCGACTCACGTGCGGGTGGTATGGGTGAATCCGGAGGTGCTCTCGCTGACAATTCCTCGGCTATTTTCTGGAACCCTGCCGGTATTGCTTTCCTTTCCGGTACAGAAGCGAGTATTACTCACTCAAACTGGCTCCCTCAGTTTAATCTTGACCTTTTCTACGACTATTTAACTTTCAGACACTATCTTGAGGATCTCGGCGGTAGTGTTACTGCAAGTATCACATATATGAACTATGGCGAGTTTGTAAGAACTGATGAAAACTCTCCTGAACCAATCGGAACTTTCCGTTCTTATGACGTGGCTGTTACCGGTGGTTACGCAACTAAAATTCACGCTGACTGGGGATTGGGATTGAACTTCAGATTGATCCACTCACGTCTTGCTGATCAGCCTACCGCGCAGGAACAGGGCGAAGGTGTCGCTACTTCAGTATCATTCGACCTCGGTATGATGTGGAGACCTTCTGCGTTCGAAATACCTTTCATTGGTGATATAGGTAATAAGTTTTCAGCCGGTTTCAACTTGAGTAATCTTGGTCCGAAAATCTATTATATTGATCAGGCACAGGCTGACCCGATACCTACTCAATTCCGCCTCGCGTTTGCTACAAGAATTTTCGAAGATGAGTATAATTCACTCACCTACACCCTCGATTTCTCAAAACTATTGGTTGACAAGGGGGAAGCTTTCCGTGGTGATACAGATGATGATACCCAGTCAACAGAAGAAAGAGCTGAATTTTATGAAAGCGTTTTCACCGCATGGGGTGACGAACCTTTCAGCGAAGAGTTGAGAGATATTGTTACTTCTATGGGTCTTGAATACTGGTATGGTGTTCCGGAAGACTTTATGTTTGCTCTTCGTGGTGGTTATTTCTATGAAGATCCATCTTATGGTAACAGAAAATTCATCACACTTGGTGCGGGTCTGAGATACGACATTTACGGATTTGATTTTTCATACCTTATAACAGATGTATTTGATGGTGGTGAAAATCATCCGCTATCAGGAACATTAAGGTTCACACTTCAAATAGGTTGGGGAAGTTTACTTACTCCTACTACTAACGGATTTCCAAGAGGTATCTGATAAGTAATGAAAATATTTAATTCTATTCTTGCAGTTTTAGTTTTAAGTCTGGGCAGTCTTTCTGCCCAGACTTTTATTGGTAAATTAAACCCGAACCCCCCGGCTCAGCCACAAAAGACTTCCAATAATACCTACAATATTCTTGCGGTTATGGTTGAATTTCAGGAAGATAACGACGGCGCTACTTTCGGAACGGGAAAATTCGGTTCAATTTACTCCGGTGAAAACACCACCAGAAAAGATATTATCGACCCGCTTCCGCATGACAAGGCTTATTTTGAGAACCATCTTCTATTCGCTAAAAACTATTTTAACCGTGTCTCAAATGGTCAAGCTGATATTAATTATACTGTTTTTGATCAGATCATCACAGTATCGCAAACGATGCGAAATTATTCTCCTTTGCCAAAATCGGACGATCTTGAAAACGTGGTCGATTTCGCGGAAGAGGTATGGACAATAGCTGAAGCAAATTATTCCGGCAATATCAATTTTGGCGATTACGATATTTACGCCATTTTTCATGCGGGTGTGGGGCGTGATGTTTCACTTCCGGGAAGTATAGGAAACGAGCGTGATCTTCCTTCGGTTTATCTGAGTAACAATACTTTTAAGCAGTATCTCGGTGATACATTTGAAGGATTTACCGGAAATGGTAACCCGAACGTCATCAATAACACAATGATCATACCGTGTACCGAATCGCGTGAGATTGATGCTGTATCAGGGATATTTCTGCTTGAACTCAGTATTAACGGTTTGATCGCGGCGAGTATCGGAAGTCACATGGGTCTGCCTGATCTGTTCAATACTGAAACCGGCTTGAGCGCAATTGGTCGTTTTGCTCTTATGGATGGTCAGTCAATTTTTACTTATGGCGGATTATTCCCTCCGGAACCATCCCCATGGGAAAAAATGTATCTTGGCTGGATAACACCTGAAACTGTTCAGAATGGAACCAATTATGTTTCACTTGCGGCGAAACTTGCTGCCGAGCCGGGCGATACGGTATATTTGAAAGTCCCGATTAATGAGAGCGAATATTATCTTGTTGAGAACCGGGCACGCGATGTTAATAATGATAATGTTACAATCACCATCATTTCCGAGGGTAATACCGAGACATTATACTTTGATCAGGATACAACCGGATTCCAAAGTTTTGAAATCGATTCTGCCAAAGGTGTCGTGATAGATGTTGATGAATACGACTGGGCTGTTCCGGGTAGTGGCGTTGTTATATGGCACATCGATGAAAATATTATATACAGTAAGCTGGCTTCCAACACAATAAATAATGACAAAGATTATAAAGGTGTTGACGTTGAAGAGGCTGATGGTATTCAGGATATAGGCGAAAGATTTTTTACTGTCTTCGGTGACGAAGTGATCGGGGAAGGTTCGGAAGATGATCTTTGGTACTCCTCAAATGAATCTGAACTTTACGAAAATCGCTTTTCAGCAGATACCAAGCCCAATACCAATTCAAATGATGGCGCAAACAGTTTAATAACCTTTGATAACTTCTCCGATATCAGCAATAAAATGAGTTTTGTTGTTAGTAACGGGTCTAATGGGATTAGTTTAAATGCAATTTCTGACATCCCTAATTTCGACTCGAATACCCCGGTTGGGTTGAGTGGATTTATTGGCGGAACATCTGCTGATGGTTATATGGTCTGGAATAATAACGCTTTATCTGTTTATGCGTTAAATGGTATCCTGCAGAAATATGAAGCTAATTTCTCCAAATACAAACCTGTTCAGCTCCCATATCTCGGTGGAACCGGGTTTATCGGAGTGACAGAAAATAAAATCAGTTTGATGTATAACAATGTACGCACCGATCTTCCGGTGCATTTCGTTCCGTCAACCAATCCAGTTGTAATTACAGATTTATACATTGGGGCGAGCAATGGATATGTTTATACTTACGAAATAGACCCCAATAACGCTAACGTTTTTGTAATTAAGGATTCGGTGAAGTTTTTTGATACTCCAATTGAACAGTTGGGTGTAAATTACAACAGCACAACCAATCTGATTGTAGCTGCCAGTTCTGGAAATGAATTCAAAATTGGGAATAATCCTCTCTACAATGCGGATGCTGCTATCAAACAATTTACTCTTTCAACCTCATCAGCGCAATCTGATTTGGCTCTTTTGTTGACAGATGACAACATAATCATCCTTAAAAATGGTGTTTATGACAGAGAAATAAATCTTGGGGAATTTGAGAACTGTACAGGAATGGCATTGTGGCATGTTGGTGATGCTTCTCCCGAGAATCTGGCTGTGTTTGTATCCAAAGGTGACAAAATCGGAGCCTGGAATATGTCGGGTGCCGCGGTTGATCATTTCCCTATAAAAGTCACCAATCAAAACTTTGTTGAAATTCCATCTGTTGTCAAAGCCAAAGTTAATCAAATTACCTATATCTATTCTGTGACCGAAGATGGAAAGATATATGCCTTTAACACAACCGATGGCAAGTTAGTTGACGGATATCCATTATCTTTAGGTACTTCTTCATATTCCTCTCCATCAATATTCGTTAACAGTGCTGATGAAACATTTATCAATTTAATCAGCACCAACGGTAAGGTTTATTCATATCAGGGGGGCTTCCTTTCTGAACTTTCCGCCTGGAACGGATTGTACGGTGGTAATAACAATTCCGGCTTCGTAAAGAACGATTCATATACATCAAAACAATTTTCGTTTGACGAAGCGAGAGCCTATAACTGGCCTAACCCGGTTTATGAAGATGTTACATATATTCGTTATTATGTAGGCGACGATAGCAGCGTAGAAATTAAAATATTTGATATTGCCGGCGATCTTGTTGCCGAATTGAGTGATGAAGCAACAGGTGGTTTTGATAATGAAACAGTGTGGAATGTTTCGGATATTCAGAGTGGTGTTTATTTTGCCCACCTTAATGTTACCGGAAACAGCGGTGGATCTGCTACAAAAATTATTAAAATTGCCGTAATTAAATAAGTTTGGTTTAACTCGGAATTTTGTTGTGAATAGAAAGTTAGTATTAGTTTTATTTGTCCTGTTTCTTGGCGGAAAATCATTCGCGCAGTTTAATGATTATGACCCGGATTATAATTGGCTTACCATCAAAGGTGAACATGTTATGGTTCACTATCACGAGGAGGCTGAAAGAAGCGCCAAAATTGTGCTGAAAATTGCCGATGAGGTTTGGAACCCGATCACATCTTTATATCAGTATGAACCTGATATGGTTCATTATGTCATCAAGGATATTGATGATTATTCGAACGGCGCGACATTTTTCTTCGATAACAAAATTGAAATCTGGGCATCCGCTCTCGATTTTGATCTCCGTGGAGCGCATCACTGGCTCAGGAATGTGATATCGCACGAGTTTACACACATGGTTCAAATACAAGCTGCCATGAAAGCAGGAAGACGTGTGCCGGCAGTATATCTGCAGTTCCTTAATTATGAAGATAAACGCCGCCCGGATATACTTTACGGTTTCCCTAACTTTATAGCATCGTATCCTCTGGCTTCAATAAACATCCCTGCATGGTTTGCTGAAGGTACAGCCCAGTATATGAGAACCGAATTCGATTACGATAACTGGGATACACATCGCGATATGATCCTTCGTTCATATGTCCTTGACGATAATATGTTAACATGGAACGAAATGGGTGTATTCGGTAAAACGAGTCTAGGTAATGAATCAGTTTATAACTCCGGATTTGCTCTTACTCGGTACATCGCTCAAAAATATGGTGAAGATAAACTGAGAAAAGTTACCGAAGCACTTGGTGACTGGAACATCTTCTCAATAGACGCTGCTTTTGAGAAAGTTATCGGAAAAGATGGCGATGAGCTTTACGGCGAATGGAAAGCATTCTTGCAGGAAGATTACGGAAAAAGAATGAAATCCGTTCTTGATAATAAGCTTGAAGGGGAACGAATTGAGAAAGAAGGTTTTGGTAACTTCTATCCCGAATATAATAATGGTAAAATTTATTACTTGTCGAATAAAGGCGCTGACTACTTTATGACAAGTATTTACGAATATGACCCCGCTACGGAAAAAAGTAAAATGGTTCTACCGGGAGTTCGCTCAACTTTCGATTTTATCCCGAACCAGAATAAGATAGTTTACGCAAAACTTAGCGAAGATAACCCAAAATGGACAAACATCCATGACCTTTATATTTACGATGTTGACGCTGAGGATTCCCAAAGAATAACATTCGGACTCCGAGCCAATAATCCGTCAGTATCACCTGATGGTAAAAAGATAGCTTTTATTTTCCAGAAAGATGGAACAGCCAATATTGCTATTGTTGATACCGAGGGGAAAAATAAACGTGAACTCACATTTTTCAATGCGGGTGAGCAGGTTTATAACCCGAAATTTTCGAAGGATGGCTCAAAAATAATTTTTGACTACTCATACCATCACGGGAGAGATATTGGCATTGTAGAGGTTAATGGCGGTGCTCCCGAATTTATCCTTAACGAAAGCCATGATGAAAGAAATCCGGTTTATCTGGATGAAAAGAACATTCTTTATTCGAGTGACGAGACCGGGATTTACAACGTTTATAAAATGAATCTCGAAACCGGCAAAAAGGAAAGATTGACCAACGTTACCGGTGGTGCTTTTATGCCCGATGTTAACGAGAGGGGTGATATTGTTTACGCGGCTTATTCCTCAACCGGTTATAAAATCAACGAATTGAAATCTGAAAAGAGTAGTGATGTAAATCCGGCACATCAATATGTATGGCTGAAAAATCCGCCTCTTGAACAGAAGAAGCCCAATGGTGATATCGACAATTTTAATATTAACGTCCTGACAAATTTTGAAGATAAAACAACACCCGACTATGAGCCGCAGCCATATAAAGGTCAGTTTACCGATGTAACGTTTTTCCCCTTTATCAGGTATGATAATTACAACACATCAAACTCGGGACTCGATAAAATAAAACCCGGTGTTTATGTAGCTTCGAATGATATCCTTAACAGGTATGGCTTTTTTGCCGGGGGTGCCATAAATAAACGACTCGAGCGTGATTTATTCCTGACTTTCGAATATCGCCACCGGTTACCGGTATTATACGATTTGGGAATTAAACCTGAAGTTGCACTCGAACTTTACAGCGTTAGCAGAAGCACCGAGGCAGATTTGGAGTTTGATACGCTCGACGCGAGTCAGACAGTCACGACAGATGTTACTTATAATCTGTTTGAAGTCGATTTTGTGGCTAAACATAAAATCTTTGCATCAGGAAATGAGTTGGAGTTCAGATTTATTTACAGTAAATACTCCTCAACTCTCGAAAGCTTTATCATTCCACTTACCGAGCAGTTATATCCCACAACGAGCGATGATTATTTAATTGGTAAGAATTTCCAGTTGAAATTCACTCATAAAAACTTCTTCCCGAATGTGGATGCCGACATAAATCCCAAGGGAAGGGAAGTAGAATTCCAGTATAATTATGAGATGAATGATTTCAATCCTTCATACGAGTATGATGAAGATAGCGGTCAGCTACTCCAAACATTTGAGGAATATAAATTCCATAAGCTGGAACTGAACTACAAAGAGTATATGCCTTTATGGAAAGATCATACATTAACATTTCAGTTCAGGGGCGCTACAATCCTCGGACCTCCTGTTGACGACTTTTTCGATTTTTATCTTGGCGGCTTGATAGGTATGAAAGCTTATCCGTTTTATGCTGTCAGTGGTAACGAACTCGGCTGGATGAACCTTTCATATCGTTTCCCGTTGCTGAGAAATATTGACAAGAGATTCGGCTGGTTATATATCGATAAAATATTTATGTCGGTATTTGCTGATTACGGTAATGCGTGGACAGGGGAATTCCCCGATTTCAGCGACTTTAAGAAAGGCGCTGGTGCGGAAGTTCGAATTAAAATGAATTCATTCTATCTATTCCCTACGAGCATATTTTTTAGTGCCGCGTACTCATTTGATGAATTCGACAGGTATATCGAGATCTTCCGTGAAACAGCCACCTACGGCAAAGAATGGCGTTTTTATGGTGGTGTCCTGTTCGATTTTGCGTTTTAACAATACAGGTTATTCATGTTAAATAAAACAGTAATTTTATTATTAGCGATGGGTTCTCTTTTTCTTGCTCAAACAAGCGAGAATGAAAAATTATCGGGTAAGCTACTACTTGATTCCCATATCGCGTTTAATTCTACATATTCAGCAACCGGAGATGAATCTGGTAGCACTCCCGGGAAAAAGTCTCCACTTCTTGCCGGAGTAATGTCATTTCTAGTTCCCGGTGCAGGTGAGGCGTACGTTGGGAGCTACTGGAAGACAGCTTTATTTGTAGCGATCGAAGCTGCTGCTATCACCACTAATATTATCTATAATGGTCATGGTGATTCACAAACGGAAAACTTTGAGAATTTCGCCAATCAGCATTGGTCTGCAGCGCGTTATGCTTTGTGGACTGTAACCAATAAAGTAAATCCGGGTGACTATCCAAATCTGTTCAATGACGCCGCGAAAACTCAGGTCAACTGGGATGTACTGAACCAAATGGAACGTGATATCGGTGATTATTACAGTCATACACTCGATAAATTTGGTGAGCAGCAATATTATGAAATGATAGGTAAATATCGTCAGTTTGCCCCCGGTTGGGATGATTTCGGTGATGAAAATACACCCTATCAGTTTGGTGATCCTGTCAGCTCAAGATTTACATATTATTCCGGTGAGAGAGCAAAAGCAAACGACTTTTACAGTGTTGCGAAAACAGCTCTCATAATTGTTGTGACAAACCATCTGGCAAGCGCTGTTGATGCTGCCTTGTCTGCTTCTGCGTACAATAAATCTATTGAGACAAAGGTGAGTATCGAAAGCAAAAATATTGGCTTTTATACTGAACATTCTCCGAGAGTAAACTTTAAAATAAATTTCTAATTTAAGCCGGCATTTTATTAAATCGTAAAATTGTATTACTTTTATACGTTTTAATAATGCCGGTTTTTTCTATTTAAAAAGGATAAAAGATGCCCGCGCCTTTAGTAGCGATTGTTGGAAGACCTAATGTTGGAAAGTCAACCCTGTTTAACAGGTTGACCGGACAGAAAAACGCGATAGTTGATGATATTAGCGGTGTTACCCGCGACCGAATTTATGGAGAGGTAGAATGGTCTGGTAAAAAGTTCAGGTTGATTGATACGGGTGGTTATGTGCCCGATTCTGACGACAGATTTGAGTCCGCGATCCGTGAACAGGTGCAGATAGCAGTGGAAGAAGCTGATACAATCCTGTTCGTGACAGATGGCAGATTGGGTATATCGCCGATAGATCATGTTATCGCAAATCTGTTACACAAGTATGAAAAACCTGTTTTTCTCCTTGCCAACAAGCTTGACATGTCGGAAATGGCATACGAAGCAGCCGATTTTTACAGCCTCGGTATGGACAGGGTAATCGATATTGCTGCCATCAGCGGGAGAAATCTTGGCGATTTTCTTGATGAACTTATTGATACTCTGAAATTCCCCGAAGCTGGTGAAGACGAAGATACACGTCTGAGAATTGCCCTCGTCGGAAGACCTAATGTGGGTAAGTCTTCTTTAACCAACGCGTTACTCGGAATTGAGAGGAGTATTGTAACGGAAATCCCTGGCACTACTCGTGATAGTATCGATAGTGTTATCAAGTATTATGGTGAAGAGATTGTTCTTGTTGATACCGCAGGTTTAAGGCGTAAATCGCGGATAAAGGAAAATGTAGAGTTTTACTCAACTGTACGTACTTTCAAAGCGATCATGGATTCTGATGTTGCTGTGTTAATGCTTGATGCGGAAGTTGGTCTTGAAAAGCAGGATATGCGAATTCTTGAAGAAGCTATCAGGCGCCGCAAGGGAATTATCATTGCAATCAACAAGTGGGATTTGATAGAAAAAGAAACAAACACAGCTTACAAGTATGAACAGGAACTTCGAGAAAAACTGAGCATAGTCGATTATGCTCCTGTGATATTTATTTCCGCACTCACAAAACAGCGAATTTATAAACTTCTTGATCTTGCGAAGAAAATCGCCGCGGAAAGAGCTAAAAAAATAACTACAAAGCAGCTGAACGATACGCTTCTGCCTGAATTGGGACAAACACCGCCACCATCTACTCCTAACGGCAAGGAGATTAAAATAAGGTACATCACGCAGGTTGGTGAATACTATCCGATATTTCTCTTTTTTGCAAATGACGCAAAGTATATACCGGATAGTTACAGGCGATTCGTTGAAAAACTCATTAGAAAACACTTCGGGTATGAAGGGTGTTCAATGACCTTGAGTTTTAGAGACAAATAAATTAGCTGAGTTTTATCTGTGTCTCTACTTCTTTGAGTAATGAGCCAGATTCAACCATTTCTGTAACTTTGTTAATATCAAGGTAAAGAATACGATCTTCTTTTATTGCGGGTACCGATTTTCTTACGAATTTATATGCGGTTTCGGTGCCTTTCCCGCATTTTAGCGGCTTTAAGAATTCTATTCCCTGACATGCCGTAAGGATTTCAATCGCGAGTACTTTCTGTACATTCTTCAGGATAGAATAACATTTCCTTGCGGCTATCGACCCCATTGAATTATGATCTTCCTGATTTGCGGATGTGGGAATGGAGTCAACACTTGCAGGGTGCGCCAATGTTTTGTTTTCCGAAACAAGTGCCGCGGATGTATATTGAGCGATCATCAAGCCGGAATTCAACCCTCCATGCTCTGTAAGGAAGCGGGGAAGCGCACTCAACGAGCCGTTTACAAGTCTTTCTGTTCTTCTTTCACTAACATTTGCCAACTCTGAAAGCGCGATACTCATAAAATCCATTGCAAGTGCCATTGGCTGACCATGGAAGTTACCACCTTCTCTGTGATCACCATCTTCAGGGAATATCAGCGGATTGTCATTAACGGAATTAATCTCAATCTCCACTCGTGACTTCACATATTCAATCGCGTCTTTTGAAGCACCGTGAATTTGTGGAATACATCTCATTGAGTATGAATCCTGTACTCTGTCGTCCCCAATCAGATGTGATTGCCTGATCTCACTTTCGCTTATTAGTTTAAGCATATTATCGGCAGTATCGATTTGCCCTTTGTAAGGTCGTAATTCATGCAGGCGTTTATCATAGGCGTTATCTGTGGCTCTTAACGCTTCATGTGTAAGCGCACCCGATATATCAGCGATTTTAGCCAGTTCGACAGCACGATTGGTGATGTATGCCGAAAAAGCTGTCATCATCTGGGTTCCGTTGATCAGGGCTAATCCTTCCTTGGCTTTCAGTTCAACCGGTTCAAGTCCGGACTCTTTTAATAATTGCGCGGAATCATTGCCTTCACCCTTGAAAGACTCGGTGAGGATATCCTCAAACTTCTGCGCTTTTCCCAGTCCAATCATGGCAAGAACCAGGTGTGATAATGGTGCCAGATCACCACTTGAGCCAACAGAACCTTGTGATGGAATAAGGGGAATGATATTATTGTTTATCATCCCGATAAGTAGTTCAAGTGTTTCGGGTCTGATGCCTGAATGTCCTCTTGCGAGAGCGTTCACACGCAGAAGCATCATAATTTTTACAATAAAGGGAGGGAGTGGATCACCCACCCCCACCGAATGACTAATTATCAGGTTTTTCTGAAGTTTGGCAATATCGCTATTTGATATCTTAACGTTGGCAAATTCACCAAATCCGGTGGTAACACCATAGATTACAACATCCTCCTCAACCCACTTGTCTATCATTTCTCGGGCTTTGGCGACTCTCACTTTGGAGTCTTCGCTCAACTCCACTTTGAGGTTATTAAAAATAAAGTTATCAATCTGTTCAAGAGTAAGTGATTTACCATCAAGTGTTAAAATATCAGCTTTCATTTACAATTCTCTCAATTTTGTTCGCGTTTGCTTTATCTGCTCTGAAAGTAATTAGTACACGGTCTTCCTCGTACCTTTTTTCGAGCACTTCAGCCAATTCATAAATTTGAGCAACAGTTTTTGTCCTGTTAATATGAAGTGAAATCTGTTCTTCAATAAACCCGTCTTCCCAAATTTCGGTCAGTTTTTCAATCAGTTTGCTGATGTTAAATCCTTTAACCGCCGAGATTAATATTGAATCAGGGAATTTGTTTTTAACATATTCCATTTTTTCTTTGTTTTCGAGAGCGTCAATTTTGTTGAATACCAGTATGGTCTTGATTTTATCACACTTCAGACCAAGTAATGTCTCTTCAACCACCCTGATATGATCTTCAAAATAGGGGTGTGAAACATCAACAACATGTATGATAATATCCGCGTCCCTAACAACATTTAGTGTAGTTCTGAATGATGCCACGAGATTGTGGGGGAGTTTTCTGATAAATCCCACAGTATCGCTTAGCAGCATTTTTTTACCCTTATCCAGCTCGAGAGCTCGTGTAGTGGAATCGAGAGTCGCGAAAAGTTTGTTCTCCGCAAGTACATCAGCTTCGGTTAACAGATTGAGTATTGTTGATTTACCGGCATTTGTATAGCCCACAAGGGAAGCGGTTACAAATCCTTTTCTGCCAAGTGTACGAGTTTGCGACTGCGACTCAATTTTTTTCAGTTTCTCTTTCAACTTCGCGATACGGGTACGTATGAGTCGGCGGTCGGTTTCAATCTGAGTTTCACCGGGACCTTTGGTACCGATACCACCATATTGTTTCGACAAGTGAGTCCACGCTCGTGTGAGACGGGGCAGCATATATTGTAGCTGAGCAAGCTCAACCTGGGTTTTTGCTTCATTTGTACGGGCATGCGCCGCGAATATATCGAGTATTAATCCACTTCTGTCAAGTATCTTTTTTTCGGTAAGTTTTTCGAGGTTTCGAACCTGAGTTGGAGTGAGATCATCATCAAAGATAATCAGATTCACATCGTTCATTTCGGCAAGTTCTTTTATCTCTTCAGCTTTACCTTTACCCACATAAAACGCGGGATTTTTACGTTCATTCTGTTGAATAATCTTGAAAACGGTCTGAGCACCCGCTGTATCGGCGAGCATTTCAAGTTCATCAAGATATTCCTCAATCCTGTCGAGTGTTTCCCTGCCAGGATTAATTGCTACAAGAATTGCCTTCTCCGGCATTTTTATATTACTTTCTCCCATTTACCACCTAAATAAAAATTCATAAAATCAATTACATAATAACGCGTCGAAACAGACTCTTATATTTTCATCTCTCCAAACCTCCGGTAAATGGTGCATAATGATCATTAAAACTTAAATTCAAAATCTGCTAAAAACAACAGAATTGCACAATTATTGCAATTCCGCCAAATCTTTTTTACTGTTTCGCGATAATAACATTTCTATGACTGCCAGAACAAGGGCAATTATTAAGAAATATCGCCAAAGTTCTGTTCCAAATCTTGCCTGAACAATTGTCTCTTTATAGTTCTCTTCCGGTGTAAGGTACTCAAATGATAAGCCATCCGTGTCAAGTTTACTGCGTAGTTCTTCGTCCGATATTTTTACAGTTTGTGATTCAACTTTATCTACATTAACAGCAAAACAGTCTATCTGCTTTTCCTCTGAAAAGAGTTTGTAAAATCCCGACTGTGCTGTTTCCGATATTTCGAGGTAGCTTCTGTTTTTTACACTATCAGCAGGCAAATAAAGAGAACTCCCGTCGGGTTTTTCAACTCTGATATTTGAATAAGGGTAGTTTGACGTATTTAACGAAACTTTGTTTCCCGCAAACCAAGTCGTATCAGTTTCGTTTGTGTTCGTTAAGTAATAAATTCCCTTATTCACGAGGGGGGCAAACATACCTGTCAAAGGAAAATCGGAAGATTTAAGATCCGGCGCAACATTGAAGATCAATGTTTTTCCTTTACCGAGTCTGTTTTCTGCCAAAAGGGGAGTACCATCTTCAAATTTGATTATTTCAACAAATTCTGCCGGAGCGCGATATTTCAAAAAACTGAATAATCTTAGTGGCGCGGGTTTTGGCTTTTTATCCTGCTGGAACAAATTTGTGAAAACAGGATGCGATAACTCGAGATTAGTGATGGAATACTCAACCCCTTCTTCACTATTTATTGTCGTAACGGGAATATTATCGGCAAGAGGTAAACTGATATCTGAGCTTTCTGAATTTAGCATACTACTTGCGGGAAACCAGATTATCCCGCCACCATTTTCAGAGTATTTTGTAAGCAAGTCAGTGTTACTCTGAGTTAAACTTCCAACCAGGATAATAACTTCAAAATCATTAAGATTAACCGATGTCAGCTGTGATATTGGTTTCCTCGTAATTTGGAATGAACCATTTTCTTCCGCTTCAGATAATGCGGGATTCAGATAGAGTATATCTGTCTCTTTTCCATAAAACAATCCGATATTTATCTTTTCCGGAACATAAATTGACAAATACGAAATATCATCTTTTTCGAAATCATCATTTTCAATTGATGCCGTGATATTCAGAAAACCGCTATTTTCCAGGTCAGTCTGAAAATTCACCAGCTTACTTTCACCCGGATTAATATCAACACTCTGGCGTGATACTTTTTTACCATTTATCGATAATGAAGCCACCACATTAGTTTCAGGCACTGTGCCGTAATTGGTAACAATAGCGCTGAACCCGATTGATTTATTAAGCTCAAATATTTGATTCACCGATTTAAGATCCGATATACCAATGTTATTATATCCCGAACCGGAAACGTCAAAAAAGTAAGCTCTGGCATTCATATCCATCAGGTTTTCACCAAGGTTTTTAAATACCGAATCCTCCTTGAAGAGGTGCATCTGTCTGTCAGAAAATAAATAAATTTCTTTGTTAAAATTGTCACTATTTCTTAAAGTTGAGATCGCCTCATTCAAAGCATTTAACGCAGAACCGGAGACATCTGTTATTTTGCTATTATCAAGTGAGTTTATAAAATTATCACGGTTAACAGAGTTGAATTTACCACCATCGGAAAGGGTTACCAGATTAAGCTCATCTCCCTCGTTAAATTGTTCCAGTATAGTTTTTATGGTTTGTTTAGAATAATTAAAATAATTTCCGTTATCACCTATTATACTCATACTCGGGGAATCATCGAGTACAAATACCGCAGTAGTTTTTGCCGCGGAAGTACCACCCGCAGTAGTGGACTCAAGGGTCGGACGTGCAAAAGAGGCCACAAGAAATAAAATTATCAGCACTCTAAGAGCGAGTAAAATCCATTGTTTAATTTTGATTCTTTTGATTTTATTCTTCTGCAGTTCCTTTAAAAAATCGAGTGTACTGAACTCAATCCTTTTTAATTTTCGTAAATTTAGCAGGTGAATTATTACGGGAATCAGTGAGGCTAACAGACCCAATAAAATTGTCGGGTTCAGAAATACCATACAAACCTTGTTAGTTAAACATTTTCGGCATTAAAATTAACAATTATTTGACTCTTATATTAGTGCAAATATAAGAATGTTCCTTTATTAAAAACTCTACTATGAGGTTATGATGAAAAAGATTGTTTTGAGTGTGATCGGATCAGTAATTCTATTCTTTTTTGTTCTCATTTTACTTGGTTATTACTTCACCGGGTCTTTTTACGACGAACAATACACAAAATTATTATCACAGTACAATGATGAACCAATAGTTAAGGATACTTCAGGTATTCCCGCACCGGTAAAAAAATATCTGGAAAAAGTTGTATTGAAAGATTTTAATTATGTAGAACGTGTAATCTCACAACAATCCGGTTTGTTCAGAACATCAGCAGCGGCTGAATGGTCAGAAATTACAGCCAATCAGGAGCACACAATCAGTGAACCCGGATTTTTATGGAACGGCGAAATAAATTTTCTCCCCGGTTTGTGGGTCAGAGCTATTGACAGCTATATCAATGGTACCGGAAATATGCTCATTAAACTCAACTCAAGTTTGACGATCAGTGACGCTACCGGTGAACAAATGGATATTTCGTCTCTTGGCAGATATGTTTCCGAGTTGCCTCTGTTCCCAATGTCGATGTACAACAATAAAAACGTGCAATGGGAAGAGATTGATTCGGTTTCTTCAAAAATGATATTCACAGATAAAAAAAATACCATAAAAATGGACTTTTTTTTCAATGACGAAGGTCTAATATATAAAGCGATAACTTTGGACAGGTTTTTAACAAGTAACGCCGGGTATATTCAGTCTCCATATACTGTCTGGTATGAAAATTATAAAGAATTTCAGGGTTGCATGGTACCAACTGAAATAAAAGTTGAGTGGAACACCAAACAGGGCGATTTTGAATATGGTAAATTTGTTATCGATGAAGTTAAATATTTAACCGGAACGGAGTAAATGTGTCAGATCATGTTGTATATCTTGATGCGTCCACAAAAGAGTACGATAAAATAGTGGATGGTGTCAAAACCGCGATTTTAAGGGGTGCTATGGGGAGGAAGATGCCTTACGGAAGGGTTTTCCCTGACGATGAATTGTTTTTCATCCTGAATAATGGTGAAGGACTTGTGACGGCAAAAGCAAAAGTAAAATCTGTTTTCAACTCTCCAAAACTTTCACAGGAAGAATCTATACAAATACTTGAGGAGAATTCAGTAAAATTAAATCTTGAACCGAAACAATTTAATCGTTTCAAAGGTAAAAGATATTTAGTGGTGGTTGAAATCACAAATCCTGAAATACTCACACCTTTCTCCATTGATAAAAGTAAATTCGGCAATATGGATGATTGGCTTCCCGTCGGAAATATTGAAACTGTAAAAGTGGCGTGATATGAATGAACTGAAAATTATCCTCGAAGAATTAAAAGCGCTTGAAAACTCTAAAAACCGTGAAGGTATGGCTCGATTCGGGATAAATACAGAGAAAGCGTTTGGAGTATCAGTCAAACATATCCGTGAAATAGCCAAACCATTCAGGAAAAATCATTCACTCGCGCTGGAGCTCTGGGATACAGGCTACCATGAATGCAGAATAATGGCATCAATCGTCGCTGAACCGAAAAAACTTGAAGGTACCACACTTGACCAATGGGTTGCTGATTTCAATTCGTGGGATGTTTGCGATCAGACATGTGTAAATCTGATTGTTAAATCGCGGTTTGCTGTATCAAAAATTGCGGAGTGGGCTGAGAATGAGGAAGAATTCATCAGGCGAACCGCATTTAGTATGATAGCCGTTAATTCGGTGCATAATAAGAAACTTGAAAATGAAGATTTTCATGCTTTTCTTCAGCTAATAAAAAAGTACTCATTCGATGAGCGCAATTTTGTTAAAAAAGCCGTTAACTGGGCTCTAAGACAAATTGGGAAAAGAAATCTCGAATTAAACGCACTCGCCATAAATCTTTCAGAAGAATTGATAGAATCAGAATTAAAATCAGCAAAGTGGATTGGGCGTGATGCATTTAAAGAGTTGACAAATACAAAAATTCAAAGTAGATTGTTGGAAAAGTCAAAGAGATGAGATGGAGAAATTAAAGCTTTCACCGGTAGAAGCTCTGGTTTTCCGATGGAGCAGCAAGTCGCTGAGCAATACTTTGCTCAGAAACTTCATGAGTCATCTCGACCTTTCAAATGGTAATGAACTCTACGACAGATGCAGCGATATCTGTATCTGGTACGAGGAAGTGATACTTAATGGTAAACATTTCTTTAACAGTTATCTCGATAAATTCCTGAAAAATAGTGACAAAGAACATCTCGTAGTAATTCTGACTGCCGGAAAATCCACCCTCCCTCTTGAGTTGTGCCTGAATCATCTCGAAAAAATAAATCATATCCTGGAGATTGATCGCTTTGGCATGGAGACTAAAAAGGAATTGTACGATAAATATTATCCACAATTCACAGAAAAAATTAAATGTATCAACGCTGATATATCATCTGATGGTATCCTTGACGCGATAAGTGATTTGCTAAAGGAGTATTATCAGGATCTTCCACTAATAGTGGTTATGGAAAGCGCGGTATTTTTCCTTTCCAAAGAGGATTTGCAGAAGATCACCCAAAGTTTCCGAAGCACAAATCTACAGAATACTGTGATGGTAGAATATCTCATTCCACCGGTCGATGTGGCATCTGAATCCAGGGAGATAAACAATACAATATTTGATTGTATCAATGAATATTCTGAATTCCCGGATATAAACCCCTATACCAAAAGTGAAATTGAAGACCTGTTTTCCCTCAACGGCGGTGTCAGGATTTCAAACTGCGATATGAAAACCATGGAGAAAAACCGTCTTGGCGAAAATATCTACTTCAACAACCCCGCGGAAGGCTGGCTCGAATGCGGGGTGTGGAAGATTTAATCGCCTGCATACATAACTAACCAGTCATTCGCCAACTCACCTTTTACAACTTTGTTTTCTCTTGTATGAGTGTAGAATTCATTTGCTTCGGAATCATAAAACCAGCTAAAATCATTCCCCATAACAGGAGTGGAACCTGAATAATTGGAATAAACCATGCTGAAAGAATTTAATTTTGTGTTATAAAAACGAAAACTCAAATCGGGAGATTGTAAAACACAAATATCATTTGTCAGAAATTTCAATCGATATACATTTTCTGCAAGTGGCAATTCATGTATAACAGACATATCACTGCAATCAATCGACCGAATTGTTGTTGAACTCACGGCAGCGATGGTATTATCATCGGGCGAAATTGCGAGAATACTTATAGCCGGGTCTCCGGTATTTAGTTTGTTTAACTCATTACCCGCAAGGTCTGTTTGATTTATCCAACCCCCGTTAGACGTATAATAAAATCGATTATCAGCCCTTCCACTGAACAGATTATCGCTGTTAGTTAAAGAACCTGCCTGAGATAATACACCATTCCGGATGCTACTTTTAAAAATATTATTATCAGAATTGACAATGTAAACCATGTCATCCAGAATTTTTACAAACTCAATATTTTTATCAAAATATACATCCTTTATTTTTGAAAAATCACTTCCATCAATAATTGATAATTCACGATACCCTACTTTATATACAGCAAATATATCATTTTCACCTCTAGCCAAACTCATGTTTTTTCTTAGTTGATGAGGAATTGCAAGATCAACGAGGCTATCAAGAACTTCAATTCTTTTTCTTTCAATATGATTCACTTGTAAATTGTCCGGCGATTTAATTATTGCTCTGTTGCCCGAGAGTGGCAGTATTTCATCCACATAAGAAAAACCTGTGAAATTCTCATAAAGTCCATTACCGCTAATCTTATGTCGTTCTACATTGATTTCTTCAGATGAGAAATTATAATCTCCAAGTGTACCATGTAAAGAATAAGTCAGATTTCTTGTCGGGTCATGTACAATACCAAACTTACCCGAGCCGGAATTGAAATTCTGTGATTGAAAGAGTGATCCGTCAGTTTGAAACACACTTAAAACATAATCAAATTGCCCAACACCTATATTCCAGTTTAATTCACAACCGTTGTCTGTTGTTTCTGTCAGAAAGAAGTTAGAACCCGGTTCCGGAAGTGCAAGCACAGTCCTGACTGACAAATTATCCGGGAATATTGCGCTAACAAGTATTTCCCTTATTGGTTGCGTAACATTTTCGAGATTAATCTTTTGGTGGGTAATATTCGGGGAATTTATTGTAATTGTTTCAGATGAACCGTTTTCGAAAACCAGCCTTATTACGTACCCGGTTTCGTTATCGTAATTATCTTCCCACCATAAATTCATTTCATTCTCTTTTGTAAAGGAACATACTAACGGGGATATTGCAGTTTCGAGGGTTTTATTTGTAAGGATCGGTTCTGTGCTTTTTTCTTCACAGCCTGCTACGAAAAAGTATAATAACAATAGAACAATCAACTTTTTCATAATTCCACCCCGTATCTTGAACCGACAATGATGTTATTTTCAAGAGAATAAAAAGTATATAATTCAATTCCATATAAAGAATAATTGAGACCGAGTACCGGAGAAACCGCAAACTTTTCATGTGTAAAAATCGTGCGCGGATCATCATCTTCAAACGATTCAATACCGGAAGCATAAGACAAGGTGACATCACCCCTCTTCAGACCAACTACATAATCGTGTTTATTATAAATTAAGTCAACACCGGCGATAACAGATATATCTTTATAGAGAAAAACAACAGGTGTCAGGAGTCGGAAACCAAATTCAGAAGAATTCCCCGTTGCTGCTCCCCCTTTATAATAGACGGTAGTTGTTTCATCAAGCTCATATCGTGGTGTTGAAAATGTATAGAAATCGTATTTTACTTTCGCATCCTGAGTATGACCTAAAGTGTAATAAAACATTGCATCGAGGTATGGGAAATAATCTTTGGTGTTGGAAAATTTATAACGTAATCCAACATTAAACGACAGATTATACTCTGTATTTACAATTGATGTATTCGGAACTGCGAGTTCTTCTGCCCTGTAATCGGTAAGTATATAATCTTCGCGGAATTCCTGTTTTACAGCGAGAGGAGCATATTCCACCCCTGCGAAAACAGAAAACCTGCTCATTTCCTGATTGTCAAGATACTTCCAGAACTCCTCAATCGAAAAATCAAAATCAGGCGTTTCACCAATACTTGCAGCCATCGTGTAAGATTCAATAACACCACGGATGAACGTTTTGCTAAACAACACATCATTTTCACTTTTGTTGGCAACCAGATCATTTACCGATTTAATTTTACCTTTAAGAAGCTCTTTATATTCCTGAACATAATTTGCCGAGTTATCGTAACCACCGTACAATTCGTCTTTATAATGGCTGACAAGAATAAAGCAAAGAGTATCTGTAACTTCAATATTCATGCTTCTGGTCGGAGGAGTGCTGTCGGTCTTTAACTCGGGTAACATTGAACTAATTCTTGATCTCTCTCTCACCGATAACGGACTTTCGGCAACATACTTGTTAAAGTCCCTTAAGGTAACATAATTATAATGTAAAAAATATTGTGTGAAATCATTAAAGATATTTTTATAAATCACCTTCATGGAATTATCATAGGAGGAAGTAGTTTTATAAAAATTAATCATGTGATAAACTATCGCAGGATTGATTTCCGCACTATTTTCGTAAGTGCTTTTATACTCGCTATTACTGATAACTTTCTGATTAAATCCGTTACCAAGAAGCGAAACGAATGGTAACTCATTATTTTGCCCAGCTGTTGTTATTGTTATCACAAGCAGTAAAAAGAGAGATGTTGAAAGTCTTGTGAACATTTTCACCCCATTTTATACGGTTTTCCTTTTCTACAAATTATTTTCTGCATTAGTCCGTTAACTCAATACGTCTATTTTTGAGTATTGTTTTCGGACGAAACAGACACCACCCACTTATTGTCGAAGAAATTGAGGTTAATATATCCTTCACTATCACAAGTAAGTACTCTGTCGTTTTCCTTGTCAATTTCTATCCCCTGTATATCATGGAAATAGCCTGTGGTAGTAACTATTGTACTCCATTGGTGATTATAGATTTTTGAACTATCCGCGTTGATATTATTGAAAAACAAGTCCTTTCCGTTGAATCCCATCCGATATGGTTTTCCTGCGACTTCATCTTCAATTAATGCTGTTTTGGTAGAGTAATTATAAATGGCAGTTTTATTTATACCTTTAACAGCGATAATATCTTTCTCATCAGCAAGTTCAACATCAATGATATTCAATACATCTGTGGTATTTGACGCTATAATCGTTCCGGCATCGGCATCAAGGATTTTATATGAACCATCCGCAAAAGCGTATGCTAGTTTGTTGTTAATTTCCGACAGGTGCAAATCAGCAATAGGTTTACCCATATCTCCAGAAAAATATTCATGACCATCTAACACACTCCAGCAAATGTAAGCACCATTTGTATCTGCAGAGTAAACTTTAGTGCCATCGCTACTAATTTGTAAACCTGTGATATTTGCCGAATGTTTTGAGAAAGTAAAATCAGGCGCGAGTTTACCAATTGTGTACACCCCGATTTTATTATCGGCGCGGTTGCTAATAACAAATCTCGATTTATTCTCACTTACATCAATTGTATTTACTGTAGTAAAACTATTTGAACTGGTGTTGTAGGTTATTCTGCTACCGTCATTCCTGTTAAATGAAAACACCTTATCATCTGCGGCAACGAGGTAATTATCATTATCCAAAAACCGGCAATCGTACATCTTGTTTTGAGCTGATAACTGCTCCTCGAAAATAAGTTTAACTGATATAAATTTGTAATTATAGTCAACATATTTTTTTACATCGCCCTCGGAGACACCGTCGAAGGGGACTACTGAATATCTATGGTGAATTTTTGCACCAGGATTTTCGATGTAATAAACGGAAGCATCTTCAGGGAGTTCGGCTTTGAGGGTTTTGCTTCCATCGGCTTGAAATTCATAGACCCTGAAACCCAATATTGGCAAGTTATAATCCCAAAGGATTGTCGGTTGAGGTTCAGCAGCCATTTCGTCAAGCCGGTAGGTTACTCCACCGTTGAATAATACTTTAAGCGTTTTACTAAATTCAGAGAATTTTTTATTGGAGTATGACCTGATGTAAATCTCAACAAACTCGGTTTGCCCGATTCCAATCCGATACTCGTAGGAAGTAACATTGCCGTCAACGAGTGCAACAAAATTGAGCTCCCCATTATCGTAAAGGTTAGAGTATATTTCATAATACTCCGCTCCACTTTCAGGTTTTTCCCATTCTACGACAATGTATTTGTCATCGTAAGAGGTGATTTCAACATTGACGGGTTGCCCGGGAGTTGTTTCGCCCGGCTCTGTTACCTCAACTTTCTCGCACCCGAAAACTAGAAGTAGAACAAGCAGAAGTATGATATTTATATTTTTAACTTTCATTTTCAGATCCCCCAGTTAAATATTGCTGACAACATAACAGATGAAAGATTATGTGATCTTATCAAAACAGAAACTGGCTGGAAAAAATCAATCTTCAAACTGATAAAAGGAAATAATTCCATCTTACTATACTCATATTTTGTTTCCAGTTTTCCCTCTTCGAGATCGAGTGGATTTTCGCTTTTCAGAGTTATAATAAATCTCTCCATGTTTGCTTCAAATCCAATGGAATAGTAGTTTATTTCCAATCCCCCTGTGATAAACAAATTTCGATTAAAATAGAAAAGAGGAGTTTCCACTTCGGCACCAAAAGCCAAATATGAATCATTCTCAATAGTTAGTAGATAATTTCCGTAAAAACTTCGGGTAGGAAATTCATTATAAAGTACCGATATATTTGTAGGGTACTCTGTATCAAAATTCTTTGAATGTGAAATCACAAATGAAACCATTCCGCTTACATAAGAGAATGGTGCTTTATATTTCTTAAGTTTATGCTTGTATCCGGCTGTAACCGAAGCCTGGGCGGTATATTCGAGTTTCAGTGTGTTTTTTGTATTCAGGTAAGGGAAGCGATAATCAACAAAATTATAAGCAAATTCATCTCCTGCTATATACGGATTTCCATATCCGGAAGCGCCAACTAAAATAGCGCTGTTCTCCCTGAATTTATGTTCGATAAACTTTTGGGTAAACTCATGAAATGGAACTACCATATAAGGTAAGCCGGAGGCCCGGTCATGAAACAGATATCTGTTGGCAACTGCAAAATTTATCGCCTCTTCTTCCCGTCTTACAGGGTTATCATCAGCGTAGTACTTTTTAAGCTGTGCAACTTTTTCCTCTCTGATTTTACCAACCAGAGACTTATAATCTTTTCCCGGTGAAAACTCTTCTCTTTCCCCGCTTCTGTATAAATAAGTGAAAAAATGGGTTGTATCATTGGGATGTAATGTATCGGGTGGGATGTAGTAAAAGTCATCATATTCTTCGTAATCTGACAAATAGCCCGTTATCTCTGATGCTATCAGCGCGGAGTAATTTTCATCTGCCTTTCCGGACTCATATTCCACCCATTTTGATAAACCCTGAGTAAAGATTCCTTCCCACGCCCTGAAAAGCCTGATATAATAAAATCTGATTTTTTTCAGCTCATCTGTCTCTCTACTATTATTATTAATCTTCAGTAAATAATAATAGATAAGAGTTGGACTGATTTTACCCAATTTTTCAATTTTTTCATTTACATACACAGCTTCCTGTGTGGTAGAGATAACTCCCGGATCAATAAAATCCTTGTAAAGCTCTACAAATTTTTGCGCAGACAAAGTGCTGCCGGCTAAACAAAAAAGTAGCACGATTTTTAGTATTAATTTAACCATAGTTCCCTGTAGAAATTGTTATTTTTAGCGGTACGACAAACTCGCCCTGTTTTCAATTATTTTTATTTTTTATATGAGAATTAACATAGTGATTAAAATATATTTGCCCACAAACCCATAGCAGGATTACAAAAAAGAGATTTCTTCGCATCGTTTTTCAAAAATAAAAAGATTAAAAGGTTTTATTGCCCAATCATAAGATAAAAAATATCTTGAAATAAGACTACTTTATTTTGATTAGTAATAAAGAGAATTGCAGGATATTATTTGAATATTTACATTATTTAAAGGGAAATTACAGGACAGATAATTAAGATGAAGGATATTACGTCTGGCACATTGACCGTAAAAAATGGTCTAAAGTTTAAGTTAAAAAGAAGGGCAGGTCAAAGACCCGCCCTTACATAATATTTATAATTAAAATTGTTAATACGGGAATACACAGCAGCGCATATTATATCCCGTCTCAACTTTTTGTTCATTTCCATCGTACTCTGTACTAATCATTCAGCACTATTTAATCAATATCATTTTGCGTGATTGAACAAAATTTTCAGCTTCAATGCGATATATATAAACACCGCTCGAAAGTCTGGACGCGTCCCAATTGTATGTATGATAACCTGCTTTAAGGCTACTGTTAACGATAGTCGCTACTTCTTGACCGATAGTATCATAGACTTTCAGTGAGACTCTGCTATCTGACGGTAACCCGAAATTGATAGTGGTTGCCGGATTAAACGGATTGGGATAATTTTGTGACAAGGAATAATCTGTCGGTAGTTCAGAGTCAATATTATCAACATCACTCAAAACACCTTGTATCTGAATGTTATCGATTGCCCATCCCCATCCTGTTACAAAAGCGTCGGCAAATAGTCTGAATCGGATAAGTATTTTATCTCCTGCCTCAAATGTATCGAGCAGATTTATTTCATGTGAGACATACATTGAAGGTGCGCCGTTCTGTCCGCCACTATATGCTGAAGACCATGTAGAATTGTATCTGCAATCATATCCATCTTCCAACGGAACCCAGTTCATACCATCTTTTGTCCCCTCAACGACAACGTAATCCCAAAACGACTGGTCTCCGAAAACAGTACCGGGATCTCCCGGTTCAATAATGGCGATATCCTCATACTTAAGATAAGCATCTGTTGCCTTGACTATAATCGGTACTCGCAGCATTGCGGTGTAATTGTTGTTGTTACCATAATCATGGGGGGAATGTAACGCCATACCTTCAAAACCATTCTGACTTTTTACGGTAATACCGGAAGAAATAAATTCATCGGCAGCATCATCAAGGTTTGAGGTATAGGTTTCACTTGCTTCCAACAATGGGATTACATCAACAGACTGGATAACAGATTGATAAGCATTTCCGTCCTTATAAGCGACAACATAGGCAGTAATTTCGCCTTCCTCCGTAACTGGTACAGAAAAGATAGTATCGACCGGGGAAAGATTCGCGAGAACCGACTCATACATCTCATCATTTATCACTACGTGTGAGGAATCGTATAATGATCTCAACGCTACATTTATTTCCAGTAAACCGTCAAGGTTTTGAGTCAATGATTTTATAAGTGGTTTGTATGTTACACCTGAACTTAACCCCGGAATATTTACCGACCAAACACCGCGCCCATGTGTCGCTAGTACAACTTCTTCCTCTACATGTGTCATCATCCAGATCGGGTAAGCAGGCAAACCGTTGTCGGCGTATGCCCATGTAGCGCCGTCATCTGTTGATTCATAAAGACCAATTTCAGTTGCTGCCCAAATGGTATCGGGTGTGTGAGGCATAACAAGAAGGTCATAAACCGCAACATCCGGGAATCCGTTTGAGCTGACGCTGTTTGTACCAAAACCGGAAATATCTGTCCAACTTTGTCCAAGGTCTGTTGTTTTTAATATCTTAGGACTTTGTGCGTATGAGAAAAGTACATAAGCGGTCTCGGCATCATGCGGATGTGTGGATATACCTGATATTCCTCCCATTTGAACATCAGAATAAACTGTTGAAGGAGTGAAAGTTTCTCCTCTGTCTGTTGAAACGAAAATCTTGGCGAAACTGTCCATTCTCGATCCTGCCCAGACAATATCAGGATCAGCTCTCGATATTTTCACATCAGTAAATGAGGAACTTCCCATCCAGTTTGATGTTATTGGTCTCGACATCCATGACGCACCGAAGTTTGTTGATTTCCACACACCCTGGCTCCCAACGGCAAACAGCAAGTCAGGTTCAAGGTTGGATTTGGCAATTTTGGTAATAAATGGAGCGGAGCCGCTCCCTTCATCCGATAAACCGGAAGTTGCCGATTGCCAGTTATTACCGCCATCTGTTGAGCGCATTAAACCGTTAAACTGATAACCACCAATTATTTTTAGGGGATCGTCAAAGTGCCACGATGTTTCATAGCCATCACCACCAATTTGATAGAACCAGTCTGAATTAGTGTCACTATTTTCCGGTGAACGCCATGTTCCGTTATCCTGCATACCTCCAACATAAGCGCTTGCGCCCGGCTTTTTATCAACACCGTAGAATTGTGTTGTTACAAGTCCGTCTGTTGGTTTAGTCCAGTTAACATCTCCATTTCCTGAAAGACCCAATCCACCATCATTTGCGTTTAATATTCTGAACCCGCCATCAGTTTCATTAAGAATTACGAGATTATGGTGATCAACATGTACCGGACCGGTATTCATTTCTGTTGTATTACGTTTATTATTCGCGAGCAATGTTATTTTGAAAAGATAAACTCCACCCACATAAACGATATTTTCATTTGTAGGATGCGCGACAATCGTATTGTCATACCAGCCTTGAGAACCGAGCCAGTTTGGTTCTGATCCATTCTCGGTTGTCTGGTTCCATGTTGCGCCGGCATCTGTAGAGACATACAAGTTGCTAAAGGAAGAGCCCTCAGAGGCCGCGTAAATTCTGGAAGTATTCGCGGGAAATATTGCCAGTTCAAATCTTCCAACTCTATCATTCATTCCGGTAGAGGAATTGAACCAGGTATCACCGGCATCGGTTGATTTGTAAATACCTTTATCTTCAATACCTGCGTACATTATGTTAAAATCGTTTGGATCAGCTATAATATGAAGAACTTTTTTAACTCGTGCGTTTACAGTTTCTGTTTCAGTGTAAACATTAGTCCATGTATCGCCGCCATCGGTTGACTTGAAAATACCGGAAAAATTGCTTTGATTCAGTTTATATCTTCCTGTTGTGGTAGAAGCGAGAATTATATTTTCGTCATTCGGATCAACCAGAAGCCTTGAAATATTGTTAAACTGAGGATTTTCAGCTGTAGATTGCAGCTGGAACCAGGTATTACCTCTATCGGTCGATTTAAGAATTCCATTACCATTAATTACATCAACATTGAAGAAACTTTCTCCTGTGCCGACATACAAAACATCAGTATTGGAAGGAGCCATCACAATTGCAGAAGTTGAAAATACCGGAAGATTGGTCGCAAGTTCCTGCCATGTTGAACCAGCATCGGTAGTTTTCCAGATTCCACCACCAACCGAGCCTACGAACCACGTGTTATTTGTTGTGTCAGCAGGGTCAATCACAATTCCTCTAACACGTCCACTCACATTCCCGGGACCGCGTGATACCCAGGGAAGTGGATCGCCGGATGTTCGTTTGTTTATTGCAGCTCTCGATTTATTAAATTCTTTTACCCTGTAATTGGCCGGATACGAAGGGGAGTTTTCACCCGGTTTGGTTTTCATTTCAGCCAAAATGCGCGCGAATTCTTCCGGTTTATCCGATTTTGCGTAACCTTCCAATCTTCGTTCAATTTTCTCTATTTTTTCGCTATATCTGAGATGTTCCGGTGAACTTTGTGAAAAGTGTTTGCGGAATTTTTCATATTTCACTTTTTCGGCGAGTAATTTTTGTTCATGTCTTGATAATTCGTTGTTATCAGATTGTCTTTCAGTAATAAAAAATCCCACGCTGAAAAAAAGTGCGATGATAATTGGAATTGTAACTTTTCTGAGCATTGAAACTCCGGTGTGTTATTTTAAAAATTTTGTTGTTTTTACGTCATACTTTGTTAAAAATTGTTCTGGGTCCTCGTCACCCATAACCATCCCCGGGATTAGCTGAATCATGAGGATATAATCAGAATTCGGATCCCAAAAAACTTTTCCCTGATCAAATTTGTATTCAAATATTTTTTGTCCGTCTGTCATCGAAAATACGATTACCTCAACCGGTTTGCCATCAGGATACTTATTTGAATAACACGCAAGATATTCTTCCGTGGAATTGTACAAGTACTCTATTTTGCCCGTTAATTCTTTTTTTGCGGTTTGTTCAATTTTTTCAAAGACAAGTTGTGAATCAGAGCCGCAGCCTGCGCAGTTGAATATCATAAAAATAGTCAAGATAGTTAGTAGCAATTTCATAGGATTAAAATTGGATTAATATGGATAAATAGAAACGCAAATTATTTGGTATTTGTGAAATAAATATCAAAATCTTTCTTAAAGTGAGCAAGATCATCCTGAAGGGGTAAAAACGGATGCACTTTCAATAGTTTTTCTATCTGTTTGATGTTGGCATTCAGAAACTTTTCGTATTGGGCAGAATGCGGATTTCTGACTTTATGATTTTGCGCGGTTTTTATTCGCTCAATTTTTTCTGCAAGTTCTATTGTTGAGCCATCGAGAAACGCAGAATAAAACTTTTCACTTATATAATTGATTGCTTCTTTAGAAGGGTGAACAAGATCATTGTCATAAAAACGATAGTCCCGCAGATCATCCAATAATAGTTCGTAGGAAGGAAAGTAAAAGGTATTCGTGATTGCTGAAGTAATCTCTTCTATCCCGAGCAGGAGGAGCGACTTACTGAGATTGTTTCCGTGAGCCCCATCTTTTAAATGCCTGACCGGACTTACAGTAAAAATGATGTGTATATCCGGATTGAATGTCTTTAAAGTGTCAATTATCTTTCCTAGATGATTTTTTACTTCAACAGGGGTGAGTCTGAACCGTTTGAACTGCGATTGCGGAATTTTATGGCAATTCGATACAATCTTACCTGATTCAATATATTCGTAAACAAAGGCTGTACCCAAACTGATAAAAGCGAATTTAGTTTCGGGTAACTCTCCTGCTAATTGATTTGTTGTGTCGTTGATATTCGACAGGATTATATCTTTATCGTGAGAAGAAAAGGAACTGTGATGGTAAAAAGAGTGGTATTCATCCTGATTGAGAATTAAGTCATTTTCATCAAACTTTCTTGCTTCGGCAATGATTGCGAGAGAGTTTGCTATTGAGACAGGATTATACAACACTCCAAAAGGATTATTCAAAACATTAAAACCGGAAAATTCCAGCTTTGCGGCGATATTTTCCGCAAAACAGGAGCCAATGGTTAAAATGGTATCCTTGTGAGTAATTTTTGTTGCGGATCCCGGAATAGATATTTCTGTACGAAATTTCATTTTATTCAAAAAGCAAGATTTGACAAGAATTCAAAATTTTGTTTCACAATATTAAGATTGTAAATTATGAAATTATTAAGGAGAAAAAATGGAAAAAATAGATTTAAAGAAAGAACTCAAACAGTTTTACAAACCATCCTCAAAGAAAATAGAAATAATTGATGTACCGGAGTTTAATTATATAAGTCTGGAGGGAAAAGGTAATCCCAATAATTCTTCCGAATTCGAAGAGGCTATAGGAGCTTTATACGCAGTTGCTTATACAGCAAAATTTTCGGCAAAGCAAGAAAATGGAATGACGGATTTTGTGGTAATGCCTCTTGAAGGATTGTGGTGGGCAAAAGATTTTGAAGATTTTGTGCTGGATAATAAAGATAATTGGGAATGGAGACTCATGATCCATATGCCCGGTTTTATCACAGAGGATTTTATAAATTCCAATAAAGCGAAAGCTTTTGAAAAAAAGGGTCTATCCGGAATTAATGATGTGAAATTTGAGAAGTATCATGAAGGAATATCAGTTCAGACTTTATACATTGGACCATATTCTAACGAGCATGAAACTATCAAGGCAATGCATGATTATGCTGAGGGAGAGGGATATGACCTGGATGGTTTACATCATGAAATCTATTTGGGTGATCCGAGAAAAGTAGCCCCGGAGAAGCTGAAAACGGTTCTGAGACAACCGGTTAAGAAAAAATAAAAAGGGGTGTAGCGGCACCCTCAGTCTTTTGACAAAGTCGTTTCGTTTTAAATTCCTCCTTCGAAGGAGGTGGATTCCGACGAATGTCGGAAGACGGAGGATGATTTATCGCATTTATTGTGATTTTTGGTCATCCCCCATCATAAAATCCGCCGATGGCGGAGTGATTTCCCCCTTCAAACCTGTCCCGAAAACTTTCGGGAAGGGGGACGTGAAAATCAACAACCAGGTTTTTCATCGATCTCGGATGCTCCGGTACCCTTTTTTCATGTTAAAACTATTTGTTTCCGTATAATAGTACCTCAACAGTTTCGCATAAAATATGCGCTACAGTTATATGTCCTTCCTGAATTCTCTGCACGTTCGAGGAAGGAATAACAATTGGAATATCAACCAGTGGTTTTAGTTTACCACCTGTTCCACCGAGAAAACCAATAACTTTCATCCCTTTTTTATGAGCCATATTAACCGCTTTAACGACATTACCCGAATTACCGCTTGTAGAGATCGCAATAAGTATGTCACCATCAGCACCGAGACCTTCAACGTTTCGGGCAAAAACATTTTCGTAGCCTATATCATTTCCGCCTGCTGTGAGGTTTGATGAATCGGTTGTCAATGCAATCGCGGGAATCGCGGGTCTTTCGATGTCATGCGCAAGTCTGATCATAAACTCGGCCGCGATATGTTGAGCGTCTGCCGCGCTTCCGCCATTACCACACAACAGGAGCTTTTTACCATTTCTGAAGGCGTTAGTTAAAGTTGTGATGGCTAATTCAATTTCGTTCTGGCATTCGTTTTCTATCTTGTGTTTTACTTCAGCGCTTTCAATCAGCGAGGCAGTAATAAATTCTTTTATATCCAATTGTGTCTCCACTCTTATAGATCAATATTTCCACGGCTGTGCACCGCTTCGGCAAATTCCTGAATAAGTGACCAGTTGTTTGGGTTTTCGAGATAATTGCCCGTTACAATAATTTTAGCGCCACTTTTAATTTTATTTCTGATATCGTGAGCGCTTCTTATACCGCCCCCAACTATTACAGGGATAGAACAGGTATCTGCAACAAGTTTTACCATTTCATCAGGAACAGAGTTATCAGCACCGCTGCCCCCTTCAAGATAAACGTACTTCATTCCCATATATTCTGCCGCAAGTGCAGTAGCAGCCGCTATTTCCGGTTTATGTCTGGGAATAGGATTGCTTCCACTCATATACTCGGCGGTAGTTCTGCGTCCGGATTCAACAATCATATATCCTGTAGAAAGTGGTTCAAGACCTGTCCGCTTGATCAATGGAGCAGCGAGCACATGTTTCCCGAAAAGATGTTCAGGATTCCTACCGCTAATTAGCGATATATAAAGCAACGCATCGGCTTCGGCTGTGACTTGTTCTACAGCTCCCGGAAAAATTATTACGGGTATCTGACTATGTTCTTTTATTTGTCGTATTGTCTTTTCAAGATCACCGGCGACAAGTAAACTACCTCCCACAAGAAAGGCATCTACTCCCGCTTTAGAGCAAAACGCGAGAAATTCGGGGAATTTGTCATTATCGATCTTATCGGGATCAATTAGCACAAAATACGCCGCGCCTTTGGTAGCAATCGTATCAGAAATTTTAGTGTGAATTTTCATTAAGTTAAGCACATATTTTATATTAAGTACGAAATATAAAAAACTTTACAGTAATTCAGTGTAAAATGATTAGGTATTTTTACTTATGAGTAAAAAAGTAAACAAATCAGCCGGTAAAAGTGATTTTCCTCAATATTGCGATTATTTTTGCAAGCACTCAAAATTCAGTGACCCGAATGCTATTGGTGCCTGCAGGAAAGAACTCGCGGTCTGGTGCGATTATTTCAAACGGTATAACAATAAAAACAATAAATGCTTTGGCACGTTAAATTCATGATGTCGGAAGTATTTTTTCGTGATGCGAGCAGGTGAAAAAAAATCAAGAGAAATTCATGAATATTATTCGTATTGTGATATCAGAACGCAGATCATTATGCTAAATGAATTTACCAGAAATATTAATTCCCTCTCTCATTTAGAGAAACTCAAATTGATTGAGTTATTATGGGATTCGGTAACAGAAGATAGTGAAAATATTCCTGTTCCCGAGTGGCATAAAAAAGCCCTTGATGAAAGATATAAAAGTTTCGAAGACGGAACTACACGACTTACGGACTGGAACGACTTACATAACAAATTGCTTGACAGGTAGTGCTGTCTGTTAAATACACCGCACACGCGAAAAATGACGTTTCTTCCGCATCGAGTGGTATGATAGTCGGCGATTATGAAAATATTTCCAGTAAAAGCTTACTCGATTTTATTTATGAGTGCAATGCGAAGGGGAATATACTATTTGTAAGCACTCACGAAAAAGCAATAAAAAGATTCTCAAACTGAGCAATTAAGGCAAGGGGAGTCCCCTGATTAGAGAACTCCCGTTAAAATTAGTCTTTCGTACTTAACGATATTCGCCCTTTTTCGATATCAACGTTTAATATTGTTACTTCAACTATATCAGCAACATTAAGTTGTTCCAACGGATTTTTAACAAACTTGTTTGCCATTTGTGAGATGTGCAGCAAACCATCCTGTTTAACACCAATATCAATGAAAGCACCAAAATCAACGATATTTCTTACCGTTCCCATCAGCTTCATCCCTTCTTCGAGGTCTTCCATTTTCAAAACATCACTGCGCAAAATAGGTTTTGGCATCTCTTCACGAGGGTCTCTACCGGGTTTAAGGAGGTTCTCCACAATATCGAGTAGTGTTGGCTCACCAAGACCCAACTGTTCGGCGGTTTTCAGGCTACCATTTTTATCAACATATAATTTTACAACCGAACCTTTGTCTTTAACTTCAGTTGGTGAAATACCACACTGATTCAGTAGCAAAGAAGTTCCGTCATAAGATTCGGGGTGTATAAAAGTATTATCGAGGGGATTATCTCCGCCGGGTATCTTAAGAAATCCCGCAGACTGTTCAAACAGTTTCGGACCAATTCCCGGCACATCGAGTATCTGCTTCCTGCTGTGAAATCTTCCAATAGAATCCCGATAAGTAACAATATTCGTGGCTATTCTTTTATTAAGGCCGGATACATAAGTTAAGAGCGAAGCGGATGCCGTATTGACATCAACTCCAACGTAGTTTACACAACTTACAACTACATCATCAAGTTTTTTAAGGAGTAATTTTTGGTCAACATCATGTTGATACAAACCTACCCCTATAGATTTCGGATCGATTTTAACAAGTTCCGCTAACGGATCCAATACTCTTCGCGCGATTGAAATATTCCCGCGCTGACTTGCTTCAAGCTCAGGGAATTCCTCTTTTGCCACTTTTGAAGCCGAATAGACAGAAGCTCCCGCTTCACTTACGATCAGATAGTGGCAATCCAGATTGTTTTCCTGAATTATTTCTGCAACCATCAATTCGGTCTCTCTGCTTGCAGTGCCATTTCCGATAGCAATCAAAGCAATATTATATTTGTTTACATAATCAACAATCGTTCTTTTGGCGCCATCCATTTTTTTCTGTGGAGGATGAGGATAAACAGTTGTACCATCAATATATTTCCCGGTCTGATCAATTACGGCAACTTTTGAACCCGAGACATAACCGGGGTCAATTCCCATTATCATTCTATCGTTTATTGGGGGCTGCAGTAACAACTGACGCAAATTGGAAGCAAAAACTTCTATTGCGTGCAGATCTGCTTTTTCGGTGAGTGTATTTCTTACTTCCCGTTCAATTGACGGGTATATCAGTCGGTTGAACGAATCCTCGGTAATTTCCATCAGCAGTTCAAGGAAGAAAGATTCATCATACTCGAAGTATGTGTAAAATGTTTCTCCAAGTACACCGGGATAATCATAGCTCAGTATTACTTTTAGGAAGTTTTCACTTTCACCGCGATTAATTGCAAGCACCTGATATGGTTTTATTTTTGTAAGAGGTGCCTTAAAATCATGATAGACTTCATATACGTCTTTTTTATGTTTCTTCTTTTCTTCACGAGTATCAGTTTTGGAAGAAACAAGCTCTGCTTTTTCGAGCAGAAATTCCCTGACTGCCTGGCGAACTTCGGCTGTTTCGCTGATCATTTCCGCGATGATATCCTTCGCTCCCTGTAGTGCGTCAGATTTCGATTCTACACCCTTTTCAGGATTGATATAACTTTCGAGTATTTCATCGAAGTCACCATCAAAAAGCGGGTTTTCAAGTATAAAGAGCGCAAGAGGTTCGAGTCCTTTAGCCTTGGCAATTGTACCGCGCGTTTTACGTTTAGGTTTATAGGGAAGGTATAAATCTTCAACTTCCTGAAGTTTCATTGCAGCGATGATCTTGTCTCTCAGCTCTTCTGTCAACTTACCCTGCTCCTCAATACTGTTAAGGACAGTAACTTTCCGGTCTTCAAGAAGTGTAAGATAATTTAAACGCTCTTCAATGATCCTCAATGCGTCTTCATCCAACCCTCCGGTATGTTCTTTACGATATCTTGCTATAAAGGGGATGGTTGCGTCGTCATCAAATAAATCGATTACGGTTTTAACTTGTTTTGGTTGTATTGATAATTCTTGAGCAATAACTTCAGGTATATTAATGAACATCTTGTCGCTGATCTCCTAAATACTTAATATTTCTACTGTAATTTTATATCTTTAGTATGTCTGTGAACGGAAGCTAAAAATAGATAAAAAGAGAATAGAAAATCCAGAAATAACAGGATAATTTTTGTGATGGAAAAAATTATTGTTTATGAAAAACCAACTTGTACTACCTGCAAAAAAACAGTAGCGCTCTTGGAAGAAAAGGGCGTTGAGTTTGACAAAATCAACTATTACATTGAGCCACTTACAAAATCCAAAATTGAGGAGCTGCTTGCGTTAACGGGAATCCCGGCAAAGGATCTTTTACGCAGCCGAGCAAAGGAATATAAAGAATTCGATCTTAAAAACGGAGTTAAAAGTGATTCCGAAATTATTGATTTGATGGTACAGTACCCTGATTTGGTACAAAGACCAATAGTTGTAAAAGGAAAAAAGGCAGTTTTAGCTCGTCCAATTGAAAAAATCAACGAATTATTTGAATAGATTATTATCGGTATTGATTTTTTATTCGGACAATTATATATTTCATGTTCTAACAAACTGTCCTGTGGTGTAATTGGCAACACGTCTGACTCTGGATCAGAAGAGTCCAGGTTCGAGCCCTGGCGGGACAACAAGAAGCTCTGCAAATATGCGGGGCTTTATCTTTTTAAAAGGGGATGCAACACGTCTGACTCTGGATCATCCCGAAAGCGTTCGGGACAGGTTCGAGCCCTGGCGGGACAACAAGAAGCTCTGCAAGTATGCAGGGCCTTTTCTTTTTAAAAGGGGATGCAACACGTCTGACTCTGGATCATCCCGAAAGCGTTCGGGACAGGTTCGAGCCCTGGCGGGACAACAAGAAGCTCTGCAAATATGCAGGGCTTTTTCTTTTTAAAGTATCTGACCTCAACCCCAACCCCTTCTCCTATAAACAAGAGAAGGGGCTAAATAATAAAACGTTTAGTTATGTTCCTCTCCTGTGATTCAGCCTGCTGCCTCTCGTATGGGAGAGTTCGCTGCGGTAAAAGGGTGAGGTAGATTCTTAGATGATTCTTTTAATTCACAATATTACAGCAATCACAAACGATTATGATTGGATGTTAACTACTTTACTCCTACAGTTTCGAGCCCTGCCTGCCCGCCAATATTTGAGGTGGGGCGGGACAAGAAGAAGCTTACAGAGAATCTTAATTTTTTGGTTAAAATGGATTTTACTTCATATCCTTGCTTCCATTGCATACTTATCCCCTTTACATGAAGTTGTCAAAGAAAAATTTATTTTGCTTTTCACTCGATGCAATTGATTAATTTTTACATTAAAATTCGGGATTTAAGAGACTTCCATTATTAAATAAATTTGGTTAGACTTCGATAATAGATAACGGTGCATTTGTTTGATTAAATCTAAATGATGTTTTGAAAATATTGATTGTGAAAATAGTAGTTCTATTTCTCCTTTTGACAGGCGGTTCATCTGCACAAACAACCGGATTATTTGATCATATCACCATTGAGGATGGTCTATCTAACAGCCTTATCCACGATATTGCTCAGGATAGTGCAGGTTTTATCTGGGCGGCAACCCAGGAGGGATTAAACCGTTTTGACGGGTATGAAATAACCTCATTTAAAATCAGTGATGATACAGAAAATAGTATTCCTGATAACTGGATCACTTCTTTGGTAACAGATCATGACGGCAATTTATGGTTCGGTACTCGCGCAAGAGGATTTGGGAAATTTATTACTGATTCAACAAAGTTTCAAAATTACCATGGCAGACTTTTGGATGAATTTGGTGAAATGTCACTCCGAATTCAACGCATGTATCTCACTAAAGATTCAATTTTATGGATCGGATCATGGGGTGGCGGACTGATTAAATACGACACAGAATCTGGAGAAATGAAACGATACCTCGCAAATCCTTCCGACCCGCATGCCATTATTGAAAATAAAATTTATGCAATCTTTGAAGATTCACAGGGATTTTTATGGACATCCTCTCACAAATCCGGAGTTGACCGTTTTTCGAGGGAAGAGGAGAAATTTGTTAATTTTAGTGTCGAATCTGAAATACCAAATGGTCTGGAGCATAATTTTATTATATCAATTGAGGAAGATCATACAGGTACTCTCTGGTTTGGCACCTTCGGTGGAGGTTTATATACATTCAACAGGGATACAGAAAAATTTAGTAGAATTAGTGAAACAAAGGGGATCAGGGATTCACGTATAACTGTTGTTTTTGAAGATAGAGAAAAAACTTTATGGGTGTGTAGTGATGGTGGAGGTGTTTATAGATACAATCGCGAAGATGATTTTTTCTATAATATCGAACATGATCCCGTAAACCCCCGCAGCCTTAATGATAACAGGGTATGGTCTTTGATTGAAGATCGTGAGGGAGCACTCTGGTTTGGTACTTTTTCCGGGGGACTCAATACCTACTTTAAAAGAAAGAATAGTTTTAATCACATTTATTATAAAACACGTGATAATAATTCATTAAGCGATAATTTCGTAAAAGCGATCTATATTGACGATCAAAACGAAATCTGGATTGGCTCTAACAAAGGAGTCGATGTTTATAATAGCGAAATGAAAAAACTTTTTTCGCTGAATACCAATAATGGACTTTCATCCGAACGGATAAGATTTATTGGAAATTTTGGTAGTGACGATTATTGGATATCCACATGGGGCGGCGGAGTAAATATTTTCAATAAATCTACCCGTACTGTAAATAAAATTGTTGCTCGCGTAAATGATCCCAAATCGCTCTCATACAACTTTTGTTTAAAAGTGATTCATCATTCAGACGGCTATTATTATATCGCTACCGAGACTGGATTAAACAGGTATAATGCAGATACAGGGGAAATCAGAGTCTATAATTCCACTAATGATACAACCTCTGTGAGCAGCAGCCAAATAACTGATCTGTTTGTGGACTCTTACGGAAATTTTTGGGTGGGGACGCAATACGGACTTAATCTCTTCAATCCGGAAAAAGGCACTTTTAAAAGGATAGTAAGTGATGGTACCAACAGAACTATAAATAATTACAGAGTTGGGCATTTTCTCCAAGACAGGAAAGGACGACTCTGGATTGGAACATACGGTGGAGGGTTAAATCTTTACGATTACGGAACCAAAACATTCAGTTATATTACTGAGAAAGAAGGTCTATCAAACAATTCCATTTATGAAATAGTTGAGGATGAATACGGTAAATTATGGGTCAGTACTAACCGAGGGCTAAATGAGTTTGATCCTGAAACCGGCAAAATAAGAATATTCACTCGCGAAGATGGATTGCAGAATAATGAGTTTAATGGTGGTGCTTCTGCAAAAAGTAAAGATGGTGTATTGTTTTTTGGTGGTGTAAATGGTGTAAATTATTTTCACCCTGATGATATAGAGTCGAATAATGTTCCACCGCCCGTTGTTTTGACTGATCTGTTTGTTAATGGAAAGAAAAAGTATTTGTTTGGTGACCCCTCTAATCCTGAACCAATAGTTTTAAACTACCGTGAAAACTTCCTTAATTTTACTTATTCCGCGCTTGAATACTCCTCGCCACATCTGAATAAATACAAATACTAGCTTGTTGGACTTGAGGAAGAGTGGACCAACGCTGGACAAAGAAGAAATGTAACTTATACAAATCTTGAACCGGGTGAATATGTTTTCAGGGTAATTGGGGGTAATGGTGATGATGTCTGGAATAATGTTGGGGTTACTCTTGCGGTAACTATAACACCTCCATGGTGGGGTACAAAACTCGCGAAGATTACTTTCGTGCTGCTGATATTGTTCTTTATCACTGCCACTTACCGATACAATATCAATAAGGTTAAATCCAATCAGAAAAAGCTGGAAAAACTGGTCGATGATAGAACAAAAGACTTGTTAAATAGTAAGCAATTGTTGGAAGAGGCTGTTGCCTCAAAAGATAAGTTATTCTCTATAGTCGCCCACGATTTGAAAAACCCCTTCCTGCCATTGCTGGGATATTCGGAATTATTAGCCAATAATTCGAAAATGTTGAATAAAGAGGATATCGAATCATCAGCAACACATATCTATCAGTCGGCTCGGTCATTGTACTCACTTCTTGAGAATCTGCTCGACTGGGCGAGACTTCAATCAGATAAAATTGAATATAATCCCGAGTTTATACAACTCAAGCTGCTTATAGATGATATATTCAATCTTTATAGTGTATCAGCGGAACAGAAAGGGGTTAAACTGATCAATCTTGTTGAAGATGCTATAGTTATAACAGCAGACCGAGATATGATTAAGACAGTATTCCGGAATACAGTTTCAAATTCTATCAAATTTTGCGCGGAAAATGATACCGTTACAGTAAAAACCTCGGTTAATGGTAGGCAATGCGATGTAAGAATTATTGATTCAGGTGTCGGGATGGAGCCTGAATTGCTTAAAAAACTTAATTCAGAAGGTGGTGCGATTCCCGGTAAAAAAGGTACAAGGGATGAGGCGGGGACGGGTCTCGGTATTTACATTGTTCGCGAAATGGTGACAAAAAATAAAGGTAAGATTAAAATATTAAGTCAGCAGGGGAAAGGTACCGAAGTACGAATTGCTTTACCCCTGCGTAAGTAAGTTTCTGCTATTTATTTTCAAGATACATATCAATCGTGACGTAATTTCTTTTCTTTTTGATATCGATCATTCTGGTATAATAATCAATATGGTCAGCTTTTCCATCACTTTTCAGTTTTGAGATCATTTTGTCAATTTTCTTTTTATCAACATTTAAATCAGAAAGAATATCTCTAACTAATTTGTACATAAACTTTTCCTCAAGAACTGACTCCTTAATTTTGATATATCCCGCATAGTCGAGAGTAACATTTTTGTTCGGCCAGCTAACCGCCGGATGAATTGGAGCGGGTCCATTCCTGCAATCAAGAAATCTCACAAAATCATATTTTCGCTGATATTTCCAGTAAACCTCTGAAAAATTATCGCGTGTATCCCATGTGTAACGTTTGTACGCTTGATCAGAAATAAATTTTTCTGCCTTGGCGGGGATTATATTTTTCGAGATCAGATAATCCAGATAGATAGTGTGGGATTCCTTCATACTTACACCAAGGGTGTAATTTGCCATTTCCACTGCTTTAGCTTTAATAAAAGCTTTTTTGCCAAGTGGTGGTGGATCGAAATCCTTCTCACGAGCGAGGGTTCTTACATTCTCTTCAGTAAAATCAGTTCCTTCAACATATCCTAACATTTTCAGCATGATTATTTCGTATTGTACAAAAGTAATATTCCCATCAGGAACAAAATTATTTGATATTGACTTGGGAAGCAGCTCGTTCTCATAAGCATACCCGACATATTTTTCGTACTCCTCGGGAATATCCCTGAACGGGTGTTGATAATTTCCTTTTTCTATTTCATCAGCTTTTTCTCTTAAATGCATTGCAAACCAGATTGCTTCAGCGACAGATATCTCTTTTTCAAGATGGTAAGGTTCTTCAGAATTTGGGTACAGATCATAAACCATTAGATTGTACACACCACGCAAAGGTATATCGCCATATGGTTTTTTTAACAGATCAACGTCACGCTCAGATTTGAATATTTTCAATTCTTTTTTAGTGAGATAACCCGCTTTCGCTGCTTCCTCGGCTGATTCTAGATCATCTTTTTTAGAGCCGAACAAATTGCTAAAAAGCATTGCAAGAATATAGAACGTTATAAGAGGTAATTTTAATGTTTTCATGAAAGATTGCCTGTTTTTTACGTTTTGAGTTAAATCAGTAACTTTAATTTACTAAACATCATCGTATAACGCGATGATAAAATCTTGTTATAATTGGAGTACTATTCGGCTCACTCTGATATTTAGCTGATCAAGTTCCGTATTATCAGAATTCAGAGTTATACCATCACCCATAAATTTATCGGGATTTATATTTTTTTCTTCTAAAACTTCCCAATCAAGCCCAAGCTCGATCAGAGTATTACTCAATTGTTCACCAAGTTCCCCGTCACCCCAATCTGTTACAACACCTCCGTTATCCCAACCAAATCCATTAAACTTGAATCCCGATTTATTTATGTTTACCAGTTCTTTGATTGAAGTCCCGCAAGCAATACCATTGACCTTCCAACTCGAATTTAGTTCGTCGATCACAACTTTGGAAACTGTCATGTCGTTATCCCAGAACAGGGTTACAGGATTTGTATTCTTGAATAATTTTGTAACTTTAACCTCAATAGTCCCTTCATCAATCCAGATGCTTTCATCGTTCAGCGCTTCAATTCCAAACTTGTCAACAAGTGAAGCTTTTGTATCGTCGGTTGTAATTATTCCACCTTTCCCCCCATCAAATAAGTTGAAAGAGTTTTGTGGTATGGTCTTTTCCTGATTTTCGGCGACCTGTGTAATGGTAGTTAATAGTATCAGAATAAAAATAATAAAGTAAATGTTTCGCATAATTTATCTCCCTTGATGATTATGCTTTACTTGTAGAAAAAAGTGTGCCGAAAAAGAAATGCGTGAATTAGAGGAGGAGTAGGCAAAAAAAATATTTACGAGGTTAAAATAATACAGTTGTGTATAATTTTTTAGACTTTAAGGATAAAAAACAAGCCGGCATTGCCGACTTGCACGGGAGTTATATATTCCACGATTGAATAAATTCAAACGAAAGCTTGGGGAACTTCCGCCGCAGAAATTTAATGTCCGTCATTTTCCATCTTCGATTTGATAAACGCCAAAACCTTTGGGATATTTTCAACAGTATCAGGTATGATTAGCACTGTATCGTCACCACCGATAGTGCCCAGGATAAATTTTTCATTCAAGCGGTCAATATAGTGGGCAACACCTTGCGCTCTTCCTGCAAGAGTTCTGATAACAACCATTGATTCATTTGCGTTTACATGCAGCATCTCCAGACCAACCAGTTTTGATATCTGAATTCCCGCCTCTTCCGCGCTAAGCTCGTACCTTACGCCATATTCACCAAAAGTCCGCACAACACCCAAGTCAGCAAAATCCCTGCTTAGAGTAGCCTGGGTGATATATACCCCTTCTCCTTTAAGAAGCTGAATCAATTGTTCCTGACTGGAAATCAGACGGGTTGTAAGGTAAGTTTTTATTATTTGTTGTCTTTTTAGTTTAGCCGACATAAAACAATCCTACATAATTCAAAATTCTTACTCTTAATCGGCGCTAGCCCAAAAATGTGGTGGGTAATTGAGCGTGTAGCAGATATAAATAGTTTGGTTATTAAGAATCTATATATTGAAAAAAAATATTTCCAATAAACTTATTTTAATTATTCTGTTCGTTCAATCTTTGTTTTGACCAATAATAAGAAAATATTTTTGAAATGTAAAATCATACAATAATATGTATAATTATTAGGGAGTTGGATCTTCAAATAATTATCTTCTTACGAATAAATTCCGGCTATAGTTGGAATTAAAATTCGATTATAGAATTTTAAATTAATTGATAAATTCATTCTTCAAGTACTTTGCCAGATATTCACCTACAAATTGATGTGTTGTATGGTTCCAGTGGCCACGTTTGTTAGTCCCTTTCCAGTAATTCGGGTCGAAATTATCAGTTTTAAGTGAATTGACGTACTTATAAAGAGGAAGATATTTAATTTCGCATTCTTTTATGAGAGAAATATAATTTTGATCCAACTCTCCCCGTGCCACGATTGCAAATTTTGTTTTGCCATCATTATTGAAGTTTTCAAATATTTTTGACAATATCTTAACAGAATTGGAATCAATCCGGGGAGAAGAGGTATATTCAACATCGGAAGCTTTTTTAGGTTTACCTGTGAAAAGTGGCTCGGGATTCAGTTTATCGAAAAGGATGTGTAATAAATAGCCTTCCGAAACCAGTTTTGCGGATTTTTTTAATAATTCAAATGTCGATATGCCAAAGAGGTAACTATACTTTTGTCGTAACTTATAGAGTGTGCTATTTTTAAAACCGTCTGTGAAAACAAGATTGTTCTGATTATCAATTTTTAGCCCCGGAAAAAGATTTTGATTTTTAATTACAAAATCGTCACCACCGATTACGAAAAGAACAATATCAGGTTCAAATTGCTTAACATAATTTTCGTAATATGTGTACATTGTGCCAAAGTTCATTCCTGAACGTCCGAAATTTAGTACTTCAAATTTTTCAGACTCCGAATTGTTTAATGTGTTTTCCAGTACTGTTCTGAAATTAAATTGCTCGAACAATTGGTAAGCCTCAACATAACTGTCTCCCATAAGTGCAATTCTGATTGCACCGGGTGTTCTCTCAGTTGGGTAGCCGGGTCCCAGGTATCCGTATTCATTTACTTCCCCAAGGTAAAGTCCCTCTTTAATCAAGTTGATCCGTGAGTCAGGTATTAAAATTTTTCCAACTTTTTGATCAACCCCAATTGGATTCGGCAGACTTACTTCCGTCAATTGGAGAAAAACTTCCATTAATAAAGAAAAGCCTATGACAAGAGTTGTATATATAAGTATCTTCTTCATTATTGAGCCTTAAAATTGGAAATAGATAAATGGCATAGGTTCAGCCTGAAACATATATAATAAAGCATAAAACCACATCACAGTATAAGCTGCGTATCTAACAGGTGCGTTGATATTTACCCAGAAAGTATGACTTTTTCGGGTATATTCTAAATAGTCGAAAATAAGTGATAAAATTCCAAAAGTAGTAGTAATTGTAATAAATCGTAGAGCGAATGAACTTTCTGTGAACATAAAAACACGATTTAAAAACAAAAATGCACTATCGAAAGAATCCGCTCTGAAGAACAACCAGGTCAATAAAACAAGGAGGTTGGTGGATAACAGCTTAATTAAAAAAAGAACTACACTTCCTTTCTCCCTTTTAAAGTCATTATCGTACCTCGGTTTTTTGGAACCCATCATTAATTTATGGACAGCAAGATATAATCCATGTAGCCCGCCCCAGACTACGAAAGTCCAGTTAGCACCATGCCAAAGACCACCAAGCAGCATTGTCAGCATCAGGTTAACATAAGTTCTCACATTTCCTTTGCGGTTTCCCCCCAGTGGGATATAAAGATAATCTCTTAACCAGGAGGAGAGGGATATGTGCCACCTGCGCCAAAATTCGGTGATATTTGTTGAAAGATAGGGCTGGTTGAAATTTTCCATCAAATCAATTCCCAGCAGGCGGGCTGTACCCCTGGCGATATGACTGTATCCTGAAAAATCATTATAGATTTGAAGAGAAAAGAGTATCAAAGCCGCAAATAATTCAATACTACCGTAGTACTCAGGCTCAGCAAAAACCGGATCAACAATTCGCCCTAAAGTATCGCCAATAATTATTTTTTTGAACATTCCTACTGAAATCAGGGCAATACCTTCTTTTATATACAGTAAAGAGGGTTTTTCTATTTTATTCAATTGGGGAAGCAGATGTTTTGCTCTTTCAATCGGACCAGCAACCAATTGTGGGAAAAATGATACAAATAACGCGAAATTTAGGAAACTCTCTGTCGGTTTCATCTCTCCACGATATATATCAATAGTATATGATAGTGTTTGGAATGTATAAAAAGAAATGCCAACTGGAAGCAAGATGTTCAAATGAAGAAAATCCAGCTGATAGTTGAACATTGCTAACGTCTCGTTAAATGACTCGGCAAAAAAGTTAAAGTATTTAAAAAATCCCAATATTCCCAGATTTGTAAAAAGACTGATAAGCAATAGTTGCTTTTTTCGCTGTTGGCTGATTTCAGTATAGATAGCTTTGCCGATATAGAAGTCAACAACAGTACTTATCATCAAAAGGCTTGTAAATCTCCAGTCCCAATAGCCATAGAAAAAATAACTTGCAAGGGTTAAGGTGATTTGTCTGTATTTAGGTTTGAGTGTAAAGACCAGGGGAACAATGGTAACCAGAAAAAATAGAAATACAAAAGAATTGAATAGCATCGTTTTTACCGGGGCAATTAAATTATATTTTAGGTCTGAATATTAATTGCTAAAATAAACATAGTTTTAATAGCCGACAAATAAAAAATTAGCTTGGGGTAGGGGTAATTGTCTAAAAGTTAAAACAAAAACTTTAGAAGAAACTTATTGCATAAAGTAAACTGAATACTGTCGCTCCGACCGCCCATAGCATAACAGTGTATTTTGCGTAAATTAGTCGGTTTTTTCTTTTTAACCGTACTCGTCTTTTTGAATTTTGGAGTGATTCTACGTATTCTACAGCTGCTGCCCGTTGACGATACTCAGGTATTATCATAAACTTTCTTTGACTTTTTTCGATAATAATTAGATGTATCCAGTTGATTTAAGCCTTGAACTAATAATAAGGAAAAAAAAGAAAACTATCTTTAAAAAATAAATTTTATTTATTCTGCGTCACGTTTTTGTGAAATTATTTGTTCAAATTGTGCAAATAAATCATCTTTTTTGACCAAATCATTTACTATACGTTTTTGAAAACCTCCAAAATTTTCAACCAGCACTTTTTTAAGCCTCTTTTCAATGAGCGAACTCATTTCATCGACCACTTTTTTGTTGTCAGTATCTGATAATAAATTGTTTTTTTTCAATGTATTAAGATTTTTTTCCAGGCCGATAATTCTATCCGCAAGGGCTTCGTTTTTATCATTGAGGTTTTTTATTTCTGATTCAAGTGCCTGTTTTTCGAGAGAACCGGTATTTTCCTCCAATTCTTTCTGTTTACATGAAATTAACCAGTTAAGGTCACAGCCCGCTTCCGAAAGTTTAGAGAGCAAATTGTAATCCATTGGTTTTTTATAGCTGAAATACTCCAGGGCTGCTTCCGGTGTTAGTCCGATAACTTCAATAAATTCAGATTTTGATTTAAAATTTTCTTTAACAAATCTATTGAGTCTTTTCGCAACATCAATAATTCCGGTTAGTACTTCACTATTTTTATTGTCTGGCATTTTTATAATATTTGTGGGTTCTTTGATGTCACCATCATCAAGAGTAATGACAAATTTGGCGTTTTTTGCCGATTTGGGCGTATTTACTCTTATTTTGTCGTCCCGGTTTTCCATAGTTTTTCATCTATCGTGCACAAAACGATTCAGCTGTTATATTTTTTGTAACATGCCAATAATCTTGTTTAAAATCAAGAGGTAAAGACCGTAGCCCCAATATTAAGGGGCTAACGAACTATTTTCGAAATGTTTCAGCCGCTTTTTTATTCAGGTGATCAACGTCGGCTGTACTCCTCGGGTGTGATAAACTATTTATGTTTTTCATGTGAAGGAATAATCTTTCATCGGGGGTTTTGCTTTTCCAGTTGCCCGAAATCATTGCCAGACCTATAATTATAAAATAGATCATAACAAGGCTTCCGGCTGCGTAGAACTTTGAGAATTTTCGTTTGGTGATTGTTGATCTGAATTGGAGCGTGTCTTTCACCGGACAAGCATCAATACAGCTCATACAGGATGAACACTCATCCGATACAACGGAATTAACTTTATGAACATTTATACGGGAGGGACATGCTTTTGTACAGAGTTTACAATCTATACACGCTGATGCATCCCGTTTTATGCGATTAGGGCTAAAAAACGATATAATTCCAAGCAAGGCACCATATGGACAGAGGTAACGACACCAGAAATTTCTGATAAATATTGATAATCCGAACAATACTGCTATTACTATGATAGATGTTTTGGTGAGCTCCGCGAAAAAGTAAAACATCTTTACATCAGCCAGAAGGTTATACGGACTGTCAAGAAAGGATTTGAGAGCAATTTGCGTCATCTGAAAGAAGATTACATAAACAAAAAAGAAAAGGAGCAAATACTTTAGTGTCCTGAGTATATAATCTACTGCTAGTGGTATTTTGGGAACTCTTCCGAATACCTTCTTCATAACTTTTTCACCAAAATCACCGATTAATTCGGAGATAAATCCGATCGGACAAAGCCAGCTGCAGAACGATTTGCCCACAAAGAATGACATTGCGAGGATGCCAAGGAGGATGAAGAAACCTGCCGGATGGGCACCATGTAATTCTCCTGTTTGCAGAAAGTAATAAACGCTCATCAACGCGCTTATGGGAAGAAATCCCTCAACACCTTCCGGTTTGGAGGATAACCCCGTCATACCAGCTGATTGCAGATAATCAACATAAAAGTAGAACTCTATCCCAATCCACATACATAATAGAGCGAAGAACGATTGTGTGAGAAAGCGATACTTTTGTATTTTTTTCTCACGATTTTTTATATATGAAATAGCCATAACAAAGACCGGTTTTAATCAGATAAATAATACTGATTAAATATAAAAATATTTAGAATTGTTGTCAACTTAATAAATTGAGAAAAATATACTTATTGAATCGAATTTACTTGCTTTTTAAGTTCAATTAGCCATAAGTTTAATCAGACAAAAAATTCTTATACATAAAAAATAAAGAGGAAGCTTATGGAAATGTTTTGTAATCAATGTCAGGAAGCGTTACAAGGTGAAGGTTGCACAATTGCCGGTGTTTGTGGAAAAAGCGCTTCAACTTCAAATTTGCAAAATCTTTACACAAGTATGATCAGTGATCTTGCCCGATTGCTGGAATTCAAGTCCGAAATTAATCTCGATACCAAAATTTATGATCATTTTATTACAGAAGCACTTTTTTCTACAATTACCAATGTAAATTTCGAAGATGAATATTTTCTTCAGATGATTCATAAAACCAGAATGTACAGAGATGAAGTTATTGGTTTGTTAAACGCGAACAAAGTCGACATTGATTTGTCTCACTTCATTAATTTACCTGAAGAAGATAGAGAGATTAACACACTGGCGCAAAAAGTAGCTACTTACAAACATAATAATCCTGATATCCAGTCCTTGCGTGAATTATTACTTTACGGATTGAAGGGTATGGCTGCGTATCATTTCCACGCAATGCATCTCGGTTACGAAAGTGAAGAAATATATCGCTTTCAGGTTAAGGGTATGGCTGCCTTGAAAAATGATAATCTTTCAGGTGATGAATTAACAGCATTGGTTCTTGAAACAGGTAAATATGGTGTTGAAGTAATGGCTCTTTTGGATAAGGCAAATACAGAAACTTATGGAAATCCTGAAATTACTTCGGTTAAAACAGGTGTGAAAAATAATCCCGGAATACTGGTTAGTGGCCATGACCTGAAAGATCTTGAACAATTACTGGTCCAAACAGAAGGCACCGGCGTGGATGTATATACACATAGCGAAATGCTGCCAGCTCATTACTACCCCAAATTTAAAAAATTTGAGCATTTCGTTGGTAATTATGGCAACGCCTGGTGGCAGCAGGATCAAGAATTTGCTGATTTCAATGGTCCGGTATTGATGACCACAAACTGCCTTGTACCCCCGAGAAAAGAGTATAAAGATAGGGTATTCACCACTGGTCCTGTTGGATTCCCCGGCCTGAAACATATTGAAGCAGATGCTTCCGGAAATAAAGACTATACTGCTTTAATAGAGCTTGCCAAAACTTGTGAGCCTCCTGTGCAGATTGAAGATGGAGAAATTGTCGGCGGTTTTGCGCATAACGCTGTATTGAGTCTGGCTGACAAAGTAATTGACGCGGTAAAATCGGGTGCCGTAAAGAAATTTATCGTTATGGCTGGTTGCGATGGGAGGATGAATTCACGCGACTATTACACTGAATTTGCTAAGGGACTGAATAAAGAGTCCATTATTTTAACCGCCGGTTGCGCGAAATATCGTTATAATAAATTGCCTTTGGGTGATATTGGTGGAATTCCGCGAGTACTTGACGCAGGCCAGTGTAACGATTCGTATTCACTCGCAGTAATCGCACTGAAACTTAAAGAAGTATTTGAGTTGGAAGATATTAACGATTTACCAATTTCTTATAATATTGCATGGTACGAACAGAAGGCGGTGATTGTTCTTCTTGCGCTGCTCCATCTTGGTGTGAAAAATATTCATCTCGGACCAACATTGCCTGCGTTCCTGTCACCCAACGTAGCTAACATACTTGTTGAGACCTTTGGTATTGGTGGAATCGGTGAAGTTGAAGAAGATATAGCGATGATGAGTGCCTAGCAAATAAATTTTAACGCCCCTTTTTGATAGTTAGTGTGTTAGTCTGTGATGCCCGGGAAATCGGGCATCCAGTTTTTTACACCTATATAAGGTGGGTGAGCATGTCGAACCCCCGTCAATACAAAATCCTCGGGATCCTCGGCTCTTCCCGCAACCCCCGGCACTTCCCCGCTTTGCGGGACAGGCGAAAGGCTCAGGGACCTGAGGTTTGTTATTCACATTGACATACGCGTATTGTATAATATGGAAGACCAAAAAAAATCTAATAAATCATCCTCCGTCTTTTGTCTTACCTCGTTCAAGCACATAGAATGATCATAATGCACTTTGATGCGCGTAAATTCCGGCCCGCAGTTCCTTAAAAATTAATTTGCCCTTTATAAAATAATACACTATCTTAAATCAGAATAAAAATTCTGATATGGAATATATTTGTTGAAGAGGAAGTAATGTTAAGAAAAATTATAGAAATAGATGAAGCCAAATGCGACGGCTGTGGTAATTGTGTCCCGGAATGCCACGAAGGCGCACTACAGATTATTGATGGCAAAGCCAGATTGATCTCAGATTTGTTCTGTGACGGCTTGGGCGCTTGCATAGGCCACTGTCCAACAGGCGCAATGAAGGTCGTTGAAAGGGAGGCGGAGCCTTACAACGAAAAAATAGTTATGGAGACTATTGTACGTGGCGGCCCGAATGTAATCAAAGCTCACCTGAAACACCTTAAGGAACATGAGGAGTTTGAATACCTTTCACAGGCTGTTGAGTATCTGAAAGAACATAATCTTGAAGTCCCATCTCTAATTAAAGATCAGAATGAATCAATTCCTCATTCAGGCTGCCCCGGGTCACGGGAAGTTTCGTTTGACCAGACAAATAATGTCGAGAGCATCGGCAAAACCCCGACTCAACTAACTCAGTGGCCTATACAACTTCACCTTGTAAATCCGAGCGCGGCCTACTACAGAAGTTCACATTTGTTACTTGCAGCTGATTGCGCAGGGTTTGCATACCCCGATTTTCATCGTGATTTTCTCAGTGGTAAATCGCTCGCTATAGCATGTCCGAAACTTGATACCAACAAGCAGGTGTACCTCGATAAATTAATCACCATGATCAATTCAGCCGGAGTTAAAGAAATTACAGTACTTGTCATGCAGGTTCCCTGCTGCAGCGGACTTTTACAAATGGCGACACAGGCAGCGGAGTTTGCCGAAATGAACATTAAAATCAATGCTGTTGTTATCGGTGTTAACGGAGAAGTTTTAAAGGAAGCGACGATACAGTAATGAGAAGAGATTCGGCTTTAATACCATTATCACATGATCATCATCAGGGGCTGATACTCGCGCAAATGATGCGCAAAAATGCCCCTGTTTATACCAGCTTACCCAACGATTTGGACGGGAAAGTTAAACATGCGCTTAAAGCTTACAAGGAAGAATTGGTCCCTCATTTTGAAAATGAGGAGAAGATACTTTTCCCGGCGGTTAATGGCATTAGTGAAAAGCTCGATAAACTGATAGAAGTGATACTTACGGAACATACATTGCTCCATGAAATATTCAATAAGCTGGAAATAAACAAAAACCCTGATATTTTGGATAGAGCCGGTGAAGTATTGGAACAACATATAAGATTGGAAGAAAGAGAACTATTTCAATTGATTCAGGAAGTTGTTCCAAAGAAGATTCTTGAGAGTCTTGAGGGTAAAATAGATACTGTCAAGAAAGACTGCGATTTAAGATCATAGATTAAGGATTTTATTCAGAGTTTTTTCTTTTAACTGCTCCAAAGTTTGTTCTTCGAGCATTTTCAACGCGTTTTCTCTTATCGGTCCCCATTTATCATGAACCGGGCAAGGCTCGTTATGACTACATCCCGGGAAGCCCAATACACAAGTCTCAAATGCCGATAGCCCGTCTATCGCTTTTACAATATCTATCAATCTTATATCACTTGGTCTTTTCGCAAGGTAAAATCCGCCGTTTTTCCCTTTTTTCGAGCCAACTATTCCACTATCGGTAAGAATCTGCAATACTTTAGAAACGAATTCCTTGGGTACTTTAAGCTCATTCGATACTTCGGTAGCGTTAAATATAAGCTTTTTCTTTTTGATTGATAAAAAGAGAACAGCTTGTAATCCCAGCTCGCATTTTTTAGAAAATAAGACTGTCATATATTTCCGATAGATAAACTATAATCGCACAAAGTTAGCGATTTAGCATTTAAAAAGAAATAACCTGGTCTAATTATAATTAAGCCTTAAGAAACTTCTGCGTATGCGTGTTTGGAATTAAATAATATCGGATTGCCTTCCGGTATTTTGATAAGTTGTGAGGAAATTGATTTTAATTCGGAGGTTACACCATCGGGTGTTATTTCGGTAAGAAATATTGAGGCTTTTGTTTCATCACCGTTATCTATCGTTGCTCCGGCATTGAAGAACTTGATTTTTTTTCGATAATATTCCTTAATCTCATGACTATGTCCATGAAATACCGCTACCACATCATTTTCTGAGAAAGCGCGTAGCAGTTTTTTCTTTCCACGAAGTTTGAGGGTAAAACTTTCTATTTTATTCCAAAGCAGACTTTTTGACGCGGTGGCTTCAATATTATTTTTGTAAAAGTGGTGATGGATCATTACACACTTTTTTAATCCTTTATATTCTTCCAGATTAAAAATTTTCATCAGATTGTCGAATTGTTCATTCGAAACTCTCCCGTTAGAGGCAAAAGGATTTTTAAGTCGGGAGTAAACATCTATAGAATTCAATCCTATTAATACAGTATCACCAACCTGTTTTGCGTATGGGAAGATTTTATCGACCGCCGGTCTGTACACACCATCAAACAGCTCACGGAAGTAATCAGTAAACTCCTTAACTTTCGCGTTATAATCAGTTTGAATGCACTTTGCGGGAAAATTCACAACATCAATCGCCCGTTGTGCTCCACCAAATATATCATGATTCCCGATAACTATTGATGTTTTCGCCGGATCAAGTAAATTAAAACTTTCAAGAAGTCGTCTTAAAGTGATATAATCCTTTACTTCCGAGTTATCACTCACATCACCTGTAATCACAAGATGGTCAAAACCTCGCTCTACAGCATATTTCAACACGCGTTTGGTTTTGCCGATGTTGGTTCTTTTAAATGCACTGCAAAAATGAAGATCAGATAGATGCGCAATTTTCATTTGTAACCCGGATTAATTCCTTCAATCAATAATTGTCGCCCCCAATGTATGTTTTTATTGTTAATACCCGGTTAACATAACGTTAAGATTTTATTAACAGAATAGCTTTAACAATTTTTTAACGATGTATTAACAGTTAGATAATATTGCGTTAATTATGTTTGAACAAAGTTGTTCTGAAAATTGAAAGGATTACCTTATTTAATGGCGAACAAGAAAGTATTATTTATTTGCGGCTCTTTGAATCAAACGACTATGATGCACAAAATATCACAATCGTTTGGAGACGGATACGATTTTTACTTTTCTCCTTTCTATGCTGATGGTTACATTGAGTTTTTTAGAAAAAGAGGCTTTCTCAATTTTTCTATTCTCGGTGGCAATTTTTTCAAAAGCACTCGCAACTACCTCGTTGAAAACAACCTGAATATAGATTTTCAGGGTAAACAGAATTATTACGATCTGGTTTTTACCGGCTCGGATTTGATTGTCCCCAATAATGTCAGGGGTTCGAAACTTATCCTTGTCCAGGAAGGAATGACCGACCCGGAAAATTTGATGTATTATCTTGTGAAGTATCTCAATTTCCCGAGATGGATGGCATCTACTTCCACCACCGGACTTTCAAATCTGTACGATTATTTCTGCGTCGCGTCGGAAGGGTACAAGGACCTCTTTATCAAAAAAGGTGTTCCGGCTTCCAAACTTATTGTTACCGGTATTCCAAACTTTGATAACACCGCCCAATATTTGGAAAACGAATTTGAACATAAAAACTATGTGATGGTCGCTACTTCCGATTCACGGGAGACATTCAAATACGAAAACCGCAAAAAATTCATCTATGAATGCCTCGATATAGCCGATGGCAGACAATTACTGTTCAAGTTTCACCCGAATGAGAATTTCGAACGCGCAACCGCGGAAGTAAAAAAATACGCTCCCGGCGCTTTAATATATACATCCGGTAACACAAACCATATGATCGCAAATTGTGATACTCTCGTTACCAAATACTCATCTGTGGTTTATATAGGTATCGCATTGAAAAAGGAAGTTTATTCCTGGTTTGATATAAATGAATTGAAGCGGATGACACCAATTCAGAATGGCGGAACATCTGCAACTAATATTGCTAAAATTGGTGAACAACTACTTGATTCGAATGAGTTTAACTCTGTGGAGTTTGAAGAGAAGTTTAGTCTTGGAGTGATTTAATTTTTTTGATTTTTTGGGAAAAATGAATAACCTTAATATAGTGACTGTTGTGCAGGCGCGTACAGGTTCTACGCGATTGCCAAAAAAAGTTATGATGTCAATTTGCGGCGAGCCATTGCTTCTCCGGATGATTGAAAGAGTGCGGAGCGCGAATCTTGCCGGAACTGTTGTGGTCGCAACATCTACCAACAAGGATGATGATGTAATTGAAGAATTATGTTTAGCTCATAATATTGATATTTTCCGCGGACATCCCGACGATTTACTCGACAGGCACTATAAAACTGGCTTGAAATATAAAGCCGACGCAATTGTGAAAATTCCATCCGACTGTCCCCTTATTGATCCTCGAATAATTGACAGGATAATAAAATATTTCATTGATAACCGCGACAAATACGATTTTGCAAGCAATTTACACCCTGCCACTTACCCCGATGGAAACGATGTTGAAATAATGAAATTTTCTGTGCTTGAAGATGCCTGGAAATTTGCGACAAAACAATTTGAGCGGGAACACACAACTCCTTATATCTGGGAGAATACCGATAAATTCAATATCGGAAATGTACGCTGGAGTACCGGTCTCGATTTTTCATCAACACACCGTTGGACAATCGATTATGAAGAAGATTACGTATTTATCCGCTCAATTTACGAAGAATTATATCCCGGCAGGAAGATGTTCAGCATTTATGATATACTTAATCTTTTAGCTGACAAACCATTCCTGTCTGAAATCAATAAAAAATATACCGGTCAATACTGGTATGATAATCATCTCGATGAACTTTCCAACATAGAAGAATACAAAAGGAAAAAAGCCGAATAATATGGAAAAACAGAAACTTGAAGAATTGAAGGGGATTTCCCTTAAAGTAAGAGAGCATATCATCGGAATGTCCACTGATGGCGGGTGTTTCACAGGTGCTTCTCTCTCCTGTACAGATTTAGTTGTTTATCTCTATAAAGAATTTCTCAATCTGGATTTTAACGATCTGAAAAATCCGGAGAGGGATTATCTTTTCCTTTCCAAAGGGCATGATGTTCCTGCGCTGTATGGTACTTTCGCTGAACTTGGCATCATCGAGAAAGACCGCCTTAAGAACCATCTGAAAACAAACGACTTTATTTACTGGCACCCAAACAGAAACATCCCCGGGATTGAATATTACTCCGGTTCGCTAGGACATTTGTTATCAGTATCTATGGGTGTGGCGTACGATATTAAAATGCGTGGCGGCAACAACAAAGTTGTTGTTATAGTTGGTGATGGTGAGTTAAATGAAGGCACAAACTGGGAGGCGCTCCTCGTCGCGAACGCGCACAAACTTGATAACCTGATTGTTGTACTCGATAGAAACTTTTTCCAGGCTAACATGCCAACCGAAGAACTTATCCCGCTCGAACCGCTTGAAGATAAATTCTCCGCTTTCGGTTGTGATGTAAAACGAATTGACGGCCATGATTTTACCCAACTCGAATCAGCGTTTTCCGGTTTCCCATACACAGAGGGGAAAGTATCTGTCGTTATCGCTGATACGGTTCGCGGAAAAGGTTTACCGAGCATTGAAAAAAGAGCCGACAGATGGTTCTGCAATTTTAGTCATCGTGAAGTTGAGGAATTGATCAAGGAACTCCACGGAACAGAAAAAGCCAATATTACTTCAGAAACTCTAACGGTGCGTTAATATGAATTATGAAGAATTACTCGAAAAATTAGTCAATGAAGATGACAGATATGTTGTGATGACAGCCGAAAACAGGGCCGCCATCAGGAATCTTCCACCAAAAATCGCTAAAAATTTTATCGATACAGGAATTACCGAAGCTACTATGATAGGTATGGCTGCCGGGCTTGCTTCGCGCGGCAGAATCCCGATAACACATGCTCTAGCTACATTTTTAACCATGCGTGCTTTTGAGTTTGTAAGAACCGATGTTGGTATTTCCGGTGCGCCGGTAAAACTTGTTGGAGCTGTTCCCGGTTTTCTTTCGGAGGCTAACGGACCAACACATCAAGCGATAGAGGATGTTTCAATAATGCGTGGAATTCCACCGATGAATGTTTTTTGTCCGGCTGACATTGACGATATGATGCTTGGTCTCGACACTGTTTTCGCCGATGAAAATCCGTGGTATATCAGGTTTAACAATCTAAAATCAGTAGTTGAACATGAACCGTTTGAAATCGGGAAAGCTGAGGTTTTCGGTTCAGGAACCGATGTCGCTATTCTTACATATGGTACACTATTTAATGAAGCCCTCGAGGCGGTTAGAATTCTGGAAGAGAGTGAATTCAGTATAAGATTAATCAATATGCGCTCACTCAAACCTGTTGATGAAGAAGCGATTTTAAGCGCGGCTGAAGAGTGCGAAATGATAGTTACTCTCGAAGATCATTTTCTTACAGGCGGACTCTATTCAATCTTGAGTGAAGTATTGGTGAAAAACAGAATCGCGGCAAATGTACTCCCCTTCGCTTTGGAAAATAAATGGTTTAAGCCCGCGTTATTGAAAGATGTGCTTGATTATGAAGGTTTTACCGGCGCGAAAATTGCCAAAAAAATTATAAGCAAATTTTAAGAAGGATTTTTATGCCCAACGGAATAAAATTTAATGAGAATTATCCTGATATAACCAAATCAGACGAACTTTACGAAAGGGTAAAAGATTTAATCCCTTCCGCAACAATGACCCTTGCCAAAGGTCCCACACAGTATGTAAACGGGGTTGCGCCCAAGTACCTTGTAAAGGGAAAAGGTGCCAGAGTTTGGGACGCTGATGGTAATGAATATATTGATCTGAACATGGGTATCGGTCCTTTATCACTTGGTTACGGATACGAAAAAGTTGATAACGCAGTAAAAGCACAACTCGAAGATGGTATCACATTTTCGCTCATGCATCCCCTCGAGGTTGAGGTTGCCGAGTTGATACGTGAAGTTATTCCTAACGCTGAATCTGTAAAGTTTAGCAAATCAGGTGCTGATGTTACTTCTGCCGCAATCAGACTCGCGAGAGCATACACGGGTAAAGATAAGATTCTTTGCTGCGGGTATCACGGCTGGCACGACTGGTATGTGAGTGTAACAGCAAGAAACGCCGGTATTCCGGATTCGGTTCAGGATTTAACTTATACTTTTAATTATAACGATATTCAATCTCTCGTTGACGCGATTGATGATAATGTGGCAGCTGTAATATTGGAGCCGGTAGTATTTCAGGCACCAAAGGAAAACTTCCTCCATCAGGTTGCTGATATCTGTAAGGAAAAAGGGATCGTTTTGATCTTTGATGAAATGTGGTCCGGCTTCCGTATGGCACTGGGTGGCGCGCAGGAATATTTCGGCATCACCCCCGATATGGCGACATACTCCAAAGCGGTTGCTAATGGAATGCCCCTCTCAATTCTCACCGGTAAAAAAGAAATTCTGGATTTATCCGATACCTCCGTTTTCTTCTATACTACGTTTGGCGGCGAAGCTCTTTCTCTTGCTGCCGCAAAAGCGACCATTGAAGAACTGCGTGATAAAAATGTGCCGTCATTTCTTGACTCACAAGGCGCGAAGCTTAAAGATGGTTATAACGAAATTGTTGAAGACCTTGGCATGAGCTTTACGAAAGCGATCGGGTATAACTGGCGTTCAATGGTAACATTTGATGCTTCTGCCGGTGATCCTCTTGAATTGAAATCTTTGCTTCAGCAGGAAATGATCAAACGGGGTGTGTTGTGGTCATCATTCCACAATATGTGTTATTCGCACACCGATGAAGATGTAGCCTACATACTGAAAGCATATCGTGACGCGCTACCTGTAATTAAAAACGCGGTTGAAGCGGGCAACGTAAGAGAAATGATAAAAGGAATTCCGGTTCAGCCCGTATTCCGTAAAACAGATAATTTTAACATGAAACCGGTGAAAAAATAATGAGTAGTAATCTTTTTTCACTGGATGGTAAAACCGCTATTGTTACAGGTGCATTAGGACTTATAGGCAGAGAACATTGTACCGCGCTATATGAAGCCGGAGCCAGTATTGTTGTCGCGGACCTTGACGCCGCCGGCTGCGGTGTTTTCGCCGAATCTATCGGTGAAAGAGCTTTCGGTATCGGGCTGAATGTCGCTGACAGGGATTCCGTACTTTCAGCCCGTGATGAAATATTGGAACGATTTGGTACAATAGATATCCTGGTGAACAATGCGGCAATCAATGATATGTTCGAAAGCCCGAAAGCCGCGTCCGAACAGTCGAAGTTCGAGAATTATCCACTTGAAATCTGGCAGAAATCACTCGATGTAAATCTGACCGGAGTATTCCTCTGCAGTCAGATATTCGGAACAGTAATGGCTGAAAATGGAAATGGATCGATAATCAATGTTGCTTCAACATACGGCATAACTGCTCCCGACCAATCACTTTATATCAAGGAAGATGGTACTCAATCTTTCTTCAAACCACCCGCATACTCAGTTACAAAAGGGGGTGTGATAATGTTTACAAAATTCCTCGCCTCCTACTGGGGTAATAAAGGAGTCAGGGTTAATACACTATCTCCCGGTGGTGTAAAAAACGGTCAGGATGATTTTTTTATCAGCAAATACTCGGCTAAAACACAACTTGGCAGAATGGCTGACAAATCTGATTACAAAGGAGCGGTAGTGTTTCTCGCGAGTGACGCTTCATCCTATATGACCGGCGCAAATCTCGTTGTTGATGGAGGATGGACAGCATGGTAAATGATGTTATTATCGAAAAAGCTAAAAAAATCAAACTGCTGATTACAGATTGCGATGGTGTTCTTACTGATACCGGGGTTTACTATTCCGCGCAAGGTGAGGAACTTAAAAGGTTTTCCCTTCGTGACGGCATGGGAGTTGAACGTTTGCGGAAATTTGCCGGAGTTGATGCTGGAATTATGACCGGAGAAAATTCCAAGATAGTCGCACGCAGAGCCGAGAAATTAAAAATAACCGAATTGTACCTCGGTGTTAAAGACAAAATTACGCTTATGAAAAAAGTACTCGAGGAAAAAAATCTTACACCCGAAGAACTTGCTTACATCGGTGATGACACCAACGATGTGGAAGTTATGAAGTTCGCCGGGTTAACCGCATCTCCCGCTGACGCGACAAAATTCGCGAAAGAATACGCTGATATAGTTGTTGAAAGTAAGGGGGGCTATGGTGCCTTCAGAGATTTTGTTGAAATAATAATTAGCGCAAAACAAAAAGTTTAATAAAAAGAAGGAAGTTTTATGTCGATCACACGCAAAGTAAAAGTAGGTGACAGGTTCATCGGTGAAGGTGAATCAGTTTATGTGATTGCCGAAATAGGAATAAATCATAACGGTTCACTTGATGTAGCAAAAAAACTGATCGATGGTGCTGCTTTTTCCGGTGCCGACGCTGTGAAATTTCAGAAAAGAACTCCCGAGCTGTGTGTCCCTCGCGACCAGTGGGAAATCCAACGAGATACTCCCTGGGGAAGAATGACATATATAGATTATCGTCATAAAGTTGAATTTAATGAAGAACAATATGCTGAAATTGATCGCTATTGTAAAGAAAAAGGAATCCACTGGTTTGCCTCGCCATGGGACGAAGCCGCAGTGGATTTCCTGGAAAAATTTGAACCGGTCGTTTATAAAATGGCGTCCGCGTCTTTGACCGACAATGAACTACTTAAAAAGGTAAAGTCAACCGGTAAACCTGTCATGTTATCAACAGGTATGTCAACGATGGAGCAGGTTGAAGCGGCGATAGAGCTCGTCGGAACCGAAAATTTACTTCTTGCTCAATCCACATCAACTTACCCGTGCAAACTGGAAGAACTTAACCTGAAAGTTATTGATACATTCAAATCAAAATATCCGGGCGTACCGATAGGATATTCAGGGCATGAAACCGGATTGGCTCCAACTTTCGCGGCGGTTGCGCTGGGCGCTTCATTCATTGAACGTCACATTACCGTTGACAGAGCTATGTGGGGTTCTGACCAGGCTGCATCTGTTGAAATTATGGGATTCTTCAGACTTGTGTCAAACATTCGTGATATTGAAAAATCACTCGGAGACGGCGTTAAAAAAGTTTTCGATAGCGAACTCGGGTCAATTAAAAAGTTGCGAAGAGCGAAATAAAGTGGATTTCATTTTTGACTCCATATCGTCATATTTTAATGAAATGACATCGGCTGAGTATTACTCTATGATAGCCATTATCGGCTCAGCCGTTTTTTTTATTCTGCTGGAGAGAATATTTCCCTACAACAAGGGACAAAGGGTCTTTCGTGAAGGTTTTTTCGACGACCTTGTTTTATATACGATTGCGCAGAGTTATATCTTAAGCATTATTATATTCGGTTACATAATCTACTTCATCGATTCAACAACCGGTTTGTCGCGTCTCGGGTTGATGAGGGATGTACCAATCTGGGCTCAGCTTGTCATTTATACCATCACCCATGATCTATATATCTACTGGATGCACCGCTGGCAGCATAAAAACAAGTACCTTTGGCGGCTGCATGAGGCGCATCATTCACCACAAAAAGTGGATTGGCTTTCAGGCTCGCGTTCTCACGCGCTGGAAATACTTATCAATCAAACGATTGAGTTTGCTCCGATAATTCTCCTGGGTTCTCCCCCTGAAGTGATTGCCTACAAGGGGATAATCAGCGCAGTCTGGGGGATGTGGATTCATTCTAACATCAACATAAACACCGGTAAACTTCAGCTTATTGTCAATGGTCCGGAAATGCACAGATGGCACCACTCAACCGGTAAAGGGAGAAACAGAAATTTTTCGACAAAACTCGCGATTTGGGACTGGATTTTTGATACAGCTTACTTCCCGAAACCTGAAAAACCAAATCAATACGGATTAAAAACCTTTTTCCCGGATGGATATTTTCCTCAATTCCTGTTTGCTTTTCGCGCTTATAAACGCAGTAAAAAATAATTCTATCAATTATACGAACGTTTCATGCATTGGATATTACTAATTTTGGCCGGCTTTCTTGAGGTCGGATGGATTATAAGTCTTAAATACACCGAAGGATTTACAAAGTTGGTTCCGTTGATTTTTTATGCTTTTTTCGGATTCACCACAGCGTATTCATTATCCGTCGCGATACGAACTATCCCCCTCGGAATGGCATACTCAATATGGATGGGGATAGCTGTTATCGGAACCACCATTGCGGAACAATATATTAGCGGACAATCGAGTAATATAAATCTCGGCAGAATCTTTTTTATGCTCCTGATAATTGCCGGTATTACCGGGTTAAAGTTATCGGGTGGTTCAGAATCATAGTGAGTGAGATATGAAAACAATAGACCTCAGACAAATAATCAGTTCAAAATTTCCTGCGTTTTCTCAAAAACCGCGTTGGATTCAAGGTATTGCAATAGCGCTTTTTGAAAGGATTCTTCATCTTCGGGATATCAATAAGTTTATTGTTAAAAATGAGGAAACTTACGGTATTAACTTTATTGACGAAGTTTTTGAAATGCTGAATTTTTCATTTTCTATTGCTCACAAGGATATTAAAAAAATTCCTGCTGAAGGACGATTGATTTGTGTCTCCAATCATCCTATCGGTAGCGTGGATGGTATGGCACTTGTGCGCGCGATGGTTGAGGTGAGGCCGGATGTAAAAATAATAGCGAATGATATTTTGATGTCCATTGAAAATTTGCACGAATATTTTCTTCCATTCGCGCTTGACACTCCTTCGGCTCAGAAAAAAAATATTGAAAATATTGGTGCGGCTCTGGAAAGGGAGGAAGCTGTGATTATTTTCCCGGCCGGAGAAGTTTCACGCCTCAGGGGTTTGACAGTAGTGGATCGTAAATGGAATAAGGGTCCAATTTATTTTTCGAAAAAGTTCTCCGCACCGATTTTGCCAATGTTTGTTAAGGCTAAAAATTCCCCGTTTTTTTATCTCTTCTCGCTGATCCATTATACTCTTTCTCAAGTTCTCCTTGCCCATGAAATGTTTAACAAAAAGAATAAAACGATTAAGATAAGGATTGGTGACCCTATTCCGGCGAAGGCGTTTTCTTCGAATATGATCAACGACAAGGTTCAGATAAAGTTATTGCGAAAACATACCTACATGATCGGCAGGGGAAAAGTGGGAATATACGCCACAGAAAAAAATATCATTCACCCGGTTGATAAAAAAATTCTTAAACACGAACTTCAGTTTTCAAAACTGCTCGGTGAAATTCCTGACGGTAAAAAGATTTATCTTACAAATATGAATGATTCCCCCAATATTCTTGAAGAGATTGCGCGATTACGAGAAATAACTTTCAGGAAGGTAGGGGAAGGTACAGGCAACAAACGGGATATTGATAAATATGACCGTTACTACAAGCATATAGTAGTATGGGATGATAAGGAACTGGAAATAGTTGGTTCCTACAGGATTGGTGTGGGAAGCGAAATAATGGAGAATCTTGGCCCGGAAGGCTTTTACACATCCAGCCTGTTTCAATTTTCGAAAACACTTAAAAATGAAATGCTCGCCGATTCCGTTGAATTGGGCAGAAGTTTTGTCCAGAAGAAATACTGGAATACTAATGCTCTCCATATCTTGTGGCTGGGTATTGGCGCGTACCTGGCGAGTGAAAACAGGGTGAAATATCTGTTTGGACCTGTCAGTTTAAGCAATAACTATCCGGAAGCCGCAAAAAAAATGATAGTATATTATTATTCCAAATGGTTTGGAGCGGAGAAAAATCTGGTCAAAGGGAAGGACGAATACTCTGTTTCAGAAACGGATAAAGAGAAGTATGATGCTCTTTTCGTAGGCGAAGATAGCAGGAAGGACTATTTTATTCTTAAAAACATGTTAAAACCACTCGGTTTTACTGTCCCGATTTTGTATAAACATTATTCAGATTTATGTAATGACAGTGGAGTTCAATTCCATTCGTTTAATGTGGATGTCGATTTTGAAAATTGTATTGATGGTTTTATCGTTGTTGATATTTCCAGGATAAAAGAGGAGAAGTTTAACAGGTATATAAATGTTTTCAGGGAAAAATCAGAAATATCATTTTAATCTGGAATACATCAAATAATATTAATTTGATTTTCGTCTCTTTTTGAGTTATGATACATTATTCATAACCCAAAGAAAGAAAGGCTTATAGATGAAGAAGAAAATCTACAATATGGGGGTTGTCTTCGCGATTTTTCTTCTCGTTATCGGAATCACAATATCTACATTTTGGTTTTATTCGGTAGAAATTGAAAATATAAAATCAGAAAAAAAGCACCTACTGAAAAAAATAACGGATCTAAAGGTATCAATACTGAATACCTGGCAGAAAGAACGATTATCCGAGGTACGATTTATTGCCAACAATGATCAGTTTGGTAGATTGGTAAATGATTATTTTTCGAGACCTGACAGGCGTAAATCCGGAGAAATTGATTCGTGGTTAAACCAGCTCCTCAAAAACCATAACTACAGTGGATATTTTTTGTATGATACAGATAAAAGCAAATTCTACTCTAGTGTAAAACCGCAATATTTTGATGATATTAAAATTGAAGAAAATGAAATCCGGGATTCCCTCAATCTTTTCTATATTCAAAAAACTGTAAGTGACCCTCTTTATGCGTGCATATCCTCTCCTGTAAGGTCTTCTATTGATCAAACAGGATTTATAGTCCTCATTATTAACTTAAATGAAAATATTCTTCCGGAAATAGTTTCTCTCGCTGAATTCGAGTATCCCGGAATGATGTTTTTTGCTGACGAGGAGATGAATAATATTTTACTTGCCGGCAAACCTGATTCAAGCTACTTGACAACAAAGAATAAGGATCACATTTACATTGACACTAATGACGTGGTTGAAACACTCGACGAAGAAGAGCAGGAAGTACTATCTTATTCGAGAAAAATAAAAGACACACAATGGGTACTTATTTCAAGACTCCGCCTGGATATGGTTTTTTCGAGCATTAATTCCTTCTCAAGATTGTTTCTTATAATTAATTTTATACTTCTTTTTGCCGCCGGAGTAATTCTGTTTTATATTCTCAAGAAGAAGGATTTGTTTACTGAAGCAAAAATCAAAGCGGAGGAGGAAAAAAGTAAAACCCTCGAAAAGAAATTAAATTTGTTCTCTGAAAACGCAAATGATATAATCTACATACTCGATATTGAGGGCAACATACTCGAATGTAATCAGAAAGCAATCTCCACGTATGGTTATTCAGAAGAGGAACTTCTCTCAATGAATATCCGGCAGTTAAAACCTGTAGAAGAGTTGGAACTAACAAACTACTACATTAAACAACTCCAGAAAAAAAATAAAATAAGATTTGAGACTATTCATCTAGGCAAGGATGGCAGATATATCGATGTAGAAATATCGGCATCAAAAGTTAAGTTGAATAATAAAGTATATATCCAATCCATCGTGAGAGATAATACAGAAAGAAAAAAATCGGAGAGGAGAGTTTTAACTTTAAACAGATTTTACTCTCTGCTTTCTAAAACCAATCAGACTATCATAAAATGTAATGATAAAACTGAGCTGTTCGATCGAATAACTAAAATTTGTACAAAATACGGTAAATTTGCCGCTGCCGTAATTGTTGAAAAAGATGGTGAAAAGTTTTGCTTGAACTCAATTTCTTGTCGTCATTCGGATGAGACCGATGGAATGGAAATGGTAGAACCGGTTGTTGGCGGAGAAATTATTCTCTCACTTAAAAATAAAAGCAGGTTTGTAAAAAGGAATATTGAGCAAAAGGACGAGTTTATCAGATCGTTATCATTCTCAGATGATCTTAAAATTCAATCTTATGCGGTACTACCTGTTGTTTTGGATGCGGATGAATCTCCTGATAGTTTTCTTGCATTATTTCGAACGGGGAAAGCCGGGTTTAGCAGGGAAGAATTGAATTTGCTATCGGAACTCGGCGATGATCTGGCATATGCTCTTAAAGCTATTTCAGACGCCAACAGGAAAGAAGCTTATGAGAAAAAAATAGAGGCAAATGAGAAGCGTCTGTCCAATATGTTAAAAAATCTGCCCGGTATGGCTTACAAATGCAAGAATGACGAATATTGGACAATGTTATATATAAGTCAGGGCTGTGAAAAATTAACAGGATACAAATATGACGAATTACTTGATAATAAGATAACCAGCTTTGCCAGAATAATTCATCCAAACGACAGGGAAAGGATTTTTGAGGAAGTAAACCTCGCAATAGCCCGTAAGCAACAATTCGATTTAGAGTATCGCATCATTACTAAAGATAAACAGATTAAATGGGTTAATGAAAAAGGACTGAGAACCTATGATGAAGCTACAGGTGAAGTAATTGAAGGTTTTATTATGGATGTTTCCGATATTAAAAGGGCACAGGAAACGATCAGATCTTCACGCGACTTTTATCTCTATCTATTTAACATTTTCCCTAACCCTATCTTTAGAACAAATTCTGAAGGTAAAGTCGATTACGTAAACACAGCATGGATTAATTTTACCGGTTCTTCCGTTGAAGAAACGCAAGGTTTCGGATGGCTTAAAAATATTTACTTTGAAGACTATATTAAGTTCAGAGAAGTTTATATTAAATCAACCAGGGAGAAAAAACCTTACGAGTATGAATTGAGATTGAAATCTGTAAATGGGGATCACAAGTGGGTGCTGGTTATGGGAATTCCATACAACGACCCTGATGGTACATACTCCGGTTATCTGGGAACTATATTCAATATAGACGAGAGGAAAAAATCCGAGGAAGCTCTCGATGCCTCAATGAAAGTTTATCGCGAACTTTTCGATAACAATCCTCAACCGATGTGGGTCTATGAGGTTGCGTCACTAAAAATTTTATCCGTGAATGATGCCGCTACAGAGACATACCAATACACCAAGGATGAATTTCTTAAACTTACTTTGCTCGATTTAAGACCCGAACGTGAAATCCGGCGCTTCCTTCAAACACTTAAAGAGCACGAACTGAGTGAAACCTGGTCTGCCGGTTGGATACATAAACGTAAAGGTGGAAGTGAACTGGAAGTAGAAATTAAAAGTCATGAAATTCCTTCCAATGATGAGAAAAAAGTTCGACTCGTGGTAGCTACTGATGTAACCGAACGAAATTTGGCATTTCGCCTGTTAAAGGAGAGTGAAGACAAATTTAAAACAATATATGAAACGTCATCTATCGGGCTTTTCACAGCCAGGGAGGATGGCACAATTACAATGGCAAACCCATCTTTCTTAAAAATGATGGGGTATTCTTCTTTGACTGAACTTACAGCTGATTCAATGACTAGCCCTGATTTCTATAATTTCACCAACGCAAATTATTTACATGAAAAAGTTTTGGAGGAAGGTGGATTTAGAGGTTATGAGACTGCATGGATAAATAAGAGTGGTAAGGAGATATATATTAGTTTGAATGTTGAAATTGTTGAAAAAGAAGGAGAATCAATTTTTGAGGGAACGGTTGAAGATATTACTACCAGAAAAGAGATTGAAAGAACTCTTATAATCGCGAAGGAAGAAGCTGAACGCAGTTCCGAACTTAAATCGAATTTTCTGGCGCAGATGTCGCATGAAATCAGAACCCCAATTAACGTTTTAATAAGTTTCGCTAATCTCCTGAAAGATAAATTCCCAAAAGAACAAATTGATGATGAGGTCAATTTCAGTTTTGAAGCTATTGACTCTTCAGGACACAGAATCATCCGAACGGTAGATATGTTGCTAAATATGAGTCAGATTCAATCGGGAGCGTATAAGCCAACCAGAGAAAAATTCAATTTATGTCAGGAGATTATCTATCCTCTCTTTAGGGAGTTTAAGTCGTTTGCAGATGAAAAAGGATTAACCCTTGATATAAGCTGCTACTCCGAAGATTGTACTGTAACGGGGGATATGTATGGTACGAAACAAATATTCTCACATATAATTGATAATGCGATCAAATTTACTAATTCAGGTATTATTGAAATATCTTTGGATGAGAACGAGAATGAATACATGATGCTAATAAAAGATTCGGGTGTTGGCATCGCAGATGATGCTATCAATAAGATTTTTGAGCCATTTGTTCAGGAAGAAGAGGGTTATTCCAGAACATACGATGGGAATGGTTTGGGTTTGACTCTTGTAAAAAAATACTGCGATCTGAATAATTATGAAATAATAATTAAAAGTATAAAAAACGAAGGCACGGAAGTTAAAATTGTAATACCAAAGGATAAAAAATAAGAATTTTACCTTTTTAGGATAATTTTGTTCTTAATTGGTATTTACAATTCCTTAACACTATTGAAAATATAGGATCCGGCAGATATTTTAGATAACAAGATGCTCTTATAATAATTGATAGTTTATCAAATGAAGGAACTCATATGAGTATAAGTCAAATTGCCAGATCGATAAAACCTTCACCAACCCTGCTGCTTAATGAAAAAGCCGCTATCCTGCGCCAGAAAGGAGACCCGGTAATTCATCTTGGAGGAGGAGAACCAAAAAGTAAAGCTCCGATGGATGCAATAATTGCCGCTGCATCACACCTGAACTCCGGAGATATCCGATACACACCCGCTGATGGAATACCGGACCTTAAAAAAGCAATAATCAGATATACTGAAGAGAATTATTCCAGAAAGTTCGCCCCTGAAAATATTATGGTATCCAGTGGTGCCAAACAAGCCATCATGGTTGCGCTTCAGGCGATACTAAATCCTCAGGAAGAAGTTATCTTCCCGGCTCCTTATTGGGTTAGTTATCCCGATATGGTAAGATTATGTCAGGGAATTCCGGTGCCGGTTTTACCGGAAGATGGTACATTCTATCCACGTATCGAGGATATTGAACAAAGAATCGGATCTTACACTAAAGCGATTATCATTAACTCACCAAATAATCCTACAGGCGCTATATATTCGCCCGAGTTTATTGATGATGTAGTGAAATTGTGTGAAAAACGGGATATATATCTAATAATGGATGATATATATCACCGACTGGTTTTTGATAATAAGAAGTCTGTTAATGTCTATGACCATGTAAAAGAACTATCTGAAAACTCGAAAGTTATACTTATAAATGGCGTATCAAAACAGTATGCGATGACAGGATTCCGAATTGGATGGGCGGTCGCGAATAAAAAACTGATAGAAGTAATGAGCAACATCCAGGGGCATCAAACCTCGGGGCCTTCTGTTGTTTTACAGAAAGCCGCGGTTGGCGCGCTTAACGGAATTCAATCGGGAATCGAAAGTTTGAGAATGACTCTCGAAAATAACCGTAACGTAATGATAGATCAGTTAAAGTCTTTTGACGGAGTTCATATAACTATTCCTGATGGTACCTTTTACTGTTTCGCCGATTTTAGCGCATATGAAAAAGATTCATTAAAACTTTCAAATTTGTTGGTTGATAAAGTACAGGTACTTACAGTTCCGGGTATTGCTTTCGGACTTGATGGTTACTTGAGGTTGAGCTATTGCGGCGGATTGAAAGATATTACCGAAGGTATTGAAAGAATGAAATGGGCTCTTGATCTCAATTCACCCAATGAACTTTATATAGGTGACAGAAAGCTTGTGAGGGATTGGGTATGAGTAAATATCTCGAATTCAAAACACCCGCCTCTGACATAGCGCTGGAGCTTGCCTCCGACTACAGGCTCAAAAACCATGGGCTGGTTCATCTCGATAAAGTTTACTGGAACTTATCGGACGAAGCTCTTTACGAGGAAGCCATTTTCCGTAATGAGGGGCATCTGTCTAAACAGGGTCCGTTAATTGTTAAAACCGGAAAACATACAGCCAGGGCTGCAGCCGATAAATTTGTAGTAAAAGAACAAACAACCGAAGACCACATCTGGTGGGGTGAATATAACCGTCCGATGAATCCGGAAAAATTTTCACAGCTTTTTTCAAGGGTTCAGGCTTATTGCCAGGATGAAGAGCTTTTTGTGCAGGATTGTTATGCCGGTTCTGACCCGGAGTATAAAATGCCTGTTCGAATTATCACTGAAAAGGCATGGCATAATCTGTTCGCGAGAAATATGTTTATCACCACAGAAAACCGTGATGCCCTGAAAAAATTCGTTCCTGAATTTACACTGATCTGTTTACCCGGTTTTGCGGTTGATCCCAGAATTGACGGTACAAGAAGTGAGACCGCGATTGTGATAAATTTTGCGGAAAGAACCGCAATCGTTGCAAATTCACTGTATGGTGGTGAAATTAAGAAAGGAATTTTTACTGTACTCAATTTTTTACTCACATTCCAGGATGTACTTCCCATGCACTGTTCAGCGAATGTGGGAGATGAGAAGGATGTTGCACTCTTTTTCGGGCTAAGTGGTACAGGTAAAACCACACTTTCGGCTGATCCACGCAGACAACTCATCGGTGATGATGAACATGGCTGGAGCCGTGATGGAGTTTTTAACTTCGAAGGCGGCTGCTACGCAAAAGTTATTCGTCTCTCGGCAGAACATGAACCGCAAATTCACGCATGTACTAAAAGATTTGGTACAATACTCGAAAACGTGGTTTACGATCCGGTTAGCCGAAAAATCGATCTCGATGATGATATTCTTACTGAAAATACACGTGCGTCATACCCGATTGAATTTATCCCGAATGTAGTCGAAGATGGTTATGTGCATTCGCACCCGAAGAATATAATCTTCCTTACTTGTGATGCTTCCGGTGTATTACCTCCGATTGCAAAACTTAATCCGTCGCAGGCACAGTATCATTTCATTAGTGGTTATACTTCTAAAATTGCCGGTACAGAAATAGGATTGGGTATAGAGCCTCAGATCACATTCAGCGCGTGTTTTGGTGCTCCTTTCATGGTAAGGCATCCATTCGAATACTCCAAAATGCTGCGCGAAAGAATGTTAAAACATAAAGCCAACTGCTGGCTTGTGAACACAGGATGGGTTGGCGGTCGTTTCGGGGTTGGTAAACGTATCAGTATCAGGCATACACGTAATCTATTGAACGCTGCTCTGGACGGACTTCTGGAAAATACAGAATATCGTACTGACAAATTGTTCGGCTTCGAAGTACCAATTCATTGTCCCGATGTTCCTGATGATGTTCTTGAGCCATCAAGCTCATGGGGTAACAAAGATGAATATTGGCAGAAATATGATGCCCTGTCATCAATGTTTATCGAGAACTTTAAGAAGTTCTCCGGTGGGTGTACCCCGGATGTTCTCTCCGCAGGACCAAAGCGACTTGTTCAGGTTATGGCTGAAACGAATTAACTCAACACTTGATAAATTAGCGGGGGAGGGCTATCTTTCCCCCGTAAATTATTCGGGTGGAAATGAATAAATATTTTATACTTTTTATATTTTCGGGCTTCCTTGTTGGATGTACTTCTGCCGTAAAGTTTGCCGGAAGAAATACCGGATCACCATCCCAGCCGCCAAAAACTATATCTTATAAAAATATCCCGCCTGAAACATCGGAGGCTGTTGCTGTTTATGAAGGGGTCGCTTCTTATTATGCCGATAAATTTCATGGAAGAACAACCGCAAATGGCGAAAAGTATGATATGTATGGTTTAACCGCGGCGCACAATAGCTGGCCATTTAATACCAGAATCAGAGTTACAAACCTTACAAATGGGAAACAATGCCTGATAAGGGTTAATGACAGGATGCCGCTCCACCCCGAAAGAATAATAGACCTTTCTCTCGGTACCGCGATGGAACTGGATATGGTTCAAGCCGGACTTGCAAAAGTGAGACTTGAAATTTTGGAATGGGGTGAAAAATAGAGGGGTTATTCAGGTACGTGAACGAGAAAATATTCTTTTGCCGAACTACCTATTGAGTACGCCTGTTCCATAGTCATGTGTAATTCACTCTCTTCGCCATCTTCCGCCCCCGCTTCAATCACAGCAAGATCAGAATCTTTTGCCATTTCCTCGAGAGAATCGCAATATGCGGTATCACCGCCATAGCAGATCGATTTATCATTATAGAAAAACTTGAATCCTAAAGAGGGAACTTCAACCGTTTTATCGGTTCCGGATATTTCTTCACGGTGATTTACCCTGAATGGAATGACCTTCACTCCGTTGAGATTATACTCTTCCTTCCCTTCAACTTCAATCAGTCTGATTTCGTAAGGCAGTTCTTTCGAATAAACTTCATGAAAAGCTCTGTAAATACTTGTTATTTCAACAGCGCCTTTAGGAAAATATATATTTAACGGAGTCTGTTTATTCATAACCGAGAGGTAAGTAAGGAAAGACCATAATCCGCCAACATGATCGTGATGACCATGACTTATAAAAACTGATTCTATTTCAAGTATATCTTTTACTTTCAGTTCTTTATTGAGATCGCGCAGAATACCGTCACCCGGATCGATAACAAATCTGGTATTCGCCGCTCTGAGTAAAATTCCCGTTGCAAGATTTGGAATGGAACAGAATATTTTGATAAAGAAGTCATCTTTTTCCCAGACGAGTGGGTATTTTGGTTTTGGAAAATCTTTCATAATCTACCTATTTAGCCGAAGAACAGGTTGATGAATCATTACAACTTCCGAATATGGTGAACGAATAGCCGGTACTGGTGTACCCCAATTCGTTACACACCTTGTCAACAATTTCCTGGATACCATCATCGGAAAATTCCTGAATTTTACCACAATTAGTGCAGACAAGATGGTCGTGGTTTTTACGATTAAAGCTTGATTCGTAGTGGGTTTTATTATCACCAAAGTGCCTTTTGGCAAGCAGTTCACATTGCGCGAGTAATTCGAGAGTATTGTATATTGTTGCGCGCGATACATTAAAACCGTTACTTTTCATTTTAACGTACAGATCATCCGCGCCGAAATGCCCTTTATACTCAAGAGCACCGTCCAGCACGTCGAAGCGTTCGGGGGTAATCCTGTGATTTCCACCCCGAAGATATTCTTTAAATTTATCGTGAGCTTTTGGGAATTTTACTGCCATTTTCTCTAATTTAGATTATGTATCCTAAAAATAATTATAATATACGGTTTATTCAAAATAATAATTTTGTATTAGTTCCTATAAGATGTTGTGCTTTGTCTTGACACTTGTTATTATAATAATTATCAATATTTCAAATAGGTTGGAACTTTATTAATCTTAAAAACATTAACAAAATTTGGAGAACATATGTCGGTAACTTTTGAAGTTGTTGAAAGAGTAGGAGTTTCTTACGAATCATCGAGCGATGCTATAAAAAAAGTAGTAAGTGATACACATAAAGAGCACAAAGTTTCGTGGTTCGAGGTAATAGAAGAACGAGGCAGAGTTACTGATGATGGCAAAGTTGAATTTCAGGTAAAAGTAAAAGTTGGTTATAAATTATAAAATAAGGAGTTCTTATGCCTCTTAAAACAGGTGATGTTGCACCCGAATTTACATTAAAAAATTCTAATATTGAACAAGTATCACTTTCTGATTTCAAAGGTAAAAAAAATGTTGTGATATTGTTTTTCCCATTGGTTAACACCGCGGTTTGTGAAAAAGAACTTTGCAGTACCCGCGACAGCATGACAAGATATAATGATCTGAATGCTGAGGTTCTTGCTATCTCTGTTGACTCACCTTTCGCGCACAAGCTTTGGGCTGAGAAACATGGTTTTAACTTCCAGATATTAAGCGATTTTAACAAAGAAGTCGCGCCTAAGTATGAAGCATTCTATGATGTTTTTGTGCCAGGTAAACTTGATATGAACGGTGTTGCAAAACGTTCCGCGTTTGTTGTTGACAAGGAAGGTAAAATTGCTTACGCCGAAGTTTTGGAGAACCCCGGAGACGAACCTGACTACGATAACATAGTAGCTGCTCTCGAAAAACTTGGATAATTTACACCATCAGATTTTTAATAAGTGTCGGTAAATAGCCGGCACTTTTTGTTTTAAAGGTTTTTTGCGAAAATGATTTTAAGCGTTATTCAGGAACTTAATTCTCTTTTTGTTATGTTACATCAGCATAATAAGAAATTTAGGAGTTTATGATGTTGGAAGAAGGTAAAAAAGCACCTGAATTCACCTTGCCTGATGGTGATGGTAATATGGTGTCTTTAACAGATTTTAAGGGCAAAAAAGTTGTTCTCTACTTTTATCCGAAAGATAATACTAAAGGATGTACACAGGAAGCATGCGATTTTAGAGATACACACCCCGAATTTGAAAAGATCGATGCCGTTGTTTTGGGTATGAGTCCCGATCCGGTTAAATCTCACAAAAAGTTTGCTGATAAGTATGAATTACCATTCACACTTCTTGCCGATGAAAATAAAGAAGTATTGGAAAAATATGGTGTGTGGAAAGAAAAAAGTATGTACGGTAGAAAGTACATGGGAGTTGAACGAACAACCATAGTTATTGACGAAGAAGGGAATATCAAAAAAGTTTTCGCAAAAGTTAAGGTTGGCGGACATGTTGATGAAGTTTTAAAAGTGGTGAATGAATAATATGCTCTATGTAACAAGGAGAGAGGTTTTCAGCGCTTCTCACAGACTTCATAATCCTGATCTTTCCCAAAAAGAAAATGAAGAACTGTTTGATAAATGCAATAATTATTACGGACATGGTCATAATTATGTACTGGAAGTAATTGTTGCCGGAAAACCGAATCCTCAAACCGGTTATGTTATTGACCTGAAAGTACTCAGAGATATCATACGTGAACATGTCATCAAAAAACTTGATCACAAGCATCTCAATTATGATGTAGATTTTATGAAAGGTATAAATCCTACTGCGGAAAATATTGCCATTGCTATCTGGGATCAACTTGAAGATAAAATATCAGAAGGTAAATTGTATTCTGTAAAACTGTATGAAACAGAAAATAACTATGTTGAATTCAAGGGAGAAAATTAAAGTTGAACATAGATGAAGTTGCAAAAAATGTAAAAGTTATACTGGATGAAATTGGTGAGGACACTAATCGGCATGGGCTTGAGAAAACTCCCGAGCGTGTCGCGAAAGCATATGAATTTTTGACTCAGGGTTATACTAAAGATATAAACGAAGTTATAAATGGTGCCATTTTTAATGAGAAATATGATGAAATGGTGATAGTGAAGGATATTGATTTTTACAGTTTGTGTGAGCATCATATGCTTCCGTTTTATGGGAAGGTACATGTTGCCTACATCCCGAATGGAAAGATAGTTGGTCTTAGCAAAATTCCTCGTATTGTTGAGGTTTTTGCGAGAAGGCTCCAGGTTCAGGAGAGAATGACAAATGAAATTGCTGATACGCTTCAGGAATATCTTTCTCCACGCGGAGTTGCTGTTGTAGCGGAAGGTTATCACATGTGCATGATGATGAGAGGGGTTGAAAAACAGAATTCACTTACATCGACCAGCGCTATGCGCGGAATATTTAAAAATGACGCTCGTACTCGCGCTGAATTCCTTAACTTGATATCAAAACACAGATTATGCTAAAAAAGAATATTCTTGTTACAGGCGCTTCGAAAGGTATTGGCAAAGCTTTAACCATCAAATTCGCCAGGGAAGGGCATTTTGTCTATGCGACTTCCAGAAGTATTGAAATTGTTGGTGAATATGCTGAAGAAAAAAAACTTACACCCAACATCTTTCCACAGGCGCTTGATGTGACTAATCGTGAAGCCATAATTGAACTGGTGGCGAAACTAGAAAAAACGAGTCCTATATATTGCGTTATAAACAATGCGGGTATTACTTCGTTTAGAAAAGCTGAACACGATACATTCGAGACGATTGAGGATATCGTGAACACAAACCTCCTTGGCGCAATTAATCTGATCAAGGCATCACTGCCCGGGATGATCGAACGAAAGTCGGGGGCAATTATTAACATCATTTCTGTTGCGGCAGACAAGGTTTTTACAAACAGCAGTATCTATGCCGCTTCCAAAATCGGGTTACAGACTTATTCAAAAGTATTGCGTGAAGAGTTGCGTGAACATAATATTCAGGTTATAAATGTATTACCTGGAGCAACAAAAACTGAAATCTGGTCAGAAGAAATGCGTGAACAGTTTGGTGATAGAATGATGACACCTGAGGATATAGCAGATGTTGTTTTCAACGCATTTGAAATGTCGGATAAACTTGTTCAGGAAGAAATTATTCTAAGACCAAAATTGGGTGATCTTTAGTGAAAAAGGTAGTTGTTGTAACCGGAGCTGCGCGTGGAATTGGCAGAGCTATAGCAATAAAACTATATAATGATGGTTTCAGGGTTGCGGCGTTCAGCAGAAACAGCGAATTATTGGCTTCCCTTCAAGAAGAGATCAACGATAGTGAAAACCTGAAAATTTTTTCAGGCGATGTGACAGACACCGCTTTCGTAAATGATTCCGTCAAAACTATCGAAAAAGAATGGGGTGGAGTTGAACATCTGGTAAACAATGCCGGTTTGGCGATATTCAAAAAGTTTGTTGATTCAACACTTGATGAGTTCAAACAGCAGATGGATGTTAATATGTTCGGTGTTTATAACGTTACAAAGGCTGTTGTTAACAGTATGATTGCAAGAAATTCAGGTTCAATCTTTACTGTTTCCTCCCTTGCGGGAAAAAACGGTTTTGTTCATGGTACAATGTATGCCGCTACCAAACACGCGGTTATGGGCTTTTCTCGCTCTTTGATGCTTGAGTTGAGAGAACACAATATAAGGGTAGGAACTATTTGTCCCGGTTCCGTAGATACCGACATGATAGCCAATACTCCAATAGAACCGAAAAACATTGACAAAATATTGACTGGTGAGGATGTGGCTGATATTATTTCAACTATGATAAAATTACCACCGAGGGCTATGGTGAGTGAGATAGAGGTACGACCTACAAATCCGAAATGAAAAAGAGCTGACTGAAAAGGGAAGATACCCCTTGACAAAAATACCGGAATGAGCCTCAATCAGTTTTGACCAAATAATAAGATTTTTGGGTCTTCGGGGTAAAATATGGGTTTTTTAGGTAACTTTTTTTTCAGATTGTTGCAAAACAGGTGGTTAAAGAAAGCAATTTAGAGTAGTGTAAAAAGATTTGTGTAAATGGTTAAAGAGAGAGGAAAGGATAAGCGAAGTGAAGCGTAGCGGAACGAAGCTTAGCCACACAAATTGGATATCTTCCCGCAATGCTTTTGTTATAGGCATTTAACTTCATATCTTCTGAAGGTAGCCGTAAACCACTACTTTTAGCAACATCCGGGGATGATATATGCTTGTTCCTCCTTTTTTATATTTCGATTCTATTCAACTTATATCAAGAAGTTCAGCTACTTTATTGACTAATCTTGCTATGTATCTTCAGGTACTATTTCTTCCGGATTGGCAGGGATTAAATTGAGTTGCTCCTGGTGCCGTAAAGATGAAATCTTCTTGACTTCAACCCCCATCCCCTTCTCGCCAAAGCGCACAGGCTCCTGTCAATTGGGGAAGGGGTGTACAAACAATTATTTTAGTCTTGTTCCTTCTTCATTGCCTCAGCTTGCCAGCACGAAGATTACATTGGGTCATTTTTGTCAATACTTTGAGACGGCATGACGCTAATTAGAAAAAATCGGGTTTCTCTAAAAATAGGTGTTGTGTGTATGTTTTAAGATATCATTTATCGTGTTTTAGGTTAAATAAATCGCCTTGTATGATGTCCCGTAAACGAATAAAAAAGTAGAATTTTAGAATTTTCCTGTTTCGAGAAGTTGCAATAAAAGCAGATATGACGTATTATCAAATCCGAACAAATATATTCAAACTTAAAATAAAAGGGAATTTAAGTATGAAAGGGAAGAGGCGTGATTTTCTCAAACAGTTAGCACTATTGACTTCTGTTGCGGCATTACCGGGAGTTGCTTCAGGTAAAGGAAAGACTTCAAATCGTTTATTAAACACTAAAAGGGTTATTGTTGTTGGTGCCGGATTCGCAGGGCTTTCGGCTGCGGTTAAACTTAAAAGCGCGGGTCTGGACGTTATTGTTCTGGAGGCACGTGATAGAATTGGCGGAAGAATTTGGTCGGACCGATCACTTGGGTTTCCGGTTGATCTGGGTGCTTCATGGATACATGGCCCCTCAAATGATAATCCTGTAAAACAGCTTTCCGATATAGTTGATCCCGATACCTTCGAGACAGATGATGAGAGTCTGGTTATTTATGATAATAACGGTGATGAAATTGATGACGCTACAATGGAGGAGTATTATGAAAATTATAACACTCTGCTTGAAGATATTTCAAACTATGCCGCTGGGTTAAACGAGGATACTTCTGTTGAAACCGCAATACAGAATATCGAACCTTCTTATTTGTCTGATTTAATTATGCTTTATCAGCTCACCTCCTACATGGAATTTGATTCCGGTGGTGATATTGCAGAATTATCATCCAAATATTGGGAAAATGACACAAAGTTTCCGGGTAATGATGTACTTTTCCCCAATGGATATGACGCTCTGACCAACTATCTCGCGGAGGGGCTTGATATCAGAACAGAACATATTGTTTCCGAGATTGATTATTCCGATAATATCATTTATGTAACTACCAACAATGGTGAATTTGAAGCTGATCATGTGGTGGTTACCTTGCCGCTGGGTGTTTTGAAAAATGAAAGTGTTGAGTTTGTCCCCGAATTGCCCACCTCCAAAACTGAGCTGGTTGACCAGGTGAAGGTTGGATATATCAACAAGGTATTCCTCAGTTTTGATGACATTTTCTGGGATGAGGAGATGCAATATATTGGTGTAACTACCGATCTGAAAGGAAAGTACCCCTATTTTCTCAACGCGAGAAAGTTCGTACCTGTGAACGGACTAATGACTTTCGGATTCGGGCTTTACGGTCTTACAATGGAATCGCAGACAGATGAGCAAATCAAGGATGATGTTATGGCTATCCTGAAAACAATTTATGGTGATTCTATTCCCGAACCAACCGGCGTGGTGGTTTCGCGGTGGACTCAGGATGAATTCGCGAAAGGTTCCTATTCTTTTGCCAATATTGCTTCTTCCCCCGAATATTTTGATGACTGGCAGACGCCCGTTGACGGAAAACTGTTTTTCGCCGGTGAACATACTATCAACGCATACCGGGGAACAACCCACGGCGCTTATATTTCAGGTGAGAACGCCGCGGATAAAATTCTTGAAATCGTTACAAATATTAAGCGGATTTCGACGCTTCCAACCGGTTTTGATCTTCAACAAAATTATCCCAATCCGTTCAACCCATCCACAACTATTAGTTATTCTCTCGATAAACCGGGTAGAGCCAGACTCGAAATTTTTGATATCACCGGGAGAAGAGTTAGAACCATGGTGGATAAGTATTCAGCTGCGGGATCGTATTCGGTTATCTGGGACGGCAATGATGGCGCGGGAGCAGGTGTTGCTTCCGGCGTTTATGTTTATCGGCTCACACACGCGGGGACAACAATTAGTAAAAAGATGCAGCTGGTGAAGTAGGGCCAAAGCCTGTAGTGACGTGATATATCGCGTCTCCGATATAGTTAGACGCCATTTACTTCCCCGCGCGGGGGGAAGGCGGCAAGCTCAGCAACCATATAGAGTCTCTACGAAGGAAAGGTGGAAGTAGAGAATCTCGTCTCCACAATGTTATGCTGTATTAAATACATTTTGAATTAGTGGGGTGTAATATTTATATTTGGCATCTGGATTATAATCATCCGCCCATGTAGCTCAGGGGATAGAGCAACGGTTTCCTAAACCGCAGGTCAGAGGTTCGATTCCTCTCATGGGCACCTGGAAGGTACAGGAAATACCTGCAAGAGCCTCGGGAGTTAATTCTTTCGGGGCTTTTGTTTTTGTGTAGTGACAAAAAATAAAAAGGGCAGGTCAATAACCCGCCCTGCATAAATTCATGGTGTGCATGAGACGCCGTTTATGGCGTCTCTACGGCACTCAGTACTAACAAATCAGCACTATTTACACTATTTGATAAGAACCATTTTCCTTGTTTTAACAAAGTTTTCTGTGACGATTGTATAGAAATAAATTCCGCTGGAAAGTTTGGAAGCATCAAAACTAACGCTGTATGTACCTGCAGGCTGCTCACTATTTACCAGCGTCTCTATTTCTGAACCGAGCATATCATAGACTGTAAGCTTAACATTCGAGCTTTCTTTCAACTGATATTTTATCTGTGTCGCCGGATTGAACGGGTTTGGATGGTTCTGGAATAATCTGAAATTATCCGGTGTTAAATTACTCTCTTCCACGTAAGTTACTTCAGCGTCAGTTTGTAATGCGTCAAAATAAACCATACCGCCAAAATTACCATCACCGGTTTTTTCAACTATTACTGATTTGAACAATATTTCATCTGATTGTGTGAGATTATTCAAGTCAACATTAAACATTTTCCAGCCGGCGAAATCCAGAGTATCGGATAAAACAAATTCACTCGATCCGCTAATTGTAAATTCATACTTGATAACGTTTCCACTCAAATCACCAAATACCCAAATTCCGGCACTATTTGTATTAGTACCAATATCGAAGGGGGAATTGAGTGTAATATATACTTCACCTTCGGCTGCGGTAAATTCGTACTCCAACTCCAGGGATGCTGAACCTTCAAACAATGGTTTATTTACTGTTTGTAAGACTGTATGGTCGGGGTTGAAATTATATGACGAGGCATTGTTAGCCGGACTCACCCAATCTGACAGGTTTTCGCATGCGTTAAAGATATTTCCACTAAAATATTCCTCATCAGTAGTTGTGAAGTTCATTATAATATCTTCCTGAAGTTCGTAACCCTCCAGATCTTTAATCCCCGCGCTAAATACCGCTTTATAAACCGAATTTGGTTCAAGTTCGTCTTTAGATTCGTACCTAATGTATGAAGTAAGGTCTCCGATAACAATCTGCACGTTTCTAACTGGGAGTTTAGCGTCATTCCAGTCATAAAGCGCAACCTTATTGGTTAATGAAGATTGCAGAATTGGGGCGTCAAAATTTATTCTTACCTGAGGATACGTAGTTATACCGGTTTCTCCATCAGCCGGATAAAATGATGTAGCTGAAAGGCTATTTCTTGATCCGGTTGTGAAAGTAAGCTCAAAAGGCGCATCAAGACTGTAACCATACACACTTCTTGCGGTAGTATCGAAAGAAACGGTGTATTCAGTGAGAATTTCAAGCGGTTCATCAGGAGTAAAAAAGAATGTCCGCTCATCCGAACTCCACGAAATATTTCCATTGACCGCCGGATTTATCTCAAAAGCATTTTGTGTTAATTCTGCTGACATCTCTCTGCTGAAAGTAAATGAATACGGACCAATCGCGGAAACATCATTTGCACCATTTTCAGGATTACTTGAGACCACGACAGGTGGAACAGTGATATCAAACTGCAACATTTTGTCGGCAAATTTACTGACACCGGCAGTGACTGTTATTTCGGTAGAGTCGTTAACATACTCGGGATGTTCAAAGTAAACCGTATAGTTACCGGGAGCAAGGCTGTCGAACATATAATAGCCGTTGTTCATCATATCGGTTGTATATGTCAGGTTACCCGGTTCCAATCTTACTGTTACTTCTCCAACAGGGTTTTTCGGGTCATTGGTCGCGGGAATTGCATAATAGGAAACTCCCTGAGCGGGATCGCGTAATATTCCGGCAACAATACCAAATTGATAATCAGGCTGGTTGTAAAGATCGAGGAAAGAACGGGCGATCGCGAATGATTCGTGCGTTTTATATGCATAATTCATTAAACGCCATGATTCAGGGATGTAATCATGAAAGGACCCTTCAGACAGAGTACCGGGCATATTCAAGTTCCTTAAAACGCCCAGACCGGAGGTGCTTCCGTAAAAATCCCAGTCGCCGCGAGCATTAACAAAACCGTAAGTCCAGTAACCACGGTTTACATCATAAATTTTTTGCCAGAGAATCTGAGCCATAGTTTTAGCCTGCGGGAATACCGGCTGATTATCATATCCTCTGAACAGTACCAGGGTATAGTTAATTTGTGCGTTGAATGCATTCGAATGAATTGAGTGAAAATAATCCGCGTTGAATTGGTTAGCCAACTGAGCAATTACCGATAGCGGTAAATCATCCGAAGAAAAATTAGTGGTACGACTTATATCAACAGTAGCGCCCAGGTCTTCAAGCATGTCATATAATTCAAGTCCTTTATGAAGATTACCCACAGATTCCCAGAAGCCTGTTGCTGCTATAAAACGGTCATTTGAATCATACCCGCCATGACCGGGATTTATATAAATCCTGTATCCGGTAAGGTCTTGCGCTGAAAGGATTCCGCTGAAAATTATCATTAACAATAGTAACTTTTTCATATTATTCCTCCTCAGCCGTTTCTACTGTCAGATAGTAAATTTCCCCTTCGGAAGTATTAAAAAGAATTTTACTCCCGTCAGCAGACCAGGAAGGATAAAGTTCTATCCTGTTTCCGCTATTTGTGATATTTTGCTCGAAACTGCCATCAGCCTTTGCGACATAAATATCAGATGAAGTTACTACGTGTCCGTCATCGAAGTCTTTCATAAATACAATATATTCTGAATCACCGGACCATTTTGCCGCGTTGGCATAACCAAATTCCGCAAGAATATTCCCTGCTATATCAGAAATAAATGTCCCCTCACCCGGGACTGTAAACAATACTTTATTCTGATCAGGTGAAAGTGAAGCCCAGATGTAGTGTTTATTTCCAAGTGGTTTCAGCTCACTTGTTTTACCATCCCTGAATAAAACTATATCGTAACCTCTTGAGAGAACAGCAATGTCATTTTTGGCTGATTCATTGGCGATTCCTGCTTCTTTTAATGTATTGTTAACGAAATAGAGTGATTTCCCTGAATTAAGAATCACGGGTGGGGTAGCGTTTCTCAGGTTTGATTCAATATTACTTTGTCGGTTGGTTAACAGGTCTTTCTCAATAATTGTTGAATATCTTTTGCCTTGTGAAAACTGATCGGTACGGTAATAGATTTTATTGCCGGATTTATCAAATGAAAACCGGTATCCTGCACCCATTTCATCTGATATTTGCTCAACATTTTTCGACTCGATGTTGTATTTCCACAACCCGATATAATTATCGGTAGTGAAATACATCTCTTCCGAGTTTGGTGAAAACATCGCGTGGGAGTATATCCCGTCGATTTCTGCTTTTGTTTCGTTCAATACCCTGATTTCCTGCGCCTGGGTCAACGAAACTAAAATTAAAAATAATAGAAGTGAAAACTTGTGCATGGTCGCTCCAATATTCGTAAATGATCTACAGTGCAAAATTACTAATAATAGCTGAATTTTTACAGGATAAAGGAAAGTACCATGTTTAATTGAACGGATAGCTTATTATTAACCTCTCCGGATGCCGGTTATCGGCAAAGGGAGAGGTTACAGTTAGTTATGTAGAGGTAATTCAAACAACTATACTTTGGGCTAAAAGATAGTTTTTGTCGCATATCCGGAATAATCTTTCGAATTATACTTCTTCAGCAATAACTCCTCAAGGCGTGCCCTCTTGATATAAAGAGGTAACTCAAGGAATAGGGTGAAAATCAATAAAAAAGGGTTAGCGAGGGCTATTGCCGCGAAAATATTACCTGCCACTTGTCCGAAATATTGCGGATGACGCATAAATTTATAAGGTCCTTTGGCAACAATCTCATGGTTTTTGTAAACGATTATTTCAGGTGAGTATTGCCTGCCTAAAGAACGCGCTGCTTTATACTGTAACCTGCTCATAAGGGCATATCCGAGCAAGGAGGTTAACTTGAGAAAGGATGCATCAAAAGGATAATCCAGTTTACCCAGGCTAAAAATTGCCGCCACCTGGAAGAGAATGATGATTGCGGAAATATTTAACGGGGCTTTCTGAAGATAGGAGTTTGGTTTGGTTAGTAAAGGTGTTCCGTTAGATGTAAAACTGTTTTTTACATCACCGGCGTTCTGGGCGAAACTCCAAAACAAAAGGGCTGCAAATATTATGTTGTAAGCTTCCATTGTAAAAATTCTTTAATTGTTATGAAATATACCTGTAATTATTTCTGTCTGGTATTTATCAGTTAATAGATTATTCTCTCTTTTTACTCATTTTTCAACATTTCCCGGTTTAGCATAATGTTTGATTTTATTCTTTCTGTATTTATAGAAACAATTATGATACCAAAATGAGTACCGGACAAATGTTAATGACACTTGGAGCAATGACACTGCTGATGATAATAATCTTCAGGGTGAACTCCGGCTTCCTTACTACCAATGAAATTATGCACGACAATAAATATGGTATTCTCGCTGTGTCAATAGGAACTTCCATCATTGAAGAAGCCAAAGGAAAAGCATTTGACTCGTACACAGTAGCCAGTCCGGCAATATCTACTTCGCAACTCACTTCGGTGGGTCACGCGTGGAATGAATATTATCCCAACTTTAATGATTTTGATGATTACGACGGACTCGATATTATTGACACAACTCAGGCTTCGGCTCAATTCCGAATTCAGTGCCGGGTTGATTATGTGCGGGCAAACGCGCCTGATGTGCCTGTAACACCAACTAAAACATGGCACAAAAGGATATTTGTAATGGTTACAAGTCCGTTTATGACAGACACGGTAAGGTTGTCTTCGGTTTACAGCTATTTTTATTTCAGGTGATTTATGGGATTCAGTACTTTAATAGATATAATTGGTTCTTCGATTATCGGTGGTATGCTTTTATTGATGTTAATTAATATCAACGATACCGCGACTGAACAATCATATGTTTACGCGGGAGAGCTGACTGTCCAGGAAGCGCTTGTTGAGGTTGTAACACTCATTGAACATGATTTCAGGAAAATAGGTTACTGCGACGACTGGACAAAAATTCCTGATCCTGCCAAATCAATATTGACTGCAGATTCAACTTCAATTTCTTTTCTGACAGATTTGAATGACAATGGTGTGGTTGACACCCTGAGATATTCACTCAGTGATACCAGTGCCCTGACGCATACACCCAATCCGCGTGACAGATATCTGTTCCGGGTAGCTAATAGCGATTCGGCAATAGGTGTAAATCTGGGTATAACTCAATTTGATTTGGAATATTATGATGCCCTGGGTAATGTTATTCCATTCCCGGTAGCTCAGCCATCGGAAATATTTACAATGAGGATAAGTGTAACGGTTGAAAATATTGCGGCTTATGATGAGAATTACTCAAACGCGTTCTGGAGACAGATTCGTCTTGCGGCAAGAAATTTAAGGAACAGATGATATGGGTGGTAAAGCAGCGATATTGCTTGTACTGGGATTTAGCGCTATTTTCCTTGGCATTGGAAACAATCTTTTAAGATTTTCGGGAAGGGCTGCAGATAACTTTGTTGACTATTACAGAGAAACTCTGGCTTATAATATTGCGGTATCCGGGGCGAATATGGCGAGTAACGAAATTTACATTAACAAAACATGGACTGCGGGCTTCAGTAATATTTCTTTTGATGGCGGTACAATAGATGTAGTGATTGATACCGTGGGTGAACTGAAGAAGATCACTTCTACAGGAACATATGAGGGTTTGACTCACACGGTTGAAGTGTTGCTTCAGCCAAGTTATTTCTCGAAGTTCGGCAATTATTACAACTCCATGAGCGCTGCCCCTGCTACCGGAGATACCTTCAATGGTCCTTTTCATGTAAATGGCAGGTTATACACTTATGGCTCACCAGTCTTCTGGGGGAAGGTTACAAGTAAATCAGGTTTAACAACTTACTGGTCAAAAGACCCTCAATTTTACGGAGGATTCGAAACCGGAATTGATATCCCGCTTGAGTTCGATACTTCCGGAATGCGGAGTAACGCGGGTAAGGTATTCAATGACACAACCGGTTCGGGTAAAGGAATAAATATGCGACTCTATTTCAATGATGACGGATCTGTAACATACAGTTATAATGCTTACGGAGATACGAGTTGGACAACACCTGTCACAGAAGACATATCAACGCTCAGTTCAAACGGAGTGATTTATGTTGAAAAAGGGAATATTTACACAAAGGGAACAGTTGATGGAAGTGTCACCATAGTAGCGACCGGAAAGGGAAGCAGCAGCTACGGATATGTTTATCAGGTTGATGACCTGAAATATGATGAAGACCCCAGAGATAATGAAAACTCCGATGATATTCTCGGGATTGTTGCGGAAAGGCATATCAGGCTGCAGTATAACGATGATACCAAAAATGACGATATAATAACTCAGGCATCCATGTTTTCTCTTCTTGGAAATATTGGTCCCGATGATAATCTTATTAATCAGGGATTTTTAGGCAGGTGGGATATACTGGGAGGATTGATTGCCGCAAATACAAGGCAGACAGCACAGTACCACCAGGTTAGTGGAATCTGGCTGCCTTACAAAGGATTAAAATTCATACATACGTATGATTCCCGGTTCATGTCATACGTGCCGCCTGAATTTCCACACACACGATTTTATGAAGTGCTTTCCTGGTATGAGTAGCTATTGACGGCTATTCGACCAGCTTCTCAGCGCGTTAACCACATCACCCATGGCACCTAGAATGAGTTCTCTTTTTGCCGGCTCAATTTTCCTGAGAATATCTTCATGCAACTTAATATGATTCTCATTCAGATTTTTGATGAAGGGGGTGCTTTTTGGTGTAAGCGAGACAATTACGTTTCTCTTGTCAGCCGGGTCAACTCTTCGTTTAATAAACTTTTTATCTTCCAGGGCGGTAAGGATATGAGTAATCCTGCCGGGAGTGATTTTCATTTTGTGAGCAATTTCCTTTATAGACAAAGAGCTCTTTTTACTGAACAGCCTTAAACACTTAAATTCAGCGGGTGTAAGATTGAACATAGCCGCAAAATAATTTTCTTTTTCGTTGCAAGTACGCGCTAATTCACATGTTAATTCAGCCATCATTTCAGCCATCTTGGTATCGGTAGCTTCTAAAGTCGCCTGCATAATAAAACTCCATGAATCTTTTATAGGCTAAAATAATTTATTTTTTACGGATAAGCAAGTATTATTTAATTAGACAAATTGTATTAAATTTATTTATCAAACATAAAGTAATCTTAAAGCCCCGGTAGTTACGAATGAATCAACTTTTTTTTATATATTTTAGCTTAAAAGAAAGGATATTATGACGATTCTTGTTACAGGTGGTGCCGGTTATATTGGCTCTCACTTCGTGAGGCAGGCATTAAAAAACGGATATGATGTTGCCATCATTGATAATTTGTCAAGAGGGCATAAAGAATCTGTTCCCGAGGGTGTTAAACTTTATAATGTTAATATTACAGATTTTAAAAAGTTGGCTGAAACAGTAAAAGAAATTTCACCCGATGCGATAGTTCATTTCGCGGCATTTGCGTATGTAGGAGAATCTGTTGAAGACCCTGAAGTGTATTATGTAAACAATACAGCGGGAAGTTTGAACCTTATTCGGGCAGCGAAAGCCGCGGGCGTTGATAAATTTATATTCTCGTCAACGTGCTCACTATATGGTAACCCTGTTAAAGTGCCAATTTCTGAAAGCGAACCTGTAAAACCGATCAATCCCTACGCCCGGACAAAGCTTATGATCGAAAATACTCTGAGCGATTTTTCTGACGCGTATGATTTGAATTATGTCGCTCTTCGATATTTTAACGCGGCAGGCGCCGATCCCGCGGGAATGATTGGAGAAAGTCATGATCCTGAACCTCACCTTATCCCGATTGTTTTGCAGGTTGCATTGGGTAAAAGAGAGAAAGTTTTTATCTTTGGTGACGATTACAATACCCCTGATGGTACATGCATAAGGGATTATATTCACGTGAATGATTTGGCAGACGCCCATTTACTCGCGCTTAAATACCTTGAAAACGGAGGTGCTTCCGATATTTTTAATCTCGGTACCGGAAATGGTTTTTCTGTTAAAGAATTGATAGATAGCGCAAGGAAAATAACCGGTAAAGATATTATCGCGGATATTGCGGACAGGCGGCCCGGTGACCCTGATGTATTGGTTGCAGACAATGGTAAAGCAAAATCTGTACTTGGTTGGGAGCCTGAATATGGTCTGGATGAAATAATTTCACATGCCTGGAATTGGCATCAAAATCAAAAATATTGAGCAATATGAAATATACTAAAGTTAAACCGCAAGGTCTTGTTGTTATAGAGCCACGAATTTTTGAAGATGATAGAGGCTTTTTCTTCGAATCATGGCAAGAGAAAAGTTTTGTTGAGAATGTAACAAATACCCGTTTTGTTCAGGATAATATATCATTTTCGAAAAAAGGTACTATACGCGGGCTGCACTATCAGGTTGGGGATAATCCTCAAGGCAAGTTATGCCAGGTTTTAACGGGTGAAGTTTTGGATGTTGCTGTAGATATCCGGTTTGGATCCCCAACCTTCGGGGAAATTTTCGCGATAAAACTTTCAGCTGATAACAAAAAACAATTTTGGTTGCCGCCGGGATTTGCTCACGGATTTAGTGTCCTTTCCGAGGAAGCGCTTTTTATGTATAAATGTACAGGCTATTACAGCAAAAAGGATGAGCGCGCCATAACCTTTACCGATAAAACACTAAATATTGACTGGTTGGTAGAAAATCCTGTCTTGAGCGAAAAAGACAGACTGGCGCCCAAATTTGAGCAAATCGAAAGAGACTTTATTTTCGGCTCTAACTGTTGAGTATCTTTTCGTAATATTCTTCGTATTGAGGAATAATTTTACTTTTTTCAAAGGCGGTTACAGCCCGTTCCCTCGATTTAGCCGAGAATTTCAAAAATTTTCTTTCATTTTTGAATAATGAAATGGCATATTTTGCCATTCTTTCAATATCACCAATCTCCGCAATATAACCTGTTTCATTGTGGAGAATTAGTTCCGGTAAACCACCCACACTTGAAGTAATAGCCGGAATACCGCACGCCATAGCTTCAAGCGCCGCGAGTCCGAAACTCTCTGATTGCGACGGCATAAGGAACAGATCAGAAGCACCAAATATTTCAACAAGACCATCCTGCTTCCCGAGAAATATCACATCTTTCTGCAGATCTAATTCACGCGCAAGTCTTTCACATTCCGATCTATCAGGTCCATCCCCCACAAGTACCAGTTTTGCAGGTATCTCCTCTTTAACCAGACTTAGTACTTTAATGGTATCAGTTACGCGTTTAACCTTTCTGAAATTTGAAGTATGGACAAGAATCTTTTCTCCGTCAGGAGCGATGTGCTTGCGGAAATTCTCGTTTTTTACAGGTTTGAAAACATCTGTATCAACGAAGTTGTGAATGATTTGGATATCCTTGTTGATCTGGTAATTCGTAAGGGTTTTTTCACCCAGGAAGCGCGATACAGCCGTTACACCATCACTCTCCTCAATGGAAAATTTAACCAGTGGAAGAAATGATGGTTCGAGTCCAACGAGCGTAATATCTGTACCATGCAAGGTTGTGATCATCTTTACATCGATACCGTTTTTCTTTAATATCTGCTGTGCGAGGAAGCCGCTAACCGCATGTGGAATAGCATAATGAACATGAAGCAGATCGAGGTTTTCGTACTCTATCACCTCAATCATTTTGCTAGCCAGTGAAAGAGAATAAAGCTGATACTCAAATAGTGGGTAACTACTGAATTCTACTTCATGGTAATATATATTTTCGTAAAAATGACTCAATCTCGTAGGAAGCGCGTAACTTATAAAGTGAACAGAATGACCTTTGTCGGCGAGGGCTTTTCCGAGTTCAGTGGCTAAAACACCACTCCCGCCATAGGTTGGGTAACATGTAATTCCAATTTTCATAAAATTTTCGTCGATTTGGCAATAAAAACTTTTATTAGCAATATTTACATCTTAATTTATGTAAAATTTATTTCAGGTATCAGCAATTTATTTTGACACTTAGTATGAATTTATTATTTGCCGGACATTCAGCCTTTGATACTGTTTTACAGAACGATGAGAAAAAATATTCACCGGGCGGCATATATTACAACGTTATTGGTGTTACAGGATGTTCAACTTCCGAGGATAATATTTCCATTTTAACAGGTATCGATGATAAATATAAATGGTTCGCCCCTTTATATGATCGATATGACAGGTCTCTTTCACCTGAAATAAAATCAGGTGTTCGGGTTGAACTAACAATTCACCCTGATAAAGAACGGGAGGAGAGGTATCTTGCCATGCCTGAACCACTACCGCTTCCCGAAAATGAAAGGTTGACCAATTTTGATGGTATCTTGTTCAATTTCATCTCCGGTAATGATTTTAAGCTGGAGGATATAAAACGGGTCAGAGCCGAGTACAAAGGAATAATGTATGCGGATTTACACACTCTTACACGTGGAATGGATGAGCAGGGACGAAGATATTTTAGAAAATTGCCCTCACGGCAAGAGTGGTTGAATTGCTTTGACATTATTCAGGTAAATGATACTGAACTTGAAAGTATCAAAATTTTCCCGGCTCAGTCTGAATCTATTCGGGAAATCTTGTCGGCAGGGGTGAAGGTGCTGATTGTAACATACGGTGCCAAAGGCGCGGCAGTATATTACCGAAAAAATGAGGAAGTGGAATATTCCTTCATTTCTATAAAAAGAATTTCAACCAGGGGGTGCGTCGGGTGTGGAGATATTTTTGGTGCATTCTTCTTTTATTATTATGTTTTGAATGGTAATGTATTTTCGGCTTTGGAAGAAGCGACTGTCGTGTCAGAAAATTTCGCTTCAATAGAATCCGGGAAAAGTATTGATTTTATTATTAACAAATTGAAAAGAGAATGAGAAAACTGAGAATTTTAGTTACCGGTGCTAATGGCATGCTTGGTCAGAGAATTATAGAATTTTATTCAGCAAATAAGAATGTTGAACTTCTGGGATCTTCATTCGAGGAAAAATCGGTCATTGATGGAATACCATATATATCTCTTGACCTTACCGATAAAAAAGCCGTAAAGAAAGTTGTAACAGAATTTTATCCTGATGTGATAATTCATACTGCGGCATACACCAACGTAGATAAATGTGAATCTGATAAAGAGGCGGCCTACAGCACTAATGTTAACGCGGTTGAATATCTCGCGAAGTATGGTAAAATTACTCAAGCCAAAATTATACATTTATCGACAGATTATGTTTTTGATGGAAATTCAGGTCCTTACACTGAAGAAGACAGACCCGAACCAATTGGTTATTACGGCAGAACAAAATTAGCGGGGGAGAATGCCTTAAAAGCATCCGGGGTTAAACATGCGGTAATTCGTACTAATGTACTTTACGGTGTAGCCAGGCATGGGCGACAAGATTTTGTGAAATGGGTAGTGAATTCGTTAAAAGATGAAAAACCGATACGAATTGTCAACGATCAGATAAATAACCCGACTTTTATTGATGATCTGGTTTCCGCCATCTCGGGGATTATTGAATTTGACAAATCCGGTGTATATAATATTGGCGGATCGGAATTTTTGAACAGATATCAGTTTACATTGAGGATCGCTGACTATTTTGGTTTGGACAAATCATTCATTTCAGAAATTACTACTGCTGAATTAAATCAGCCGGCACCAAGACCGTTAAAATCCGGGCTGGTAATTCTCAAGGCAGAGACCGAACTTGGTTATAAACCACGCACTATCGAGGAAAGTTTATCACTTATGCGTAAAGAATTGCAGTTATAATATCGGAGAAAACAATGAGACAAATAATTCTTCTCTTTCTTTCGTTTTCTGTTTTAGTTTTTGCACAGAAAAAAGAGCTTACGTTTGATGATATATTCTCTAACCCGGAATTAATTTCACCCTCCCAGTCACAGGTTCAATGGATAGAGGCTGGAGAGGCTTATACTTATCTTCGTTATGATCTCAACTCCGGTGAAAATAATATAGTCAAATGGAGTCCCGGTTCTGCCAAAATGGAGACCGTGCTGGAAGGTTCAAAAGTATCTGCCAGAATTGGTGATGAAAGTGCCGGAATAAAATGGTATGAGTGGTCTCCTGACGAAAGATATATTCTTATAACAAACTACCTGATGCCGAGATACTCGAAGCCCGGTGGTGATATTATTATTTACGATACAAAAGAAGATTATTGGCATCTATTAAAAGAGGAAAATTCAAAACAGTGGGTGCCCGGATTTACAGGTGATAGTAAAAGTGTAGTCTTTGTAAAAGATGATAATCTTTTCCGTTATAACCTCGAAACTTTTGAAACTGTTCAATTAACTTTTGATGGTGATGGTAATATAATAAATGGTCATTTTGACTGGGTATATCAGGAGGAACTTGGCGCTGTTAAAGGGTGGAGAGCTTCTGATCAGGGGAATTTTATAGCCTTTTGGAGGTTTGATCAGAAATATGTCCCTGAAGTTAAAATTGCTAAATGGGATTCACTTTATTTCAATTTTTTAGATATTCCATATCCTAAAGCCGGTGGCGAAAATTCCTCAATGACTGTGGGCATCATAAATACAGATACACGTGAAATCAACTGGTTGGCATTCAATTACGATGAAGAGTTTTATATACCTGAAATAACACCGGTAAAGGGGACATCATTTTTCGCAATACAGAAAACAAACCGCATCCAGAATAAACTTGAATTACTTTTCTATAATCCGGAACATGAAGAAATGTTTGAGATGATTGAGGAAAAATCTGAAGGATGGATTAAAACAGACGATAATCTGAGGTTTATCCCTGAAAAGAAATTATTTACATGGACTTCCGAGCGGAGCGGATATAAACATATTTATTTGTACGATTATCAGGGGAATCTTGTAAAACATCTTGATATTGGTCCGAGAGAGGTAAACGAAATTGAGGCTATCGATTTCAGGTTCGATAAAATATTTTTTACCTCAAATATCAGAGGCACTATTTTTCAGGATTTATACTCTGTTGAGTTTGATGGCTCAAATTTGAAAAGACTAACCGAACCCAAAGGCTATCATGATGTATCACTGAGTGACAATCCAAACTATTTTATCGATACATACAATAGTATTCACCGGTTAAGTCTGGTTACATTATATAATATTACCGGCGAAAAGTTATATACGGTCAAGGGTAGCGAAAAAAATATACTCGAAGACTATAACCTTCGCACACCTGAATTCAAGAGCTTCCTCACAAAAGATAGTGTCGGCATCAATATGATGTTGATCAAACCTTATAACTTCGATGCCTCAAAAAAATATCCGATGCTCATTTATAACTACTCGGGGCCCGGTTCACAGATTGTCAGGGACAGGTGGGGCGGAAGTTCTCTGCTGTGGCATCATTATCTCGCGAATAATGGATATGTTATTTTATACGTTGATAACCGAGGCACAGGTGGTCGAGGAACCGATTTTAAACACGTGGTTTACAGACAGCTTGGAAAATATGAGGTTAACGACATTGCCGCAGCCGCCGAATATATGAAAACTCTTGGTTACATTGATGAAAACAGAATAGGTATCTGGGGATGGAGTTATGGCGGTTACGTTTCATCTCTCAGTTTAGCTATGAAACCTGATTTATATAAAGCCGCAGTTTCAGTTGCTCCAGTGACAGACTGGCATTATTATGACAATATTTACACAGAAAGATATATGTCTCTTCCGGAGCTAAATCAGGAGGGGTATAAAAACGGTTCTGTTTTGACACATGCCGGTAATATAAAAGGTGATCTTCTCCTTATCCATGGAACCGCTGATGATAATGTTCACCTGCAGAATTCAATCAAATTATCAGAAAAGTTGATAAAAGAAGGTGTGCAGTTCAGGATGTTTTACTATCCCGAGAAGAATCATTCTATTTACGGCGGTAATACACGCCAGCATTTATTCAGGATGATCACAGATTTTATTACAGAAAAATTGTAAAGACCAGGGGCTGACTAAAAAGGGAGTAAGCCCCTTGCAAAAACATCTATGTCATTGTCCTACAGTAAAATCGGGAGGCATTCAGTTTTTGTTTTTCGTTTGTTACTTAAAATTTACAATCATAGATTAACGACCATCATAGGTGGGTGAAGCCCTTCGACCCCGCTACACGGGGCAGGCAAAAGCTCACGACAACGTCTCTCGCTTGTCCCGCAGGGCGGGAAACCCCCGAAAAAAGCATGATATTAAACGAACCCATCCTATCCGCCTGGGGCGGATTTCCCAAACCTGAGGTTTGTAAACTTTATTAAAGGGAAGGACTTTTGACCTTTGGCAAATCTGCCAGTTTTAAAAGTCCTCCTTACGAAGGAGGTGGATTTCGACGATAGTCGAAAGACGGAGGATGATTCATTGGGTATTTAGACTTTTTGGTCAAACATCCGGCGATTATATATCATTTATAAATAATAATGATACCCCTCCAACGGCAATAAAAGCACCAAGTATTGCCTTCCATGTTAACTTCTCTTTATAATAATATTTTGAAATCGGCAGCATTAGTATTGGCATTGTAGCCATGAGTGTGGCGGCAATCCCAACTTTTGTGTGAGCCACAGCGAGCAAACTTGCGGTTATTCCAAGGTATGGTCCAAGGATCGATGCCCATATGGTATGCTTGAATGCAACAGGATCATTTTTATATACTCTTACCGGGTTTTTAATTTTCCCGAACAGTCGCGCTACAAAATAGAGTGCAATTGTGGAGGTGAAAATTCTGATAAAAGCAGCTACGAATTCATCAAGAGGACCCTCGTAAAATGCTTCTTTCGCGAATATGAGTCCGGTTGCCTGCCCGGTTGCGGCTAAAATACCAAAAACAACACCTGCGAGATTAAATTTGCGCGGCTGAGCTTTTTGCCCTTTATCGAGAATTACAAATGCTACTCCTAAAAGTGTAACTGCAATTCCAATAACGGCGGTAAGAGATAATACCTCATTAAGAAATATGAATGCCAGAACCGCTGATATCGGGGGAGCAAGCGACATTAGTAACATTCCGAGGCGCGCGCCAATTTGCTCAAGCGATTTTAGCAGGAATGTGTCTCCTGCAATCAGACCAATAAACCCGGAAATTATCAGGTTAAAATATTGGGAAGATGATAGATCGAATGAAGCGCCGAGAAGTAAAATGGTGATAATCAGATAGAAGGAAGCAAAAAACATGCGGGCAATATTAACGAGTACCGACCCCACCCGGACGGTTGCCTCAGTTAAAGATATGCTGTTAAATGACCAGAGCAGTGCTGCAGCGAGTGCGGATATTTCACCTAAAAATAACATAGTTCTCCTTAATTCAGGGGCTAAAGATAAGAACTAAATTATTTTGAAAAAACTTATTTGAATACTTTTACAGGAACAGGTTTACTAAAATAATTCTTTTTAATGTAAACAACTTCCATTCTGGGTGAGACTTTCTTTTTCTTTGAGCGAACCCTTTTTTCATCAAATTTGGTAGCTGCAATTTCTTCCGGTTTTGTAATTGTTATTACAGGTTGCCTTTTTGAACGTTCGGTCTCTGTAAGAGTAATTCTCTTGGCGAAATCAGAAGAATGTACCTTCGAATCGCGTGAAGAACGAGACCTGCTTCTGGAGTGCTCCCTGTGATCTGTTGAATGACTTAATGAAAGGTCTGAAGAGGTTTTTTTCTTAGTCCTGGTTTTTAATTTTTCTTCAGCTTCTCTTTTTTTCGCTGCTTCCTTTCTTTCTATTAATGACTGCTCTTCTTTTGATTGTCTTTTTCTACCAACAACCAAATTATAGAGGTACGTCAAGATTATCACAGCTATGGTTACAACCACGAGAATCTTCAACAGATTAAAAAGCATCAACATTATATCATCCATAACCTAAAGCTCCTGTGAAACATCTGGAGTAAAAATAAACATCGTGACGACAATCACATTTCAAGAATACTATGATTAATTTGTCACATTTTTTGTGACAAGCTTAATCAGGGTGGAATAATCCACCCTGAAATCATAAATACCCAAATGTAAATTTACCCTATCAGCTATAGATTTGAATTTACTTCAGAAGCATCATCTTTTTGGATGATGTGAATTGAAGCTGCCCCGAATTGTCAAAGATTGAAACTCTGTATATATAAACACCACTCGCCAGATTCTGCCCTGTAAAATTATAATAATTTACTCCGGCTGCGATATTTAACTCTTTAAACTTAATTAAATTTCCCAAAACATCATAAACATAAATTGAACCTGTTCCTTTAATTGGTGAAATGAACTCAATATTCGTAGCAGGGTTAAACGGATTGGGGTAATTTTGTAAAAGAGAAAAATCACTCGGTAAATTGTGTCTGCTATTTAATGATGTAACAGCAAAGTAGTTTTCGTAAAGCGAAAATCCACCATTATACTCACCAATTATCATATCAGGTTTGGTGTCGCCGTTAAGATCGGTAAAATCCGCGCAAGCGTTTTGTAATACTTCAATACCTTCAAAGAGGTCGGTATTTTCTTCGAATTCAGGATCGGATGCGTCGCCGGTGTTTTCCAGAAAATAAATCTGTCCGAATACTTTTCCAAAAACCAGATCATAGTCACCATCAGCATCGGGATCGGCAAAACGCACCGCGGATCTTGTTGGCGGGGTAAGACCTGTTATCAGATCAGGATATTCCACGTACTGATTATCACCAGAATTGACATAAAATTTGAAGTCGCCGGATGATTCACCATTCATGATCATATCGAGGTCATCATCTCCGTCAATATCAGCAAATGAGCATGTACTGCTTCCTGAAACAGTGATACCATTAAACATTGTAGTGTTTTCGGTAAAAGTAGTACCGTTATTTATATAACACTTTAAAGCGCCATTCAATGCTCCGGAAACAATATCATAATCGCCATCCGCTTCGAGGTCAACGAAAACAGGATTATTATAAATAGAACCAACATTAATATTGGAAAATGGTGCGTTAGTGATTCTGAAAACCGGTTTTCCTGCTGAACCTCTGTTTTCAAAATAATTTATATCACCGTAAAAATTACCCGAGATAAAATCCTGATCCCCGTCACCATCAAAATCCGCAAACGAAACAGTTGATGCTTTACCCGGATTCTGAATCAGACTAAAATACGCCGAGTTATACGTAAAACTTGCCGCGGCAGAATCTCCGGTGTTTTCGTACATAAAGATTCTTCCATTATCGGAACCGTATATAAGATCGTAATCGTTATCGCGGTCTATGTCGAAAAGATGCGGATTTTTCCAATAGGTGGTTTCTTCCGGAAAGGCGAAAAACCATGAATTATCTGTCCATGCGGGAACTGTATCCGTACCGGTATTTGTGAAGTATGTAAAAGTTTTCAGATCACGTCCTACCAGCAGATCAATTGTACCATTGGAGTTAATATCCGCGAAAGTAGGGTAAGCGTTTCTTCCCAAATCACCAATACCAGGCTTTAATGATTGATCTTCCTCGAATAATGGAGATTTAGGCGAGCCGTTATTTCTGAAAGCTAAAATTATTCCCGGTTCAGGTCCCCCCAGAAAACTTTCGCCGGTACCCACGAACATATCGAAATCACCATCGTTATCCAGATCGGCAAATGCCGGTTTAGGATCCTGCCCGATAAGCAAGTTAACCGAGGCAAACATTGTATCAATTTTGTTCCACCTTAGAGTATCATTTTCGCCAAGATTCTCATAATAAATCAACCCGTTATAACCACCAATTACCAGATCATTGTCTCCATCATTGTCCAAATCAACAGCGATAGGATAATATGAATTGGTTCCCTGCTGACCATTCGCGTAAATGTCATGGAGAAAAGTGTCATCAATCTGAAAGACCGGAGGGATATTTTCACCTGTATTGAAATAAAACTTTGCGATATCGTCAAGATTACCCAACAACAGATCATCATAGCCGTCTTCATTCATATCGGCAAAAAAAGGTGCACTGAAACTAAAAGTTCCAACGCCGGAAGGTGCAAAAACAGTATCAATTCTTACCCAGTTCTGGGCAGGTAAGATAGACACAATTGTAAATATTAAGATTGTTGTAAAAAGTTTCATGTAAATTCCTGCATTTGTAACGGTTAATAAAAGTCTGATCGTAAAAATAGCTAAAAATGGAATAAAACAATCGTTTATTCCTTATTTTTTTGGGGGGAATTTAGAAAAAGAAGGGGCAAAAATAAATACCGAAAAAAGAGGTTTACATCCACGAACAAAAATTGTATTTTGAATTATAATCAAACTTTTTAGGGGGAAAAGTGAAAAAAATTATACTTCTCTTGTTGCTAATTGCTGTTTCTGGTTTTGCGCAAACTTTCTCGGTTGAAGAATACAGCAACTTCCTTCATAATAACCGGAATATGGTTCCTGAAGAGCTAATCAATATGCATAATGCGGGGATTTTTCTCAGCGATTTTAACCTGAATAATGATGATGTCCTTTACTACGATACGATTGTTCAAAAATATTCACTTACCGCTGATGAAAAAGAGTTGTTGAGTAACAATGGATTTATGGTGAGTGAACGCCTCGCGAAGGAGACTTTCGGGCAGCAGATGATCGATATTTATCACAAGGATTTACCTGTTTTTATCTCGGCTGACGCAATTCTGCACGCGTTTCACCGCTCATACGATCTGACCCTTATGCAGGTTGAGTATGAAAAAATGTTACCGCTTCTGCAGCAAATTCTGCAAGGCATCCATTCAAAATTACCGGAATTGGCTCAACTTTATACACCATTCCCGGAACTGGAACAATCACTCAGGGATGTTGATATTTACGTTACCGTACCGCTATTACTTCTTGGCGCGAATGTATTACCGGTTTATGATGAAAACAGCGCTGAGATCAGCACTTTGTTGAATTACGTCTATTCTGAGGGAGTCGTTGAATATCCGCTGTTTGCCGAAACACCGCGAAAAATTGATTTTAGTCAGTTTACACCGCGCGGGCATTACATAAGTGAAATATATCCCGAACTTGAAAATTACTTCAGGGGAATGATGTGGCTCGGCAGAACTGAATTATACCTCACTTCACCTGAAGGAATGATACCGAAACCAACTTTCGCCGATGTAAAACGGCAGGTTATCGATGCTTGTATTATATCAGAACTTGCAGAATTATCCGGGATTGGCGACAATCTTCAGGAGTTCGAAGATATCATAGCGTATTTTGTCGGGGAACAGGATAATGTAACACTCGCGAATCTTAACGCGGTACTCGCTGATGTAAATGTTACTGCCGCTTATCAACTACTCGATTCGGCAAAAGTAGTTGAGTTCCAGGAATCATTACTCACAAACGATTTTGCCGCTCAGAAAATTTTATCGCAGATAATGATCAACAATCCCATGGATCCGGGGGAAATTACACCCGCATCTGCGTTTATGCTGCTCGGACAACGATTTGTTGTTGATTCCTATGTGACAGGAAGTGTGGTTTTCGACAAAATAAAATTTAATGGAGTTGAAATTAAACGGATGCTTCCGTCAACACTCGATATTTTATTTTCTCTCGGTAATGATGCCTCCGCTCAATTACTTCAACCGGAATTGGAGGAATACAAGTATAGCACCAATCTTGCGGCAGTGAGATATCTTGTCGATTCTTATGACGAAGAGCATTGGAAAAGCTCAATTTATTATATGTGGCTGAACGCGATCAGGAAACTCAATCCGCCCGAAGTACGCGATGAGTTACCCCAGTTTATGCAATCCGCTGCATGGTGGCAGGAAAAAATGAATTCTCAACTATCAAGCTGGACAGAACTGCGTCATGATAACCTGTTGTATGCAAAACAGTCTTATACAGGCGGAGTAGTTTGTTCTTATCCGTACAGTTATGTTGAACCTGATCCTGAATTTTTTAACTGGATGAAATCATCGATGCAGGAAATTGCCGATAATTTTGAATTGATCGATTTTTCACCTTACAACATGGATATGACAATCGCCTACTTTGAACATTTCAGTTCTGTTTGCGATACGTTAGCCTCGGTTGCGGCAAAAGAGCTTTCAGGTGAATCACTAACTGATGAAGAAATATCATTCCTTCATTCAATGCTTTATGAAAATTTGGTAACATATAATGAGCCACCTTATACAGGATGGTATCCAAAACTATTCCTGAGTGCATGGATGAACGACTTTCTTCCATTCACCACGCAGGACTATATTGTCGCGGATTATCATACCTCTCCCACAGATGAGGGTGGTTCTCCTGTCGGTTGGGTTGCCCACGCAGGAACGGGACCAATTGATCTGGCAGTAGTGGTTGCCGAACATCCATCGGGTGAAAACATCGCTTTTGTCGGACCTGTAGCAAGTTACCATGAATATACCACAACAAACTTCAAGCGGATAAATGATGATGAATGGACTGACCAATATATGAGTCAGGCATCACGACCGGAATGGGTGAACATTTACCTTGCGGATGAAAACGGTGAAATGATGGCTGCTGGTGCACACCTGATCACAAGTCTTGAAACAGAAGACGAATCTATTATCCCCGAAACTGAAATTCTCGTTGCCAATTATCCTAACCCGTTTAATCCATCAACCTATATTTCTTACTCAATACCATATAATCTTACGAACAGCAAAGTTGAACTAAAGGTTTATGATATTACCGGAAAACTCATCACAACTTTAGTAAACAATAATTTACCGGCGGGCAATTATGTTAGCAAATGGGATGGTACCAACAGCACGGGACAGCATGTTTCCAGTGGAGTTTATATATATGAAGTTCGTGTCGGGGATAAATTGAAAGCCGGCAAAATGAATCTTGTTAAATAGTTGTTAGTCTTTAGTCAAGAAAGATAAATTAAAAGCGGCTCCTGAATTGGGAGCCGCTTTTTTATTAATTCTGTGTACCGTCAATTTGTTTCAATAATTCATCAACAGCTTTCTGGAGCTGGGCGTCGTCACCGAAAAAGTCTTGATCGGGTGCGTTTTGTAGCTCAAAATGAGGCTGCGCGCCAACTTTTTCCATGTTTTCACCAGTAGCTTTAACATACCATGCTCTTCTGGGCAATCTTACAAATGATCCACCTTGCAAACCGCGACCCCAGGTAGAGATCACAGCTCCGAAGGTTGTTTCACCAACAAGTTTACCAATGCCCAATGTTTTGTATGCGTGAGAGAAGATTTCCGCGTTTGAGTAGCTCATGGAGTTACACATCGCGATAGATGGTTTTACCCATGCGGCGTAAGGCAAACGTTCACCGTAAGGATAATATTGTGAATATTTTTGATTTTCCTTGTCGAGGTCTTTAACCGCGCCACGAGGGATTGTGTATGCGTGTTGTCTTACGTTAAGGACAGTCATAAGATAATCTGTAGTCCAGCCGCCGCCGTTAAATCTAACGTCTATAACGATACCTTCCTTGCCATATCCACTTGCCATTAGCTCACGCTCAAATCTTTCAAAGCTGTTAATATCCATGCCTCTAATATGAATATATCCAAGTCTGCCATTTGAGTATTTCTCGGTAAGTTTTTTACGGCTCGATACCCATTCTTCATATAATTGAGTACCAATTGAAGATTTTGGACGGATAACAACTTCTTCTGTATCACCACCTTTTCTTTCTACCTCAAGCAACACCTTTTCACCTGAAGTATTTGCCATCAGCTCATAAAAGTTGGTTGAGCTTTTTATTTCTTCGCCATCGACAGAAAGAATTACATCACCGATGTTGAGAGTACTTTCTTCTCTTTGTGCCGGTGTACCCGGAACAACATGAGTTATTTCGACGCCACTGGAGGCCGGTTTAACTTCTACACCAATTCTGCCGGTTCTGTCTTTTTGTGTATCTTCCGGACCTGAGCCGTAAAGACCCATATGACTTGCATTCAACTGACCTAACATGATATTATAGATATAACGGAAATCCTCATAAGTAGTTGCTCTGTCAGCAATTGGTTTATATTTATCTTTCAGGTCTTCAAAATCCCAGCCGTGGAATTTAGGATCGTAGAAATACATATTCAACGCTCTCCATCCTTCCTCAAAAACCTGGTTTCTGATTTCGGGATGGTTCAAGACCATTTTACCCTTGTAAGGAATGGGTTCAGCTTTGTCTTTTGAGGTAGCGAGTTTTTGAATTGATCCACCTCTTTTCAGGAAGTAAATATTCTTCCCCTCCTTATCAGCCTGTAGAGATGAAGGGGAAGTTTTTCCTTTAGTAATTTGGGTAAGGTCTTTTCTGTCCCATGTGATCTTGAAAATATTTCTGTCGGAAGTACCTGTTGTAGAATTCATGACGAAATAGATATTTTCACCATCTTTATCGAATACCGGAGAGCCTTCGTTTCCGGGGAAGGTGGTTACTTGTGTCAATCTTTCATGAATACCATCAAAATCAATTACGATATCATTACTCTTTGTGCTGTCTTTATCTTCTTTTTTGCTTTTGGACTTTTCTTCGTCTTCATCTTCAAGATCTTCTTTTGCCTGCAGCCAGTCTGATTTTTTCAGCCAAACGAACCAGACATCATTATCACGGTTATTCCTTTCAGAGATAAACGCTAGTTTCGAACCATCAGCACTCCACGACGGAGAATAGTCACCCTTTGGATGCATCGTTACATTTACTCTTTCTGAACTATTGTCAGCGGGATGAATAAATATTTCCGAATTATAATAAAGGTCATCATGTGAATATGCTAACCATTTACTGTCAGGACTCCATGAAACATTGCCCGGTTCTCCCCAGCCTTCAAGGAGTACAATTTCATTACCAAGAGAGCCGTCATCACTGATATCAGCAACTACGAGTGTACCGAGACCTCTTTCGTACGCTACTTTTTTATAGTCTGGTGAAACTACCGGCCACGCTTCATCAACATCTGTGTCAGTTATTCTCACTATTTCACGCTTCAATGTTTTGAACAGGTCAGTTTCATCTTCATCGGCTGATTTTGCCATGTAGATATCGAATTGACCGTCACGATCAGAAACAAATATAAGAGTGGAATCGCTTATCCACTGGACATACTGATCGCGATACGGGTGGTTGGAAATATTTACCGCGCGTGATTCATCCTTATCATTTTCTGTGACAAAAACTTCACCGTCGGCAACAAGAGCGATATATTTCCCGTCGGGTGAAACTGAAAAATCGGAAGCGCCACTACTTACGGTTTTTCTTTCAACAGGATCAAATTTATAATCTGAAGGAACTTCAACCGCTAATGTTTTTGGAGAACCACCATCAGTGATCGTGTAAATATCTCCACCAAATTCGGCCGCGATTTTTTTTCCATCAGCGCTAACGCTAAAATGCCTTACACCAAAATCCTTGAAACTGGTAACCTGAGCAGACGCTCCGTTTGCCGTTCCGTTATCATTTATGTTCATTTTGAAAATATTATATTTTCCCGCGGAAGCACTAATATAGAAAAGAGTATTTCCGGCCCACTGAGGAAGAAAATCGTTACCATCGAAATCAGTTAATTGTACGTATTTGCCTGTAGATTTAACATATAGCCACACATTTTTATTCGCGGAGCCTCTGTAATCTTCACGCGCTACCCGGCAAGCACCTTTAACGAAGGCAATAAATTTACCGTCGGGTGATTCAACCGCATAATTACCATATGCGTCAAGTATGCGTTCCGGAGTACCACCACTTACGCTGACTTTGTGTATTTCGGGATCCCAATGAACTTTATTGTAAACCCTTTCGGTGCTGAAAAGAAGGGCCTCATTTCCGGCCCAACCGGTCAGGTTATCACCGGCAGAATGAAAAGTTAAGCGAGTTGGGGTAACACCTGAGGCATCAGTCACAAAAATATCACTGTTGCCGAATCGGGTACTTTCAAATGCGATATGTTTTCCGTCAGGGCTCCATATCGGACCCGACTCGTATGCTTCATGAATTGTTAATCTCTTTGCTTCTCCACCGCTAAATGATACAGTCCATATATCTCCCTGAAGCGAAAAGGCAACTTTTGTACCTGATTTATTCAGTGAGGGTTGTCTTAATAACGGATTGGTTTGAGCGGTAATAACGAAGGTTAATGATGTGAAAATGAGGAATAGAAAGAATTTTCTCATTTTTTCTCCCCTGATTATGGTTTTTAGATAGATTTTACATGATTCTTTTTGACGCAAGTATAAGGAAAAAGTTTCAATTCTCGCAGATTAGATTATTTTGTATTTAAATTTTTTACTTTTTCAACGATAATTCAATACTTAATGATTTTTTAATCTTATGAGGCTGCAATGAAAAATATTAAATCTTTAGCTCTGATTTTATTCGTATTAAGTTCAATAATTAGCGCGCAGAATATCAAGATATTTGGTGATGCTGTTGTTAGACCAAGATACGATGCTATTGATCAAGGTAACTTCGCAAACAGTACTTATGACTTCCATTATCTTTACAGAGCAAGATTGAATGTACGATCTGAACTGGATCAAAACTGGTTTTTCCAAACACAACTTGCGCATGCAGGATATGGTTCATTTGCTTTTGCCGGTTTTGAAAGAACCGAGTACAGAATCCCCGGTTCTATAGAAGGCGCGATTCGTCCCGGAGTTCATTTTATGAACCTTTATTTTGGCCGTTCAGAGGATGATTGGAGCTTAATGGCCGGTTTATTGCCTGTTAACGGACTTGAGAACCCGCTGCTGGATATCCATTATTATCCATCAAGAATTGTAGATATTCCTTTCGCCCTGTTTAGTGTGAATGGCGCGTTTGGTGCAACCGGTCATTTTAATTTGGCAGGTAACAAATTTGAATACTCCGCGTATCTTGACGGAAATGAAGGAAAGTTCGTTGAGTCTCCGGCAGGAAATGAACTATATAGCAAGCATGATAACTATACATTTATGTTGAGATATAATATTGCGGCAGGAGGTTTTACTGTAAGTCCGGTTGTAATGTACGCTCTGGCAAACGATTCTACAGCAGCACCACTCACACTTGGTGGTATAGTAAAATTACCCGAAGTTGGTGGAGTTAAACTTTCTGCCGTAGTTGGTACAAGTAGTCAGAGTAAAGTTGGAACAACAGAGTATTCAATCTTCTACTCAAGAGTAAGAGGTGATATGCCTGTAGGTCCTGCAACATTCACATTGTGGTTCGATTTTGCAACGAGAACAGATAAATACACCGCAGGCGACGAGGAACATACTTTCACTTATATCTGGGCAAAATATAACTATCCTGTTGTCAAGACTGATAAAGGTTCACTTTATGTTGGCCCTACTTTCAGATGGGCAACTGATAAAGCCGATAATGTGAAAGATTTTTCAAGAATTAAAGCAGAAGTAACAGTTACATATTCATTTAAATAATTTTAGTTGGAAGTAGTCTTCCGAGAATCTGCGTACAGCTTCGGAAGACTACCCGCATTTACCATATGTAAACTAATTTAAACTCCACACCGAATAATTCAATACCATCGCGAAAATAATCCACAACAGATACGGAATTAACAGCTTCGCGCTCATTTTGTCACGATTATTGAATAACGCAATTGTTATAAGGACTACTAAAAATAGCAGAATAATATCAAGTAGTGCCAAACCTCTCATCTCAAAGTAAAAAAAGATTGGTGTCCATATAAAATTGAGGAATAATTGTGCGAAATAAAAAAACTTCTGCAATCTGATATTATATCCTTCCTGACCAACCATCCAGATTCTGTAATAGGCAATTCCCATAAGGATATATAAAATTGTCCACGCAATTGGGAATACAATACCGGGAGGAGCAAATGAAGGTCGTTCCAGAGATTTATATATCTCGGATGTTCCGCTAGTTAGCTGAGCCGCAATAAAACCAACCAGCAAAGGAATCAATATCGAAATTACAAGTGCTTTAACATTTTTCTTTTTATTTACTACAATCAAACTAGACATACTTATTCCATGAAATATAAAAGTGATACCAAAATTAAGAACCCCTTAATTATTTATCAACAAACATATACGAAAAAGAAATTATTATTGAATTATATTTCATTGCAAAATTTGCAGATTGTATTTTACTTCAAGACCCTCCTTCTGAACTTGTGCGCCTATATTTTACTTCCCCTCGCTTGGCGGGATAAATTTTGCAAAATACAAGGGGGAAATCAATTTTTGTTCCTCTTCTCCTCCTGCCGCGACAGATAAAGGAGAAGGGGTCAGGGGATGAGGTCAGCTTTGAAAAGACTGGATGCCCGATGGGGCTCGGGCATGACAAAAATAAAAACGAATAATTTAATCTGTCAGATTGGGGATTTAATTGATATAACGAGGGATTATAGGTTAACCCACAACCCAAATCGTTTCATTAAGACGAACAATCCAGCGGATGTCATTCCGCACTTGATGCGGAATCCAGTTTCTTTTATTTTACCACAATGTGGTATCAGTACCCACTCCCGACTCGTGCGCCTATATTTTACTTCCCCTCGCTTGGCGGGATAAATTTTGCAAAATACAAG
>BQMY01000073.1 GCA_022181065.1 Melioribacteraceae bacterium | reverse complement strand
CTTCGGGCAGTTGTTCTAATCTGCTCTCATTGGGCAAGTCACGGTTATGTATGATTGGTTATATTGCAAAAGGGTTTACTGAAAATTTGTCAGGCTTGTTCCGATAATGCAGTTTAGTTTACATAATGTCCTTGTGTGCGCTTTTGTTCCTTCTTCATTGTCTTTGTCCAAATCTATCGGTGGAATGGAAAAAGGAATCGCAGTCTTTAGTCCGAATACGTCTCCACCCGCCGCCAAATGTTTTTAAAAAGTTATTTCAAATTCAGGTCTGCGCAAAATAGAAAGTTTCCCCAGGAGCACTCCAAAAGATATAAAAGTAGAAGTATCTTGTATTGTAGGCGCGATTAAATAATTTTTCGAAATGTTGATAAATCTTTATTGCTATTAAGATTGATTGGTGCTATTTTGATTTTCAGAGGTTCAGTATAGGGTCGGAGGTTTTATTGAATGTTTCAGATTTCAACCGGTATTCTTTTTGTAAGTCCTGTAAATGGGACTCACCAGGCGAAGCTCTGTGAAAAACATGTACTTACAGGCAAAACCCCTGTAAGTGGGCGCGAGTTATCAACATTTGCAGAAGAGCGATCCACAGTTCTTTAATAAACTACTTGAAATATTGTCGAACGCAGGCAACATAACAACCGCATCAACTTGAATTAACCCCAAGGGGTGCTCGCCGCTTGTCCACATTTTTGTCTTCTCTGTGGATAACTTCCCGTCCTAAATCTGTTGGGTCAATCAAGTTATGCATGATAGGTTATACTGCTGCCGCAAGCTTTAAAAGCAGGGGCATTTTTTAGTCTTAGAAATAGTGATTAATCATCATTGTTATTTTGATGAGAAGGTATTATTTTGAAGTCAAGTTTATTGGTTCAGCGAGAAATTTATGCTTTTTGACCAAATATTATTAATATGGAAATTTAAAAGTATTATACAGAATTATTCTTTTATATTGGGATATACTGAAAGTTAAGTATCGAGAAAAACAACGACTTAGCTCAAATTAATTCAGTATATCACAAATTAGTTAAAAAGTATTATACAGAATAATTCTAGTTAATACAGTGTTATA
>BQMY01000072.1 GCA_022181065.1 Melioribacteraceae bacterium | reverse complement strand
TCCCTACACGACGCTCTTCCGATCTATAAGAACTTTTTATACCATTGAATTTTTCTGATAGCTTATTTGGAACGATGTATTTTTCTTCAGTAATTTCTAAAAGTTGGTTAACTGAAACATTAGTGAGAACTTGTTTTTTGTCTTTAAACCACTCAACAATTATCGAATCAACAACTACTGCATCTCCCAACCCAAAATGAATTCTACCGTTTAATTCTTGTTCAATTTGCCTCATTTGCCAAAAACTATTTCCATCAATAGTAGCTTTAACTCTGACAATTGAACCAAATGCACTAGAGTTTGTAGTTTTTCCATTGCAGTCAATAATCAACCAATTGTTGCCATTGCCTTGACTTTCAAAAATTCGATTTTTGACAACATTATCTGTGGGAGTATTATTTCTATAAGGAATTAGGAAATCAAAATCTCCATCAGCATCAAAATCTCCAATTGAGGCAAAAACTTGGTAATCCTCTGCTAAGATTTTGCCATTCGCTATTTTTATAAAACCACCATTCGCATTATTTAGCATTAAAAGATTTTGCTTATCATAATATTTATGCCCTTGAAACCATATATCAAGATGTCCATCATTATTAAAATCATAAAAGTTAACATCTGTCATTTGTTGATTTAACTCTAATCCAAATAAGGCAGTTGAAACATTTGTAAAAGTTCCATTTCCATTATTTCTATAAATGTAATTTTTGATATTAGAATTTGAACTAGTAATTACAACAATATCTAAGTCACCATCATTATCATAATCTCCTTTAGAAGAATAAAAGAACTCTCCTGAATCATCTGTTAAACCACTACTATGTATCTCAGTAAAAGAACCATTAGCATTATTTTTATATAATCTATTATCTCCGTATGGGGAATCATTAAGCACAAAAATATCTTGAAATCCATCATTATCAAAATCAAACCATTCGCCATCATAAGATATTGTCACATCATTAACAAATTCATCATTTGTTAACTCTTCAAAAGTTTCGTTTTCTTTGGCAATAAAAAACTGGTTTACATATTGACTAACGTGCAAAGTTAAAAAAGCTAAATCCAAATCACCGTCTTTATCAAAATCTGCAAATTTAGATTTCCCATAATTTAAAAAATTTATATCTTGAACAGTCGAATCTGAATTTGCAACTAAT
>BQMY01000071.1 GCA_022181065.1 Melioribacteraceae bacterium | reverse complement strand
ACATTTTAGCCTTCTTCGGGCAGTCGTTCTAATCTGCTCTCATTGGGCAAGTCGCGGTTATGTTTGATAGGTTATAAATAAAAACTCATCCTTCTTTTTCGAAGTTTTGTTTAAAGAAATTGTAAGGATTTGATAATGAGAGGGAATAATGACACGTCTAATCATAATTTTTTGTCTAACACTTATATCTATACACAATAGTCAAGACCATTCACTGTCATTGGAAAATATTATTGATTGTTTTATGGGTGAAATTGCAATCGAAGGGGATTTGATGGTGATCGCCGCAGGGACGGACCTTCTTTTTTACAAGATAGAGAATCCGACCAATCCTGAATTCGTAACTATGCTAAACAAGAGCATTCCTAATTTTCCGTCTGAAACTATTCTAATAAACAATTTCTTGATAGTTTCAGATGAATATACAATTAATATATATGACATCCGAAATCCCAGAAGAAGCATATTGACATATTCTGAAACTTCAGAATATGAATTACGTGATATTATTTTATATAAAAATCACTTGATTTCCTCCCGAGACGGTCTGGGAATAACTTCATCAATGGTAGTCGATGATTTTACTTCAATTATCCCTGTTGATACCGTATACTCACAAAATGCTATTTCGCAATTATATGCCGACAATGATATTCTGTATGCAAGCTCTTTAGGTCAAATCAAGTTCTTTAATATTTCAGATTTGGATAGCATATACCTGTTGACAGAATTTGAAACTTTCCAGTATGCTGGTCCTTCAAATTTGATAAATGCCTTTAATGTATTAGAGAATAAATTATTTATATCAAAATATATCGATGTAATTTCTTACTATGATATTAGTGATATTTATAATCCCATTCTCAAAGATTATAAATATAAATTTTCCTACTCTCCCAATGCAATCCAATTTGTAAATGAGTATATAATTCTTAATGATTTCAACGGTAGGTTAATGTATAAGTTGTCCGAATATGGTGCTTTAGTTTTTCATAGTGAGCAAGAATATCAAAGTCTTAAAGAAACTATTTTTATTGATGATCTATGTTATACAACCACTGTGGGAAATGGATTGGATATTAGTTCGATGGATACAACCACTGGTGAGATAACTCCGCTG
>BQMY01000070.1 GCA_022181065.1 Melioribacteraceae bacterium | reverse complement strand
TCAGGTTCTGGAAAACCAGCAGTTTCTCTTGGAATAGGAGTTATAGCTTTATTAATTGATATTGCTATAAATTGGGCTTTTATTCCTAAATATGGATTGCTTGGAGGTGCTTATTCTAAAGGTGTTTCACTAACAATTGCTGTTCTAATTTGCTTGGTCTATCTTTATAAAAAACATAATTCATCTTTACCAATTCTTACTTTTATTAGAGGAATAGGTGTTGCAGCTTTAACTGTATATTTAGCTGATCTTTATATCCCTGTGGGAATTGTAGACGGCTTTATTAAATTAGCTTTAGTTGGTATTGTCTTTTTTATCTTTATTTTTCTTACCCAAGAGTTCAAAGTCAAAGAAATCTTAGCACTTAGAAAGTAAATGCTTCAAAATAAAACAATTGCTGTGGTCATTCCTGCTTACAATGAGGAAAAACTAATTCTCAAAACTCTTCTTTCTATCCCAGAATATGTTGATAAAATTATTGTGGTAAATGATAATTCAAAAGATAGAACTTTAAATGAAATCGTAAAGTTTGAATCTGATAAACTTTTGTTGTTAAATCACGAGATAAATCAAGGTGTTGGTGGAGCAATTATTTCTGGTTATCAAAAAGCTTTTGATGAAAAGTTTGATATTGCAGTTGTAGTTGCTGGAGATTTCCAAATGGACTCTTCGGAAATGGAAAATGTTATCAATCCTATTTTGAGTGGAGAAGCAGATTATATAAAAGGTAATAGACTTCTTTCGCCAAAATTAGTTATGGAAATGCCAAAGGCTAGGCTTCTCGGAAATACGATTATGAGTTTATTAAATAAAGTAGCAACAGGTTATTGGCACATAATGGATAGTCAATGTGGTTTTACGGCATTAAACTTGAAAATTCTTCCTCAAATAAACTTAAAGGGTGTCTATAAAAGGTATGGTTTCCCAAACGATTTTTTAGTCAAGTTAAATGTTAGAAACATAACAGTTAAAGATGTTATTGTTAGCCCAATTTATGGAGAAGAAAAATCAGGTTTCAAAGCCTTTTTTATTATTCCGAAAATCTCCACCTTGTTACTGCGTGGGTTCATTTATCGTATGTTTTGGAAGTATGTTATTTATGATTTTCACCCTTTGGTT
>BQMY01000069.1 GCA_022181065.1 Melioribacteraceae bacterium | reverse complement strand
CTGAAATGATTTTAAACCTTTCAGGATTTTATTCGATTTCAACTTCTCGCCATTCCCAGTTAAGTTGCCAAAGGTTTATTGAGTTGTTATAGTCTCCAATAATTACTTTTGAACCATCAGGGCTTATATCAAATGACCAAATTGCTTCTGAATGAGTTCCTTCCCAAAGTAATTGCCCATTTGAAGAATCCCAAATTTTAAGAGTTTTACCTGCAATACTTAACACTTTGGTTCCATCAGGACTAAAAATCACTTTACGGGTTGTACCAGAATGAGTTTTGCTCCATTTCTCAGAAGCATTTTCAACATCCCAAACTTTTACGTAAGGACTTTCACCACCGCTTACAGCTAGTTTACTATCAAAACTAAAATCTACAGAAAGAACATATCCTGAATGATAGCCTGTTAATAAAACAGAGCCTGTTGCTATATCCCAAACTTTAATATTATCTTGATAACTTCCAGATATTAGTTTAGAGCCATCAGGGCTAAACCTAATAGGATGAATGTCAGGGTGATTGCTACGCCAAATAATAGAATCGCCTTCCAGTGATGAAAGATATAAATATGGATTTTGTGCTCCTGCTATTTTTTGCCCATCATTGCTGAAATCAAGAGATGTACTACCACCAAAATTGTGTAAGATTGTACCATCGAAAGCATTAAATATCTTTAATCCATTACCAACCATTGCAACTTGATTATCAGTAGGACTATATTTTATTTGGGTAACGAACCCAGAAGCATCATATGACCAAATTAAAGAACCTGTTTGAAGGTTCCAAATATTTAATTTTCCTTGACTTCCACTTGCAACTTGTGAACCATTTTGATTACTAGCAATAGAAGATACTCTTTGTGAATGAAGTCCTGTCCATTGTAATGAACCATCTATCGAATCCCAAACTTTGATTGTTTTATCTTCGCTCCCACTTATAATTTTATTTCCATCGGTGCTAAATTGAACTGTTAGAACTTTATCAGAATGATTTGCTGTCCAAACAGTTGTTCCTTCCAAGCCATACCTTACTTTTAGTAATGCAACATTTGAATTGTTTGAATTTGTAAATGCAGTTAGTTTATAAGTATAATTTAACCAAGTAAAAATATCAGTATCTATGAAAGAAACTGA
>BQMY01000068.1 GCA_022181065.1 Melioribacteraceae bacterium | reverse complement strand
ACTTCTTTACCTGCTCCACTACCAAAAAAAGTATTGTAGTTTCCGCTGAAACAATCATAACCTGCAGAATCTCCAACAGCCGTGTTATGATGACTAGAAAACACAGAAAATAGAGCTTTTGTTCCGATTGCAATATTTTTATATCCATCCTCTACATTGTATCCTGTATACCTTCCCAAAAAAATATTATCGTATCCAGAATCTAAGTTAAATCCGGCTCGGGTTCCTATTGCTATATTGTCATTACCACCATCTAAATAGAATCCTGATTCCTTTCCAATTAATACATTATCAGCTCCGGTTTTGTTATTATTTCCAGCATCATATCCTAAAATTACATTAGCATTTCCGGTTGTGTTTCCCCTTCCAGCCTGCTGTCCCAAAAATACGTTTTGAGTTCCTGTAGTATTATTATATCCTGCATCGTTTCCAATACTAACATTGAAAGTACCAGTTGTGTTATTCCTTCCGGCTCCGTAACCTAAAAAAATATTTCTATGACCTGATGTGTTTGCTGTCCCGGAATAAGCTCCCAAAAATGTATTGTAAGAACCAGTTGTGGTAAGTTTTCCTGCTTCATATCCAATAAATGTGTTATCACTACTAGAAGTAGAATTACTATATCCTGCTTTGTATCCCAAGAAACTATTTCTATCTGCTGTTGTTGTATTATAGCCGGCAGAATCTCCTATTGCGGTGTTGTAATTTCCTCCTGCTGTTATATTTTCTCCTGCTCCATCTCCGAATGTTGCATTTCCTGTTTGTCCATAAGAATTGCCCACAACCGAGAAAATTCCAAGAAGAAAAATTAAAGGTACGTTTTTTGTTTTTCTGTAATGTTTTTCCATTTTAGTTTATCCTTAAGCTAATAATTATAAAAAAAATAAACGAAAAATATAAAAAAAGTAAAAGTATATAAAAAAAGAAAAATACACGAAATCTTACTTTAAACTTGAGAAGAAGATATTTTTATCTCAATTTTCAAATGACTAATAAGTTATTGAACACATTTAGATAACAAAACAGAAACCATGTTGTGCGACTTTGTAGAGTTGGGAACTTATTTAGTTTCTTTTTATGAAACTAAAAAAAAACCGCTAAAATTGAATTTCAGCGGCTATAAAATCATTGTTCGTTGTTAGTTCGAGGAGTTCCAC
>BQMY01000067.1 GCA_022181065.1 Melioribacteraceae bacterium | reverse complement strand
CGTACCATCTTTATCTAATATTTCTGGATCACCAGCATCAATCGCAGGTGAAAACGCTTGTAAATGAAAATCAAAATCTTGAAGAGAGTCTGCTTCTGGAATATTGACAAACATTGGATTTTTGTAAATGTCGTGTTCGCCGGGCAAAGTATTATACAAGTAGTTGTCTTTATTTTTGTAAAAGAGATTATAATCTGATCTATTTTCATTCGTTGGATTAGTATAAATGCCCGATGTACAATCGTATATAATATTGTTTCTGACTTTACCGCTATCACCGAGAACAACGGAGATGCTTCCACAATTGAATCCACCAGAGTGATTTCCGATAACGACATTATTTGCAATATTCATATATTCGCTAGTTTCTTCATTAGTAATGGCATTGAGTAGCCAGTAATTAAAAAAAAGATTATTAGTAATATCCACATCTTTAAGAAATGCCATGCTGAATCCGCCTGGCCAATAGCCATGCACAATATTGTTTCTTAAAATAACTTTTTCACCATATACGATTCTTAGTGCCCTTGATGCTTGAACGATTTTTCCATAAAAAATGCAATTTTCAATATGGACAAGATTGTCTTGCTCATCGTGCCAAATTAATGAACCATTGTAGCAACCCAAGAAATTGCATGAAGTCAACTCTATTTTGGCTTTTGTCGAATAAAACGCTCTCTCACAATTCACAAAATTAACATATCGTGCTTTAGTATTTATACTTTGGGTGTCTAAACCAAATTTATCACCATAAATAGTTACATTTTGTATGTCTAAATTTGCAAGAACTTTTATTGTTCTATCTCGGATTTGACTCCCATCAATAATCACAGAGTCAGCATTAGTTCCAATAATCGTCAATTGTGATGTTATATTAATCGCTTCTTCATAAAAACCAATATCAATGATAATTACGTCCCCATGATTGCTAATATCAATTGCAGACTGAATGGTATTTGAGGCACTTTCCCATGATGTAAATGGTGGTGTATTGCTACCAGATTTGCTCACATACCTTGTTGCACCAAAGCCTTGGACAGCCTGAAACAAAATAATTAGTATGAAGAATAAATGTTTTTGACTCATGATTTAGTTAATTCATAATCGTTATAACACTGTATTAACTAGAATTATTCTGTATAATACTTTTTAACTAATTTGTGATATACT
>BQMY01000066.1 GCA_022181065.1 Melioribacteraceae bacterium | reverse complement strand
CGTACCATCTTTATCTAATATTTCTGGATCACCAGCATCAATCGCAGGTGAAAACGCTTGTAAGTGAAAATCAAAATGTTGCAGAGAGTCTGCTTCTGGAATATTGACAAACATTGGATTTTTGTAAATGTCGTGTTCACCGGGCAAAGTATTATACAAGTAATTGTCTTTATTTTTGTAAAAGAGATTATAATCTGCTCTATTTTCATTCGTTGGATTAGTATAAATGCCCGATGTACAATCGTAAATAATATTGTTTCTGACTTTACCGCTATCACCGAGAAACAACGGAGATGCTTCCACAATTGAATCCACCAGAGTGATTTCCGATAACGACATTATTTGCAATATTCATATATTCGCTAGTTTCTTCATTAGTAATGGCATTGAGTAGCCAGTAATTAAAAAAAAGATTATTAGTAATATCCACATCTTTAAGAAATGCCATGCTGAATCCGCCTGGCCAATAGCTATGCACAATATTATTTCTTAAAATAACTTTTTCACCATATACGATTCTTAGTGCCCTTGATGCTTGAACGTTTTTTCCATAAAAAATGCAATTCTCAATATGGACAAGATTGTCTGGCTCATCGTGCCAAATTAATGAACCATTGTAGCAACCCAAGAAATTGCATGAAGTCAACTCTATTTTGGCTTTTGTCGAATAAAACGCTCTATCACAATTCACAAAATTAACACATCGTGCTTTAGTATTTATACTTTGAGTGTCTAAACCAAATTTATCACCATAAATAGTTACATTTTGTATGTCTAAATTTGCAAGAACTTTTATTGTTCTATCTCGGATTTGACTCCCATCAATTATCACAGAGTCAGCATTAGTTCCAATAATCGTCAATCGTGATGTTATATTAATCGCTTCTTCATAAAAACCAATATCAATGACAATTACGTCCCCATGATTGCTAATATCAATTGCAGACTGAATGGTATTTGAGGCACTTTCCCATGATGTAAATGGTGGTGTATTGCTACCAGATTTGCTCACATACCTTGTTGCACCAAAGCCTTGGACAGCCTGAAACAAAATAATTAGTATGAAGAATAAATGTTTTTGACTCATGATTGAGTTAATTCATAATCGTTATAACCTATCATGCATAACTTGATTAACCCAATGGATTTGGGACGTGGTTTTATCCACAGA
>BQMY01000065.1 GCA_022181065.1 Melioribacteraceae bacterium | reverse complement strand
TGGTAAGTTCCACAACATCGTATACACATCTTAGTGCCACTAGCTGTGTCACAACATCGTATACACTTAACAAAACTGTTCAATATGAATTCTGTTTTTTACCGATTCCCTGAGTTTATAAGATTCTGTCCTGATTAGTTGTTTCGGAGCCTCTGGTGCTGCTTGATAATATACACTTAATTCTTTTTTCCTGGTATTTAGTATGGCCCATACATATTCAAAACTTAAAGCCTTATTAATATAAAATTCTTCATTGAGAATGGTAATATCACCTTTTTCGTTTACCAAACGTATAAAATGTATTCTACCGTTTGTTATTGGTAATACCCACGATGGGTCGAAGGTGAAACCTTCGGGTAAAAAATTCTGAGTATAGCCTTTACAATATTGCTGAGAAAAAGTCTCTTTTTTATATTTCTGGTAGTTGTTATGTTTATTTCTAAATTTCTTTGATTCTACTCTTAGATCCTTCAGGTCTCTGAAGCTCTTTGATTGCCAAAGTAATTCATTAAAGCGTTTATTAAAATTTTCTATGTATCCGTTTCTCCATGGTTCTTTAAATGGTATAAATACTATCTCAACACCAAAATTCAAACAGAAACGAGATAGCTTACCAAAAGTTTTACTATGATACAGGCTTCCTCTGAAAGATGCTTCGTTATCAAGTTGTAAAAATCTGGGAAGCCCAAAAGCCTTCCAATCATTGATCAGGAAGCTGATAACGCTCTCAGCTCCCTTGTCTGTATATTGTTCTAAATTTGCTTGATTGGTATAAACATCTATTCTGTTCACTGAAACAATAGATCCGTATCCTTTTATATATCTAGGTGTCACCAGATCAAGCTGGTGTACATGCCCTGGATGCTTAGTCTTAATTATCGGATAATATTTTCCTGACGTTGTTTCATTTTTATGCCTTGATTTTTCAATAACAAGGTCGTTTCTTTTTAAAACTCGATTGATTGTTGAAAGCCCTGGTTTCTTCCGAAAACCCAAGGTGTCGAGTTTTTGATGTATGGCAATTGCACCACAGAAAGAATACTTGGTGGAAGGAGTATCCCTTCTTACTAATTTCTTTCTGCTTTCAACAATTGCTTGTTCAAGCTCTTTATTAATTTTACCGGGTTTATGGTGTGGTTCTTTTGATTTATCAAGATACCACTTTATTTCTCCAGATTCTGCTCTCTTAAGCCATTTATAAACCCAGGCTCTTGTCCGATTAAGTTCCTTATGGATTTCTGTAACCGACTTTCCTTCGGAACTTAATTGGGTACATCTAAGGCGAAGCTGTATTTCTTCTTTATTGTTTTTACTATTTTTTGTTCATTTACTATAATCTCCTTTTTACAGGAAATTATATAATGTGTATACGATGTTGTGGTACAAAAAGTGTATACGATGTTATGAAACACACCAC
>BQMY01000064.1 GCA_022181065.1 Melioribacteraceae bacterium | reverse complement strand
TTCTCCTAAATTTTCTCTTACTGTTAATTTAGGAAATTCCATTTTCATCTGAAGCATTACAATTTATTATTCTAAGACCATTTTGCATTTTATCAAATTCATTTTTAAATATTAACTTATTAAATTGGCCGGCACTATTACTGACTCTCATCGTTTCAATAATAGTGATTGCTTTAAAAATATAGCATCTTCTACTCAGGTTATGATTGTAACCGCTAAATTTGTTTTTATAATATATGTTTCGGTTGATATTGCAATACCAGCACCGACTCCAGTCACACATCACATATTTTAATCCAGTTACCGAATGTTCAATATGAGACACTTACTTCATGAAGAGTACAAAAAAATGCTTTAAGTCAAAAAAAAAATTTTGCATCAAGGTAATTTAACCAAGTTTTTCTACGTAACCTGTTTTGACATTACTCTACTTTGCATTTGAGCGTTTATCACAAAACAATGGGCTCAAAAGACTCCTCCTACACCTGCCATTTAGTTATATGTCAGCATAATAGCTTCAACTCAGTTTTACAATGGTGCCTAATCACAATTTCACAATCAGAATAACGCCTCCGCTTTTAAAGCCCGCGGCGGCGGTATAACCTATCATACATAACCGCGACTTGCCCAACGGGAACAGATTAGAACGACTGCCCGGAGAAGACTAAAATGTTGATAACTTCGGCGCACTTATCAGGGCAAGTTCCGGTTGATGTGGTTGTTATACAACAAACTTCAGGTTTCGATTTTTAATACAATATCAGGTAAAATATAAATAGCTTTTAACAATGTTTCAGCAATTTCAATCGCTGCAACAAGACTTTCTGGTTTTGGAGCTTTTATTTTATGGGCTGCATCATTTCCAATAAACCTATGCTGATGTAAAAAGTCAGCTTGAATTTGTGACAAAAGTCCTTTATTAGCTAATTCAGTGATCTTAGTTGCTAAATTGCTACCTTTTATCTCCTTGTCTAAGCATATGGCTTCAATGAGCATTCTTAAACCAATTGAAGTTAATAATAACAACTTATTATTTAGTGCATCAATAGTTTCCCTATAGATTTTTCTTATTCTAGGAGGAAACTTAAAATAATCTGCCATCATTTCCCTTTGAAATTCACCCGTCGGGTATTGTTCACTATTGACAATCGTTTTCCCCGATACTGGGTCGAAATCCTCACTACTCTCAAAGGTTTTTCTAAAACTAATTGTATCACATCCTTTACATTGGATAATTTGAAAATCTTCCCACCATTGGATACCTGCCTCCTCGTTATATCCATTAGTATTTTTTGAGGCAATTATATCCTGATTGGTTTTGATTTTACAGATTGAGCAATATATTTTTTGCATTTTCATGATGACCTCAAAGTTGTATAACCTATCATGCATAACAAGATTTACCCAACGTATATTGCATAGAAGTTGTCCACGGGAG
>BQMY01000063.1 GCA_022181065.1 Melioribacteraceae bacterium | reverse complement strand
CTTGCCCTGATAAGTGCGCCGAAGTTATTAACATTTTAGCCTTCTCCGGGCAGTCGTTCTAAGTAGCTCCCGTTGGGCAAGTCGCGGTTATGTATGATAGGTTAGGCATAAACACAAATAATAAAATGAAAAGAATTCTATTCATATTTCTTATAATGAGTATTACAATATCTGCCCAAATCTGGGAGAAAATATTGGATGCTGAGGTTTTCGGTTATGCGATACAAATGGAATTTGATACTGATGGGAATTTTTTTGTTGCAGGATCAAATGGTTTGTTCGCAAGTTTTGATTCTTGTCAAACATTCCAGAGCTTATATCCAACCCCAACAGATTATCGAGGCATATCGTCTTTTCTCATCCTGGAAGATAGTACAATTTTTATAAGTGGTTCGTTCTTCAATCAAGTATCTCGTGACTATGGCAAATCATGGCAAAGCTTTAATGATTCCATTTTAACGCACCTCAATTTCTTCGAATGTGATGGTACAAACAATATTTATACGGCACGGTACGAGCTATTTAAGTCGACAGATGATGGAGAATCATGGGTGCTATTAGATGATGAAATGTCAATTTGGTCTTTTTATATTACAAGCAATGGAAATCTACTGGCAGGTACAACTTGTGGCATTTATTTGTCAATAGATGAAGGACTGAGTTGGGAAAGAACAGGATCCTTCAATTGCGGGGACGTCATGGCAATTGATGGGACTGATAATGACGAATTCATATTTATTTGTGGAGAAGACAGGTTTCATGGTATTCAATATAGCACTGATCAAGGGATGAGTTGGAAAGAAGTACCTGACTCTGATACTCTCAGGCGCTGTAATTCGATCCTGACGGTAAACAATTCAGTTTTTGTAGGTTCTTATAAAACAGGGCTAATTGAATATGATATACGTACTCTTTCAAGTAGAAAATTTGATTTAGGATTAGCACCATACGTAACAGCTTTAGCTTTAGATAGTCTAGGTTATCTCTATGTTGGGTCAGATGGAATTTATCGTACAATTGAACCAGTCGATTCCAACAAAATCAAAAATATTCCTGAAGAGATAAATTATGATTTTTATTTAAAACAAAACTTTCCAAATCCTTTTAACGGAGAGACAAAAATAGAATTCTCACTTGATGCAGATGAGAATCTAAAAATTTACGTATACGATGTTTTAGGCAGGCTAGTGGAAAGAGTGGTTGAGAAGGAATACTTAAAAGGAATTCATGAGATATCTTTCAATTCAAAGAATTACGCAAGCGGAGTATACTATTACGTTCTACAGACAAAAAAACGTACCGAGTCAAGAAAAATGTTAATCTTAAAATAAATATGCCTAACAACCATATCAACCCGAATTTGCCAATTCGGTGGTCGCCACTTATCCACATTTTGGCTTTCTCTGCTGATAACTCGTTGTTTTACAA
>BQMY01000062.1 GCA_022181065.1 Melioribacteraceae bacterium | reverse complement strand
CGCCGTCCTTTGTGGGAAATCCTGAAGGCAGTAGTCCAAAGTTAGCTGGATATCTAGTGTCAATGTTTACATTGTCAACAAGGTCAAGTTCATCATCGCTTATCGGTAATGAGATGTTTGTGTTTTTACGGGCGAGTTCATAAAACTTTGTTACGCCGTGAATTTTAGGAAAATTCTGATTATGCTCTTCCAATATGGCTTTTAAGCATTTCTCAACACATTGCTGTGAATGAAAAATAACTATATTAGCCAGGTATTCATAATTAACAAGTTTCTTGGCAGCTTCAAGATCTCTGTCCGCAAATTCTAACCATGCGGTCGTTCTTTTCATCATAAAAGGCTAACACACTCCTTTTCGATGCGTTTTATGAATGAACTTTTGGAATTCTTAAGTATTTCCCATTCATCCTTTGTATATACAAGAAGATCGATTGGCACTGATTTCCTTAATTCATGCAACAGTTTCGATATCGTCCTTTTATTTTCGAGTAGTGACTTGTAATTATTGCTTACACCGTTTTTGTTAAGAATAACTAATAGGTCTACATCGCTATCACTATGAACTTTACCAACTGCGTACGACCCAAAAATAAATATTTTATAGATATCTTGATGTTGTAGAAGCTTTATTATCTCTTTTTTTATGTTATTACATTGCGTCATCTCATTATTATTGCTTGAAATTCTGATATAGTAAATTGAATTATGATAAAATTTTACTTTACTCTGTTTAAGTCTACATTCAATATAATATTATTGCAATGGGTTTTGTTTTCTTAAATGATTATTTCGATCGATTAAATATGGATTGTTTATCTTGTATGATTAAATAGCTTGTTTTAGATCGGCATGCAATGCATGCCCTACATAAAAATTGAAATTGTGGGGAATGAGGCGATGAAAGATGAGAAGCATCCGAAAGGAAATCCTGAGGGAAAAAAGAAAAGAGAATATTATCTTTTTTCCAGTTCTCTTTGATTTCATCCATCATATGGGGCATCGTCTTGGTTGGAATTATCGTATTGGGGTTTACTATCGGTTTTCATATTACTTACGATTTNNCAAGACGATGTTTGTCAGTTTTCTTGTTACATTATTGGTAGCCCTTTTGCCGCAGGTCTATACCGAGAAAAAAGACAGATTTACTTGCCGTACAAGCTGACGGGGATAGATTACTTACAAGGTGCTTCTGCATTGGAAGTGGCACATGTAAGATTACATATGGCACCTCACTTACCCTGAATTCAACATTAATTTGTCTCAGTTGGGGCACCGTAAAACACCCAAGAAGCAGGAAAAAATGTTTACGATAAGCTTGTTACTATGAAAAAGGTTGTAAGAGGCGAGAGTAAGGTGTGGGATGAATATGAAACGGACAGTACGTCTGGATGCTTTTACGGAACTTCTTTGACGTAATAAAGACATTTTAATTTTATTAAAGCAAAAAAATGTCTC
>BQMY01000061.1 GCA_022181065.1 Melioribacteraceae bacterium | reverse complement strand
GATATAGAAAATCACTCGCATAATTTTTGCCATCTTAAGAATTAGATATTAATAGGTATAACCTATCATGCATAAGGCGCCTGACCCAACGTATTCTAAGTAAAAGAGTTATACACACTGGTATTCAAATTGTGTATATCCCTGACCCACCCGGAGGGTTAGGTCGGCTTGATGCGGTTGTTATGCAGCATTAATTGCCGTGATTTATTAGAAAATGTTGATAACTCAGCGCACCCGAAGGGTTGTTTTTTTTGTTTTTGTTACTTCTTAAAACCTTCCGGTGACTTTCTATTTGTGTTACATTTCTATTGAAAAAAGACTTCTTCTCCAAGAACTTTTCGATGAACTGAAAGCAATGCCTGTGAAACTGAATTCAACCTTGACGAACTCACCAAAACCTACGCATTACCTGAAAAACTTTTTGCTGTATAACCGATCATGTATAACGAGATTTACCCAACGAATATTGAATAAAAGTTGTCCACAGGGGTGGCTGAAATGTTGATAAGTTGAGCCCACCTGAAGGGTAAATTCTCGTTGATACGGTTGTTATATGTTTTACTTTTTCCATAAATCCGGACCAAAATTCCAGTTCTTTTCAAAAGATGCTGGAATGACTTCCTCAAACATTATTTTGTCTGAATCTAAGAGTATAACTTTGGGAATTGCACTTTCTCCCATCTTTAGTTCCACAAAATTCTTTTCCTGAACCTCATATGGTTTTATTAAATGATACTGGGTTCCTGCATAGTCTCTGTCGCCTATCGGTGCTGAAACACATATAAATTCGTACTTATTATCGTGATTCAAATCGTAGAATGCGTGCTCAATGTCTATACCAAAAGTACTTATCAAGTAAAACGATATCGTTTTTGCTCCGATAAATAGACATAGAGTTCTTTCAATATTTGCACCGAGACCTGTTACTCCGTAAGGATAGAAACTTATCAATAAGTCCTTATTACCATCAGAATCTACATCGAATGAATTTATTGAATTAAGGTATTTTGGTGAGATAACCAGGGGTAGAGAAAATTGAGATAATGTGATATCCAAAGAAATATTTTTGACATTTATTCCAGTCGAATCAAAATGATTACTAATAAGACTGAAGTGTTTGTCTTCAAATTCAAAAGAGATTGAATCTTGACCATTTTTCATGTTCAAGATACTCTCGAATTCAGGTTTCTCGAATTTCTGGAATTCAGAGTTGAATGCCTCAACGATTCCTTGACCACAAATTACTATTGGATAAAGGAAGATTAAAATTAGAATTTTTCTCATATCATATTTTGATTAACATATAACACTGTATTAACTAGAATTATTCTGTATAATACTTTTTAATTAATTTGTGATATACTGAATTAATTTGAGCTAAGTCGTTGTTTTTCTCGATACTTAACTTTCAGTATATCCCAATATGAAAGAATAATTCTGTATAACACTTTTA
>BQMY01000060.1 GCA_022181065.1 Melioribacteraceae bacterium | reverse complement strand
CCACTTTTACCCTTATCTCTTTTTTACCGAAATTCCATTTCCCGCTGAACCAGTACAATAATGACTTACTACATATGGCGTAATATCATTTTCTACTCCAAAGCAAAAATCTTCATTGGTTAAATAATTATACTTCTTTTTCTTGAGAAAGTCTTTTAATTCTTCAATAGAAGGAATAATTATATGTGAGAAATCCTCCCATTCTTGTGAATAAAGATTTAATCCAATATAGTTAGCAATAGCTTTTGCTGTAAGAATACGATAAATATCAATTGGATATACACGATTTTTTATTAATGGAAAGAAAGGTGGTACTGGAAAAATTATTCTATCTTGATACACATGACTACCATGTGCGACTAAGTTTCTATTTTTTACAAATTCATTAATGAAGTTTTTTAACCTATCAGTTAACATATTTTGTTCTTTAAACATATAGAATATTTTGCTACTTACTGATAATTCTGGCATTAACAACCCATTAATAATTTTGGATTTAGATTCTGATTCATTTCTTAAATGAGAACCATCAAATAAAAAGGAATCTTTAAAAATTGAATTTGTGAATTGTTTTATTCTTTCTTTTAATTCAAGTTTTTGTTTATACTCATATTTTGTAGATAAAAGCTCAAGAATATGAAAATATGAAAGCATTGTCTCATCATCATATAACATACTTTCGTTACTTTCAGCCTCCATGTATAATCCTTTTCTCCATCGGTCTAATAATGAGTATATAAACTTTTTATCAGTATGAAACTTAATAATTTCGTTAAACTGATTAAAATCTTCATATAAGTCCTTTTTCTCATATATGAATTTATTTAAACACTTTTTTGAGAAAGAACCAAGATATGCGGATTGTTGATATGATTCAAATGGAGTAAATGCCTGTTGTGTAAAAAATGAAAGTATGCCACAAGCTATGAGATATTTAGGTCTAATATATGCATATCCATCACTTATTGATTCAAATAATTCAAGTTCACTAGTCAATATTATTGCTAAGTGAGATTTCCCTTTATTTTCAGTTTTTTTATTTTTTGATAGTAATTCATCAGTAGACCCAGTCAACATTCTTACGCCAAGAAATTCAATATCTAATTCTAGGCAAAAGTCTATCTCTCTTATATAAATGTATACGATATTTTTTTTCATATTAATATTGTGCACAACATCCCGCTACCTATATTGTGTATAGCAGGAATTTAAACAATAATATACTGTGTAAATTCCCTTGATACCACTAACATAGATTTTTAAATGAAATTTTCAATTTGAAATAACTGAGTCACCAATTTGTTAAAAACTTATAACCAATCATACATAAGTGGATTTACCCAACGAATATTGCATAGAAGTTGTCCACAGGGTGAGGCTGAAATGTTGATAAGTTGGACGCACCCACAGGGTAAATTCCACTTGATGTGGTTGTTATGTGGCGTTTATTTTATCGAATCAAGAATTTCGT
>BQMY01000059.1 GCA_022181065.1 Melioribacteraceae bacterium | reverse complement strand
CATTATTCTTTTATTGATAAAACACCCAAGCCGGGGATTAATGAGTATCGACTTAAGCAGATAGATTTTGACGGAAAGTTTATTTACAGCGAAGCTCTAACGGTGATTTTCGGGAGTTATGAATATTCTCTAAATCAAAACTATCCTAACCCGTTTAATCCGTCAACTACAATATCTTTTACCTTACAAGAAGAGTGTAGTGTAAAAATAAGAATATATGATGCTAACGGTCAGTTGATAGAAACACTTACAAAGGAAAATTATTCTATAGGGCGACATGAAATAAATTTCGATGGTAAAAATCTGGCAAGCGGAGTCTATCTCTATAGAATTGAGGCATCAAATAAGAAAAATATTTCCGTATTCTTTGATATGGGGAAAATGGTATTAATTAAATGATCAGTAAACTAAAAAAAGTATAACAACCACATCAACCGGAACTTGCCATGCTAGTGCGCCGAAGTTATCAACATTTTAGCCTTCTCCGGTCAGTCGTTCTAATCAACTCCCGTTGGGCAAGTCGCGGTTATGTATGATTGGTTATATGCTATGAGAAAATTTACTGTTATAATATCAGTTTGGTTGGTTTTAGGGTTTCAGTTTGGTGAAATAATTGAGAACGAAATTATTTCTGACGTCTTTATTGAAATAGCGGGTTCGCCAGCAATCTACATCACCAAATATCTCCCATTGATGTCTGATGTAGAATTAGTTAATCAAATAAACAATTATTCTAATTCGGAATTTGCAAAACTTGACTCTCATCATTACCCATTTAAATATTCCAAATTATTAAAGGAGACTGGAGGAGAACAAGCGAAATTGATTCATTTTAGAAAATTGTTCGACGAATTTTACAAAGAAAAAATAGATGAACTTATTATTGCCAATAATCTGGTATTCAGGACTTCAGAAGTGTTATTCAGTATAGATGCGAGCGAGGAGAAGACATCAAGTGCGTTACTAGAATATGAGGAGCAAAGTGGTTATAAAACTGGTGAAACAGCTTCTCTTCAAAATAATTTGAATGTGGGTGTGTATCAGTTATTGAAAGATGATTCAAGTTACCATGATACTAAATGGAAAAATAAAAGTATTTTGGAACTTGGTCGGGTGCAATTTTCTCAATTCAAATTTAATCAGGATTCAACGCGAGCAGTATTCTATATTCGATATAATAAAGATAGAAAAGTCGGTTGGGAAAAAAGAGTCGAAGTGAGTAAATCGGGATCATGGAAAGTTGAAAAACAGGAAATTACATCAATAAATTAAAGCACATAACAACCACATCAAGTGGAATTTACCCTGCGGGTGGGCGTAACTTATCAACATTTCAGCCTCACCTGTGGACAACTTTTATACAATATTCGTTGGGTAAATCCACTTATGTATGATGGGTTATACTTTAATTGAATAAAGTAAATATGACATTTATCAAGAGGGGGAAGAATATGAAGTTG
>BQMY01000058.1 GCA_022181065.1 Melioribacteraceae bacterium | reverse complement strand
AGAAGACTAAAATGTTGATAACTTTGGCGCACTTGCAGGGCAAGTTCCGGTTGATGTAGTTGTTATACTTCTTTAAATTTTTGTGATTCATCAATTTAACGTTGCATTAAAATTACTGTGCCTTGATTTCCGTATAAACCAACTGCAACAGCTACATTTCCCTTCTGCTTGACACTAAACCACATATAATCACTATTTGACGCATAGGGTTCCCCAATTTGTACCCAGGTTGAGCCATTAAAATGGCGAATGGTATTTCTGTCCCCTACCAACCACATGTCAGTTGATGAGGCTCCACCAATTGAAATTGTTGCACCACGATGTGCATTAATATTTTCAGTTTGCAGATCATTATACGATAATGTTTTAAGAAAATCCCATCTCCCATTTTTGTAGATGTAAATTAATCCACTACCAGTATATAGCCGGTCATTTTCATCCAGCCACAATGCAGATGTTATCCCAAAAAGTTTTCCGAACAACTCATCCTCGGTAATAAAATCACCCGTGATAAATGTACTGAATGCTGAATGGTTAGTGCTTTTAAGAACGACCCCTTCGTGAAATGCTGCGTTGCCCCCGGAAACAAAAATATCAGTTTCATTACCAACAATTTGATTTAGAATATACTCTGTTCCGCTCTCCTTGCTCAACCAGTTCTGGCCGTCATAGTAAACTATTTTTCCTGCAAACCCAATTCCATAAAGATCATTATTATTGCGACCCCACATTTTTCTTACAGCTACTGTATCCTCCATCATTCCCCAAATATCTATCAATTCCCAGCTCACACCGTTACCTTTAATTGGATAACCGGCTGATAACCAGATATCATTTTTGTTAAATGCATGAATACCCCAGATTTCGAACAAATTCATTTCGTTGTTTAATTTGACTTCTATCCGTTTGGGTTCCCATGTCATACCATTCCAGTGTACTGCATTGTAAAGATAAGGCTCATTGTAATCATATATTAATCCTACTGCCCAAATATCATTTTCATCGAATATAAATACATCGTTTAATCTGCTTCCATTTCTTCCTCCAAATTTACTTATCTCCCAATTAAAGGAATGTGAGGTGGTATCCCGCGTACTAAATGACAATGTATCTTCCAAAACCTCTTCGGATTGAATTTCAGATAACGTTGACACTAACTGATAATTTGTTTGTGGTAACAAATTTTCAAAATACAAAGTAGTATCACTATACACTACCACTGAATCAGATATGGCCTCAATGCCAGCGTAGACCAATTTTGCCGGATATGAAATGTTTTTGGTTTGGATCTCTATCCAGACTTCGGTACATGTTTGATTCACCGGAAGCAGAGTAAATTCAGGGACTATCTCCTCAGGTACACTTTCCATGGGGTTGTCGTCTTTTTCTGAACAGCCCAAGAGAAATATACTGAGTAAAATAAACTTTAATGTTTTCATAGTTTTCCAGAAGTATAACC
>BQMY01000057.1 GCA_022181065.1 Melioribacteraceae bacterium | reverse complement strand
AACTAACAGGTAAATAGTCGGCAATGAGCAACATAACAACCACATCAACCGGAACTTGCCCTGATAAGTGCGCCGAAGTTATCAACATTTTAGTCTTCTTCGGGCAGTCGTCCTAACCTGCTCCCGTCGGGCAAGTCGCGGTTATGTATGATTGGTTATACAGCAGGTGATTTTTGGGGACACTTGGTTAGTCGGGCTTGTGCTGATTTGTTCAGAGATTTTGTTAAGAGGTTCTTTCTCAGTAGATCATTTTTGAGCTTAGGAGTAATTTCTTCAAGTTAGGCTGGAAGCAATAGTTGAATTTTTTTGGTATTGTAAAAGGGAAAGACAAAAACTGCCTCTACTGGAGGACGCATCTCATCAGCATCTTCACCATTGTTGAATCGTCTTGCAAAATTGCTCCCGTTAAGCAAGTCAGGGTTATGCTGAATTGTTAGGCCTTTGTTGGACGGTAATGATTAAATTAAGCGATAGGCAAGTACCTCTGTCTTCAAATTAAGTTTGTTTAGCAGCAATCAGTTTAGGAAAACTACTGTATTTTTAATGTAAAAAAAGAGTCAATGGTACAGAAATGGAGGAAAACATTAAGTTCAATAAAATGGCGATACTACTTCTGATCATATCAGGTTTGGTATATTCACAGACACTATACCTGGGAGCCAATGGTGATATCGGAATAATAAATACTAATTCAAAAACAGGAATTGGTCTTGGGCTAAACGGAGAGTATAAATTACAAACTTTACCGTTTTCTTTAAGATTTACCTACAGAGTTTATACTGCCACTTTTAGCGATGCAGAAAAATTATCAAAACATAGTTATAATATGTCAGTTATAGACGGGGATATCCTTTATCACCCGTTCACCGGTAGCCTGGACGCATATATTGGACTTGGAATCAGTTATAGTTTGCCCAAAATAACTCAGGATGGGAATGTACTTGAGATAAATAATAAAATAGTTCGACCAAAAAATGCTGAAAACACATTAAATATTAATTTATTATTAGGATTCAGGTTTGTTCCGGAAAGATTTTTCTCACCATATATAGAATTGTTTTATTGGCCAATGCAGTTGAAATATGATATATTACTGGAAGACAGATATGGTAACGTAAGTAAATTAGAAGGTAATACAGGCCTCGAAAAATATTTAATTAGACTGGGTTTTTGTTTAAGGATTTATAATTAGTCCTTTTTGAAGAAAAGTAAAAGTAATTTGACAACAAAATCAATCAGAGTTTACTTGACAGATGGTTTCGGTTTGTCGATATTATTTTAGTTAATTGAGAATAGCGCTGCATAACAACCACATCAACCGGAATTTACCCTGTCGGGTGCGTTCTTTTCAGCAACTTTTCAACTCATCCCCAATTGCTCTTTTTATTCAGCGGGCGTTCGGGTAAATCCGGTTATGTTGAATGGTTATACTGCTGCTGCAAGCTTTAAAAGCAGGGGCATATTTTAGTCTTCGAAATAGTGATTAATCATCATTGTTATT
>BQMY01000056.1 GCA_022181065.1 Melioribacteraceae bacterium | reverse complement strand
TTATATAATGTGTATACGATGTTGTGGTACAAAAAGTGTATACGATGTTATGAAACACACCACCTATGACTTAGAATTCAGTAAAATTCATGACTTGATTAAACTTTTAAATACATGCTTTCACAAGAACCATCACTTTCTATTGTTGAAGATGGTTGTATTTTCTTGAATAGATTTTATATTGATACCATATATCCTGTTCATTGGCCTACACACTATACAAAAGAGGATGCACTAAATGCTAAAAAGTCAGCAGAAAATATTTCCACCGCCATAAAAAAGTACCTTGATTAAGATTTGCTATTACGTCTTATTTAATATCTATTCCCAACTTACAATATCAGCACTCTCTCCTGTTCCTCCATTAGTTCCCTCGGTTCCACAAGAAATGATATCGTAATCTTTATGCACACCAGGAGACTTATATATATACTCCACTCCAGGGATCTTTAGGTACAAAGCCTCCGGGTGATTGGGAATCTTGAATAATGATTATATAGTTTGTAGTCGTAAGTGGTAAGTAGTTAAAATTTCTTTTGCTTAATTAGTGTTTGAACGAAAACTACCCATCTACTACGTTACTGCAACAATTTCGAAATCCTCAAGTACAATTGTACGTTCCGGTTACGAAATTGTTACGCGCCTTGTACCTGGGCACTTTTCACTCAAACACAGGGTTTTCGTTCAGACACTAATTAACTTTTAAGGGTAATGATTCAGTATCGAGAGTAGTTAAATCTATAATATTCTTAGCATGTTCAATATCAATTCCAACAGGTTTTCCATTAGAGTCAAAATCTATAACAATACCCGGAGCCACTTCATCTGCCTCAACTCCCGGCTTTTCAACAAGATGTATATAGAGAGAATCAGTGTCTTTATGATAGCTAAGTCTCATTTTTAATGACGCCTCCTTTAAATTTTCGATCAAAAAACGCATTATGGATTGTTCTTTGGTTATTGAGTGTTACGACTCTAAGATATTTATTTCCAAATTCAGGAATTCTTCCCCAAAATCGAAATCTATCATCAGGTTGTTTTTCAAGAAATTTTCTTGATAAAACCACTTTTTCGCACCATTCCTTTTTGATATATGGTCGTTTTGAAAGAACATCTTTTTCAAAATATGAAGTATACTCAAACATTGCAAGTTAAATTTAATACTTCTTTAAATCTTCAATGATTCGTTCCAGTTTTTCTGAGGCTTCACCTATCTGTTTTGAATGCATGCTTCTAATTCGTAACGTATTCTATTAGATTTTTGACAAACTTCTAGTATATTTTAATTATTGAATATGTTCAATCGTTAGTGCACTGATAGTTTCACCTTGAATATAAAATATGTTTGTAATTTTCCCGTCCAAATTCTGATCGCATTTCCAAATTAAAGGTGGATAGATATTAGTGCGAAAACGGGTATTTTCCCAGATCATTCTGAAAATTGGAGAAGTGTTTTGCGATGTGTCCCCACGAAGCATTATTATAATGGACTGGGAATTTCGGACCAGTAGTTAAGATGCATTTTTGATGATATAATGTCAA
>BQMY01000055.1 GCA_022181065.1 Melioribacteraceae bacterium | reverse complement strand
GGGAAACCATCTATTTAGGGGAAACCTGACAATTTTTAGTAAAACTTTTTGCAATATAACCATTTAATATAACCCGATTTGCCCAACGTTCATTGGGTTGAAGTTGACTGCGGAGGAAGCTGAAATGTAGCTGATTTGACCCCACCCGCAGGGCAAATTCGGGTTGATATAGTTGTTAGGCTGCTGAATTAATTACTAAATCATTTTTAAGAAAGTTGAATCACATTACAGTTTCTCTTCAACACTAAACAAACACTTTCCATTTCGATACATTTGTGGAGTCAATCTATTGATTTTATCAAAGTTATCTTTGTATTCGTGGACATCCCATTCCCAGACCTCCTGAATTTCAAAAAATTTATTATAAAGCACCCAAATTAATTTATCCCAATAATAGTTTGCTGCTTTTGGAACTCGCGAAACTTTACTGCCTTTTTTACCGCTTGGTCTATTTGCTTTGATCTGATAACGTATTCCAGAAAAGATAAAATCATATCCTTTGGTTACTGCTGTTTTCTCTTGCATGTAGGTGGAATATTCAACTTCGGTCATTCCAATCAACATTGCAGCATCGTACTCTGAGATTACTGTCGTTATTTGAGGCGCTACCCCATATTTGTGTTGCCAATCAAGCGATATTTTTACGAGCTCATTTCTCATAAAATTCTAAGTTTGCTAAACCTGTATTAATCTTCCGTACTAATAAATTGAACAAATCTTTCAGTAAAAGCTGTATATGCTGGTACACCAGAAGTATAATTTTTCAATTGTCTGCCATGTATGTCAAATTCGATTGTACTAGAAAATACTCCTAAATTATAAAGTTCAGTAATACATGCTTCAACAATATGTGGATTTAATTTTGAAAAACCAACGATGGACCCAACATCTACTTGGGGAGAATGCGATTGACCCCTTTTTAAATGTATTTTTCTGGCATTCGCTAGTACTTTAATTGCTGGGTACGAAATTAATCTTAGGATTTCAATAAATTTTTGTTTCTCGTCATGGGAAATATTTGGGAATGTAGCATGAACAAATACATTAGCAAAATATTGGACTTTGTCTGAGTATTCGGCATTGGCGGCGGAGGCAACAATCTTTTTCGCAATTTTTTTCCCCTCGATTGTCTCATAAAAATCCCATTTAATAGGATTTGACTCCAGATTATTTATTCGGATGTAAACTTCATTTATGAATTCTGCAATTTGCTCTTGTTTTACGTCGGCTTGATATTTTTCCCAAGAACTTATAATTGTACCTATAAACGGAATTGTTTTCAAAGATTCTGTAACAAGTGCAGAAATTATATTAGCCATTATTGTTGTTCCATCTGATTTTTAAGCCTAACACTGTATTAACTAGAATTATTCTGTATAATACTTTTTAAGTAATTTGTGATATACTGAATTAATTTGAGCTAAGTCGTTGTTTTTCTCGATACTTAACTTTCAGTATATCCCAATATCAAAGAATAATTCTGTATAATACTTTTAAATTTCCATATTATTAATATTTGCTCATCAAGCATAAATTTCTCGCTGAGCCAATAAACTTGACTTCAAAATAATACCTTCTCATCAAAATAACAATGATGATTAATCACTATTTCGAAGACTAAAAAATGCCCCTGCTTTTAAAGCTTGCGGCAGCAGTATAACCTATCATGCATAACTTGATTGACCCAACGGATTTGGGACGGGGAGTTATCCACAGAGGAAACAAAAATGTGGATAAGCGGCGACCACCCCTTGGGGTTAATTCAAGTTGATGCGGTTGTTATGTTGCCTGCGTTCGACAA
>BQMY01000054.1 GCA_022181065.1 Melioribacteraceae bacterium | reverse complement strand
TTACAAGCGTTTTCACCTGCGATTGATGCTGGTGATCCAGAAATATTAGATAAAGATGGTACGAGAAGTGACATTGGTTTATTTGGTGGACCTCATGGAGCAATAACTTTTTATAGCGATTACCCGCCTTCTATCCCTGAGGGATTGATTATAGAGTTTGATAGCTTATCGAATAACCTGTCAATCAGTTGGAACGAAAATGATGAATCAGATTTTTCATTTTATCGTGTATACAGAGATACAATTCAAAATTTCAATGCTAATGTCCAAAATCAAATTAGTGCACAGGAAGAAAATACATTCAGTGAGATTCTCCCACAACAAAACCAGAGTTATTTTTATCAAATTACCGCAGTCGATAGCCAAAACAATGAAAGTGCTTATGGTACAGAGATAGAAATTATTGTTAATCCAATTACTTCTGTAAATCCGAAAAAATATTTCAATTATAGAATTGATCAAAATTACCCCAACCCCTTTAATCCTAAAACCACGATTGGATATAGCCTTAATGAAGCTGGTAATGTAAAAATCAGCGTTTATGACATAAAAGGTGAGAAGATATCCACTATTGAAGAAGGATACCGTTTCCCAGGACACTATAAGACTGACTTTAGTGGGGATAATCTTGCAAGTGGGATTTATGTATATAAGCTTACAGTATTAAATGAAAATTGGATGCCTGTTTATATTGATTCCAAGAAAATGATACTCTTAAAATAAAAATCGTTATAACAACCATATCAACCCGAATTTGCCCTACCAGGTGGTCGAGACTTATCCACATTTTCTTTTTCGTTGTTGATAACTTGTTGTTTTACAATTAGTTGGGCAAATCGGGTTATATTTGATAGGTTATATTGCAAATGGATTTATTGAAAATTTGTCGGGCTTGTCCTGATAATGTGGTTTAGTTTACATAATCTCCCTGCACGCATTTTTCCACTTTTCAATATCTTTGTCCAAATTCACCAGTGGCAGAAAAACGGAAACGCAGTCATTAGTCTGATTACACCGCAGTCCGCCGCCTTTAGAGCGTTTTTAGAAATTTTGTTAATTTTTAGGCTTGTGCATAGTAGAAGGCTTTCCCGGTAGTGCGCCAGAAGATATCATGGTAGAAGTATCTTGTATTGTGGGTGCAATTTAATCCCATTCGAAATGATGATAAATCATTATTGCTTTTAAGATGAGTAGGTAGTATTTTGGTTGTAAGAGGTTCTGAATAGGGTTGGAGGTGTTTTTGATAGCTGTGAATTTCAACCGGATTTATTTAAGGTGAGCCCAGAGAATGGGACTAACAGTGCGAAGCACCGTCAAATATCAAATACTTACAGGTAAAACCCCTGTAAGTGGGCACGAGATATCAACATTTGCGGTAAAACGATCCATCATTCAATAATGAACTAACAGGTAATTAGTCGGCAACGAGCAACATAACAACCACATCAACCGGAACTTGCCCTGTAAGTGCGCCGAAGTTGTCAACATTTTAGCCTTCTCCGGGCAGTCGTTCTAATCAGCTCCCGTTGGGCAAGTCGCGGTTATGTATGATAGGTTATATTGCAGGGGGTTCAACGGTTATTTTGTTCAGTTTTCCCAAAATAATAGGTTATCCCGGAAATGTGCCAAAAGATATTATGGTGAAGGTATCGGTTATTATTCTGGCAAAAGTTAGTCGTTCCAAATTTAGTGATAAATCTACATTGCTTTTAAGATAGATTGGTGCTATTTTGCATTTCAGAGGTTCAGCACTGGGTTGGAGGTTTTATTGATAGTTTCAGATTTCAACCAGTTTTTCTTTCTGTAAGTCCTGTAA
>BQMY01000053.1 GCA_022181065.1 Melioribacteraceae bacterium | reverse complement strand
CCTCCTTTAGACTATATTGAATTGTCGTCTCCGGGTTGAAGGGATTGGGGTAGTTATCGGAAAGTTTATATTCTTCGATCAAATCACCCGAAGTATTGCTTTCCATTCCAACCAGACTATTAAGTTCGATATTCCTCCATCCGAATGTTGGATACCTAACACTGTCTGTTACTAAACCCTTGTCAGCCGCAATGAGAGCATACTTAAAATTATACCCTTTATTGAGATATATTGAATCAACTTCAGATGTGTACTCAAATCGCTTTAGAGCAAAATCATAATCAAGTCGTGCCTGGAATATTCCGTTACTATCCGACTCTGAAACGATAGAATAATATATATCAACCCAATTCACGAAACTAATATCACTATCATAATTATGCGAAACAATTGCGGATATTTTTAGCTCATCTGAATCGTTTAACCTGCCTGTGACACTCAAAAAATTTGGTTTATAGCCCTGAGTTAACAACTCAAATTCTCTGGATGAATCATTATAAACATAAGATTCTATGAGTTCAGAGCCACTCTCGTAAAGGGGCATCAAGTTTATTACATCAGAGCCGGTATATCCTAGTCCGTCACCATAATATCGCCCATCGAGACCGTCTCCTGTAAAGGTTGTATATCCCTTATTGTAAATAACCTTTCCAAAATATTCTGAATTGTGAGAACTTACTACTTTGAAACCACCTGTCGGATATTTTTCGATTGGCTTACAAGCAGGAATGGAAAAATCAAAATCAATAATTTCATTTCCGTCAACTAATTTATACAGAATTTTCGAATTCTTGTCATACCTGAGTATGTCCTGATTACTAAAAATATACCAAGTATTGTTGTTAATTGTTGTATCTGAAACGATCATTTTGTGCCAGTAACCGGAATTGCTTCCAGTTGCCCTGTATAACCACTTATTCCCAACATGCAGGTTCATAAAATCTACATCAGGTTCAACAAAAGGATTAATGGTATTACAACGTTTCAGTCCCCAGTTGTATGAAAATTTCACATCTCCATCAAGTGCCGGAACCGTACCATTTGTGTAATCCGGCGCGAGATTGATCGATACCCAGTTCTCCCCATTGTCATCGCTAACAAAATACTCCGATTCAAAAGAAGAATAAATCCTTCCGGCTTGATCCAAAGCAACTATGACGCGACCCTGAATTTCGATCTTATTCCATGTACTTCCACTGTTTGTCGAATAGTGTAGTGTGTCGTCGGTAGCAACACAAAGCTTATTGCCTCCCGAAAACAGATCAGCAGTTTCATCTGCATAAATCTGTGTAATCGGCTCAATATTATTTTGAGTTAAGTTCAATTTCCCCAATATGCCCGCCTCGTCGAGGATATAAAAACTATCCTCAAAATACTCTACAGCTAATGTTTTTTCCGATATTTCTACAGAATCCCAAACAAAATCGGGTGCGCTTCCATAGAAAACTTTATTCAGGTGTTCGTCTGTTACAACAAAGTGGTTACTGTTTGCCGCGGCAATTGGAATACTTGTCAGTTGTGGCATTTGAACAACTACACCCGTAAACCCGGCTTCATCGACACATTTGAACTCAGAGCGATTTCCAAAATAAATCAGCGAGGTGTCTGTTTCTATTACATAAACCGGTGATAATGAGGAACTACCATTATCAACTTCGTACCATGTATCTCCCAAATCATCACTGGTATAAACCTTGTTGCTCGTGGTTGTTACGTATGGTTTACCGTTGTAAGTATTAATTATCTCTCTGACGTTTCCAAAAGAGGCGTCCAAAGATTCCCAGACGTATGTTTCCTGTGAATAGAGAGATGAACAAAAAATTATCAATAGTATTATCAGCTTCTTCATTTTTTTGCCCTATTTTAAG
>BQMY01000052.1 GCA_022181065.1 Melioribacteraceae bacterium | reverse complement strand
ACTAACAGGTAATTAGTCGGCAACGAGCAACATAACAACCACATCAACCGGAACTTGCCCTGCAAGTGCGCCGAAGTTATTAACATTTTAGCCTTCTGTGGGTAGTCGTTCTATTCTGCTCCCATTGGGCAAGTCACGGTTATGTTTGATAGGTTATATTTTTATGAGAGGGTGAATGTTAAAGTTTTTGTTAATTCAATTATTATTTATTGTCCCAGTAATTTTCTGTCAATCTGAAATTATGCACTCCATGTCAAATTTGGCAGATAGTCCTTGGCCAATGATAAAACATGATCCACAGTTTACAGGTCGTTCTGAATTTGTTGGCCCTGATAATCCTTCCATTATCTGGAGTCGAGATATGACTAATGGTGTATTTTCAGGTCCTGTAATGGATTCAAATGAAAATTTGTATTTCGGGTCTTATAATATCGGGGAATATTCAGATACATTTTACTGTTACTCAAATATAGGTCAACAGTTATGGCAATACAATCTCGGACTAGGGCGACCGCCACAAAGTGGTATTCTTATTGATTCAAGTAACACCATTTATTTTGGGTCACTTGATGAACATTTTTATGCTATAAATCCGGATGGTACTTTGAAATGGAAATATAAAACTGGTCACATTACTGAACTTCTTTTCCCCAATATAGATAATAATGAAAGGCTTTATATCACAAATAATCCGGAAGCTGAATTAGTTTGTTTAAATAACGATGGAACTTTAGGTTGGAGGTCTAAGTATGGTGACGGTTTTTTAGAGAAATCACCAGTAATTTCACCGGAAGGTGATGATATTTACATTCCAGGTACTTATGAGAATCTATATAGTATAGACACAGCAGGACGATTACAATGGGAATTCGAGTGTGGCAGAATTAATAAAGCACCGATAGTCGATTCTAGCGGAAACATATATTTTACCTGCACTGAATCGCCACAATACTTTTATTCATTAAACTCTGAGGGTGAAATTAACTGGAAAACAATAATCCAATCGGTTGGGCTTTTTAACAGTTATTCAATGCCAACCATTGACAAGTGGGGCAATCTGTATTTTGTTGCACCAGATTCTACGGCACCCTACTCCATTGGATTGGTCTCTTTGTCAAATGATGGTAAGTTCAGGTGGCGGTATTCTCTTGATGATGTGATTGGAGATGATGTAACCCAACCGTTGATCTGTGATGCAGAAGGTACAGTTTATTTGGGCTCAACATTTGGTAATTATTATTATGCAATCTCAAACGAGGGCAAATTAAAGTGGAAATTGCCATTAAATGGGTATCAAGTTGATAACACAGGAGCAATCGGTAAAGATGGCACATTATATTTAGGTCTTCATCTCGGCTCATTTAATTCTAACCAAACGAACACGATTATTGCATTGAAAGATACATTGACAAATATAAAAACTGAAGAAAAGCTTGCGTCAGGTTTTAAGCTAAATCAAAATTACCCAAATCCTTTTAATCCATCTACAATAATTGAGTATTCGTTGGATAAATCGGGATTTGTTGAAATTATAGTATTTGATATTCTAGGAAATGAAGTAGTAAGACCTGTATCAGAGTTTAAGTCCAGAGGTGAGTATTCGTTAAAGTTTGATGGGCATCAGTTAAGTAGTGGAGTATATTTTTATTCCATTCTCTTAGGGGATCGTGTTAAAACAAGGAAAATGCTCGTTGTAAAATAAAATATAACAACTACATCAAGCTGAATTTACCCTGCGGGTGAGCTCAACTCAGCCATATTTAAGTTTTCCCAACAGTCAACTTTCATACTATAGGCGTTGGGTAAATCAGCTTATGTTAAATGGTTATACTGCTGCCGCAAGCTTTAAAAGCAGGGGCATATTTTAGTCTTCGAAATAGTGATTAATCATCATTGTTATT
>BQMY01000051.1 GCA_022181065.1 Melioribacteraceae bacterium | reverse complement strand
CTCCTAAATATTCTCTTACTGTTAATTTAGGAAATTCCATTTTCATCTGAAGCATTACATTATCTTATTTCAAAGAAATTAAAACCTGAAGAAGCACTTGAAATATTAACACCATTTATTATCAATTATAATAAAACAGAAGATGAAACTATTATGTCAATATGGGCAGTTATTGTAATAATGGAGATTTTGGATGATGGTGATTTAAAAAACAAGTGCATTGAGATCATAAAAGTTGCAGAAAAAGAGAATTGGCACCCAAGTTATTTTAAAATGCGTGATGAAATGTATACTCTTGAATATTTTGGATTTGAAGTTAATGAATTAAAAAAGCTAATTCGAGAAAAAGAAATTAGATAAATTAAATACTGTGCACAATAGGAGCTATAAATCATTGCTGCGCAACGCATTTTAGCTGCAAACGCCGTTAAGAAATGAAAAACGGCCAACTGCCGATCAAAGAATTATTAAAGTGCAAAACTTATAACAACCACATCAACCGGAACTCGCCCTGATACGTGCGCCGAAGTTATCCACATTTTAGCATTCTCCGGGTAGTCGTTCTAATCTGCTCTATGTTGGGCAAGTCGCGGTTATGTATGATAGGTTAGGTGGAAAGTAGTTAGTGTTCTCACAAAGCTACTCTCGCATTATTTATAGTACACAAATAATGCTTTTGTAAAATCAAGTATTTTGAAATATTTTATTGAAGAGGGTAAAAAGTTTTATTTATCGAAAAGGGCAAAATCATGCAAAAGCATTTCTTTATCTTATTAAGCGTAGTCCTAGCTTTCCTGCTAATCTCTTGTAACGAAGGTGGAACGGAACCTCAAGAAGTAATACCTGGTTGTAGAGATTATTTATGGAGTATTGATACACTCGCTGAGCCTAGTACCGGATTATCAATCACTTCCTTGTTGGCTGTCGATACGAATAAAATATTTATTGGTGGATTTTCTTACGATAGCAATCAACTGCTTTACATGCATGATGGAGAGGACTTCCAAAACATTGTCCAAGATCAAATAAGCAACCTTTATACTATTATGGAATATAATAGTAATATTTTCATGTCAGATGGTTCAAGCAGTATTTATCAACTTACAGATCAAAACAGGATTAAAGAAATATATCATGATTCCCAGAATCAGGTTACGTTTTATCATTATCAAACGTATAAAGAAAAGCTCTATGTTGCAGGTACTAAAGCGAGATTAGGAGGATTTGTCATAAAATCATTTGACGGTCTAAATTGGTCATCTGAATTTGATAGTAATGTAAAAGATGAATTCATGTTTTCTTTTGGTGTAAGTAATTCTACGTTCTTTTTATTAACAGTAAAAGATGATGATTTTACCTTATACTCTTTGAGAAACAATGTATTAAATTCTATCGGGCAGTTTGGTTACTCAAATATATTCACAATAGATGATAACCTTTATATAAGAGAAGAAACCGGAAGGTTTTTTAAGATTATTAATGGAGAGGTGCAAACATGGTTCAATTTACCAGCAGGTGAAATTTATGGAGCAACAAGAGCTCGTTCAGAAAGTGATATTTTTATCTATCAAGTAAATGGGATAGGTCATTATAACGGAATTGACTATAAACGAATAGTGGAATTTGATCAGCCACACAGCATTAGCGGGATGGATATTACTCAGAACGGTGCTTTTTTTATCGTGAGACCCATCTCGCAAAATTACTTACTATTGTATAGGGGGATATTATCCACCTAACAACCACATCAACCGGAACTTGCCTGCTAAGTGCGCCGAAGTTATCAACAATTTAGCTTTCTTCGGGCAGTCGTTCTAACCAGCTTCCGTTGGGCAAGTCGCGGTTATGTATGATTGGTTATACTGCTGCCGCAAGCTTTAAAAGCAGGGGCGTTTTTTAGTCTTCGAAATAGTGATTAATCATCATTGTTATTTTGATGAGAAGGTATTATTTT
>BQMY01000050.1 GCA_022181065.1 Melioribacteraceae bacterium | reverse complement strand
AAGTAATTTGTGATATACTGAATTAATTTGAGCTAAGTCGTTGTTTTTCTCGATACTTAACTTTCAGTATATCCCAATATGAAAGAATAATTCTGTATAATACTTTTAAATTTTCATATTATTAATATTTGGTCAAAAAGCATAAATTTCACGCTGAACCAATAAACTTGACTACAAAATAATACCTTCTCATCAAAATATCAATGATGATTAATCACTATTTCGAAGACTAAAAAATGCCCCCGCTTTTAAAGCTTGCGGCAGCAGTATAACCTATCAAATATAACCCGATTTGCCAACGTATTATAAAACAACGAGTTAGCCACAAAGGAACCGAAAATGTGGATAAGTTGCGACCACCGAATTGGCAAATTCGGGTTGATATGGTTGTTATACCTTGATATTCTTTGGGTATATCAAGCGATTTTCATCAACTAAATACTTAATTATTAAATTATAATAATCGTCAAGTATTTCTTTTATTCTATCTAAATCCTGAATCAGTATTTTCTTCCAATCAGCTCTAACTTCAAGATAAACTTTGTCATAATATTGTGAAAGAAATTCCTTTTCTTCTGACTCATTATATAGCAGCATTTCAAATAATGTTAATCTTGAAAATTTTTTAGATTTTAATCTTTCTTGGTGGACATGTTTGCCCCTCATTTCATAATCTTCTTTGAAAAAGTCTTTTAATGTTGAGAAAAGCTCTTCGATTTCTTTCTGATAATTTGAGTGACGAAAATCGGACTTATATACGCGAAGTAATATCTTTGCAAAAGCAATCATACGATTTTTAAGAATATACTTTTCTTGAAAATAGTTTTCGATATGGTATCGAATAAAATCTGATTTTTTGATTCGTTTATTACGATAGGGAAAACTGCTTATAAAGACTAGTATATTTGTTAACTTATCGTATGAAATAACAATTTCGTGATGTTTAGGAAATACTTTTTCGACAATGAATTGTTGTTTAACTGAATACTTTAAGTGAAGAAAGGAGTTGCTTTCACCGTTTAATAAATTATCCCTAATAATCTCCCCCAATTTCGTTCGATTTTCACTTGTTCTAGTTGATTCAATTAGAAACTCAAGTTCTTTTGCTAGAACCCTTCCGAATTCTTGAATCATTTATTTTCTCCAAGGTATAATGACTAGGGTAAACTGCGCATGCTTTTTGCGCGTCCGAGCGAAGCGAATTTGACCCGCTTGTTATGAGTTCTGTTTGAATTTACCCAGGCATTTCTTCATATTGAAGCTCTTGATTAGTTAAATAATTAAAAAAATTATTTGCTTCATTGCGATTGAATACACTAAATACTCCAGAATCGTAAACGCCTACTTGAATGGCTTTTTCATACAACTCTATTTCGTCTGTTTTGCCAAGTTGGTTAGCAAGTTCGAGAGCGGCATATTGCTTATTAAATATATCATAAAGTTTACCGGGTAGCACACCATTGCAAATGTGCTTTGTGTATTTATTTAGCAGCTTCTCACCTTCGTAGCCCTGTGCAGTAAAGCCAAACCAGATAAACCCAGTAAGATAACCGGCTGTAAATGCTGAAGATAAATTATTACTTGTGCTTAGCTCGTTGGTTTGCAGTGCTTCAATTAGTTGACGGTGTATTTCTACTCCAATTCGATTCGCAGCTTCTTTCTGCTCTTTCTTGCCAAAAAGTCCAAACATGGCTACTCCCTTAATTAATATTACTCTTAACACTTAATTAAGCAGAAAAATTCTCATATGGACATTTTAATTAGTCCTCGTGTATTTTTATAGAACTTCCTTTTTTTCAACCAATGAACTCTAAAGATGACCAATTACTTAAAGAACTTTCCCACAAAATAGCACCTGCAAATCACATTTACAATGGTGATTAATCACTATTTCTTCACTAAAAAAATTTTTGCTTTTAAAGCCCGCTGCGGCGGTATAACACTGTATTAACTAGAATTATTCTGTATAATACTTTTTAACTAATTTGTGATATACTGAATTAATTTGAGCTAAGTCGTTGTTTTTCTCGATACTTAACTTTCA
>BQMY01000049.1 GCA_022181065.1 Melioribacteraceae bacterium | reverse complement strand
AAAGATAGAGAAGAAAGAACAAAAATGTGCGCGGCTATATTATGTAAACTAAACAACATTATCAGGACAAGCCTGACAAGTTTTCAGTAAATGCGTTTGCAATATAACCTATCATGCATAACTTGATTAACCCAACGGATTTAGGACAGGGAGTTGTCCACATAGGGAACAAAAATGTGGACAAGCGGCGACCACCCCCTGGGGTTAATTCAAGTTGATGCGGTTGTTATGTTGCCTGCGTTCGACAATATTTCAAGTAGTTAATTAATGAACTGTGGATCGCTTTTCGTCAATGTTGATAACTCGTGCCCACTTACAGGGTTTTTTCTGTAAGTATTTGTTTTTTCACGGAACTTCGCCTGGTAAGTCCCATTATCAGGACTTACATAAAAGAAAAACGGTTGAAATCTGGAACTGTCAAAATTACCTCCAACCCTGTGATGAACCACTGAATGTCAAAATAGCACCAATATATCTTAAAAGCAATAATGATTTATCATCATTTCGAAGGGGAATTATAATTGCACGGGCTTTACAAGATATTTCTACATATATATCTTTTGGCGCACTTCCGGGGGAAACCTACTATTTTGGGAAAGTTGAACATATTAACCGTTGAACCTATTGCAATATAACCTATCATGCATAACTTGATTGACCCAACGGATTTGGAACGGGGAGTTATCCACAGAGAAAGCAAAAATGTGGACAAGCGGCGACCACCCCCCAGGGTTAATTCAAGTTGATGCGGTTGTTATGCAGCATTGATTGCCTGATTTATTATTATATTGTTGATAACTCAGCGCACCCGAAGGGTTGTTTTTTTTGTTTTTGTCACTTCTTAAAACCTTCCGGTGACTTTATATTTGTGTTTCATTTTTATTGAAGGAAAACTGTTTCTTCAAGAACTCTTCGATGAACCGAAAGCAATGCCTGTGAAACTAAATTCAACCTTGACGAACTCACCAAAACCTACGCATTACCTGAAAAACCTTTTGCTGTATAACCTATCATGCATAACTTGATTGACCCAACGGCTTTGGAACGGGGAGTTATCCACAGAGAAAGCGAAAATGTGGACAAGAGGCGACCACCCCTTGGGGTTAATTCAAGTTGATGCGGTTGTTATGTTGCTTGCTTTCGACAATATTTCAATGAGTTCATTTTGGGGTTGTGGATCGCTTTTTAAGTAAATGTTGATAATTTGCGCCCACTTACAGGGGTTTTACCTGTAAGTATTTGTTTTTTCACAGAGCTTCGCCTGGTAAGTCCCATTTACAGGACTCACAAAAGAAAACCGGTTGAAATCTGAATCGAACAATAAAACCTCCAACCCTGTGCTGAACCACTGAATTGCAAAATAGCACCAATCTATCTTAAATGCAATGATGATTTATCACAAATTTCAGAACAATATACTTTTGCCGAATATTATAAGATACTTCTACCATAATATCTTTTGGGGCGCTCCCGGGGAAACTTTCTATTTTGGGAAAACTGAACATATAAACCGTTGAACCCTTTGCAATATAACACTGTAATATACAGAATAATTCTATATATCACATTTTTACCTTAGTTATTAAGTTTTGCCAAAATCTCTGTAAGTTGTTGTTTTTCTCGATACTTACAGACTCTGTATATTCCAATATTCCTGAATAATTCTGTATATAACATTTCAGCCTAAATTATTAAGTTTTGACAATTTCACTCAATTTTAACATCAAAACTACCAATTCGTGAATCTCCTAAAATCAAAATAATACCCCGGACTCACATTTGCAATAGTGATTAATCACCATTTTTCGACAAAAATTAACATGATGCTTTTAAAGCTCGCGGCAGCGGTATAACCAATCATGCATAACTTGATTAACCCAACGAATTTGGGACGGGGAGTTATCCACAGAGGAAGCAAGAATGTGGATAAGCGGCGACCACCCTTCAGGGTTAATTCAAGTTGATGCGGTTGTTATGTTGCTCGTTGCCAACTATTTACCTGTTAGTTCATTATTGATTGGTGGATCGCTTTTCTGCAAATGTTGATAACTCGTGCTCACTTACAGGGGTTTTACCTGTAAGTATTTTGTTTTTCACAGAGATT
>BQMY01000048.1 GCA_022181065.1 Melioribacteraceae bacterium | reverse complement strand
GGATATAGTCGGCAACGAGCAACATAACAACCACATCAACCGGAACTTGCCCTGCTAAGTGCGTCGAAGTTATTAACATTTTAGCCTTCTTCGGGCAGTTGTTCTAATCTGCTCTCATTGGGCAAGTCACGGTTATGTATGATTGGTTATACCTTTAAATCAAACTAAGATTAATAAGGAAAGAAGAATCGTTTTTATAACCAAAAGATGGTCTAAATGAGGGAAAAAAGAATATTATTTACGGGAATGGCAATTATATTATTTGTATCTATTGGTTTTGGCTGCAATGATCTACTCACAGATGCAAATCAAGATAATTCTACTTTAACACCGGGAGAACTAATATATCGTGATCTACAGGGAACATGGTCGCATGATGGAAAAATGATAGCATATTATAGTTTTGGTGATAGTGTTAAGCAAAGCGGGCTATATATTATAGATAGCACAGGTGAACAAATTCATTTTTTTAACTCTGCTATGCAACTCCCATCCTGGTCGAACGATGATTCTAAAATTGCATTTACATTTATGCCATCAAATCAAATATATACAATAGAAGTAGCAAGTCGCGTGCTAAAACAAGTTACTTTTAGTGGTCGTAACTATTTCCCAACATGGTCCATTGAGGATGACTATATTTTACATGATTGTAGAGATAATAGTTTTGCACCATTTTATCATCTCAGAAAAACATCAATAGAGACAGGCGTATTTCAAGTACTCCTATCCTTGCCTGATTCCGGAGATATACGGTCTCCTCATTATTATGATGATTTCAGCAAGGTAATCTATTCAAGACATGGTTCTTATGAAGGTTCAAGTGAAGTGTTTATTATGGACACACTTGGAAATGAGTTAAAACGATTAACCCGGCGGTCAGGGTTTGAATATGCTCCAATTATGTCTCCGGATAACAAAATGGTATTATTTACAAATGCCCCGACGATGAATAGTAACATAGTGACTGCCGCATGTATTTTGAACTTGGAAACAAATAGTTTATTTGAATTGACTGAATATAATTCCGAAGCTTGTGATTGGTCTCCTGACGGTCAAGGTATTCTAATTGCAGATATGAGGATAGATAAAGGCAATCTGGTTGTCATTGACTTGGCAGGTAATGTTCTTAAGGAAGTAACAAAACCATTAAAAAAGCTTTGAGAAAGAAGCAATAATATTAAATAAAAAAAAAGGTATAACAACTATATCAACCCGAATTTACAAGCAAATCGGGTTATATATGTACGGTTATATTGCAGGAATAAATGAAGAAAATATCATATTACATATTGGCTGGGGTTTGTCTTCTGGGGTTGCTTGACTTTTTTCTTGAATATCCGACATTTGGAAACTTGGAAATACTTTTTCCAAAATCACTTGAAACCAAATTGTTTTATTCAAATTATTTAGAACTCGATCAGCTAAGCATAGATGACCAATTACAAATATATAATCTGATCTTATCAGATTACAAAAGCTATTGCCTAAAGGATAGTTTATTAAATTTTGCAGGTTTAATAAACATCGAAAACCAATATTTGATACCGATTGCTGAGAGCACAAAAAAGAAAATGAAACATAAATTCGGAGCTCTGAATTCTAAAAAATTGTTTTTTACAAATCAGGCTGAAATAACTGATGATACAGGCAATATCAATACAGAATATGAAGCTGCGATAACCTTAAGTCCAATAAAAAAAATAGATGAAGTATATTACGTAGGGTATAATGCTTGGGTAACTCCGCTGGGAAGTTATGGTGGTGTGCTAGAAGTATCAAGAAAAGATGGTGTCTGGTATGAGTATAAGGTGGTATTACACTGGTTGAGTTAAAGCAAAAAGCAGAAAATAACTTGCAGGAAAACACCTGCAAGTGCGCGAGAGTTATCAACATTTGCCGGAAAGTGACCCATGGAAATAAAGAAATTAAATAAAAGTTTTCGAACACAAGCAACATAACAACCACATCAACAAGAATTTACCCTCCGGGTGAGCTCAACTTATCAACATTTCAGCTTCCCCTGTGGACAACTTCTATGCAATATTCGTTGGGTAAATCTTGTTATGTATGATTGGTTAGGTGGAAAGTAGTTAGTGTTCTCACAAAGCTACTCTCGCATTATTTATAGTACACAAA
>BQMY01000047.1 GCA_022181065.1 Melioribacteraceae bacterium | reverse complement strand
GGTTATATTGCAAATGGATTTATTGAAAATTTGTCAGGCTTGTCCTGATAATGTGGTTTAGTTTACATAATCTTCCTGCGCGCATTTTTCCACTTTTCAATATCTTTGTCCAAATTCACCAGTGGCAGAAAAACGGAAACGCAGTCTTTAGTCTGATTACACCGCCGTCCGCCGCTTTTAGAGCGTTTTTAGAAGTTTTGTTAATTTTTAGGCTTGTGCAAAGTAGAAGGCTTTCCCAGGGAGTGCGCCAGAAGATATTGTGGTAGAAGTATCTGCAATAATATTGTTCAATTAGTCATCGCAAATTGGTGATTAATCATTATTGCTTTTAAGATTTATTGGTGCTATTTTGACATTCAGAGGCTCATCTTTGGGTTGGAGGTATTATTGAAAGTTTCAGATTTCAACCGGTTTTCTTTTTGTAAGTCCTGCAATTGGGACTCATCAGGCGAAGCTCTGTGAAAAACAAATACTTACAGGTAAAACCCCTGTAAGTGGGCGCGTGTTATCAACATTTACGAAAAGCGATCCACAGTTCTATAATGAACATTTTGAAATATTGTCGAACGCAAGCAACATAACAACCGCATCAACTTGAATTAACCCCAAGGGGTGGTCGCCGCTTGTCCACATTTTAGCTTTCCCCGTGGATAACTCCCCGTCCCAAATCCGTTGGGTCAATCAAGTTATGCATGATAGGTTATACGTAAATCAGCAATTCAATTTCAACGTAAAAAATTATTGTTGCATCCAGTTAACTAATTGGTTAACTTACGACCATGAATAGAACAATAATATTTTTCGAAAATCATTTTATTGAATTTTACACTTCACTTCAGGTTGGTGTTCAAGAGAAGATCGATTATGTTCTTTATTTAATAAAAAATGTTGAGAGAATACCAGTCAAGTTCCTAAAGCATATTGAAGGTACTACTGGGTTATATGAATTAAGGATAAAAACCGGTAGCGATATTTTTAGAGTATTTTGTTGTTTTGATGAAGGGAAACTGGTTATTCTTTTTAATGGATTTCAAAAGAAGAATCAGAAAACTCCAAAAAGCGAAATTCGGAAAGCAGAAAAGTTAAAAGAGAAGTATTTCAATGATAAGAAGAAAGGTGAGTGATGAAAAAGTTGAAAGAAGTTAAAACTTTTGATGAACTCCTTGATAATAAATATGGTAAACGCGGGGAAGAAGCAAGAGAGGAATTCGAACAAAACGCAAAATCGTTCCTGGTTGGTGAATTGGTAAAGGAAGCAAGAAAATCTGCACATCTGACCCAAGAGGCCTTGGCTAAGAAAATAGGGACAAAAAAAAGTTATATCTCTCGACTTGAAAATGGGAAAGTGGATATACAAATCTCAACGCTGTATAAAATAATTGAAGAGGGATTGGGCAAAAAAGTTGGTCTTACAATAAACTAATGAACCCTTCGGGTGGTCGGAGGTTATCAACAAATTACGTATAACAACCATATCAACCCGAATTTGCCCTACCAGGTGGTCGAGACTTATCCACATTTTCGTTTTCTATGTTGATAACTCGTTGTTTTACAATACGTTGGGCAAATCGGGTTATATTCGATAGGTTATATTGCAAAAAGTTTTACTAAAAATTGTCAGGTTTCCCCTAAATAGATGGTTTCCCCGGGAACGCACAAAAAAGATATAGTTGTAGAAGTATCCTGTATTGTGGGTGCAATTATGAATCCCATTCGAAATGATGATCAATTATTATTGCTTTTAAGATAGATTGGTGCTATTTTGACATTCAGAGGTTCACTACAGGGTTGGAGGTATTATTGATATTTTCAGATTTCAACCGATTTTTCTTTTTGTAAGTCCTGTAAATGGGACTCACCAGGCGAAGCTCTGTGAAAAACAAATACTTACAGGTAAAACCCCTGTAAGTGCGCGCGAGTTATCAACACTTACAGAAAGGCGATTCACCAAGCAATAATGAACTAACAGGACAATAGTCGGCAACGAGCAACATAACAACCACATCAAGCGGAATTTACCCTGTGGGTGGGCGTAACTTATCAACATTTCTGCTCCGCCTGTGGACAACTTCTATCCAATATTCGTTGGGTAAATCAGCTTATGTATGATTGGTTATATTGCAAATAGTTTTACGGGTAATTTGTTCAGCTTTCCCAAAATAGTAGGTTTTCAC
>BQMY01000046.1 GCA_022181065.1 Melioribacteraceae bacterium | reverse complement strand
GGTTATATTGCTGCAATAACCTATAAAAGCAGAGGTGTTTTAGGACTTGCGTAATAGTGACTAATCATAATTGTAAAAGTGAGGCGAAGGTGTTATTTTGAAGTCAAGTTTGTTGGTTCAGCGAGAAATATCAAAAAATTGTCCTCTTTGAGCCAATATTGAATAATGAAAATATTGAAAGTACATATAAGAATAAGTTTATGTATTTCAATATTTGGCAACTAAGAAATAGGAATTTCAATATGAGTACACAAACTCAAGAAACAGTAGTCGACAGACCTATTAAGCGTTTAATCTTTGGTGCAATAATTGGAATTCTATTCAGTGCTTATGTTTACGCCGCAATAGATAGAGGCGTATATTTATATTTTGCACCAAAAGATTCCCTGTGGAATAACATATTCTGGGATGATTGGTTGCTAAGAATAATTGCAATCATAATATCTTCTGGTTTAGGTAGCATTACAGCGGGTTTAATTGCAAGGCACAAAGGAAAAATTATTGGAGTCATAAGTGTACTTCCATCAGTTTTAGTCTGGCTATTTATTCTATACTTTTTACTTAATGATGAACTTGGTCTTACCATTTTTAAGGTTAACATAATCCCCGAATCAACTTCTAAATTATTAATTCTATTGTCTGTTCTAGTTAATATACTTGTTGGATATTTTGGCGGAGGTTATGGGGAAAAACTTAGTTCAAATTTACATTCTAATTATGATAACAGAAAATATTCTTTATTAGGAATCAAATGGTATAACTTTCTTTGGTATCCAATTGTAATGTACTTTATCTTAATAGAAGGTTTTTATATTACGTCGTACGCATACGAAATAATAAAAATATTATTTTCACTTCCTGAATTTAGTTTATCCTTAATACTTATAAACTTTTTAAGTATGCCCGCGTTTATCGGTCTATTTTTAATATATCTATCTGTTGTAGGTTTATATCAAATATTATCAGATTCATCGGAATACGTCAGTACAATGAAAGGTAAGGTTATATTATCTTGTCTTCTAATTGTTGTAGTTCCACCAGTTGCCTTTGGTCTAACTTATTTATCATTTTATTTAGAGTCGCTGTTCAATTAATATATTGTTGCCTAATCAGCAAATTAACCTAACCTCGGGAAGATGAGATCCACTCGATTTGCTCTAAAGTTTGCTGTTCGGCATAACAGTTCTTAATAAACAAAGTACCGCGAAGTTTGTTGGACAATCTAAACTTGGCTAAAGGTTTTTGGTATTGCATTTTAATTAGTTTTATGCTTTTGGACAGACGGGTTATTTGCAATTTACTGGTTCAGCATACGGTTGGATTGTTTCAGTTTTCGACCAGTTTTTCTTTCAGTCGACCAAGCAAGTGGGAGCGAGTTATCAACATTTGCGGAAAAACGATCCACCAATCCATAATAAACTAACAGGTAAATAGTCGGCAATGAGCAACATAACAACCACATCAACCGGAACTTGCCCTGCAAGTGTGCCGAAGTTATCAACATTTCAGCTTTCTTCGGGTAGTCGTTCTAGTCTGCTCCTGTTGGGCAAGTCGCGGTTATGTATGATAGGTTATATTGCAAAGGGTTTAACGGTTATTTTGTTCAGTTTTCCCAAAATAGTAGTTTTCCCCGGAAGTACTCCAAAAGATATTGTGGTAAAAGTATCTGGTAAAGTTTAACAAAAGTATATTCTTCACAAATTTGCAATAAATCGTTGCTGCGTTTAAGATAGATTGGTGCTATTTTGACATTCAGAGGTTCATTACAGGGTTGGAGGTATTATTGATATTTTCAGATTTCAATCTGTTTTCTTTTTGTAAGTCCTGTTAATGGGACTTACCAGGCGAAGCTTTATGAAAAACCAAAATACTTACAGGTAAAACCCCTGTAAGTGGGCGCGAGTTATCAACATTCACAGAAAAGCGACTCACAGTCCTATAATAAACTCATTGAAATAATGTCGAACGCAGGCAACATAACAACCGCATCAACCGGAACTTGCCCTGCCAAGTGCGCCGAAGTTATCCACATTTTGGGCTTCTTCGGGTAGTCGTTCTAACCAGCTCCCGTTGGGCAAGTCGCGGTTATGTATGATTGGTTATATTGCAAAAAGTTTTACTAAAAAATTGTCAGGTTTCCCCTAAATAGATGGTTTCCC
>BQMY01000045.1 GCA_022181065.1 Melioribacteraceae bacterium | reverse complement strand
TTCTCGATACTTAACTTTCAGTATATCCCAATATGAAAGAATAATTCTGTATAACACTTTTAAATTTCCATATTATTAATATTTGGTCATCAAGCATAAATTTCTCGCTGAACCAATAAACTTGACTTCAAAATAATACCTTCTCATCAAAATAACAATGATGATTAATCACTATTTCGAAGACTAAAAAACGCCCCTGCTTTTAAAGCTTGCGGCAGCAGTATAACCAATCATACATAACCGCGACTTGCCCAATGGGAGCTGGTTAGAACGACTGCCCGAAGAAGGCTAAAATGTTGATAACTTCGACGCACTTGCGGGGCAAGTTCCGGTTGATGTAGTTGTTATATGTTTTAATTTTTTTTTCGATTGAGCCTTCAAAAAATAACTTAACAAAATGGTTTTGTTCATTCCTAGAAAATATGGATACAAATGAAAACTAATTTATTCTTAGACTATTCTAGCTTAAGCGTATGAACAAGTTGGATAAACATGATGTCATCAATTATTTTTACCGTCATTTTTTCATAACTATCATTTTCGTTTAAATATTTTATAGAAACTTTATGCATACCCTTTGAGGATGAATTGGAGATAAAATTGATTGAAATAATTGATTTTCGGCTAATTGAAGACTCCAATATTTTAGCTTCCGAAAAATTCTTATGGTATCTTAGTGTGACCGATTCAGGATTTGCCATAAATGATTGAAGATAAAAATCAGCTTTTTGATAAACTATGAAACCGATAAATGAAATTATGATAGCCATTTGAATAAGTAACTCTAACCAATGTGAAGGGCTCTTTAAAACAAACAGAGTGAATGGTATAATCAGAATTAAAGACCACCCGAACTTATCTTTTAAGATTTCTTTTTTCATAATTGGACCGCATATTTGAACCCAAGTCACCTTAATGTGTCCCGGCTAAAAATTTTTGGATCTATAAGTTGATCATAATTAATCATTATTGAAACAGATTACAATCTAGTGATTTAATTTATGAGATTGCGGATTTACTGTAACATATAACCATTTAATATAACCCGATTTGCCTAACGCATTATTATACAACGAGTTATCCACAGAGAAACCGAAAGTGTAGATAAGTTTCACCCACCGAATTGGCAAATTCGGGTTGATATGGTTGTTAGGTTGCGTCATAATATTCTTGAATAATTTTGAGTCTTCTTTTTAACAGTTTTACTAATTGTTCTGGATTTATTTCATCTCCAGGAATTCCATAAATATTTGAATTACAATCTGGGTTTGTACAAACGACCTGCTCCCTATTATTAAGATTGTTACATTTGATACATTTCCATTTTTCCTTTTCTTTTCCAAACACTCCGACCTTAGTTTCTATAACGGGAAAAACTTCATACGCACTTGGAATGGAACTAATCAGTTTTTCTAGCATAGGTATCTGCTCCTTTGTACTTTTAGCTGGTTGGAGTTGCATAAGGAACAGACATCTCGATAATATTTTCACATTTGATTGGATTATTAAATTTAAAAATACGTCATAATTTGCCCAACCAATTTGTTTTAGAATCGCAACCAATTTATGGAATTTAGACAATCCCAATTCTTGTATATTTTCCTTTGTCATAAGCATCGATAATTCTTCATTCGACAACGATGTCATATAGGCTGTTAATAATTCTGTGTCTGTATCACTATTTTGCGTTTTTTCATTAATGAATTCAATAATACTGCTACCAATCTTGATATTAAACTTCAATATTTCTTCAAATTCATCAGTATTTTCTACATGAAATTCTTTAGTAACTAGCTCTTCCAAAAGTTGTTCTCTGGATACAAGATATTCCAAATATTCGGAAGTAAGCATCTCATTTTGCGCAATAATTTTCTCATCTGGCGCCGACGCTTTTACCGCAGTACCAACCAAAGACAACATGAACATTGATTTTCCACCGCCAGAAATTTCATCAAAATCAACTTTCAAGGCAATTATTGCATTCGCTCCCATTTTTGTCGCTTTTTTTTTCAATTGATGTAAGGCATGATCTTCCATTCCTTTGAGTTCATTTTGATAACTTTTAACCATACCACCAAAAACATCTCTAAAAGAAGAGAAAACATCCCGAAACAAATTTGCGCCAACTACTATTTGGTGGGTGACAATTCCAAAATATTTCTCAATATTCCATCCTTCGATATTACTCGTTGTTGTAATAATTTTAATTTTTGACATCTTACACCTCTTTTGCAACCTAACCTATCATACATAACCGCGACTTGCCCAACGGGATCAGATTAAAAGGACTGCCCGAAGAA
>BQMY01000044.1 GCA_022181065.1 Melioribacteraceae bacterium | reverse complement strand
AAAAGTGGATTCTCCGTATCTATTTCTTTCGGGTCAATATCGGGATGCAGTCTCCATCTTAGTCTGTGAGTGTATTGCACTTCACAATTTTCATCGGATGAAATTCCCTGAAAAATTGCTCTATTATAATTCAAAGTCCTGTTTAGCTGTTCATTGAATTCTTTAAACTCAGGGTCATTTTTTTTAAGTCGAGAACCAACATATTGTCGAAGATAAAACTCTATTGTACTAAAAATATGTGCCTCGGTATCGATGTTTTGAAACAATCCTCTCCTCGACGACTCCAAAATAAGTCTATCCAATATAAAATCTGAAACAAGTTCCAACTTGTCATCCAATGACCATTCATAGTTAGCTGAATAAAAATTTTTGATATGATTTAAATTTAGATAATTGAAGACAACCATTTGAATAAAATTGTAAAAGTCCTCGCTGATAGACGCTGATTCAATAAATCTTTTAGTACTTTCAATCATCTCGCTCTCCTTACCTTATTGAATCTTTGTATAATATCATTAAACAATTCATCTCGTAAGGTGTGTTTGAATGAGAGCTGATCAGCTGAAGCGAAATTATCCAGATTGATTCGCCATTTTTCGAGTACAATAAAAGAACTGCTGTGCAATGTCTCTTCAGGATTCAATTCTGTGCTATCTATCTCAAAATATCTTTTGCTGTTTTTAGTACCTTTAGTAGTTGATGGCAAAACCTTAATAAACATTATACCCGGATGTGGTTTTGAATAATTTACAGAATAATGAAATGGTTTTGTTTCACTACCAAAGAGCCTGTTATGCCTCTCAAGTAGCTTGTAATTAACCAACATAACACCACCTTCACAAGCTAGTGAACGAGCAGCGATCTTTAATCTTTCGTTGAAATCCATTATACCCCTCTCAATTTGAATTTAAATTACATTAATTATTTAATTACTTCAAGAGAAGGGCATGTATTGATAACAGATTATTATAATCTAAAGTGCTCCTTTATTTCACTCCATGAAAAACGAAGACAGTTTGATAAATTCCATAAACCGGGTTCTGTTAGTTTACCTAACCTCGGACCACCTTTCATTTTTCTGCCGTTGGTGGAAACCAGACACCAATTCGGGTTTACATTCCTTCCATTCTTCTTCTCACTGTAAGGAACACCCGAACTACCGATAAATAGCGCGTCAATTTTTTCCTCACCTTTCCCATTTATTCCAGATATCCACATAATATTTTCAAAATATTCACGACCAAGATGCTTGAAATCCCATTCATTCGGAACTGTTTCGTTTCTCATGGATTCTCCTCTTTTCTCAACGTATGTAGAATAAACACGCTGTGAACCCGATTTCAAATTATCATATTTATTTAAGGCGAGCTTCAATACCTGCCAGAAATAATCTCCTTTTGCATATGCTTGATATTTCTCCAGTACTTCTTCCCAATATATGGTACCAAAAAGGAATGCTTTTTTATCCGGAAACATTGGTGCTGGTACAAGTGCAACATGAAATATATTCGCTTCTTGTATTGCCAGATTTTCAGCGATAACTTCTACAAATTTTTTCTGATTCTGCATCTGACGCTTGAGGTCATATTCATTCGCAGAACTGTACATCTTTGCCTCAATCACTACAAGGTACATCTCCGGCTCTGTAAACAGTATCACTAAATCGGGTGTATCTTTTGAGTCAGGTAAACCACTGAAAGTCCTTCCAAAAAACCTCTCGGAAGAAGATTCTTTCAGACTGTATTCGGTTAAAAACTGAATATTGTTGAAATCACTCCCCGGATTGATATTAATATTTTTCGGGAAACCCTCTATCAGTTCCAGAAAACGATACATCAGCTTAAAGTTATCCCTGCAAATAATCTGCGGGAGTACAGTTCCTGTAAAGAATCGTTCTTTCCTGTTCATTGGCAGGTACTGTTCAAAGTTCTTTTCTAATTTGTTCATCACTTAATTACCTCATTAGTTTAACTATAACTTATAAGAGAGCAGACCTGAATAAATTTCCAAAAATATTTAAAATAAAAAATCCGGAATGTTATTATTCCGGATAATTGGAAATGCAGTCAAATCCTACAAGGGGTAAGTCATTGGTCACAGGTCAACAGTCTTCAGTCAAAAAGCAATGGACTGATGACTTTAGACTATCGACTCTGGACTGTCCCGGCTAGTGTAGCGTCCCTTAGGACATCGGACTATTAAGCTTTTAAGGGTTTACCAGTATAAGTCCATTCAAAAGGTTTCGCTCTTGTCTTATTATATGTCTTTATATATTCCATCAATTGGTCTATCAGCTGTTTC
>BQMY01000043.1 GCA_022181065.1 Melioribacteraceae bacterium | reverse complement strand
TTTATCCTTGTTTTGGTTGACTTTTTTATCCTTTTTCAGTCAACCTATTTCAGGACTATACAACCGCATCAAGCCGACCTAACCCTCCGGGTGGGTCAGGGTTATCCACAATTTGAGTAACGTTGTGTATAACTCTTTTATTTACAATACGTTGGGTCAGGCGCCTTATGCATGATGGGATAGAGCCGACCTGCGGTCGCCTCTATCCGGCATAGTTGCTGCATTTGAACGGGGGGGCGACCGCAAGCGGTCTATCACCCCGTTCAAACGGAAATTTTGCTACGCAAAACACCGCCCCTCGTCGGAGTGTTGAAAGCAAGCTTTCCCCACCCCGAGGTCGGGGTTCCGCTTAACTATGCCGGTTATATTGCAAAAAAATAACAGTTGTCACGATGGTTTTCTATTGACTTTTTAAATATGAATGGCTATAATACGGCTATATTGAAAGATTATAGGAATAACCATGGGAAGGACCGTTACAGTTCGCGCAATGATAGACCCTCAGAAAAAAGAAAGAGTCTCGAAAATTCTTTCCAGATTGGGGATAAATCATTCAGAGGCAATAAATATTTATTATAGTTTAATTGAGGAGTATCAGGGGCTTCCCTTTGAAATAAAGTTACCTGAAGTGGAACCTAATACAATTGGTCCTGAAATAATTGGTCATCTGAAAGACAGTTTAAAACAAAACCGCAAACTCGGTGAGTTGCTGGCCAAATGAGAAAATATTTGTCAATTACCGATGTGATATATATTCATGAAGAATTGATAAAAGAGTTTGGTGGCACTGATGGTATTCGAGATAAAAACCAACTTGATGCTGCTGTCATGAGACCACAGAACGGGTATTATGTGAACCTTATTGAAGAGGCATCCGCCTTAATGGAGAGTCTTGCGATGAATCATTGTTTTATAGATGGGAATAAAAGGATAGCGTTTTTTGCGACAGATACATTTTTAAGACTGAATGGATTTAGCATTAGTTGTGATTCAGAAGAGGGACACAATTTTTTCGTTAAAAATCTTGAGACAAACAACTTTCGATTCGAAATAATAAAGAATTGGCTTGAAGAAAAGGTAGTTGAGATAAAATAAAAACTAACTTACAGGCAAAACACCTGTAAGTGGGCGCGAGTTATCAACATTTGCAGAAAAACGAACAAACAATCAATAATGAACTAACAGGTAAGTAGTCGGCAACGAGCAACATAACAACCACATCAACCGGAACTCGCCCTGTAAAGTGTGCCGAAGTTATCAAGATTTTTGCCTTCTCCGGGCAGTCGTTCTAATCTGCTCCCGTTGGGCAAGTCGCGGTTATGTATGATTGGTTATACGGTTCCAATAATTTAAGGTAATGGATAACGCAAAAAAATGATAGTTCGTTTTTTGCATGCCCACTAACTAAATTTTTTATTAATGTAGCAACTATGAGTTCTTTACAATAATATTATTTGACAACATAAGATGATGCGTCTATTCCCTTTTATATTTATTCTGTATTTTAACCAGCTGAATGGCCAATCAATTTTGACAAAAGTTGATACTACAATTATAATCAACGGGTTTCTATTAGAACAAAGTTATCAAAATCCTTATGGTTCAACCAGTTTTATAACTTTTAATCTGCCAGTTGATGCGACTGTTAAGCTGTTTGTGAAGAAAACGCATTTGAATAACAACGATTGCCAAAAAGATACTGTTTGCATTGTTTATGAGGGATTCCTCACAAAAGGTTTTTATAAATCGACTTGGGATTTGAAAGATTATAATAACAATGATGTAGAAAATGGATTTTATGATTTTCACTTAATTGCTGAGACAAATGGAAACGATATATACCAGATGTTTTTTCAAGGGAAAACAAGAATTGTGGTTTTGCGGTAAAACCGTATAACAACCGTATCAACGAGAATTTACCCTTCAGGTGGGCGCAACTTATAAACATTTCAGCTCCCACTATGGACAACTTCTATTCGATATTCGTTGGGTAAATCTCGTTATACATGATTGGTTATACTGCTGCCGCAAGCTTTAAAAGCAGGGCATTTTTTAGTCTTAGAAATAGTGATTAATCATCATTGTTATTTTGATGAGAAGGTATTATTTTGAAGTCAAGTTTATAGGTTAATCGAGAAATTTATGCTTGATGAGCAAATATTAATAATATGGAAATTTAAAAGTATTATACAGAATTATTCTTTCATATTGGGATATACTGAAAGTTAAGTATCGAGAAAAACAACGACTTAGCTTAAATTAATTCAGTGTATCACAAATTAGTTAAAAAGTATTATACAGAATAATTCTAGTTAATACAGTGTTATACTTTAATTGAATAAAGTAAATATGACATTTATCAAGAGGGGGAAGA
>BQMY01000042.1 GCA_022181065.1 Melioribacteraceae bacterium | reverse complement strand
TAGTCACTATTACGCAAGTCCTAAAACACCTCTGCTTTTATAGGTTATTGCAGCAATATAACCATCCAGCATAACCGGCTTAGCCACTATACCTACCCGGTTACCTTATTTATTTTCACAAAACCAACTACCCCACTTAACACTGCCAACCCACAGGCGTAAGTCCGGTTGATGCGGTTGTTATATGCCCAAAGCCCATCCATTTCTAATTGTTGCTATTCTTAACTTGCCAATAATCCTGACATCATCCATAATATTTGGAATCTTAAATTACCATTAACATTAAGTTCTACCTTTTGCGCAAGTTTTTGCAGGCCAGTACCTATGCAAAAATAATATTAAATCTACTTGTAGTATCAGATTTAGATGGTGCTCATTTTATATTACTCGACATAAGAATGGTTGATTCGTTAAGTTAATTCTAAATAGTTTAAATTTTCTTCTAAATTTTTAATAGTTATTTCGAGCTTATCAATTAAATCAGAATATGTCCAAATCTCTAAAATGTTACTAAAATTATTTTTTAAACTTTGAAAATGGTCTTCCCATATTGGATCAGCATGGTTTCTTTTGCCTAATAAAATAATACATTTTTTTACACTTCCCTTTTTAATGCCTATCCGCCTCAAGTCATCATCATCATCAGAAGTATTTTCAAATATTGATTTATATCTAAGAATCTGTGGAATTGCACGCGATATCTCGGGAGATAAGTGATATTCAACTGAAGACCCACCATGGACAGACGTTGTTTCAACAATTTTAAAGATATCATCACAAGGGGATTTTAGTTCAATGATTACGTACTCATTTTTAATGATTGAAGAGCGAGTTAATATGTCAAATCTTTTTCTGCTCAACTCCCCTTCCCTTTTGTGATCGATGAACTCTATTCCGAATATTAGACATCTCTGTTTTCGGTATTTTCCTCCTTCTGCGTCTAACCAATTTTGTATAAAAGTTTCATTCTTATCCAAATTTCTTTCTAAAAATTCTTTATACTCCTTAAGTGTTTCTATCCTAATTCCTTGGCCAAATTCTTCTTTCTGGATTGTAGACATGTTTTTTAACAAAAGTGAAAAGTTTACATTTTCAGGTTTATCTACAATAAAAGTATCTTGTTCCAGCGTTTTACCAACCTGTGTAAACTGAGCGTTTAAGAATTTTGCCAATTCTGCAACAGCTTTTCCATTGCCTGATTTTATATCTAATTGCTTGTGAGTACCATATTCATTTTCTGAATGGTTAAATTTTTCCGTCCAATTATCGCTTTTTCTTTTTCGCTGAAAAATTCTAATGGACAAATCAAAATGATGAACTTCGCCAGTTTGTTGATTAGGTATATGAAATGCTTTAGCAGCAATTGTAGTGTAATCAGTTCTATACAAAGTTTTATAAGATGACCCAAATCCACCGCTTTTCTTTTCAATTTCCCAAGAGTTCAATTCTCGTGACAATTCTTCATCAGAGTAATTTTTCATTCGATTGCACCGGTTTATTTTTTGTTACATATAACCTATCATACATAACCGCGACTTGCCCAACGGGATCAGATTAAAAGGACTGCCCGAAGAAGGCTAAAATGTTAATAACTTCGGCGCACTGGGCAGGGCAAGTTCCGGTTGATGTGGTTGTTATGTTGCTCGTTGCCGACGATTTACCTGTAATTTCATTATTGATTGGTGGATCGCTTTTCTGTAAATGTTGATAACTCGCGCCCACTTACAGGGGTTCTTCCTGTAAGTTATCTTCTATTTTAGCTCAACTACCTTTTCTTCAAGCCAATTCTTTATTATTTCGAATCGAAAGTTGTTTGCCTCAAGATGATTAACGAAAAATTTGTGCCCCTCTTCTGTATCACAACTGATGTTATAACCATTCATTCTTAAAAAAGTATCTGTCGCAAAAAATGCTATCCTTTTATTCCCATCGATAAAACAATGATTCATTGCAAGACTTTCCATCATCGCAGAAGCCTCTTCAATCAAGGTGATATAGTATCCACTCTGTGGCCTCATCACTGCTGCATCAAGTTGGTTTTTATCACGAATACCGTCACTACCACCAAACTCTTTTATCAATTCTCCATGAATATATATCACATCGGCAATCGACAAATATTTTCTCATTTGGCCAGCAATTCACCAAGTTTGCGATTTTGTTTTAAACTGTCTTTCAAATGACCAATAATTTCAGGGTTAATTGTATTAGACCCCACTTCAGGTAACTTTATTTCAAAAGGAAGGCCCTTATACTCCTCGATTAAGCTATAATAAATATTTATTGCCTCTGAATGATTTATCCCCAATCTGGAAAGAATTTTCGAGACTCTTTCCTTTTTCTCAGGGTCTATCATTGCACGTACTGTTACGGTCTTTCCCATGGTAATTCCTATCGATGATAAATATAGCCGTATTATAGCCATTCCTATTTGAAAAGTCAATAGAAAA
>BQMY01000041.1 GCA_022181065.1 Melioribacteraceae bacterium | reverse complement strand
GGATTTGGGACGTGGTTTTATCCACAGAGGAAGCAAAAATGTGGACAAGCGGCGACCACCCCTCGGGGTTAATTCAAGTTGATGCGGTTGTTATGTTGCTTTGCTTCGACATTATTTCAATGAGTTCATTATAGGACTGTGGATCGCTTTTCTGCAATTGTGGATAACTCGTGCCCACTTACAGGGGTTTAACCTGTAAGTATTTGTTTTTCACGGAGCTTCGCCTGGTAAGTCCCATTAACAGGACTTACAAAAATAAAACCGGTTGAAATCTGAGACTATCAATAAAACCTCCAACCCAAAAATGAACTACTGAATGTCAAAATAGTACCAATCTATCTTAAAAGCAATAATGATTTATCACCAATTTGCGATGACTCATTGAACAATATTATTGCGGATACTTCTACAACTATATCTTTTTGTGCGTCCCCGGGGAAACCATCTATTTAGGGGAAACCTGACAATTTTTTAGTAAAACTTTTTGCAATATAACCATACATACGTAACTGGACTTGCCCAACGCTGGGCAGGTTCAAACGACTGCCCGGAGAAGGCTAAAATGTTGATAACTTCGGCGCACCCGTAGGGTAAGTTCCAGTTGACGTAGTTGTTATAAGTTTTCAAACCAAATATTCTATTAATTTCGCATACTAGATTGATTGTATGTAATAAATTTTAAAAATTTATTTTGCAAGTGCCTTCTTTAACTGGTCATAACTAAAGCACACACAATTGCTTCTGTTGTAATCAATTCCATTCCGATTATTGCGACTATTACCATTTTCGCATTCTACGAAATAATTTGGAAATGGAGAAGACATATTAGCGGACCACACTCGTCCTGTTTTACCGATATAAATGTTTTGCACCTTGCTTTGGAACTGATTCCCAACTCTTATTGCAAAATTATCGAGTATCATTAAATATCTTAGTGGTAAATCATCAAGCGTATAAGAGCTAAAGCCAATATTATAATTTGAAGTCACGTTATCGAAGCTGGTTGAGTTTTTCTCATAATAATTTTGCTGCTCATTCAAAGCGGACTGAATAGAAAATATTTTACCCTTTTTATCTAAAATGGTATTTAGTACTCTGTTAATGTCATCAGTATTTAATGAACTATCAAGCTGAGCAATTTCACTTGAAATGTTCTCTATCCTTGATCGCAGATACAGGAAAACTTGATTCTCAACATTTATATAATTTGCATAGTTCTTTAAAGTACCATTATTTACGTTTTCAGCCTCCAAGAGCCGTAGTAACTCAACTTCACTATTATCAGAATTCTTCAAATCAATATTAAATATCTCCAAATTATACTTCATGGAATAGCATCTCCACTGTATTCCATTAGAGACAACAACAAACTCTGGTCTTTCCTGATTTGATAAGGCATACTTATAAACTTGTTCAATTGCTGAACTTAACTCTTTACTCAATTTTTTAGCTTCAAGGTAGATTGTTGTCGTATCATTAAATAATGCATAATCAATCACATTTTTATACTCTCTTCTGATCTGATTGGTATCAGAAAGATTCCATCCCAATATAGTTAAAATTGGCTCGATAAGACCTTGTTTCGTGTTCTCCTCAGTAACAGCCTTCTCGTGAAAATTGGCTCGAAATTGTTCTCTGACTAAATCAATTTTACTCTTCATAATATTATTCTCCCAAAGAAATAATTCCGCTAATCTTTTTTTCTGAAATATGTCATACCGTTTATTGGGAAACCATTCTTATTAAATTTCCCAAAGTACCACTCATCTTGCCTATTTAAGAATACATACCATACGAAAAGCCCAAAACATAATCCTGAAAGGTTCTTATCTTCATTGCAAGATTTGGTGTAGATCGGTTCGTAAACTGTACCCTCCCAATTACTACCTGGCATCCAACTAGAAGTATGAATTTCATCCCTATCTATCATACTCTCGAGATTTTCGATGATATCATCAAATTCTTTTTTTGAAAGTCTATTTTTCCATAATTCAAATTCTTTGGAGTGATACATAATATTAACTCTTTTTCCGGTTTCAATTTCGAAAAGCATTCTACCCTCCTTCTTGATTAATGGCAACTAATTAGTCTACAAACTCTTTATTAAGGTAACTTATAACCGTACATGCATAACTTGATTGACCCAACGTATTTGGTACGGGAAGTTATCCACAGGGAAGGCTAAAATGTGGACAAGCGGCGACCACCCTTTAGGGTTAATTCAAGTTGATGCGGTTGTTATGTTGCTTGCGTTCGACATTATTTCAATGAGTTCATTATAGGACTGTGGATCGTTTTTCTGTCAATGTTGACAAGTCTGGCGCCCTTACAGGGGTTTTACCTGTAAGTATTGTTTTTTCACAGAGCTTCGCCTGGTGAGTCCCAATTGCAGGACTTACAAAAAGAAAACCGGTTGAAATCTGAAACTTTCAATAATACCTCCAACCCTTTGATGAACCTCTGAATAT
>BQMY01000040.1 GCA_022181065.1 Melioribacteraceae bacterium | reverse complement strand
TTATACAGAATTATTCTTTCATATTGGGATATACTGAAAGTTAAGTATCGAGAAAAACAACGACTTAGCTTAAATTAATTCAGTATATCACAAATTAGTTAAAAAGTATTATACAGAATAATTCTAGTTAATACAGTGTTATAAACCAAGATAGAAGGTGCTAGTGACTGCGATAGAAAATTACGATATCGATATCATAGAACGAACTAAGGAAATTCTAGAGGCAAACTTCGAGCTTTTTTCTCGAAATGATAGAGAGTTTACTTTTTTAGTTAACTGTTTGCTCGGAATTGTAGTAGCTGCCACAGAAAACGAAAAAAGAAAAGCCAAGATATTTAAGGGGAAAATTGATAATGAATTTATGAATATTATTCCTGAGCGAGTTCGGTTTATCAAATCTAAACGAAAGAATTTCTCTATTAACGAGAATAATTCACGTGCAGAGAAACAACAAATTGGCGATAAATATGAAATTGCTGTAAAATCTAAGATATGGTTATTAACAAAATTGAGAAATTGCATTGCACATCAACACATAGCTCCAATTAATGAAGATGGGAACTGGGTGGGCGTTAAATTATGGAATGTTGACAGAAAGTATAGAGATTTTGAGATAGTTTTTACGCAAGTAGAATTAAAAGGATTTTGCATTTACATTGCAAATTACTATTTAAATAACCGCAATAAAAAGAGGTGGGAGTATGGACTTTAATTCTAACGCTTATTTGACAAATGATGTTAAACACTTTTTGAAAGATTTGAAAAGTGAGTATAATTTAACAGATTACGAAGCATTGATGGTTGCCTTAAAGGCTGAACAAAATAACTTATTGAAAAAGGCATTCGTGATTTCTGCAACCGATTCTACTCCGACTGGTCTCGAGGCAATTGCAATATCTTTGGGTTACAGGGGGGAGTTTTAGTTAAGCGATTCGCACAATAATAGGTTTATAACAACTGCATCAACTTGAATTAACCCCAAAGGGTGGCCGCCGCTTACCCACATTTTTGCTTTCTCTGTGGTTAACTCCCCGTCCTAAATCCGTTGGGTTAATCAAGTTATGCATGTACGGTTATATTGCAAAGAGTTTACTGAGAATTTGAAGGGCTTATCCTGATAATACAGTTTAGTTTACATAATGTACCCGCGCGCTTTGTTCTTCCTTCATTCTCTTTGTCCAAATCCACCAGCGGGCAGAAAAACAGAAACGCAGTCTTTCGTCCGATTACACCGCTGTCTGCCGCCTGCAGAGTTTGTCGAGAAGTTTTTCAAATTCAGGTTTGTGCAAAGTAGAAGGTTTTCCCAGGCAGTGCGCCAGAAGATATTGTGGTAGAAGTATCTTGTATAATGTGTGCAACTATAAATCCTGTTCGAAATGATGATAAATCATTATTGCTTTTGAGATAGATTGGTGCTATTTTGACATTTAGAGGTTCATTACAGGGTTGGAGGCATTATTGTTAGTTTCAGATTTCAACCGGTTTTCTTTTTGTAAGTCCTGTCAATGGGACTCACCAGGCGAAGCTCTGTGAAAAACAAATACTTACAGGTAGAACCCCTGTAAGTGGGCGCGAGTTATTAACATTTGCGAAAAAACGATCCATCATTCAATAATGAACTAACAGGTAATTAGTCGGCAACGAGCAACATAACAACCACATCAACCGGAACTTGCCCTGCAAGTGCGCCGAAGTTATTAACATTTTAGCCTTCTCTGGGCAGTCGTTTTAATCTGCTCTAAGTTGGGCAAGTCGCGGTTATGTATGTACGGTTATATGGTAAAGGGGTATTAAAATATGGTCAACACAATATTATTGATTTTAGGGCTTTCATTTTTAACACAAGACATTGGCGAGTCAACAAAATATCATATGCTTTTAAAATCAATGGAGAATGATAGCACATCGCCAAATTATGTTTTAATCGAGGTCGTAAATACTAATACTGGTACATCAAAAGAAATATGCATCGAATATCCATTTTTCGAACAGGCTTTAGAATTAGAACATGTAGACCAAAACGATTCTTCAAGGACTTTCTCTTCAAAAAGACTAATCGAAAAAAATGGCAGTATCCATTTCAAATTTAGCAAAACCCAAGCACTCGAGATACTTGGATTCAAAGATTATAATAAAAATGAGTTAAAAGAGCCTGATGCAAATTATGATGTTGAGGACATTATAAATGAGAATGCTTTAAGCACGAATTTTGTATATGGTTATCACGGTAAGAAAGAATTCCAGAAATACTTTGTTCATGAATTGTTGAGTCATGGAATGATGGTTCAGCGTGGGTGTTTTGCTGGAAACATGTTGACAATTAACAGGTTTGAATAATAAACCATATAACAACCACATCAACCGGAACTTGCCCTGATAAGTGCGCCGAAGTTATCAACATTTTAGTCTTCTCCGGGCAGTCGTTCTAACCTGCCCTCATTGGGCAAGTCGCGGTTATGTATGATAGGTTATATTGCAAATGGATTTATTGAAAATTTGTCAGGCTTGTCCTGATAATGTGGTTTAGTT
>BQMY01000039.1 GCA_022181065.1 Melioribacteraceae bacterium | reverse complement strand
GGATATAGTCGGCAACGAGCAACATAACAACCACATCAACCGGAACTTGCCCTGCTAAGTGCGCCGAAGTTATCAACATTTTAGCCTTCTCCGGGCAGTCGTTCTCATCTGCTCCCATTGGGCAAGTCGCGGTTATGTATGATAGGTTATACTGTCAGAATAATGAGGGAACAATATGAAATATCTTAGTTTATTTTTTATTAGTATTATAATTTTAACATCATGTGATGATAATCCTTCTACTCCGCCAGTTGTTGAAGAAATGTATCAAATACAGGGTGTAATTATTGAGGAGGGTGATCCGGTTGATAAACTGGAAGGAATTAAAATTTCAATCGGGGAAATTGTAACAGAAAGTGATTATGACGGAAGTTTTAAATTTACCGAAGAGTTCTCAACCACAACTGAAATAAAATTTTCACATCCGGATTTCATCGAAGTGATAAAAACAGTTCCATTAAATGACGATGTTTCGCTTACAATTGAGATGAAAAGAAAAACTCCTGAATACTTTCCTAACAATCCCGGCTATAAATGGATTTATAGTGTTTATGATTCTCTTACCAATTTGTCAACAGAGGTAGAATTAAAGATAGAATCCCGATATCTTGACACGTTAAATCGAAAGGTAAGCGAAATAGGATATTATCTAGACGGTACATTATATTTTTCGCCAAAAGTAGTTTCCTCAGAGACAAATTTAAATATCCCAGGTATGCAAGTTCTCGCTGATATTCCAATTGTTGTAGGCGCAAGTATTAAAGTGGATAATGTAATTTCCAAAGTGATTGGAGAGACAAACATATTAACTGAAATAGGTGAAGTGAATACATTTGAAGTTGAGTATTTGGTAGAAGGAGATGACGAATTTGAAAGAATAGTAACTTGGATATCTCCTCATATAGGAATAGTTAGACAACATAAATATTTTGTTAGTGGAGGAACGGGAGAATTTGAAGTGAGAAAGAATGAGATTTGGAAAATAAAGGCATATGAGATACAATAAGAAAACAGTATAACAACCATATCAACCCGAATTTGCCCTGTAGGTGGGCTCAACTCAGCTACATTTCAACTTCCTCCGCAGTCAACTCGTTGTTTTACAATACGTTGGGCAAATCGGGTTATATTAAATGGTTATACTTCAAAATATTGAACAACTTTTCAGCTTTGTCTATATTTTAATTCTTATGAAAAATATCATTAAAAAAAACAGAAAATTTTCATTTTACTTCTTGGTGGTAGCCTTGTTCATTACTACACCGATGTATTCACAATTGGACTCATTGCTATTTTATAAAGAATTTCACGGACAGAGGGCTAGAAACGTTATAGGAGTTGGTGATCAGAACCTTGACGGTTGTAATGATATCCTGATTTACGATTGTCAAAGTCTCGATATAAGCATCTATTTTGGAGGTTCCCCAATGGATACTATTCCCGATGTTCAACTGGAAATTCCCGAACTATATATCCCTTATGATTTTGCAGTAATAGACCTCAATGATGATGGTCACAGAGATATTGTGGTTTCATATGTTGACTCTATTTATGCTGACTTTATCCGAATATTTTATGGGGGGAATTTACTCGACGGAACGAGTGATATAATTTTTAGAGCTCCAAGTGGGAGCTATCAGTTTGGAGGGGATTTATTCGTAACCAGAGATTTTAATGGAGATGGACGGGAAGAGTTGGTGGTTTATGATACAAATCCTCCCAATGTGCCCGAGCAGTATGGTATTTTTTACTTTTATAATACCGGTGCAACATTTGATACATCAGACTATAAAACACTAACACTCTATCCTGCTGATAGCGTAAAACTCCGGGGATTTACGACCGGGGATCTTAATGGAGACGGAAAGGCGGATATCAGCCTCCATTATTACGGGGGAACCCCTTTTATTCATTACAGAAGCTTCATTGCAGGAAATGCGGACTGGAATTTTGAACCAGTAACAGTCTTCAGGAGTGATATAAACAGTTTTAGTGTAGAGTCTTTTCAGATTATCAGAGATCTAAATGGTGACGGAAAAGATGATATATTATTACAAAGTTATGGAGATGCTTACCCATACTATTACAGAAATTCCATACTGTATGGTGAGTTGCCTGTAGATACGGTATTGGATTTAGGACTTAATACACAAAACCTCGCAATAATCACAGAAAATGCAGTATCACCCGGAGATATAAATGGTGACGGCTACAATGATTTATTATGTCAGGTAGTAACATTTGGAGCTGCATGGGTAAAACTATGGGTCGGTGGCAAGACGATGCCGGAATTGCCAAAGAAAGTATGGTATGGAAGAAATGCGCCATATGAGATGTTTATGGGTGAACTGGTAACATGGGTAGGGGATATCGATGGAGATGGGGTCGATGACATCTGTTACGGTGAAGTTCCGCCCAGTAGTTGTGAGGAGAGTCTATTGTATATATTTAGAGGAGACACCTCGGTAGTAGGAGATACGACAACGTTTTTAGAGGAATCTCGTACAAGTATTCCAGAGGGCTATTATATTGGTAATCCGTACCCCAACCCGTTTAATCCGACGACCGTAATAGAATATTCAATTAAGTCCGATTCCAAAATACTGGTTGAACTATATGATATGATTGGTACAAAAATAAAGACCCTTTTTGAAGGGCCCCAAACTTCTGGATTTCATCGAATAAAAATTGACGGTTCGGGTTTACCAAGTGGAGTTTATTTTTGTAGGTTTCAATTCTGGGATAAAAAGGGAAGAAGAACATACTTGCAGGGCAAAAAACTACTTATGTTAAAATAAATTCAAAACGAAAAGAAGTATAACAACCACATCAACCGGAACTTGCCCTGCAAGTGCGCCGAAGTTATTAACATTTTAGCCTTCTTCGGGCAGTCGTTCTAATCTGCTCTCATTGGTCAAGT
>BQMY01000038.1 GCA_022181065.1 Melioribacteraceae bacterium | reverse complement strand
ATACTGGTAAACCCTTAAAAGCTTAATAGTCCGATGTCCTAAGGGACGCTACACTAGTAAAAAGTATATCACCAATGCGAGTTGGACCCTAAAGAATTTCTACGGTGTAAGTGGCAGTGGTATTCAATTAACGAACCAATGTCAGACCAGATCTGCAGTTCAAGCCGCAGCTGTCAATGTTGCATCCTCCCCTTACACTATCGATTTTTCTACATTCACCGTTTCAAAAGAAAATTCAATCATTCCTGATAAAATAAGAGAAGTTGTTGTTTCCAATGATGATATGTTCATGAAATATTACTTCGGTAATTTAAGTATTGATGGTGATACAGTCGGTTTTGGTGAATTTGAAGAACCGGAAACAATTTCAGGATTGAACCTTGTAGAACAATTTCTATTAACCGAAGAATTTGATGTTAATAACAATACAGAATTTTTGGTAACGATTGGATCAATGTTGAACATTACAAATCCTTTAACCGGTACAGCATTTATGAAATTTTCTCTTGAACTCGTGGATGCCGCAAATGATGAAGTATTGGGGATCTATTATCCTTATGAGGTCAATCAGTCATCCCAAAATAGCACGGCTGAGCAAAACTATCTGATATCAACCGACGGTATTGGTAATAAAACAGTTAAGTTGAGAGTGAAAGCATCCACAAATCTGGATAACGATTACTTTATCTCAACCGTTGTAGATTTTGACGGCAGAGCAAACAAAAGAGACTATGTGGAAATTGATTATGCGGGTGAACTGGAAATTTCGAGTTATGATATTGCCCAAAATTACCCTAATCCGTTTAATCCGGTTACAACAATAAAATATCAGCTTCCTGAATCAGGTGTTGTAACATTAAAGATATATGATGTCTTGGGTCGTGAAATTGAAACTCTGGTAAGTGAATATTTGGAAAAAGGCTCTTATAGCGCAGAATTTAATGGTGAACACTTAGCAAGTGGTGTTTATCTCTATAGCATAAAGGTAAATGACTATTCCGCAGTTAAAAAAATGATGCTCCTCAAATAATCTTACAAATTCATGCCAGGTTGGAGGTAATTCCAATCTGGCAGCCTAACAACTATATCAACCCGAATTTGCCCTGCAAATGGGCTCAACTCAGCTACATTTCAGCCTCCCCCAAAGTCAAGTTCTATCCAACAGGCGTTGGGCAAATCGGGTTATATTAAATGGTTATAATGCAATGATAATGGTAAATGCTATTTCGCATAATTAAATATCCAAACTCAATTTATAAAAATTTTTTTTGGTGATAAAATGTTTAAAGTTGGTCATTCTGTGTTCATAATATTTATTCTAGTCATTCTAAATTCGTTCACGCCTGCTCAAAAGGAAAAATTCTTTGGTGACGATTCAAAGATTATTTCTTTCGAAGAAATTAATGATTTATATACTCTAGTAGTGAGGCATAATCATGACAAGGCAATTTATGTTTATAATGAATCTGGTGATGAATTATTTTTTAAAAAAATCGAACGTCCAAATTTAACACAAGCGTTCTATATTTCAGAAACCAATTTGATTATGATTTTTGCCGGGGATCATGTATTAGAAGCAAGTGTTGACCAAATTGTTTCATTAAATCCAAGTGAAAACAGTATTAATTGGGAAGTTGAAGATGATGCTGGCGAATATTCTGTAAGTCCAAAGGGCAATTACATTCTTAAGAAAACTCCACCAATAAATTCAGAGGGCTCTTTTCGCGTCCGCAATACTGTTGACGGGAATTCAATGAATCTGCAACTCGAGAGTACGTTCTATATTGCTGAATGGATTACCGATAAACAATTTGTGATTATTGAGCCGACATTCAATAAAGAGTCAAGCAAAGATCCACAACTCGAAAACCTTATACTTAAAGAGGAATCGCTTTGGAACGATAAGAAGGAATTGAGTTCGCAACATCGTTCCAAATTGTTATCCGATGAAGAGTATGAGGCGAAATCATCACTAGTCATTGAAGAAATAAGAAGTACAATTGAACAAATCCGACGATATCGAAGAGCTCTCAGAAATACAAATTCATCGTCAGACGGAGGCACCATTAAAATTTATGACATAGATCAGAATTCAGTCGTGCATCAAGTTTTAACGCAATCATCAAATGGAAAACCTTTAAGTATCTTACCCAAAAATCCAGATTTGGATTTAATAAGAATTCATAAAGGAGTCATCTCCATTTTATTAAACACTGAGAAAAAAGGCATCCATTATCTCAATTCTTATACAACTGACTTATCATTAATAAAATCAGTTGAGATGAATAATATTAATCACATAACAATAGTGTCATACTTCATTCTTGGAGATGAATTATATTTAAAATACGGGAATAATAAGTTAAATGCTTTTATGATAAGTTCTAATACGAGCACAAAATTAAATCTGAATAAAAAAGACATTGGAGACTTGGGATTTGAAGATGAAAACTCATTTTATAAAATGAGTTGGTTTATTAGCGATAATAAGATATTAGTTGGAGAGTATTCAGACCGAATTACTTTCAAAGGAGGAAGAAATGAGTATTAGTATTAAGAGGGTTATTCTCAAGTAATTTTAATACTATATATTCATATCTGTATTAGAAAAATTAAAAAGCGAACAGTAGAATCTTATGCGAAAAATCAAATACTTGCAGGAAAAGCCCCTGCAAGTGCATCGAGGTTATCAACTTTTGCAGAAAAGAGATATACATTCCTATTTTGAAATAAATAAAAGGTTTTCGATAACAAGCATTATAACAACCATATCAACCCGAATTTGCCCAATTAAGTGGTCGAGACTTATCCACATTTTGGGTTTCTCTGTTGATAACTCATTGTTTTACAATACGTTGGGCAAATCGGGTTATATTCGATAGGTTATATTGCAAAAAGTTTTACTAAAAAATTGTCAGGTTTCCCCTAAATAGATGGTTT
>BQMY01000037.1 GCA_022181065.1 Melioribacteraceae bacterium | reverse complement strand
ATTCCTCATTAAAATCAGATTCATTACAAGTCTTGAAGTTCTTCCGTTTCCATCAATAAATGGGTGAATTGTTACAAGTCTTTCGTGAAGCTCTGCGGAGAAAATAACAGGGTGGAATGAAGATTTATTTTCTTCGTAAAACTTGAAATAATCTTCCATTAGCTGTTGAAGTAAAAAAGGTTGTGGTGGAGTGTGTTTACTTCCCACAATTTGCACTTGAACATTTCTGTAAGCCCCTGCATTTTTGCGGTCAATACTTCTCAAAATTAAATTGTGAATTTGCTTGAGAACACTTTCATTGAAGTCCGTTTCTTCCCGGACTAATTCTTTGATAAAGTCAAGAGCTTCTTTGTGATTGATTACTTCAAGATGTTCTTTTAAAGGTTTACCTTGAATTGTCATTCCTTTTGAAATTACAAGATGAGTCTCTTGCAAGGTAAGAGTATTTCCCTCGATTCGATTGCTGTCATAAGTATATTCTGTGTCGAAAGCTTCTTCCAAGTTTTCAAGTTGGGCTTTGTCAAAAGGTCTAAAACTATCCAAGCATTTTTTTAGGTCATCAACTTGAAGAATAAGTTTTTCGATTTTATCCGTATTCGGATAAACCTTTTCAAGCTCAAAATTTTTTCCAGTCATAGAATCTTTGTTAATATCTATTAAATATTTCTTATATCTTTCCCGAAAGTCGGAAAGTCTTTGAAATTCTTTAGCATTTATGTCGGTAGAGTAGGGTTTGTTTTCTTTTTGCATAAATCAGACTTAAGGTGAATGAATATTCCAAATTGTAACACTAAGTTAAGACAATTGAAAAAAATCACAAATACCACTTTAGTCTAAATTTTTGATATTTTGAGATATGCTTTAAAACGACCGTTTAAAAACACATAATTCACTACTAAGAAATAGCTTTTTAGTGATAGTTTCGAGTAGTAATTTTTACACCCGATAAAAAGCATTAAAAAACTTAGAAAAATTTTCTTGAGTTTAATTTAAAATTCCTTTATTATTCCCTCACAAGAAGAAATTATTAATCACTTATAGGAGATACTGTTATGAGTTATGATTACTCAGGAAAAAAAATAGTTGCTGTTCTTGCATCAAACTTAGAAATAGGTATTGCGTTTAATGTGCTTGGACATATTGCTTTATCAATGGGTGCATACGCAGAAGACGATATAATGGGAAGAAAAGAATTGTGCGATAAATCAGGTATTAATCATTTTGGTATATCGAAATATCCTTTTATAATTACAAAAGTAAAACCTGGAAGGTTAAAAAGGCTTGTTAACGAGGCGAGAGAAGCCAATGATTTATTAATGATAGATTACCCGAAAGAAATGTTAGATACCGCACATGATGATGAGTTAGCTGACCAAATTTCTCAAAAAGAGAACTCAGACATAGAATACTTAGGTGCTGTAATATATGGTGATTCAAAAACTGTATCAAGTCTTACAGGAAAATTTATGTTATGGAAATAGCGAGGGAATTATATCCCCTCGCCATAAGTTTCAACAACTATTTTTACTTAAGAAGGAATCTCACTATAATGGTCAAAAATTCCAAGAGCTTCGTCCAAAAGCACCGCCATACCACGTTCACCGATAGAAACTCCAAAAAGAATATCGCTTAGGTGGACTTCCCCGATATGTTTAGCCGCTTTATAAAGTTCATCAACATGATGTTCATCAACTTCAATATGAATATCGAAAAAGGGTGTCTTAATATCTGGGTAATAAGGTGCAAATGCAGATTTAACAGACGAATAAGTTATACAAGTCATTCCTTCATTTACAAGCATGTAGCCAAGTGCAACACCTTGGCTTTCTTGCGTAGAAATATTGTATGCGAGACTCAATGCAAGTTTTATCCCAACTTTTTCTTGATAATCATCAAAAACTTGACGGTTTACTTTAATGTTATCAAGAAGGTGGAGGTAATGCATAAAATGGGCATGTTCAGGATTTCCATTCCCATATTCATCATTAAGATTTTCCTGAAGAATTTTTGCAACCGATGGATTGTCGGTTTGTTCTATCATGTTCTCTATTATCTTAGGGAAAGACTTGCTTTCACGTCCAGCACACAATATCCAACGTATTACTTGTTCTTGTGTCAAGTCTTTGCTATAACCTTTTACAATAAAAGGATGCAAACGAATACGTTCAAGGCTTGAATTTACTGCATTCTCAATATCCTTAAGATATTTGAGGTTTAAGTTTTGTAGTTGAGTAGACATGGAATTCTCCAATGTTTTAGTTGTTAGTAACATTAATTACAAATCAACATAATGCCAAATATCAATTGCAACTATTTCCAAATTTTCACAACTGTTGACAATTGTTGACAAATTTTGCCAAAAACTTTAAAAGGTGTAATCTCTAAAATGTCAGTTCACAATCTAAATGTGCCACAAATTGGTCTAAAACTTGATTTACTTCTACGCACTGGGAAACAAGGAATAAAAACCGCAAGTGCATTAAGTAAAAGATTAAATATTGCTCCAGATCATCTTTCTAGGATTAAAAATGGGACTCGTTCAATTCCTGATGAAGTATTTCTTGAACTTACCAATATCTATCAAATAGAGCAAAAAATATGGTTTGAAAATTTAGAGGTTTTTGGACAATCTTTAGGGTTATCTTCTCAAGAAGTTTCAAAAATAATTGGAATTAGAATTCCAGGTATAGATTTCTCTTCAAGAATAACAGATAAAAGAATGATTAAAGACATCCATAGGACCTATTAAGGGATACTGGTATTCCTATTACTATTCTGTATCACGTTTAGGAGAGCGTTTTGTCAGTAGGGATTTATGCATAATAAAAGAAATAAACGATGATGGTTTTATTGACTGTGAAATAATTGATAATTATTTTCATTATGTTGGTGTCTGTTTTCCTATTAAAGGAAAACTTTATTTCTTTTTAGAAAAAGATAAACTTTTCAATGAAATAATTGTTTATACGACTAATTTACCAGATAGAAGATCGGAAGAGCGTCGTGTAGGGAAAGAGTGTAGATCTC
>BQMY01000036.1 GCA_022181065.1 Melioribacteraceae bacterium | reverse complement strand
CACTGGGCGCACATTAAAGCATTATAACAACCACATCAACCGGAACTTGCCCTGCAAGTGCGCTGAAGTTACCAACATTTTAGCCTTCTCTTGGTAGTCGTTCTATCCAGCTCCCGTTGGGCAAGTCGCGGTTATGTATGATGGGTTATAAATACGCCACAGAAAATGCATTGCTAAGCAAACTACAAGTTCATAATTAAAATAATTCTTAAATTATTACTCTAAGTTTTGAGGGCGAAAAATGAAGAAAGTTGAATTGCTGTTCCTATTCATATCAATAATAGTATTATTTGGTTGTGAAGATACATCTACCGAACCTCCAGTTATTTTGCAGAATTATTCTTTATTCGGTCGTGTGACTGAAGATGTTGATTCACTTGATATTCTAAGTAATGTTATTGTGTCAACTGGAATGGTTACAACAGAAACGGATGCAGATGGACTATTTAAATTGGAAAATCTGCAAGAAGGGGAACATAGCTTAGTACTTACCAAATCCGATTTCAAGAGTAAAACATTAACATTAGAACTTAAGAGTGATACCACATTAATAATCGGACTTCAGCGGGAAAGACCGGAGTATTTCCCTGATAATCCTGGTTGTAAATGGAGCTATTCAGTATATGATTCACTTCATAATGAGTCATCAATAATCGGACTGGAAATAATTGAAAGATATATAAGTAATGATACATTGCCAGTGACAAGCTTTTCGATTACCGAAAAATTATCAGAGCCATATATCATGCCAGTATTTAATTTCGGAGATGAAGTATTTAATCTGATATTTGACTCAGCCTTTAAGGTACCATATATAGTTGGCGATAAATACGGAGCGGAATATTACTCATCCGAAGTAGTTTCGACAGAGGAAGTAATAACACCGGCAGGAACATTTTTAGCATACAAGATAGTAACTCGTCTTCCGGCAGAGGATGACTTTATTCAAAACATCTCTTGGGCAGTGCCGGAAGTTGGAATTGTTAAGGTGAATAAATATAAAACCGGAATATTTGGAGTTTCGGAAAATGAAACCTGGAAATTGGTATCATTTGAGATAAAGTAATAGTGCTTTTTCGCATGAGGGTAGAATTGCGACAAGCAGAAAAAATTGATACACCAGGATAACATTGTATACTAAAACAGCATAAAAAAAATGAAAATGCCAATTGTCTTATTATTAATAATGGTAGTTGCACATATCTCATGTCATTCGGTAGAACCCGCCGATATTGTGGATGATGTTGAGCCTGAAATAGAAGCAAATCTAAAGATAGAGTTGGATGAACATACTCTAAATGAGATGTGGCTGAAAATATCAATAAGTGATACATTAACAGACAACCGAATAAAGTTTTATAGAGATGATAGTCTTGATAAAGAGATGAGATTATCGGGACTTGATACAATATTGCATTACGAAGGTTTACCTCAAAGCACGATGTACTCATGGAAGGGTATACTACTTAAAGAAGATAAAATAGTAGATAGTACAATAGTAAACTTTGGAACAAGGGTATTTGAACTTGTGGAGAATATAAACTTCAGGGATACATTACTGACCGGGGATTTACCGTATGATAGCAAAATTACGGACGTGTTTGTTGAGAATTATAACAGTATATGGGTAGCGGGGTCATTTGAAGTTGATGAAGGTGCTAATAAAAGAGTCACGCGAGGCTATGCGCATTGGAATGGTGCTGACTGGGAATTCAGGGAATTCAGGTATTATAACCCTGAGTTTGGACAAGACACAGTAAGTACTATCATCCTGGATTTTGATGGTTATAAGGATAAGCTGTATGCCCTGTCTGCCTTCAACCTTTTGGAGTACAGAAATGGTGAATTTGTTGAAATTGCGAGTCAGGCGGTCGCTTTCAGGAAGTTCTCATTTATACATATGGAAGTGCTATCACCAAATGATATATATATGTGTGGTTCACAGGGATTGTTCTGTCATTTTGATGGTATTGACTTCAAACTGATAGAAACAAACAATGAACTATATTTGCACAGCATTTCAGCAAATAAAGAAACCGGGAGGGTCTTTGTTTGTGGATATACCGGTAATTTTGAATCAAGTACAATATATGAATACGATGGATCAACATTGAGTACATTATGGGATGTATCAACTGATGAATGGGGAATGGGGAAAGTGACAGCGCTCTTTCATAAAGGAAGATTTCTGTATGTAGGTGGTGACGAATACTTTTATGAATATCGACTGGATAAAAGAGAGGAAGGCTTTAGAAGGGTTGGGCTAAAGTTCAGCGGGCATATAATGGATATCTATGGCGAGGATGAGGGGAATATATTAGCAGTGAGTAACAACGGGAGAGTTTATAATTACAATTACGCCAGCTGGTGGTATACAGTACAAAATGGGTATTATGAGGTATATTATTCAGTACACAGAAAGGGGAAAAGGGTTTGTGTAGGTGGTATAAACCATTATTATTTCAACCCTAGGGCAACTATGCTTTTGGGGGAAGGATCCTAAAAGTTTTTATAACAACCACGTCAAGCAGACTTAACCCTCCGGGTGGGTCGAACTTATCCATAATTTGAGTAGCCGTGTGGATAACTCTTTTGTTTACAATACGTTGGGTTAAGCTCCTTACGTATGTATGGTTATACAGCAAAGGGGTTTTCTGGTAAAGCGAAGGTTTTGGTGAGTCCGCGAAGGTTAAATTCTGGTTAAAGGTATTGCTCTCAGTTCATCGATAAGTTCTTGAGGAAGAAGTCCTTCTTCAGGAAAAATGAAAAATAAATAGAAAACCACCGGAAGGTTTTGCGAAGTAACAAAAACGAAACGAAAACAACCCTTCGGGTGCGCAAAGTTATCAACATTTTATAATAAATCACGGCAATCAATGCTGCATAACAACCGCATCAACTTGAATTAACCCCGACGGGTGGTCGCCGCTTGTTCACATTTTCGCTTTCTATGTGGATAACTCCCCGTCCCAAATCCGTTGGGTCAATCAAGTTATGCATGATAGGTTATACTGCTGCCGCAAGCTTTAAAAGCGGGGG
>BQMY01000035.1 GCA_022181065.1 Melioribacteraceae bacterium | reverse complement strand
TCTTCAGGAAAAATGAAAAATAAATAGAAAACCACCGGAAGGTTTTGCGAAGTAACAAAAACGAAACGAAAACAACCCTTCGGGTGCGCAAAGTTATCAACATTTTATAATAAATCACGGCAATCAATGCTGCATAACAACCGCATCAACTTGAATTAACCCCGCGGGTGAGTCCAACTTATCAACATTTCAGCTTCACCCTGTGGACAACTTCTATCCAATATTCGTTGGGTAAATCCACTTATGTATGATAGGTTATATTGCAAAAAGTTTTACTAATAATCTGCCGGTCTTTTCCTTACAATTCGGTTTGGTTTACATAATGTCTGCTCGCGCATTTTTGTTCTTTCTTCATTCTCTGTGTCCAAATTTACCAGTGGGCAAAAAATCGGAACCGCAGTCTTTAGTCCGATTACAACACCACCCGCCGTCTTTAGAGTTTGGGAAGAGGTTTTGCTAATATTTAGGTTTGCACAAAGTAGAAGGTTTTCCCAGGTAGTGCGCCAGAAGATATTGTGGTAGAAGTATCTTGTATTGTGGGTGCAAAGTTAAATCCCTTTCGAAATGATGATAAATCATTATTGCTTTTAAGATAGATTGGTGCTATTTTGATGTACAGTGGTTCATTACAGGGTTGGAGGTATTATTGAAAGTTTCAGATTTCAACCGGTTTTCTTATTGTAAGTCCTGTCAATGGGACTTACCAGGCGAAGCTCCATTGAAAAACCAAAACTTACAGGCAAAACCCCTGTAAGTGGGCACGAGTTATCAACATTTGCAGAAAAGCGATCCACCAATCAATAATAAACTAACAGGCAAATAGTCGGCAACGAGCAATATAACAACCACATCAACCGGAACTTGCCCTGATAAGTGCGCCGAAGTTATTAACATTTTAGTCTTCTCCGGGTAGTCGTTCTAACCAGCTCCCGTTGTGCAAGTCGCGGTTATGTATGATAGGTTATATTGCAAATGGATTTATTGAAAATTTGTCGGGCTTGTCCTGATAATGTGGTTTAGTTTACATAATCTCCCTGCGCGCATTTTTCCACTTTTCAATATCTTTGTCCAAATTCACCAGTGGCAGAAAAACGGAAACGCAGTCTTTAGTCTGATTACACCGCCGTCCGCCGCCTTTAGAGCGTTTTTAGAAGTTTTGTTAATTTTTAGGCTTGTGCAAAGTAGAAGGCTTTCCCAGGGAGTGCGCCAGAAGATATTGTGGTAGAAGTATCTGCAATAATATTGTTCAATTAGTCATCGCAAATTGGTGATTAATCATTATTGCTTTTAAGATTTATTGGTGCTATTTTGACATTCAGAGGCTCATCTTTGGGTTGGAGGTATTATTGAAAGTTTCAGATTTCAACCGGTTTTCTTTTTGTAAGTCCTGCAATTGGGACTCACCAGGCGAAGCTCTGTGAAAAACTTATACTTACAGGAAAAACCCCTGTAAGTGGGCGCGAGTTATCAGCATTTGCAGAAAAGCGATCCACAGTTTAATAATGAATTCATTGAATTATTGTCGAACGCAGGCAACATAACAACCGCATCAACCCGAATTAAACCCGTTGGGTGCGCCAAAGTTATCAACATTTTAGGTTTCGATGTGGATAACTTCTACTCTATAGTCATTTGGGTTTAATCGGGTTATGCATGATTGGTTATATTGCAAATAGTTTTACGGTTAAATTGTCAGGCTTGTCCTGATAATGTGGGTTAGTTTACATAATGTCCCCGAGCACATTTTTGTTCTTGCTACATAGTCTTTGTCAAAATCAACAGTGGTTGGGAAATCGGAAACGCAGTCTTTAGTCCGATTACACCGCCGCCCGTCGCCAAAGGAAATTTGCCAAATTTATTGAAAATATTTATGGGCTTGCCCAAGTTAAAAGGTTTTCCCCGGTAATGCATCAGAAGATATTGTGGTAGAAGTATCTATTGTGGTGAGTGCAATTATAAATCTCTCCCAAAATGATGATAAATCATTATTGCATTTAAGATAGATTGGTGCTATTTTGACATTCAGAGGTTCATTACAGGGTTGGAGGTTTTATTGATTGTTACAGATTTCAACCGGTTTTCTTATTGTAAGTCCTGTCAATGGGACTCACCAGGCGAAGCTCTGTGAAAAACCAATACTTACAGGTAAAACCCCTGTAAGTGCGCCAGACTTATCAACATTGACAGAAAAACGATCCACAGTCCTATAATGAACTCATTGAAATAATGTCGAAGCAAAGCAACATAACAACCGCATCAACTTGAATTAACCCTAAAGGGTGGTCGCCGCTTATTCACATTTTAGTTTCCTCTGTGGATAACTCCCCGTCCCAAATCCGTTGGGTTAATCAAGTTATGCATGATTGGTTATATTGCAAAAGGATTTACTGAAAAATTATCAGGCTTTTCCCGATAATGTTGTTTAGTTTACATAATATAGCCGCGCACATTTTTGTTCTTTCTTCTCTATCTTTGACCAAATCTACCAGTGGGTTGGAAATCGGAAACGCAGTCTTTAGTCCGATTACGCCGCCGCTCGCCGCCTTTAGAGCGTTTTTAGAAGTTTTGTTAATTTTTAGGCTTGCACAAAGTAGAAGGTTTTCCCGGGAGCACACCAAAAGATATTGTGGTATAAGTATCTTATGAAATACTGACAAAAGTAAATCGTTTCAAAATTAGTAATAAATCGTTATTGCTTTTAAGATAGATTGGTGCTATTTTGACATTAAGAGGTTCAGCACAGGTTTGGAGGTATTATTGATAGTTTCAGATTTCAACCAGTTTTTATTTTGTAATTCCTGTAAATGGGACTCACCAGGCGAATCTCTGTGAAAAACAAAATACTTACAGGTAAAACCCCTGTAAGTGAGCACGAGTTATCAACATTTGCAGAAAAGCGATCCACCAATCAATAATGAACTAACAGGTAAATAGTCGGCAACGAGCAACATAACAACCGCATCAACTTGAATTAACCCTGAAGGGTGGTCGCCGCTTATCCACATTCTTGCTTCCTCTGTGGATAACTCCCCGTCCCAAATTCGTTGGGTTAATCAAGTTATGCATGATTGGTTATA
>BQMY01000034.1 GCA_022181065.1 Melioribacteraceae bacterium | reverse complement strand
TGATTTTCTCATACTGAAAGATAATAAATATTAGTGTATCTTTCAAGGGGACTTCACACTAGTGAGAAGAATATTGTTAATAGATTTTTCATTTTATTTCCTCCGGTTATTGAATTAGTTTTCATTCTTTAACCGTATAGTGTGACAAATTATTATTTAGTGACATTTATTTTCTAAAAAAGATTACGAAAGTAAATTCAAAAACTTTGAGATATAAAAACAATTTATTATGTATTTCAGACAACAAAGCTGATATTTTACCAAGCACAGTTCAATTACTGGACAACATCTTTTGCTTTTAAGTGCGCGTTTGTTGTTATTACAAATACTAATACATAAAAGCTGTTCTTACTGTTATAAAGCAAACTTTCATCTTATAAACCGTTAATTACTTTTTTCAACTTACTTTGTATTGTCTCGGCTACTTCGTCAAGCTTATCATTCTTAACTGCCTGCATTGATGCCATTGGATCAACTGCAGCGACAACAGTTTTTGATTTATCGTTTACATAAACAATTACATTACATGGCAGCATTAAACCAATTTGTTCTTCTGCCTGAAGAGCTTCATGCGCGAAAGGCGGATTGCAAGCGCCTAGTATTTTGTAAGGCTTAAAGTCAACATCAAGCTTTTTCTTTAATGTTTCTTTAACATCAATCTCGGTGAGAATGCCGAAACCTTCTTTCTTTAACTCTTCGGTTACTTTTTCTATTGCTTCATCGTAACCGCAATCAATTACTTTTGAGAATCCATAATTTGTTTGTTCTCCCGTAGAACGGGATTTCACTTCGTTCAACATTTTTATTACTCCTTTTTTTATTCTAATTCAAATTATTCTTGTGTTATTTCATTTTCTAAATCTTTTAGTAAATAATTCCCCGCTGTGTCGGCGGGGAAAATTACTTGGTTTTTCATCGATGAAAGTATTACCAGCAGCATCTACCATTGTTATACATCCTACCGCGATCTCTATTATCATAATCCATATGTCCGCGATTTCCCATTCTATATTCCATGTCAGAATAATCCCAGCCACATCTCTCATAAAATCCATCCCACCAGCCATTTGAAGAGTTGCTGAAATATATTTTTTGATCCTCGGTCATAAGGTTGTTCATATTTTTTCTGTAGTCCAATCGATAATCGGTAATTTGATCTTCAATATCTCTTACCTGATTTCTATAATCTTTGACTTGATCCGGATCAAAGTCCGAGCGATTCATATATCCTCTCATTTCGATTCTTAAAGCTCGTAATTCGTTCTTCAATGGTATAATCTCTTTATCGTATTCTAACCTAAGATCATTCATTTCTTGTATCTGATCCGGCTGCATTTGATATTGATTTGGAACATTGTAGTTCCACCAAGATGAATCATAAGTGCGATTCATAGTATGATATTTATTTGGCTGGTTTTGTGCAAATAATGTTAAAGATCCAAGCAAAACCGCAAAAACAATTGCAATTCCGGCAAACCATTTTTTATTATAACGTAACATTGTATTACTCCTTGTAATGTTTAGTAAATTAAAAATATTATTAACATATCCTTTTAATATTTGTAGGATAATTTGAAAAGTGAGAATGCTTGTGCATCCTCTAAAAGGAGTAGTATTAAATCAGAAAAGTGTTATTGAAAAGATATATCTTATTAGTTTTTTGTGGTGAGTGAAAATGCTCAATCTCTAAATGACTATATGAAGTATTGTGTATTCTTGGCTCATCAATATTATCGTAACCAAATGATTTATCGACTTTCAGTTTGAATAAATCGCTTAGCGCATCTTTACCGGTTTCAGTTTTTATTACTTTTACTGTCTCACAATAATCTTGTGAAGCCGGAATTTCATCTGCAATAGTGAACTGCCCAAGTTCAGAGTAAACGAACCACAATAACAATGGCGTCAAAACCAATATTGTTACTGATAACGTACGATATTTTAATAAATACTTAATCATTTGTTTCTATATAGTACGATGCAATGAATCAATAAAGGATTCATAATTATTCTACCAATGTTTAATAGCTTCATTGCTAAATTCTTCCATATGGTTGGTTAGCCCGTATCAAAATGTTATAACTTTATCAGCAGCTAAAGTTAAATCAGTAAGTTCCTTCATATTGCTGCGTTCAACGCCGTCCATTAATTTGATATCTTTAAAACCTCTTGCATCCATACAAGTACCGCAAGCTTTTACATCTGCGACTTTTTTAATTACTGATTTCATCATAATTTCTATGTTTAAATATCCCGACAGTGTAGTTTGATTATGGATAGCACATTCAACTGTCTCAGCCATGAAAAAAAGTGCTACTTCTGTTTCGGGATTTTCTTTTTGAATAATCATTGCTATTCTCAGAACATTGTCAGTCTTTTCAGTTCCTTATGATACATCGTTGATAAGTATTAATATTTCCAAAATTATCGCCTTAGAGTATTTACGATATTAATTATTTTGCAAGTTTTAGGATTCTAAATGAACCTCTTATAACAACGCTAAATACAATTCCGCCAATTATTAGATCCGGTATTCTTGAATCGAGTAAATTTACCAATATACCGGCAGCAATCACTCCGCCGTTTACAATAATATCGTTCGAAGTAAAAATCATACTCGCCTGAACGTGAGCTTCTTTACTTTTTGTTTTCTGCAAAATCATTAGCGAAGCAACATTGCCGATCAGAGCAAATATTGAAACAATTATCATTGTTTGGAAATCGGGCAAGCCTTCAGATCCGATAAATCTCCTTAAAACTTCCACGAACCCGATTACCGCTAAAGTAAATTGAAAATAACCTGCTAACTTCGCGACAAACTTTTTCCTTGAGATCGCTTTACCGACTGCAAGAAGACTCAAGCCGTAAACAGTAGCATCGGCAAACATATCGAGTGAATCTGCTACAAGTCCCATCGATTTTGAAATCAATCCGGTTGTCATCTCTATTATAAAGAACGCAAAATTGATTATCAGAACAGTCCACAGAAGTTTGGTCTGATTTGATTCTTCGGCGAGAAAGCTTTTTGACTCTTCGATTGGTTTGCTTTCAATAAAACGTGAATCCAAATTCAACTCATCTATGCTTTTGGTTATTTCATCATTGTCACCCGAATGAATTACGGATAGAGTTCTTTTGGTAAGATCAAAATCTAATCTTTTGATATTACTTAAACTTTCTAATTTCATTCTTACCATCTGCTCTTCTGCGGAGCAATCCATTTTTGAAATTCGGTAAGTCGATTTCGTTAAGTTTTCTGCTGCTTGCATTCTTAATTTCCACTAGTGTAGCGTCCCATTAGACAGCGCACTATTAAGCTTTTAAGGGTTTGCCAGTATAAGTC
>BQMY01000033.1 GCA_022181065.1 Melioribacteraceae bacterium | reverse complement strand
TTGTCGAACGCAGGCAACATAACAACCGCATCAACTTGAATTAACCCCAAGGGGTGGTCGCCGCTTATCCACATTTTTGTTTCCTCTGTGGATAACTCCCCGTCCCAAATCCGTTGGGTCAATCAAGTTATGCATGATAGGTTATACTGCTGCCGCAAGCTTTAAAAGCAGGGGCATTTTTCAGTCTTCGAAATAGTGATTAATCATCATTGTTATTTTGATGAGAAGGTATTATTTTGAAGTCAAGTTTATTGGCTCAGCGAGAAATTTATGCTTGATGAGCAAATATTAATAATATGGAAATTTAAAAGTATTATACAGAATTATTCTTTGATATTGGGATATACTGAAAGTTAAGTATCGAGAAAAACAACGACTTAGCTCAAATTAATTCAGTATATCTCAAATTAGTTGAAAAGTATTATACAGAATAATTCTAGTTAATACAGTGTTATAAGTTAATGCAAAAACGATAACAAATTTGAAAATTGGATGATCTCATTAAAAGAACTCAAAAAAAGATACTCTACTGATTATCCTGATAAAACAGAGTTTGCCTCAAATGCGAGACTTTTACAAAGTATTTGGAGAGCCCAAAAGGGGTATGCTTTTGCAAAATATGGCAATTTGTTAGACTCCAAAATGGCAAAAGAACATGGTCTAAATTTTCTTACAAGAGGCATATTTGAAGTTGTTAAAAATGAGGTCACTAATAAATCTAAAGTGGGAAAAGTTATTCAAGAGCCAAGAATTTGGAATAACTTACTTTCAAGTCAACCACTTGCATTCAATCTTTTTGGCGAATTAAAAACTAATTTAGCAGTTGCTACACAGGTTTTCCAGGATTTATTTCCTGATAGAATAATCAAGACTCTTAAATCAATCGATTTTGAATTTTCCCCTGGAAGAGGTAGTAGTAAATATACGGGTGATAATTCTGCTTTTGATGTATTTATAGAATATGAGAATAAATTTTCAGAAAAGTGCTTCTTTGGCATAGAAGTAAAATACGCCGAAGATTTAAACGATAAACCGTCTACTCATAAAATATACTATGAAGAAATTTCACAAAAATCTGGGTTATTTGATCTTATTTGTCTAGAACAACTTAAAGAAAAGCCAATTCAGCAAATTTGGCGTGATCATCTTCTAGCATTGAGCTTATTTATTAAAAACAAAGATTACAAATATGGTGACTTCATCTTTCTATTTCCTGTTGCCAATGTTAGCTGCAAATCTGCCATTGAACAATACAGAGCTACCTTTTATGAATCAAAAGAAAATTATTTTAGGGAGCTACATTTAGAAAAACTTGTATCTATGATAAAAAAGTATGATCAACGAAATTGGATTAATGAGTTTGAGGATAGGTACCTGAATTTTGATAAAATTGTAACTCAAAGTAACTTATAACAACCACATCAAGTGGAATTTACCCTGCGGGTGAGCGCAACTTATCAACATTTCAGCTCTCCCAGTGGACAACTTCTATGCTATATTCGTTGGGTAAATCCACTTATGTATGATAGGTTATATTTTAATGTTTGATTAGGAACAACTTTTACAAACTAATAGCTTAATTATCGAGTAAAATAGATGAAGTTGATAACCGCATTTTGCCTCCTGTTCACGGTCAGTTTTTATGCTCAGACACAGGTGGATATTGATTGGCCAACACTTGCAGATTCTCCCTGGCCGATGATAAAACATGACCCACAGTTTACTGGCAGGACAAAAAATATTGGGCCTAAATCCCCAATCGTTTTATGGAGTGCTCATAGAGAAAATGGAATATTTTCCGGTCCTGTAATTGGTGAAGAGGGTAACCTTTATTTCGGTTCATACGCCCAACTTTTTATGGAAACAGACAGGTTCTATAGTTATACACCCTCCGGTAATTTTAGATGGGAATACATTACAGGCTCAGAACGACCACCTCAGTCAGGAATACTGATTGACTCATCAAACACTATTTATTTTGGTTCAATTGATAGCAATTTTTACGCAATGAATCCCGATGGAACTCTTAAGTGGAAGTGTCAACTGGGAGATTGGGTCGAAGAAATTGCCATGCCAAACATTGATCTTGAAGGGAATTTATACATCACCGATTACAACGGGTATTTGTATTCAATCGCATCAAGCGGAGAGATAAGGTGGCAGGTGAGGTATGAGTCGGGTTTCAGGAGAATGTCCTCTGTATTTTCACCTGACGGGCAATCAATTTATATATTTGGGGCAGATTCCAATATGTTTGCGTTAAATCTTGACGGGTCATTGAATTGGAAGTTTTCTTGTAACAAATCACTGAGAGCCCCCTTGGTTGATTCGCAGGGAAATATTTACCTTATTGAATCCGGCGTCCCACAAACATTACATTCCATAAATAATGCAGGATTTGTTAATTGGTCTACAGCTATTTTTGAAAGTGCCATTCCAACAAATTCAATTCCTACAATTGACTATGATGGAAATATTTACTTGTATTGTAAGGATTCTCTTGAACCGATTAAGGAACGTAATATATTGTCTTATACTCATGAGGGGGAATTTCGCTGGAGTTTTAATCTTGAAATTAGTGAGAATGAATTTGACGAGATATGGCAACCTTTAATATGTGATGGCGATGGAACAATATACTTTGGTTCTTCGTATGGTCATTATTATTACGCTGTAGATAAAAATGGAAATCTTTTGTGGAAAATCCCGCTTAATGGTATGCAATTAGACCACACTTCTGCAATTGCTGAAGATGGTACGCTCTATTTTGGAGTACATGTAAATTCTTTGTTTTTAACAACTTCGAGGACATTATTTGCGATAGGAGATAGTGTAACATCAGTTTCAGAATCGAGTCAATTACCGCAGCAATTCTCGCTTGAACAAAATTACCCTAATCCATTTAATCCTTCTACAATAATTGACTATTCATTGGTTGAGCCAGGCTATGTTGAAATTATCATCTCTGATATTCTGGGGCATGAAATAGCAAGACCTGTCTCGGAATATAAAACAAGCGGAGAGTATTCGCTACAGTTTGACTCAAACCAACTATCAAGCGGTGTCTATTTTTATTCAATACTCTTTGGCGATCATATTAAAACAAAAAAAATGATAATCCTCAAATAAAATATAACAACTACATCAACTGGATTTAACCCTATGGGTGGGCGCAACTCAGTAATCCTCTCGTCTTCCAGACAGACATCTTTTAACCCATATGTTCCGGGTTAAACCAGTTATGTTAAATGGTTATATTGCAAATAGTTTTACGGTTAATATGTTCAACTTTCCCAAAATTGTGGGTTATCCCGGAGGCACATCAAAAGATATTGTGGTAGAAGTATCTGATATAGTTCGTCAAAAGTATATTGTTCGCAAATTTGCAATAAATCGTTGTTGCTTTTAAGATAGATTGGTGCTATTTTGATCTTCAGAGGTTCATCACAGGGTTGGAGGTTTTATTGAATGTTTCAGATTTCAACCGGTTTTTCTTTCTGTGAGTCCTGTAAATGGGACTCACCAGGCGAAGCTCCGTGAACAAAACAAACACTTACAGGTAAAACCCCTGTAAGTGGGCGCGAGTTATCAACATTTGCAAAAAAGCGACTCTCAGTCCTATAATAAACTCATTGAAATATTGTCGAACGCAGGCAACATAACAACCGCATCAACTTGAATTAACCCCAAGGGGTGGTCGCCGCTTATCCACATTTTTGTTTCCTCTGTGGATAACTCCCCGTCCCAAATCCGTTGGGTCAATCAAGTTATGCATGATAGGTTATACTGCTGCCGCAAGCTTTAAAAGCAGGGGCATTTTTCAGTCTTCGAAATAGTGATTA
>BQMY01000032.1 GCA_022181065.1 Melioribacteraceae bacterium | reverse complement strand
CTCTGTGGATAACTCCCCGTCCCAAATTCGTTGGGTTAATCAAGTTATGCATGATTGGTTATAAAGAAAATATTGTTAGTACATTATTTCCAATTCTTCATCTTGCGGGTGTACATTACCATTAACCAAACCATCATCGGTTTTAATTTTTATGTATGAATTAACAAAACCTGTAATCTTACCAGTTTTGCCCCTGTATGTCACTTTAAGCCCCTTTTTAAGATTCGGCATTTGGTAATAATCACGAATATAATCTCTTGATAAATTTGTCATTTCTTCCTCACTTTATTATTTGTTAGTTTTCTATGGTTTTCTTCATAACAACTATATCAACCCGAATTTGCAAGCAAATCGGGTTATATTTGTTCGGTTATACTGCTGCCGCAAGCTTTAAAAGCAGGGGCATTTTTTAGTCTTCGAAATAGTGATTAATCATCATTGTTATTTTGATGAGAAGGTATTATTATGAAGTCAAGTTTATTGGTTCAGCGAGAAGTTTATGCTTTTTGACCAAATATTAATAATATGAAAATTAAAAAGTATTATACTGAATTATTCTTTCATATTGGGATATACTGAAAGTTAAGTATCGAGAAAAACAACGACTTAGCTTAAATTAATTCAGTATATCACAAATTATTTAAAAAGTATTATACAGAATAATTCTAGTTAATACAGTGTTATAAGTTTTTAATATATGAGATTAAACTCGATATTCGCTTAAGAAATTAGCAATTGATAATATTTGTTAGTGGTATCAAGGAAATATACGTAATATATCATTATTGTTTAAATTCCTGCTACATACAATAGAGGTAGTGGGCTGTTGGGTACAATTAAAAAATGAGACTATATGGCATGGAATGACGGAATCGAAATAGACTCACCAGCCTACAATTTGGCTGCTAGTGATGCAGCTACTATTCGTGCAGTGGCGGGACCTGGATCGGGAAAGAGTTTTGCAATAAAAAAGCGAATTCTAAGATTGCTAGAGGCTGGTGTTTCTCCCGACACAATACTGGCGATAACCTTTACCAGAACGGCAGCAAATGATTTAAAAACAGAAATCTCATCTTTAGGAATTGAAGGTGCGAATGAAGTTCATTCACGAACGCTTCATAGCCATGCGTTACGAATTTTAATGAGAGAAGGAGTTTTGGAACAAACAGGGAGAATTCCTAGGATGATAATTGAGCATGAACAGAAACCGATCCTAAGAGACCTGGACAAACCAGAATTTGGAAGCGTTCGTGATAAAGAACAACTACTTGGTGGATATCTTGCGGCATGGGCTCGTTTACAACAAGATGATCCAGGTTTCGAACAGACACCAATCGAAGCTGATTTCAGAACTGACTTATTGGATTGGTTCAACGAACATGGTGGAATACTTGTCGGTGAAGTTATTCCAATAGTCATAGAATTTTTACGGAACAATCCTGCAGTACCATTTATTGGTGAATACGATTACATTTTGGTAGACGAATTTCAGGACTTAAATAAAAGTGAACAGGAATTCATTAGGCTGATTCGAGGAGATTCAAATTTGGTAATTGTCGGTGATGATGACCAATCAATATATGGTTTTAAATATGCCCATCCACAAGGAATTCAGCAAATCAATGAGCTGTTTGGAGTATTTCAGGATGTTCCATTTGATGTATGTAGAAGGTGTCCTACGCTTGTAACTCGAATGGCATCAGAGCTTATTTCAAAAAATCCAAACCGTACGTTAGGCCTCCTTAATCATTTTGAAGAAAACCCTGATGGGCAAGTGGATATTGTTCAATGGACAGATTATGAAGCTGAATTAACTGGAATTGCTGACTTTATTTCTGCTGAATTAGAAAAAGGTGTTATTGAACCTGCAGATGTTTTAATTCTAACTACTCGTAGAAAAATTGGATACCGCTTAAGAGACTTATTAACGCTTCGAGAAGTTCCGGTTAAATCATATTTCCGTGAATCAGTAATTGACAGTAAAGAAGTTCAACGTGCATTTTCATTAATGAACCTTTTAGCTAATCCGGATGATAGAATATCATTGCGCTTTCTTCTGGGATATAATACAGGAGATTTTAGAAAGAATCAGTATAAAATCTTGATGGAAAGAGCAGCAGAAAATGATATCTCAATAAGAGAATTGTTGAACTCCGTACTCCGAGGTGAAAGACCTGAAACAAATATTAGAGCTATTACTAGTGCCTATAGGTTAATAATGAATGACCTTCCCAATCTTAGAGAAAGTCTACTTAATGATCCAGAAAATGGATTTCAGAATTACTTTGTTACTGCAGATCATGAAGATGATTTCTTTGAGCTAGATCAAGCATACCGCAACGTTTTGGAAGAGATAGGCATTGAATCTCTTGATGAACCTGAAAATTTTGACCATTGGTTTCAGGATGTCATGAAATCCTTATTAGAATCCATCGCACTTCCTGATTCCCCTGAGAATATTGATCATGCGCGAATTATGAGTCTTCATTCTTCTAAAGGACTGAGTGCTAAATTAGTCGTTTTGACTTCAATGATTGACCCTTTGATTCCTTTTATCCCAAGAGACACGCCTACGGAGGATCGGGATCGAATAATACAGGAAGCAAGACGATTATTTTATGTCGCCATTACAAGGTGTAAGGCTTCCGAAAACTATGATGGAAGACTTGTAATTAGTTCTTTCCTTTCAATTGCAGGTATAGAAGCTTTGCAAATGGGCATCAGCGCAAACCCAAGAGGTAATCTGAGAACTAGGACCACAAGATTTGTAACAGACTTTGGACATGTTTCTCCGCCACCTAAACGAGGTGAACAGTTAGCATGAAAAGCCGTGTCAAACAACACCTATACGCAATGCCCTTCGGGACACTACCCATTGCCAAGATCGTTAATGGAATTGCTACATACCACCGATTAGTAAATAACATAAAAGCACAACTTATAACAACCACGTCAAGCAGACTTAACCCTGCGGGTGCGCCCAACTTATCAACATTTTCAACGCACTGTGGATAACTTTTCTATCAATATCAAGTTGGGTTAAGCTCCTTACGTATGTAAGGTTATATTGCAATAGGATTTACTGAAAATTTGTCGGGCTTGTCCTGATAATGTGGGTTAGTTTACATAATGTCCCAGCGCGTGCTTTTGTTCTTTCTTCATTGTCTTTGTCCAAATCTATCGGTGGAATGGAAAAAGGAATCGCAGTCTTTAGTCCGATTACGCCCCCTCCCCGCTTTTTTCTTTTTTATGCCCCTTCTGAATTATAGGGCTTTTCTAAAATGAGCAGGTTCTCCAGAGAAGGGGGCAAAAGATATTCTTGTTGAAGTATCTTGTATTGTCAATGCATTTATGAGTCGCTGATGAAATGATGATAAATCATTATTGCTTTTAAGAGATATTGGTGCTATTTTACCTTTAGAGGTTCTACATATGGTTGGAGGTAATGTTGATAGTAAGGAAATTCAACCGAAATTTATTCTTTGTTTGTCTCAAAACATGTGACTTACCTGGCGAAGCTCTGCGAACAAAATAAATACTTACAGAAAAAACCCTGTAAGTGGGCACGAGTTATCAACATTGGCAGAAAAGCGATCCTCGGTGCTAAAATAAATTAAATGTAAAGTTGTCGAAAGCAAGCAACATAACAACCGCATCAACTTGAATTAACCCTAAAGGGTGGTCGCCGCTTATCCACATTTTTGCTTTCTCTGTGGATAACTCCCCGCCCTAAATCCGTTGGGTTAATCAAGTTATGCATGATAGGTTATACTGCTGCCGCAAGCTTTAAAAGCAGGGGCATTTTTTAGTCTTCGAAATAGTGATTAATCATCATTGTTATTTTGATGAGAAGGTATTATTTTGAAGTCAAGTTTATTGGTTCAGCGAGTAATTTATGCTTTTTGACCAAATATTAATAATATGAAAATTTAAAAGTATTATACAGAATTATTCTTTCATATTGGGATATACTGAAAGTTAAGTATCGAGAAAAACAACGACTTAGCTCAAATTAATTCAGTATATCACAAAATGGTAAAAAAGTATTATACAGAATAATTCTAGTTAATACAGTGTTATACTGCTGCCGCAAGCTTTAAAAGCAGAGTCATTTTTAGCCTTCGAAATAGTGATTAATCATCATTGTAAAAGTGAGTTTAAGGTGTTATTTTGAAGTCAAGTTTATAGGTTCACCGAGAAATTTCAAAAAATGATGCTCGTTGAGCCTATATTTAAGTGTAAAATTTTTAAAAGTGCATATAAGAATTATTCTTTCATATTGGGATATACAGAAAGTTAAGTATCGAGAAAAACAACAACTTAGCTCCAATTAATTCAGTATATCACTTTTAGGTTTGTATGTGCATATAAGAATAATTCTGCTTAATACAGTGTTATATGGCTGAACTTGCTGTTGATAAATTCAATTAAATATCAGATATTTGTTTCATGAGAA
>BQMY01000031.1 GCA_022181065.1 Melioribacteraceae bacterium | reverse complement strand
TTCTTCGGGTAGTCGTTCTAAACTGCTCCCATTGGGCAAGTCGCGGTTATGTATGATAGGTTAGATAGAAATTATTTCCGGGTCCGGATATTCTCTAATCATTAAATCTTGTGGTATCTCTTGAACTTTGTCAATTTGTTTCATAAAGAATGCGATACCATTTTTCTCCGCCCAATCACGAGCGTTTTCAAACCAGTCTATTTTACAAGGTCTTTTCTTTGCGCCTGATTCACCGCCAACGACTAACCAGTCTATGTATTCAAAACCGGTGAAATCAACGCAAGCAAGAGCCGGTTCATACGATACCCACTTCACAGGAACAATCAGTTCCTCCAGAAACGGTATGCGTTCATTTGCTGTCTGCTGATTTTCTACAGATACTCCAATCCATAAGTTTTCAGGAACGCCGAACTCTACAAGTATTGGCAGTATTCTTTCTGGTCTTTTGGTTAACACTTGGTAAGTATGTTGAGGAGTCATTTCCATAATACTAAGTACCATCCCGATAAATTCGGTAGAAACATCAGCATGAAATAAATCGCTCATAGAATTTACAAAATACATTGTCGGCTTTTTCCGTTTTGCCGGGTCGCTCAATCTTTCCGGGTGTACTTGTATATCTCCAAACTTACGATCACCCCAGAATCTTTTAGCTACATTCTCGGCATAACAATTTTTGCATCCTACACTTACCTTGGTGCATCCCGTTACAGGATTCCAGGTTTTTTCAGTCCATTCTATTTTTGACATTTTGCCTCCGGCAAATAATAATTTCTGAATCTAACAACTATATCAACCCGAATTTGCAGGCAAATCGGGTTATATTTGTTCAGTTATACTGCTGCCGCAAGCTTTAAAAGCAGGGGCGTTTTTTAGTCTTCGAAATAGTGATTAATCATCATTGTTATTTTGATGAGAAGGTATTATTTTGAAGTCAAGTTTATTGGTTCAGCGAGTAATTTATGCTTGATGAGCAAATATTAATAATATGAAAATTTAAAAGTGTTATACAGAATTATTCTTTCATATTGGGATATACTGAAAGTTAAGTATCGAGAAAAACAACTACTTAGCTCAAATTAATTCAGTATATCACAAATTAATTAAAAAGTATTATACAGAATAATTCTAGTTAATACAGTGTTATAAGTTTATGTAACTTACTCGATGTAATTTATTTCAATTAAAATAAATATGGATTATTATGTTTATTTTAATAATCCATAATTCTAAACTAAAATCTTAAATGGGGATAGTATGGATGCCTTTTATTTAGAGAAGATATTTCCTGAAGCTGGAAAAATATTTGAATTTAAGTATAAAGATTTTGAAAATGTTAAAGAGCATTGCATCTATATATTCGACACGAACGTGCTTTTTGTACCTTTTCTGATTAGTAAAAAAGGACTAAAAGATTACAAAAAAATATTTATTAACTTAAAGAAAGAAAAAAGATTATTTATTCCAGCACGTGTCGCTCGGGAGTTTGCGAAAAATCGGGGTGCAACTATTCAAACACTCTTTAAAAAACTTCAGGAAGCGCGAGAAAGAATTAATAAAGGTGGTTTTGATTTGAGTACCTTACCGATTCTTGAGGAGGATCAAAATTACAATCGGATAAAAGAGATCGAAACAGAAGTAAACAAATTGAAAGAGGAGTATCGAGATAATATAGATGCACTAATATCATATATTAAAACTTGGAATTGGGATGATCCAGTAAGTCTATTCTATAGTGAATTATGGGATAATGAGATGATTGTTGAACTAAAAAAGAATTGTAAAGACCTGCAAACTGATTTAGAGTTTAGGAAAAATCATCAAATAGCTCCTGGTTTTAAGGATTCAAAAAAAATTGACGGTGGAATTGGTGATTTGATAATTTGGCAGACGATACTCGAAATAGCTGAGCAAAAAAAGAAAGATGTTGTGTTTGTAACAAACGAAGAAAAGAATGATTGGTTTTATAGCGAATATAATACCACTCTGTATCCGAAATACGAACTTTTTGATGAATTTCGTAGGAATACTAATGGTCAATCAATTTCTATTGTAAATTTTGAAAAATTCTTAATTTCTCAAAATGCGAGTGAGGATACAATAAAAGAACTGAAAGATTTAAGGGCCGAAAGCGGTTTTTTAGTTATCACACGGGACGCATTGTTTACTGAATTGCATCGTAGTTTGAAAATAGCTCAAGAAAAAGAGAATGGCTTTGTTAGTTCAAAATTCTTTGTTGAGACCATTTTAGCAAACAAATATTATGATATTGCAAGTAGTTGGGACTTGGTAAATGCTTTAGTATCAGAGGGTATCTTGGAATTATATACACATATTGACACATCAGGTTTATACCCACCAGTGGGGGCGATGAGATTTAAAACTCAACATAATATATCGGAGGAGTCTTAGATTGCTTCTGCTATCAATTTACAACCAAATTTAAACCTTATAACAACCACGTCAACTGGAACTTACCCTGCGGGTGGGCGCAACTTATCAACATTTCGGCCTTCTCCAGGCAGTCGTTCTAATCTGTCCTCCGTTGGGCAAGTCCAGTTACGTATGTATGGTTATACTGCTGCCGCAAGCTTTAAAAGCAGAAGTATTTAGCATTCTCCGAAATAGTGATTAATCATCATTGAAAATGTGAGTTAAAGGTGTTATTTTGTGAATAGTAAATGCTGCCATTGGCTAAATATATTACGGAAATCAGCGGGATAAAAAGTCAAATTAAAATAAATTTATAAAAAGACACTGTGGCAATATTAAAAGTCCATATAAGAATAATTCAGGAATATTGGAATATACTGAATCTGTAAGTATCGTAAATAACAACAACTTACAGGGTGTCGATAATAGGACGCATTGTATTATTCCAAAGTCCATATAAGAATAATTCTGCTTAATATAGTGTTATAAGTTTTTAATAGTTAGGTCTTAGCCTTGATATGCCTTATAGAAATTAACAAAAAAATATTTGTCAGTGGTATCAAGGATATTTATGTAGTATATTATTGTCGTTTAAATTCCTGCTATATACAATAGAGGTAGTGGATGTTGGGCTTAATTGAAACAAAGAATAAAAAACGTTAAAATGAGTTTAATAAATATTGAAAATAGAATTACTGAAAACGTTGCTGATTTTGAAAAGTATATCTCTTCAGACTACAGTTTGGTATTTACCAATGCCGAAAAAGTTGAAGAATGGGCTATTGAACTAACTGTTGGTGATTTATATTCCTCCGAAACGGGGAAGGAACCTCAGAAAATGATTTACATTGACAATGAAATAAGTATCAGCCCACAGGCAAGCCTAATTCTTGAAGTTAAAGAAGAATTAAGAATACCAAATAATATTTATGGATTGATTTTGCCAAAAGGAACTTTGTTGCTTGAACATGGAATATTGATGGCTTCGACTAAAATCGAATCTAGATATCAAGGAAAATTAAGAATTCTTTTATACAACACAACCAAAAAGAAAAAATATTTAAAAAAGGACGATGTCGTTGGTTCATGTATTTTCTTTAAAACAAATGTGACTTTATTCGGTCAAAGTTTAAAAAATAGACCCGTACCAATAAGAACAGAGTATTCAACAAAAATGAAAATAGCTCAATTATTTAAAAATGAATATAAATGGATTGTTACATCAATTTTGGCTATAGCTGCATTGACTGTTTCAATAATTGGTGTTTTTCAGAAATGATAATAATTGGTGATAATTTGAAAAGTTTAATAGAGCAATTTGAAATTTGTTCTGTTAGATTATATGATGTTTTTTCGATTAACATTGAACTTGATGATATCTTTTATCATCAAAAAAAAAGAAATAAAATAGCAATTTACGAGGGTTCTGAAAGTTCGGAGTTTTATGAAGAAAATATAATGATAGATGGAAAATTAGAATTAGAACCAAATTCTGGAATCCTTGCTTGTTCTATTGATAAATTTTCAATTCCTCTCGGATATATTGGATTTATTCAAACAAAGGGCTCTTTGGCTCGCTGGTTTGTTACAGCACACCATAGTGATGGACAGGTAGAACCTGGTTTTAATGGTAAAATCACATTAGAGATATTTAACCATTCAAAAAATACTATGGAATTAAAATATAAAGCTAAAGTCGCACAATTATTTATTTACAAATGTTCTACAAATAATGTCGATTATAGTTACAAGGGTAAATACAATGGTTGTGAAAAACCAACTTTACCTAAATTGAAATAAACAACTAAGCCCAACAAAGGTTCATAAAAAATTTACGATAGAGTAGTAAATTTAGGCATTCTCGCTCGTATGAAGTTTGTTGGTTAACTGCAAATTTGCGGCTTCGTTTCCGGTAACTATTCATTGCCTTAACCGTTAGGAAATGTAAAACTGCCAACTGCCAATTAAAGAGTTCTGAAAAAGCACAACTTATAACAACCATATCAACCCGAATTTGCCCAATTCGGTGGTCGAGACTTATTCACATCTTCGGTTTCTCTGTGGATAACTCGTTGTATAATAATACGTTAGGCAAATCGGGTTATATTCGATAGGTTATACAGCAGGGTAGTTTAAATGAAAGTCCAGGTT
>BQMY01000030.1 GCA_022181065.1 Melioribacteraceae bacterium | reverse complement strand
CTAATCTTGAGGAAGCTTATAATTACTAATTAAAAAAAGTCAACCTATTTCAGGACGCTACATGACTATATGTCTATTCACAAAGGGGTAGTATCAATTTAACAACTTTCCGTTATTTACTTGATAGCGTCTGTGAATCAGTCAGAGTAATTTAAATAAACCTGCTGTTTAGAAACTTTATTGTAGATATAAATAACAAGAATATAACCGACGCCTGCTAGAGTTAATACAACTTTGTAACTCCAAAGAGTAGCGACAATGAGCACACCAACGGAACCGATAAAACCGGCGCCACCGGAAATACCTAATATAATCGGTATTCCGTTTGAGGTGCGTATTTTAAAGACTTCCTGTAATAGAACCGGGAATGGAATTCCAATCAGCACTGCCGGGATTACTACCAATAGAAAAAGTTCTAAAGTAGAAGGACTATTGTAGCTGGGAATTATAACAAAAATTTCAATCAACAATACGGTCAGTGCAGCTATAATCGAATAGACACCTAACAGCAAGTACTGCCGCTTGATTGTATTTACTGCATAACTTCCACCGGCGGTACCCAACAAAAATGAAAACAATAAAACAGAAAAACTTTCAAGCGGGTTGGATAAAAATGTATTCAGCATCTGAAATAGGTAAGATTGAACTAATATGTAAGAAAACCCAAGCACAAATGCTGTGAAAGAAAAATATCTAAATAGATTACTATAATTTTCCGATTTGTTTGGCTGATCGAATCGTACGTTAAAATTTCGCTTGAATAAAAACGCGAATAAACCTATTAGGATAACAACAGAATAAATTAAGCCATCCATATTATCCGGAATTCCTAAATTATAGTTAAAGAAGAAGGGTGAATCGTCTGATACAGGGTGGAGGTTTACTAAGGCTTTTTCAGTTACATCGTGAAAGTTGTATTTGTTATTTGCTATTTTATATAAAATATCGTCAAACATCGAAAATTCGTAATTCTGTCCTTGCAGTACAGTATCTTTTCTTAACTGTTGTGTAAAAGGGAAAAAGGTAATTCCATTATCGAAGCGAAGTTTATGGGATAAGTAATGCCTTGGTTCAATATCCTCTTTATTGAAAGCATTCTTTTTGATAACGAGCAGAGGGTTCATGCCGTTGTCAACTACATAAATATACTTAAATGCTTCGCGATTAGTTAACCCACGTTTGGATTGAAGCTCCAAATAATTTGAAAGCATTTTATAAACTTCTTCACTGTTGTGCATTGTAAAAATAATTCTTCCTTCAGGAGTAAGAATATTTAAATAATCTTCTACCGCTTCCATAGTAAATAAATAATTTTCAGTAAGATTAACGAAATCGCTTGACCTAACGCCTTTTGTAATAGGGATAGTCAAAAATATCAGATCATATTTGGTATTACTGGTTTTAACAAAATTTCTTCCTTCACTTATAATTACATCAATATTTGGCTGATCTGTAAAAGTTGAAGGATTATACTTTTTCATTACTGATACAAAGGAAGGATTTACTTCAACAGCGCCAATCTTTTTAACACCGCCGAAATAGGCTATAGCAATGTCATATCCACCACCGGGACCAATTATCAAGGCTGTATCTTTTTCATTTTCATTCAGAAAATTAAAAGGAAAATATATACCGGAATGCATAAGGGTGTGGGATAGCCTTACTGAATCTTTTTCTAGTTCAGCAATACTAACAACACGAGTTCCAGCAGCACCGTCAATAAACATAGATTGTGACGAAGTTGAATTAGTATAATAAAATTCAACCAAATCGGTTTTACCAAATGAATTCCATTCACTATCAACAATATCCGATTTTACCGATGGATCACTTTGAATACGGAGCAAATCTTTATTAGGAGATTTTGCTATAGTTAGTTGTGGACTATGTGGGATGAAAATAAAAAACATTGCTGAAATAGCAGCTAAAGAAGATAATATTATAAGCTTTGCTTTATTTTTTTTATCATAACTTACAGCAAAAAAAGCAGCTCCGGAAAATATAATAGAAATGAATGCGAGAGCTTGAAAAATTGCGAACTCATTTAATAAGAATAATCCGAGTAACGAACCGGCTGCTGCTCCCAATAAATCAACTGCATAAAGTCTGCTTATCTTTTCTTCAATATTCTGAAATATGTAAGCTGTTATCACTCCCACTAAAAAGAAGGTAATTCCAGAAAGGAAAATATACATCAACAAACCGGTAGAACCGGAGCCGATATTTTCAATTGCAGGTAAGATAAAAATCGCAGCTAAGCTTATAGGGAACAGTGCTTGCAGAAGAATAAAATATTTTGATATGGAAAAGGAATTATTTGCTATTAAACGTGAGGTATATAATTGACCCAGAGCTATAGCAAGTATGGAAAAAGCAATTATTATAAATACAAAGTGATAAGCGAGGATATACGAAAATATTCTTGCAAGTATTATCTCAAAACTTAATGTTGAGAGAGATAAGAAGAATATTATTATAAATGGTTTCAGATTTTTCATAAGTGCGTTTAATTAATTCAGAAAATATTTTTTTATAGTTTCCAAACTCTGTTGTTATTGGCAAACAGACCGGGAAATAGATTCAGTCCGTTTGCCAGAATATCAGAGACATCAAAATCAGATAAAAAACAATGGACAAAAATCCTAACCCATTTCTCATCTTTCTTCATTTGAAAACTTGCTATCAAAAAAGTTATAGATCAGCATAAAGAAAAATCCAATTAACCAGCCCCAAATAAATGAAATAAAAATTCCGCCTGCAATATTAGGAATACTCATTCCATTCCAGAAAGGGATAAACGGCTTAATTAGTTGAGCTTCGTTAATATTCGAAACCGCCGAATTAAGTATTATCAGCATGAACAAAATTACCGCTAATACTCCGGTTGCTACTCCAAAATATTTTGATGCGTATTTGTTTTTCCGCAACTCTATTTTGCTTTGATTATTGTCTAACATTTTATTTTCCTTAAGTTTTCAGATTCTTTTTAATTTCGGTTTTTTCAAAAAAGTTCAATGTAATTGAAAAGATGAATGCCGTATATGCACTGTAAACGAGAATGTCGAATAAACCGAGTAAATACTGAGTAAAACTCAACTCAGTGAAGCCCGGCAGCAGTAATTCCCAGACATATAGCATTTGGTATTCAGGTGGAACAACCAGATCGTACAATAAGCAAATTGAAAAAAGAATACCGGTGTATATCGACAATGTAGAGAACAAGGTGGCAAATCTTATTTTAATAGGGCTTGCCTGGTATATTTTCTCCGGTTTGTTCGGCTGTGCGAGGTAATTATAAACCGGAACAATTATATAACCTAAAAAGTATGAGCCGAGAGAGACTTCTATTAAGCCTACAAGTATGCTTAAACTAGAGAGTCCGTTAAACCCCGGCAAAAAATACTTCCAAATTTCGTGCATGTGCCAGATTCCCTCAATTCCGAAACCAACCAGAAGCAGCTTTATTCCGATACATACGATGTATAAGGTTGTAAATATGAAAAAAAGCGCTGTCGCTATTGGATAAGGTTCTAACTTTTTCATTTTCGCTCCTAACTCATTTTTTATTGATAAATTTCTCCGGATCATTTTCAAACTCGGATTGACAGACAGGGCAGCATAGATAAAATGTGTCTTTACCTACTTTTACTTTTGCATAAGCTTTGTTCGGATTCATTTTTTTACCACAAACAGGGTCGCGTAGTACATCGTGTTTTTTTTGCATTATAACCTCAGTGTTTTATTTTGCTTTGCAAGTTTTGGAAAATCTTATTATATCTAATGTCATTTGTGGATGTGCAATGATTATGCCGATCGGAAATTTGCTTTATATAATCTATTTCATATCACAAAAGAAGAGTTCTTTAAAGTATTTGAATATTTTTTAATTTTTTAAAACGGATAATCAAAATGGTTTACGTGGAAGGAAACAAGAATGCTTGATCTATTTTTCAATAAATACAAGATTAATATTGATTAGGTTTAGAAAAAAATTCGATAAAATTATGAGCCAATATATCTATGACAGGTTTTCCAATTCACCTTTTAAATGATTAGCCTCGGCAGTTTTTCTTAACCATTCCAACTCTGTGTCGGTTAATAAATGAATTTGTTTAAGGATATTATATGATTCTAACACAAAATATTTTGCTATAGATTTACTTGAAAATTGAGGCGGATCGTTCGATACATATTCATTCACCAAAATTGAATCAATACTTTCCTCACAAAATTCTTCATCAAAACCAAAATATTTCCCAATTACTAAGGTCATATTTCTTTCGTATTTGCTAATCTTTTTATCCTGACGTATTAGCAGTAAAAAGCCTCGCAAAAATTCACTTTTGTCTCTATAGGGAATTTCTTTTGGAATCATTTCCATCATAGTTATCTTTATTGTTTATATATCTTTTCGGATTATCAAGAAAAGCTGCCGTACAAAAAGGAGAGCAAAAATAAAATATTTTTCCATTATATGCTGTGGAAAATAATCGAAGATCTTTCTCTTCTGGTTTGGTTACTTTCATTCCGCACACGGGATCAAAGTAATATGTATTTTCTTTTTCCATTTTTATTGTACCTATTGTGAAATTTCATTCTACACATCTAGTGTGAAGTCCCCTTGAAAGATACACTAATATTTATTATCTTTCAGTATGAGAAAATCA
>BQMY01000029.1 GCA_022181065.1 Melioribacteraceae bacterium | reverse complement strand
TAATCTTGAGGAAGCTTATAATTACTAATTAAAAAAAGTCAACCTATTTCAGGACGCTACAGGTTGTTATGCAGCATTAGTTGCCGTGATTTATTATAAAAATATTGATAACTCAGCGCACCCGAAGGGTTGTTTTATTTTTGTTTTTGTTACTTCGCAAAACCTTCCGGTGACTTTCTATTAGTTTTTCATTTTTATTAAAGAAGGACTTCTTCTTCAAGTACTTTTCGATAAACTGAGAGCAATGCCTGTGAACCTGTATTCAACCTTTGCGGACTCACCAAAACCTTAGCTTTATCCGAGAATCCTTTTGCTGTATAACCATCATACATAACCGTGACTTGCCCGACGGAAGCGGGTTAGAACGACTGCCCAGAGAAGGCTAAAATGTTGATAACTCGCGCCCACTTACAGGGGTTTTACATGTAAGTATTTGTTTTTTCACAAAGCTTCGCCTGGTGAGTCCCATTAACAGGACTTACATAAAAGAAAAACCGGTTGAAATCTGGAACTATCAATAATACCTCCAACCCAAGACTGAACCTCTGAATGTCAAAATAGCACCAATCTATCTTAAAAGCAATAATGATTTATCATCATTATGAAAGGGATTCATAATTGCACCCACAATACAGGATACTTCTACAACAATATCTTTTGGCGTTCTCCCAGGCAAACCTTCAATTTTGGGAAAAGCTGGCAATTTTCTAGTAAAACTTTTTGCAATATAACCTATCATGCATAACTTGATTGACCCAAGGGCTTTGGAACGGGGAGTTATCCACAGCGAAAGCGAAAATGTGGACAAGCGGCGACCACCCCTTGGGGTTAATTCAAGTTGATGTGGTTGTTATGTTGCTCATTGCCGAATATTTACCTCTTAGTTCACTATTGCGTTGTGGATCGCTTTTCTCCAAATGTTGATAACTCGCGCCCACTTACAGGGGTTTTACCTGTAAGTATTTGTTTTTTCACAGAGCTTCGCCTGGTAAGTCCCATTTACAGGACTTACAATAAGAAAACCGGTTGAAATCTGAAACTATCAATAATACCTCCAACCCTATGATGAACCTCTGAATATCAAAATAGCACCAATATATCTTAAAAGCAATAATGATTTATCACCAATTTGCGATGACTCATTGAACAATATTATTGCGGATACTTCTACAACAATATCTTTTTGTGCGTTCCCGGGGAAACCATCTATTTAGGGGAAACTTGACAATTTTTTAGTAAAACTTTTTGCCATATAACCTATCAAATATAACCCGATTTGCCAAACGTATTGTAAAACAACGAGTTATCAACAGAGAAACCAGAAATGTGGATAAGTCACGACCACCGAATTGGGCAAATTCGGGTTGATATGGTTGTTATAAGTTTTGCTTTTGTATAATTCTTTAATTGGCAGTTTTTAATTTCCTAACGGTTACGTATGTGTAACGTTTGGCATTTCGAAGCACTTTCCTGTCAAGTTACAACTACTTTTGATACGGGCTGAAACGCTCGATAACTCACTGACTGCCAAATGTTTTATATACGATGTTACAGCACGTTATTTAATCCCCTGTTTTATTTTTTCTTCTATCAGTATTTGTCTATCGTTTAAAAAGTCTAAGAAATTTTCTGATTTCCAAAGTTCTTCTTTATCTGGAATTAGATGCATTTTTAAATAGTCACTTTTGTTTTCAACAATGTTTTTTATCCAGTCAATTAATTCCTTATCGTTTTTATTCCCTCTATTTGTTGCATAATCTAAGAGTTGAAAATTTCCATAATTATTTATTTGATTCCATTCAAAGCCTTTATTTTCGAGTATTGATTTAGGATGTATGTGGTCAATGTCGTTAACTCTAAAGTTTTTAGGCTTCTCATATAAAACATACATTACAAAACTAAAATCGAATTTGTTAATACTTTCAATCGTTATATTTTCTGTAAATTCTAATGGATGAGCTTTGTACATTTCAAATAATTTTGTTTTTGGAAACTCACCATTTTTGTAGTTTTTAACAACTTCTAAAATTTTTCTTATTCCAGTCGAATATGCTGTCCATCCTGCACCACGTCTTCTGAATACTTTATTTAGCATTGATATGTAAATCCAGTTGTAAATCGAGGAATAATGCAGGTTGTTTATTTCAGAATTTTTGAAATAGTCTTTTATTTGAGGGCTTGGTTTGTCTAAGTGAAATAAAAAATAAGCAACAAAATATAATGGAATAATCGATGGTTTTTCTTTTTTAAAAAACTCTAAAAGGTTGGATTGTTCTAAAAAATGACGTGTTCCTACTAAAGAATCTTTTATTCTTTGCTTATTATTTTTGATAAAAACACTGTCCTCTTTTGTAATATTTGCTAACGATTTTTTAGAATCATCTTGCAATATGAAAATTAACTTTATTACTTCATCTTTTCCAAAACCAATATCATCAAACTCCTCGATTTCTTGTAAGAATATTTCATTCTCTGGGTCAAACCCCTTGAGTTTCGATGCCATAAGCTCTAATCCATCAAGTTTGGTTCCTCCTTGGTTTAATCTTCTGAATAATTCTACGACCCTAATTCTATTTTCAACTTCATCATATTTCCTATCAATTCTTACCTCGCAGATACCAATGTTCGGGAAATTGAATATTTGATTTGTTAAATTTTCAATATTTCTTTTTATCAAATCAATTTCTGAATCTGAAAAATTACGAGATGAATATTCATCATTAATTTCATCGTTTACTGTATGATAATCAGCACCACATTCTTCAATTTTTCTATATAATTCCGTTAATGGATACCAGAATGTTTTATTTTTCAAAGTTCCATCAAAGTTGTCAACTTCATTCTTTAATTCATTTTGAGTCTTCGCAAATGATAAATTGAAATTTTTGTGTTCAATCTCACTTAATAAATCAAAATGCAATCTATTCCCATCATAATCTCCCATAATCCCGATGAAGAATGCGGATAATCGCTGTTGTCCATCTACAACATATGAAATATTTTGACTTAATTGTTCAACATCTTTGGAAGTCGTGTTTTTGCCTTTTTGGTAGTTTTTGATAAAATTTCGATAGTAAAAAATTGGTTTCTTACCTTTCAAATCCCTTATTGTCATAATTCCACCGAAAGAATCACCTTTCAACAAGGTGTCAAATAGCAGTTGAATTTTCTCAGTAGACCAAACAAAATCTCTTTGAACTACTGGCAAAACCAATTCTTCTTTATCAATTTTTTCTATACAATCAACAATTTTTAATGATGTCCAATTTGCCATATTTTTTGTATTATGTTGTGGTTTTCTTTAATGTGCTGTAACATCCCGCTACCTCTATTGTATATAGCAGGAATTATACGATAATAATATACTACGTAAATTTACTCAATACCACTAACAAATAATTTAATTTGTTAATTTCTCGCGCAAATATCGAGTTTAGTCTCATATATTAAAAACTTATAACCTATCATACATAACCGCGACTTGCCCTACGGGAGCTGGTTAGAACGAATGCCCGAAGAAGACTAAAATGTTGATAACTTCGGCGCACTTGCAGGGCAAGTTCCGGTTGATGTGGTTGTTATGTTGCTCGTTGCCGACTATTTACCTGTTAGTTCATTATTGTCTGGTGGATCGTTTTTGCCTAAATGTTGATAACTCGCGCGCACTTACAGGGGTTTTACCTGTAAGTATTTTGTTTTTTCACAGAGCTTCGCCTGGTAAGTCCCATTGACAGGACTTACAAAAAGAAAAACCGGTTGGAGTCTGAGACTATCAATAAAACCTCCATCTCTGTAGTGAACCTCTGAATATCAAAATAGCACCAATCTATCTTAAAAGCAATAATGATTTATCATCATTTCGAAAGGGATTCATAAATGCATCCATAATACACGATACTTCTACTAAAATATCTTTTGACGTACTTCCGGGAAAACCTACTACTGTGTGCAAGCCTGAATATTAACAAAACTTCTTGACAACCTCGCGCGGCGACATTATGTAAACTAAATTGCATTCTCGGTACAAGCCTGTCAAATTTTCAGTAAATCCGTTTGCAATATAACTGAACAAACATAACCTGATTGACCCAACGGTTGCAGGTTAAAATAATGAAATTAAATAACTGAAATATAAACATTTACGACTACACAGCAGGGTTAATTCAGGTTGATGTAGTTGTTATGTGGAATCATCACAAAACAAAAGGAGCAATAAGATGCGAATTAAAGGATATGCTTTTGAACCCAACGAAAAAGAGTTAATGGAAGAATACGCTAAACGCTACAAAGAGATAAAACATTTACGCAAGGAATTGAATATTGAAAAATATCCAAAATATGGACACACTGAATTCAAAGGACAACTCCTAACACCTGTGACAAAAGACTTGTCTGAGCTTGACTTAGCCTTATTAGCTGATGATGGAAATTTATGTTTTGGTGGAGAATGTACGAAAGGACAGTCCACTTTTAGCGGGTCTTACAATACAGAATAAACTTTTTCCATATAACCTATCATGCATAACTTGATTGACCCAACGGATTTGGGACGGGGAGTTATCCACAGAGAAGACAAAAATGTGGACAAGCGGCGACCACCCCTTGGGGTTAATTCAAGTTGATGCGGTTGTTATGTTGCCTGCGTTCGACAATATTTCAATGAGTGCATTTTTGGGTTGTGGATCGCTTCTGCAAATGTTGATAACTCGCGCCCACTTACAGGTGTTTTGCCTGTAAGTATTTTGTTTTTTCACAGAGCTTCGCCTGGTGAGTCCCATTTACAGGACTTACAAAAAGAAAACCGGTTGAAACTGAAACTTTCAAAAATACCTCCAACCCTGTGATGAACCTCTGAATCGCAAAATAGCACCTATCTATCTTAAATGTAACAACGATTTATTACAAATTTGTGAACAATATACTTTTGCCGAACTTTACCAGATACTATCACCATTATATATTTTGGTGTACTTCTGTGAAAACCTACTATTTTGGGAAAGCTGAACAAATTACCCGTAAAACTATTTGCAATATAACC
>BQMY01000028.1 GCA_022181065.1 Melioribacteraceae bacterium | reverse complement strand
ACTATTTCGAAGACTGAAAAATGCCCCTGCTTTTAAAGCTTGCGGCAGCAGTATAACCTATCAACATAACCGGATTTACCCGAACACCTATTGGATAAAAAGAGCAACCGGGAGCGAGTTGAAAATTTGTTGAAAAGGACACACCCGACAGGGTAAATTCCGGTTGATGTAGTTGTTATACAGAACAAATCAGAACGAACGCTATTTATTGACAGTCCCAATTATAAAAACATTGAAAATCATTATTCCTGACATGTGAAATTTTTTAAGAAATCTCACTTTAAAGTTCTGCAAAACATGATTATCAACTAATTATCATTAAAACAATATTCCAACAAAAATAAATATTCCTCCTAAATCGACTTCACTACCACCAGCACCACTCCCATCAATAGACGCTGATGAATACTTTAACCCTATTTGTGATGATGTGCTTTTTGAAGTCTCGATAATAGTTCCAATTTCAGCTTGAAATCCAAATACATTTTCAGATGTAGAATTGTTCGCTGTGGAGCCATCAATTGCCGTGAGTTTAATCTCCTCACTATAAAAATAAACCCCACCACCTAATCCTATGTATGGTGAGACATTACTACTCGTCTCAATTTTATATATTCCTGTTAGAGTTATCGGAAGCACAGAATATTCTGCTGAAGCATCGCTAATAATATTATTCGGGTCGAGTAGAATAGGTTCTCCAGATTTGCCAAAATAGTCTATAGCGAATATACCCCCAAATCTACTATCTCTAATCATTATTAGTTCCAAGCCGAAAGAAACACCACCGCCATATATTTCGCTAACTGCTTCTTCCGAAGGAGAAAAATATCCGACCCTACCCCCAAACATAAAAGATATATCATTTTCAGTGATATTTTTATTCTCATAATTTTGAGTGTTACTTAAATCTGACTTTTCTTTGGTAAACTTTAAAATTGTAGAGTATTCCACAGTGATTGTGGATGAATTACCTACTAAAATTTTTATGTAGTCACCTGGTACGTTTTCAACTATTGTCCCTCTAATAATGTCTCCGTTTTTCAGATAGACTACATCTTCTAAATTATTTTGGGCTACAACTATTGAACTTAAAATAATAACTAAAAAGAAAAGATTAGATAATTTCATTTTTCGCCTCATAATTAAATAGAAAAGAATTTTGTTATTTATAAAGAAGAACAAGATTTTTAATAATTATCCTCCATTTTATTAAATTGAAATGAAAGTTAGGTATCAAATCTCCAAAATTCATAATTAATCAATAGGTTCTGATCATCAATTCGAATGACAATTTCTCTCCTTTTTGATCATATGAAGACTGTATAACCATCTTACGTAAGGAGCTTAACCCAACGTATTGTAAATAAAAGAGTTATCCACAGTGCGTTGAAAATGTTGATAAGTTGGACGCACCCGGGAGGGTTAAGTCTGCTTGACGTGGTTGTTATATTTATTATTTTATACTTTTCAGAATACTTGAAAAATATTCCATTCTATCTCGGTCTGAACCAAAGACGGTGTATAAATAGTCCGAGAATATCTTCTCATCAACATTATGAATGGTCATAAAAAAAGCAACGATTTTAAAAAGTTTTTCAATTAAATAATCTGCATTGGCCGTATACCTAAGTGTGTACAGATAATTAAATACTCCTAATAAGAAAGTCATCTGTACGTTAAAAGTGATTTGAACTGTAAGTGTATTATGGACAATGTTTATGAATTTTTCATAATATGATTCAGGGCCGACTATGCTAAAATTATTTAACAACTCGGAGACAACATGTTGTAAAATGTGTTCATTAAAAATATATGTGTATTTACTTTTACTCAGTTTTTCCAAGATCACAAAAAGACCTTTCAAATCATTTTTGTAAAGCGAAAAAATCAAACTAATTGAATTTGTAGAACGTATGTTTTGACCGATTATTTGCCTTGCCCGCCTAACAAAAAGGTCATCACTTACATGAACAAAATTTTTATCACTCGCTATTTTAAGAGAGTCATATTCATTTTTAGAAATGAATGTTAACAACATATTGAAATCATCTAATTCCTCAGTAGAAATTTCCAAATCTATACGCGCTACTTTTTCGATAGCTGACAAAGTATCGACAAAAAATTTGCGCCGATTTTTATGAAAGTCACGCTCATAATTTTGGGCATAAATTTTACCTCCATCAATCCCCACCGACATCCTTGATTTCGTTTCGAAATCGTCATGATGCAAGATTATATCCTCAAAATATTTGAAGGTGCTTTCTGAAATAACAAGATTGGGGAATTTTTCCACCACTTTTTCGAGATCGCCCATAAGCGAAAGGAGTGCAATTGACGAACTGGTAAGAATAAAACTGCTTTGTGCTAGCTCATAGTTATTCACTTCACCTGCAAAAAACGGTTGATTTTGCATATTAAATAAATGGATAATAACATCAAATATATTTTTGCCCATACTTTTCGCTAACATATTTAGGGATAAACCTAGTTCGTTATTTAGATTATACATTGATAAAATATTCTTTTCATGCAATTCAAGTTTAATCAAGGTTGGTTTGATTGAATCGAGAGGATATTCTGGATCAAGAGGAATCTTCTGTAAATATTTTTGCTCAGGCTTTATTTCATCAAAATATGATAGAATATATCTGATAGCATGGGTTTTAAGCGCCAATATCTCATCAACTATCCAAGCACAGTCTTCAAAATATACTTCATCTGATTTTGATAGCCCAATATATTTTATGATATCAGAATGTCTACTGTAGTAAAATTTGGTGTCCAAAAAGTTATATTGTTTTTCCTCAATTAGCAAAGACTTATCAGAGGTTATCCCAATCCATAAATCTTTGTCGCCACATACGAGTTTAACCGCACAATTTGAGTTAATTACATTGAATTCAACTTTTTCATCTTCACCGCTTGTTGGAAAAAGAAGATTACGAATAAATTGAGAAAACAGATTAATATCTGGTTTGTTACCATTTACGGCTAATGCTTTTAAACTCAAAAATTCGCACTTGATATTATTACCAGTTGAGTTATGACAGGTAGCCGCAATCATTAAAAAAATTGGGTTTTTCGACATTTCTAGAAGATTTAGTTCTTCACCAAATTCGAATTTGTTAGTATTTAATTTAAGATATGTATACCTATATGCGGAATCTTCATCTCGTCTTTTTCGAAATACAATTTCAGCGTATTTCAGGGCTGTGTTAAATCTCTTTTTATAATATTCCAGTTCTGCTTTGATGGAACACCAGAAGATGTAGTCGGTATTTGTGCTAAGTTCATTTTCAATAATTTTCTCGACGAGTTCCATGTGACGTTCTAAATCTTCCCGCAATGCAAATTGAACGAACAATTTCTTCGCTTCATAATTATAAGGGACTAACGGAATGATACAATCGAATCCCAAGTCATAAAACTTCATTTGAAAATAATCTTGTGTGAATAATAGTCGTGGATTAAAATCATCCGCAGAAATTGCTTTATTACTTAAGGCAAAATACTCTTTTGCTTTTGTTTCATCTCTTTGATTAAGGAAATACCTTCCTAAGAACCTGTAGGGATAAATTGGCTCAGGGACTAAAGCGATGAGGGCTTTGGCTTTATTAAGTAGAGAAATAGTATCTATTTTATGTTGTAGTGCATCAAGGTAAAGTGAAATTATTAGTCCTCCTTTGTCATATTCAGATGGGGACAATGCATCAAAAAGTTTAATTACTTCATCATATTCTTCTTGTTTTATTAACGTCCCTAAAATACGGGATAGAAGTTCACTATTTTTATTTTGCTGGTAGATATTTGTTAGGATATCCCTAGCTTTACCATGTTGCTGATTAAAAAACAAAATATCAGCCTCAAGAATCTTGATATTAGAATTGGTTTTAATCGTGGTAGGAATATTATTTAATTCATCTAGAGCTTTAACGGAGTCAAAATGAAATACAATCGTTAAACGTTGAAGCCAATAATCAACGAATAATCCTGGAATGTCTTTAAATTTTTTTATAAATAATGATTCACTTGTGAATTTATTATAAATTTCTTTTAGTTTTGCTCTCTCTGTTTCAGTAATAATATAGAATGCTGAGTGATAATCAATTATTTTATATACTTGAGATAAATAAATAAAATATTTGGTGACAAGTACCTCTTTTTTCCGATAAGATATCGATAAGTAACTTTCAGCTTCTTCATACTTTTTCTGATAAAAATTAATCATTCCCAATAAATAATAAGATTCTTCATTTTCAATTAATTCATTTTTGATATAGAGATTGCCGTTTTTTTCATCTGAGATCAGTGATTGAGCACTGTTATATTGATTAAGGTTTAAATAAAAGAATGCTTCTCTTATTACGGATTTGGATCTATCGACACCTATTTTCGAATAGATAGTCATTACTTCTTCTTTTAAATCATGATCACTGGTCACAGTTGCATAATAAATTAGAAAGTTACACATCCGTTCATTATAATAATCCTTTGCTTTAAATAGATGAAAAATTGATTCTGCATCATCCATATTACCAAGTTTCAGATGTATTTGTCCTTCAAGAGCATTTAGACTAAATCTAAAGTCATCATTAAGGTCATTGAAGCCATCAGTGTTTTTTAACTGTTTTATCTCTGCGAGAGTCCCAATTATCTCGTATTCGGAAATTTGTTGAACTAGTTTTGAGAGATAGTTGTTAAAAATATTTTTGAATGATTCATTATCTTTGTTTTGTTTTTCTGTGAGTAATTTTTTGATGTCATCTAGTTTGAAATCTATATTTTCTATTTTCGAATTCGTGTTACTTAAGGACACCATTATATTGAGATACATTTCCCTCTTTATAAAGTCATTCTGCTTTAAGAACAAAAGATAATCATCAATAACCGAATCCAATTTGTCACCTAATTTTAAAAGCGCATGTTCAATATCTTCGTGATTTTTAGTTTGGATGATTGAAATATTCCTTATGCGATTTTCGAAAAAGTCCATGCTTTCTTCGAGCATTTGTTTTTCTCTTGCATCCTTCATTGCAAATATCATGTCACTAATGCCAGAACCCGCAGGAAATAGCTTCAAAAACCCCCGAATAAAATTTTCAGCTACATCGTAAGTATATTTTTCCATAACGAATTCCCTTTTCCAAAATCAATTATTAAATAAATATAACACTGTATTAACTAGAATTATTCTGTATAATACTTTTTTACCATTTTGTGATATACTGAATTAATTTGAGCTAAGTCGTTGTTTTTCTCGATACTTAACTTTCAGTATATCCCAATAT
>BQMY01000027.1 GCA_022181065.1 Melioribacteraceae bacterium | reverse complement strand
TATGCCACTTTTACCCTTATCTCTTTTTTACCGAAATTCCATTTCCTGCTGAACCAGTACAAAATAAAGTCCATTGGATTAAATATGGGAAAAGGATTGTTTGCAATTCAACCTATGATTTTTATCAGTACTTCGGAGAACATTAATATAAGGTCTGTGAGCAATGAAGATATTCGAAAAAAAACTTATTGTTATTTTTATGATTGCATGTTCTATCATTGCAAACATTATCTTACATATTTTCGTTATAATAAAATATAAAACCACTATACCATCACATTATTTTCTCTTATTTTCAATATTGTTTTATGTTCTTTATACTATTCAGGCCTTTGTTTGGAAAAGGTTTTATGAGAAAAATCGACTTAAGCTTGGGTTTGTGCTGATCATTTTATACATGCTTTATAATCTACTCCTCCTAATTCTTTGGACGTTTGATTTTATTATAGTTTAAAGAGGATGAATTGTATGTTATTTTCAGTAATTCATATTTTGAGGCAGAACTTCAATTTCCCTCATTTATTGCGACTAAATAAGAAATGCGATATCATATACTAAAAACTTGTCCCAAATATCAACGGGGTATATTAGTTTTTTACCGCACAATGCTGGTTGGCATTGTGATCCTTTTAATAAAATCAATAATTAAATAAGAAAGTATAACAACCACATCAAGTGGAATTTACCCTGCGGGTGGGCTCAACTTATTAACATTTTTTGTCTTCGCTGTTGACAACTTTCATTCGGCAGGCGTTGGGTAAATCCACTTATGTATGATAGGTTATAAGTTTTTAATATATGAGACTAAACTCGATATTCGCTTGAGAAATTAACAATTGAAAATATTTGTTGGTGGTATCAAGGAAATTTACGTAGTATATTATTATTGGCTAATTTCTGCTATATACAATAGAGGTCGCGGGATGTTAGCGTTAATTGTAATTGAGATAGCACTGTTTCTAATTATTAACTTAAAAATAGAATGGAATTATTATATATATGGGTCGATGGTTATCGAAACTTCCAAAAGATTGGATTTAATCTTTCAGACAGGTTTGAAATTGATTTTAATATAATTGAAAGAAAGCTTACTGTTGAATCGATAGCAAAGAATCACAATATTTTTGGTAATAATGTTTTAAACATTTCAGCAATTATTGGTAAAAATGCAACTGGAAAGAGTAACCTATTAGAACTCATTTCTACTATTCTTAAAAGCAAAAAAAGCACTTTAATATTTGATTTTATTGCAGTATTAAAATCCGACTTTGATACTCAAAACCAAATTTATATATACACAAATAAAGATTCAGAATTCGAATTTGATAAATCTTTCAATACAATTCAAGATTCTAGTGAACTGAACAACTTAAATGTTGCTTACTTTTCGAATATACAAGATGACAGAGAATTAAATATCTCACGTTCAGTTATAAATTTAACTCCGAGCAAATCTGTCATTAAAAGAAAAAGCGATATGCTTAATCAGTTTAAATTTCTATTATCTGAGAATTACCTTAATTTGGATTTAGAGAGTCCTAAAACTTTAATCATTTCCACAATAACGAAACCTTCTTATTCTAAACATAATAGAGATATAAGTAATTTAGATTCTAGCATCTTGGACGATATAAAATTAAAATTTAAAAATGCATTAAAGACTCCCAATCCAATAAAGCATTTTTCATACTCATTTATCTTTTCATTTTTTTCATATGTATTACTTGAAGCAATTAATGAAACGAGAAATAAGAAGAGAGAGCTCTTCGAGGTTAATCCTGACTTTAATAATCTGCAAAATTTGTTTTCTAATTCATTTAAGGATATTTCCGAGTTTGGTATAAAAGAACTTGTTCAATCAATTAAAGAATTTATCGAACTTACTTTTTACGAGTTTACTCAAGTTGGAAGTTTAAATAAAAAAGATGCAATGTCGTTAATGGATTTTGATAGAGCAATTGGATACTTAAATCCACAATTAATAAAAGAAGGAAAGTATAACCAATCAAGAGCATATTACCTAGTCGATTTAAACATTGAGCATAAACGTATTCTAAAAGAGTTTCTGACCATATTTAATCATAATCGTATTATTGAAGTTTCGTGGGGTGGAATAAGCTCAGGACATAAAGCTTTTCTAAATGTTTTTTCCCAGTTCTATTCTGTAATTAAAAAAGTTAATAATAAAGCCAACATATTAATTTGCATTGATGAAGGTGACTTATATATGCATCCAATCTGGCAAAAGGAATTTTTAAGTCGATTACTAAACTATTTGAAATCTACTTTTAAGGCTAATATGCAAATTATTTTGACATCTCATTCTCCATTTCTGGTATCTGATTTACCAAGAAGAAATATTATTTATTTGGATAGAACAGAAGATTATTTTTGTTCAGTAATACCGTATGCCGATTCAAAAGACGAGACATTTGGTGCCAATTTACTTGATTTATACGCAAGTTCATTTTTTTTAAAAGGAGGAACAATAAGCAAATTTGCTTATGATATAATTAAGGATGTTGTAAGTCTTTTAAAATCCCAAAACATTGATAAGCAAGATTTTGAGATGATTAGTTATATTATCTCAATTGTTGGTGATGATGTGATTAAGTTTAAACTGGTAAAGATGTTAGAAGATGCTAAAAATAGAAATTAAAGATAATAATAGAGTTGAAGCGGCTTTTTTTGAACATTTCAACCCAGTGAAAAAGGATGGCAATTTAATGAAGCGTTCACTTATTCTTATGTTGAAAGATGAACATGAAAAGGCTGGCACAACTTTGGAAAAAGATTTGTATCGTTTTTTAAGAATACGATTAAAAAACATAATAACTGGAAAACCTGAAGTATTAAATGAAATTATAAAGTATTTCAATAAAATGTTCCCTATTGATATATTCTATAAATTTGATGATGAAGGGAAAAAAGTGGATTCATTAATAGCTGAAAGAATCAAAGAAATTTTCAATTACAAAACATTTAGAAGTTCCGAATTTTGTGTTAATTATTTAAGAGAATTAGGATTTGAACCAAGAGTCCCATGTCCATATTGTAATTTTGACGAGTTAAGCATTGTTACACGGAATGGTGAGGATAACAACTTAGCTCTTCTTGATTTAGATCATTTCGTTCCACAAAGCAAATATCCTTTCTTAGCATTGTCTATGTATAATTTAGTTCCCTCTTGTCACAACTGTAATTATATATTTAAACGGGAAACTCTTTTTTTGATTGATACACATATAAATCCTTTTGACAAATCATTTGATGAATATTTTCAGTTCTCATTACAAACTCCATTCATATATGGTATGGATATTAATGACTTTTTAATTTCATGTAAGACCGTTAATGGATTTCGAGATGATTCTTTGAGAGATTTATGCATAATAGAACGCTACAATACAGCAAAAGAAGAATTACTAAAAAAATTGAATTTAATCTATAAAATGACAAAGAGTAAAAAAGAGGAACTAGAGAGCATTTTTGAAAATGATATTAATGGAGACCTAATGCAATTGGCAGAATTTCCAACAAGTAAAAGTGATATAGTGAAATTTAAACTAGGGAAAATTAAAAGAGATATATATCTGGAATCATGGACAAACAACTAGCGCTAACAACGTATAAAAATAATAGCCGGAATAGCAGTAGATTCAGGGGTTTTAGCCTGCTTAAACTTTCATAAATTTTGACAGGTATGACGCCCGCAGTCGGCTATTATTCTTATGCTCACCGTTAGGAAATGAAAATCTTCCAACTGCCAATTAAAGAATTATAAAAAAGTAAAACTTATAACAACCATATCAACCCGAATTTGCCCTTCCAGGTGGTCGAAACTTATCCACATTTTCGGTTCCTCTGTGGTTAACTCGTTGTTTTGCAATACGTTGGGCAAATCGGGTTATATTTGATAGGTTATATTGCAAAAAGTTTTACTAATTATCTGCCGGGCTTTTCCTTACAATTCGGTTTGGTTCACATAATGTCTGCTCGCGCATTTTTGTTCTTTCTTCACAGTCTTTGTCCAAATCCATCTGTGGATAGTAAATCGGAACCGCAGTCTTTAGTCCGATTACACCGCCGAACGCCGCCAAAGATTTTAGAGAAGTTTGTCAAATTCAGGTTTGCGCAAAATAGGTGGTTTTTCCGGGGAAATGTCAAAAGATATTATTGTAGAAATATCCTGTATCGTTCGTGCAATTTTAAATCCATTACGAAATGATGATAAATCATTGTTGCTTTTAAGATAGATTGGTGCTATTTTGACATTTAGAGGTTCATTACAGGGTTGGAGGTTTTATTGATATTTTCAGATTTCAACCGATTTTTCTTTTGTAAGTCATGTCAATGGGACTCACCAGGCGAAGCTCTGTGAAAAACAAATACTTACAGGTAAAACCCCTGTAAGTGGGCGTGAGTTATCAACATTTGCAGAAAAGCGATCCACCAATCAGTAATAAACTAACAGGTAAATAGTCGGCAACGAGCAACATAACAACCACATCAACCGGAACTTGCCCTGCCCAGTGCGCCGAAGTTATTAACATTTCAGCTTTCTACGGGCAGTCGTTCTAACCAGTTCCCGTTGGGCAAGTCGCGGTTATGTATGTACGGTTATATGGCTGAACTTGCTGTTGATAAATTCAATTAAATATCAGATATTTGTTTCATGAGAAAATCATTTGACCAAATATTGAGAGAACTAAAACTGAAATTACCATACTTACAGTTGAACTATAATGTCGAAAAATTAGAAGTATTTGGCTCATATGCACGATTTGATAATGATTCAAGTAGCGATTTGGATTTATTAGTTTCTTTCATCAAACCACCGTCACTTCTTAAATTTATTCAACTAGAGAACTATTTGACCGAATACCTTGAAATCAAGGTTGATTTGGTTATGAAAAAAGCTCTGAAAAAAAATATGAGTAAACGGATTCTAAGAGAAGCTAAGATGGTATGAAAAGAGGTCGAACTCATCTTGATTATCTGTATGATATTGAAGAAGCAATTCAAAAGGGCTTAAGTTTCATTGATGGAATGAGCTATACTGATTTTGCAGCAGATGAAAAGACACAATATGCTTTAATAAGGGCGATTGAAGTTATTGGGGAAGCCAGTAAAAAGGTGTCAGATGAAGTGAAAGCAAACTTTTCTTTTGTCCCTTGGAAAGAGATGAGCGGGATGCGAGATAAATTGATACATGATTATTTTGGCGTAGATGAAGAAGTAGTCTGGAATACTGCGACACAAGACTTACCTGAGTTAAAAAAATATATTAACGAAATTCTTGATTCGATAAAATAAACGCCACATAACAACCACATCAAGTGGAATTTACCCT
>BQMY01000026.1 GCA_022181065.1 Melioribacteraceae bacterium | reverse complement strand
TTTTGATATTATTATTTATTCTGAACAATTCCTCTTTATCATAAATTGTCTCTCCCCTGTCATCGCTATGGTTAAATCCACCAGCCATAATAAAATGGACAGGTCTGTCGGGTAAAGGATTGCGGATACATTCTTCAAACCCCGCAGCATTCAGCGCCCTCGAAATCTTGACTTCCTCTACATAGAATGCAGGCATTTCTTTGTAGAGCTGCTCAACAAAATCTTCATAGGTTTCCCCAAACAATGAATCTATTTGATGCTGTGTTAATCCGATTTCAATGTAAGGCAGATCGCCGAAACCTTTTTTCTTGGTAAAATCAACTGGATCTACAAAAACAAGTCCTGCGATTTCATCAGGATATTGTGACGCATAACTCCTGATATAGGCTCCGCCAAAAGAATGTGAAACTAATAAGTATGGTGGCTGTAATCCTTTTTGTAATAACATTTTTCTTAAATTACGCACAATGTGTTCAGTGGTGGGTGGGAGGCTATCGTTTTCTGATTCTCCAATTCTTGGGCGGTTGTATCTGAAAACAGCATTTGTTTTAGAAATTTCCGCCGCTACTGTCTCCCAACTTCCAAAACCGCTTGCCATTCCATTTTCAAATACAACAACCGGTTTATCTGCATTGTTGTTTTCCTTTCCCGAGGTTAAGATTTCAACCTTGAATCCATTCAATGTGATAAATTCTATATTGGAATATGCTTCATCTTTATTTGCCTTAACTGCCGCAAGCAATTGTTTCCACCTGTTATCAGTGTGAAGCAAGTTTAAATCCGGATCGCCTTTTATATGACCATAATCAGAGTAGTTCAGCGAATTTGTAATATAATTCAGATTACTGAATGCGCTGTCGGCATTTACTGCTAAAGCCCATGAACAAGCTGCATTGTAATGATCATTTAACATGCCTTTCCAACCGTTTGCTTTGAACGCGTTAGAATAGGTGAAGGCAGAATTCTGAAAGTCTTTTGCACGATAAAGTGAGTCTGCTTTTATAACAAGGTCAGAATAATTTTGAGAAACATTCTGTCCAAACAATAGAGCTGAAGTAATTACAAAACTTAAAAAAATTGCTGTCGTTTTCATATTGTTCACTATAATAGTGTGAATTTTAACCAAATTACCAATAACATCCGGCTGCCTCTGTTATATATGCGGGAATTTAAGTTATATGGTGCTGTATCTATTACACAAGTTAGAATTATCCGGAGGAGAATACAAGGATTATAACATAATTTAAGAGACAATCGTCAAATGCTCTCAACGCTTTCTGACTAACTACTTCCCTGATATCAAAATAATAACCGATACTACATAATCACGATTTACACAACGGGAGCAGATTGGAACGACTGCCCGGAAAATACTAAATTGTTGACAACTTCGGCGCACTTAGCAGGGCAAGTTCCGGTTGATGTGGTTGTTATGCAGCATTGATTGCCGTGAATTATTATAAGTATGTTGATAACTCAGCGCACCCGCAGGGTTGTTTTTTTGCTTTATTCAGCGAACATTTCACTAAGTACTTTTAATACTCTTCGCTGCTCCCCTTTAGAAAGATTGTCCAATTTCTTTACTAACCTTGATTTATCCACTGTTCTGATCTGATCCAGTACAATTTGACCTTTTTTGTTTTCTACCACACAATTCACTCTTGTTGGATAATCCCGCTTTCTTGAAGTCAAAGGGGCTACAATAACTGTTGAGATATTAAAATTCATCTCATTTGGGGAAATAATAACACAAGGACGATTCTTTTTTATTTCACTTCCTATCGTTGGGTCCAAATTTACGAGATAAACCTCAAACCTATGGAACTCTCTTACCATACCCATTCTTCTTCATCCCAGTTACTTTGATTTGGTAATTCATTGGAATCAAGTAACTGATCATCTTTATTCTGTGCCATTGAAGAAAAGGCCTCTGCCCAATCAGTTCTAGGTTTATTTGTGGGTTTTATAATGATCTTGCCGTCATTTAATTCAAGCTCAACATCATTGTTAATTCCACTCTCAATTAGAAAGGATTTAGGGATTCTTACACCTCTTGAATTTCCGATTTTTACTATTTTGGTTTTCATAACCGTCTCGCATATGTAACCACAATATAATTACAGTTGATGTCTAAATCAAGATTATTATTTTGCTGTATAACCATTTAATATAACCCGATTTGCATGCAAATTCGGGTTGATATGGTTGTTATGTGTTTATTCAGAATACCTTAACTCTAAATGTTCTTCTTCATTAAATTTCCCACTCTCAATATCATTCAATATCTTTTTCAGATCACTATCAAGTTTTAGGATCGGAGGCTCCGCGTCATGCACCAGAGAATAAACTACCATGCTTTTATTGATCACTATATAATTTCCGTCTTCAAGATCATAGATTGTAAAATATTGTTTTCCGTCGTAATCTATTTCTATAAATTCATGCAGATTGATTTTTTCTCTTTCACCAGGGGGTATTTTTTCATAAAATATGGTCTCTTCAGTTTCTTCTAATTTTAGCTCCTCATCCCTGACTTTTTCAAAATCCAACCTGCTTAAATCGTACTCATCCAAAATTGGAAATCTATCATCAATATTTATTTCAATTACTACACTTCGATATATCTTGTATTTAATTTCCACAAACTTGTTCTTTACTGTTGAAAATATCTTAACTCCCGAAATCATTTTATATTCAGGTTTTTTCTTTGTAAGCTCCTCTAATTTTTCGACCACAGAGCTATTTAACGAAATAAAACCTTCTTTTGTTAACTCTTGGTTATAAGATTTGATTCTATATGACTCATAACTCTCTAAAAATCTATTGTGTCCTTCTGGTATTGCCTGAACCAGAAGATTCAACAATTCAACAGTCTGTTGTTTTAATTTTCTTTCCTTTATAAAGGGGAAAACTTTTTCGAATAACTTTTGCATTTTTTTTCCTTTGTTAACACATAACCTATCATACATAAGTGGATTTACCCAACGAAAATTGTATAGAAGTTGTCCACAGGTGAAGCTGAAATGTTGATAAGTTGCGCCCACCCGCAGGGTAAATTCAGCTTGATGTAGTTGTTAGGTGGTTTATTTTAGGTAAACCATTTTACCAGTTGCGAAAGTGCTTTTGCCCGCAGACGTTTGAGATATCCGATATATATATACTCCGCTCGGATTATTCCTTAAATTGATCTTCTTTTCATGGTACCCCACTTCGCCAATAAATTCGGATTCATGTAATACCCGTTCACCCGATATACCAAACACCTCGAAGACTATTTGTCCTTTATCTGATATTTCAAAACTCAACTTCGTTGAACTATTAAATGGATTCGGAAAATTTTGATATATTTTTATTTGCATATCTTCCGGTTTGACTTCCGCGACAGGTATAATATGCGTTAACGGATCCAGACTTGAATAATACATCCCCATATCTGTCCCTACGTATATGTTATTTTCCCCATCAAAATCTACTGTGTGGATTCTTCTTGTTGGAACTCCTGCCATTGAAATTTGTGACCATTTCTTTAACAATTTATTGTAATGAAATAATCCTGTGTTTGATGATAAAAACAGATTCCCACCCGGACTTAAAAATATTTTATTCAGATATTGGCCGTTGTATCCGCTTGTGATATTTCCCCAGCTCTCACCATTATCTGTGGTTAAAAAGACTCCAGTATTATAGACACTAACAACAAAAGTATTCAAATCAGATTGCTCTATTCCGGTCATTAATCCTGTTGTTACCGGAAAGTTTTTATTGAATACCTCCCATTCTGTACTGAATGTTGAATTTACTAATATTTTACCATTATTGGTTAAAACAAATATCTTATCACCAATATTTACCATATCATATAACTGATATGTTGAAAAATCATCAGGAAGCTGTTCCCAAATTTCTCCATTATCTGTACTCTTGTATAAACCTGATCCACCTGTCAGTACATAGGTAGCATTATTTAGATAAACCAACCCCGCAATAGTTTTATTCCTGAACGCATCTATATCACTCCAACTCTCACCATTATCATCACTTTGCATTAAACCATCTGTTACTTTTAAGTACTCCTTACCCTCAGGTGTGGAATAATATCTTGTTGGATACTTATCGTAATATATTCCGTTTGAAAGTTGTCTCCATTCGCCTGATATGCTGTCAGCTTTCCATACTTTACTGAACGTTACTAACCTGACACTATTATCTCCCAGTATATGGAAATGTGCCACGCTTGGTAAATTTAGACTGGAATTTGAGCTCAACCAGGTTTGACCGCTGTCAAAGGATTTGTAAACCCCATTTCCTCCCGAAGCGAAAATAGTTCCATTGGCATTAGTCATTATTGACGTTATGTAAGAGTCGTATAGCCTGTCATTCCATATTTCCCAGTGTTCGCCGTCATCACTTGTCTTGACAATAGTATTTCTTTGAGTACCAAGTAGAAGATTCCCCTGACCGTCAGTTTCTATAGAAGAATAGTATTGGGTTTCAATACTATTATCATGTTTTGGTAGTTGTATCCATGTTCTACCTGTATCATTTGATTTATATGCGTGATTCATATCAGCAACGTAAAGGAATTCACCGATCTCTTTTAATCCATTCCACGGAGCATTAATAATAGCAGTGGTTGAAAGTGTATCCCATGTCGTCCCGTAATCGGACGAAATACCTGTAAACGTTCCGGAAGTAAGCATCAGAATATTCATACTTTCAATCCAATATATATTCAACCATGAGTAATCATAACTTATATAAAACTCGTCCCAACTTTCTCCCGAATCAGTTGACCTATAGATTTTTGATGGTAAATCATTTGTCGAGGTGTATATATCTCCCCTATCATCTTCAGCCAGGGATCTGAAAGACGATGTATGCCCATAAACCTTTTCCCAATTTACACCAACATCTGTTGACCTGTAAACTCCATAATTACCGGTAGCCAGAATTACTGAATCCGTAGAAATAAAATTACGTATCGGAGCCTCCAGATTTTCATGAGCTGAAATCCAACTCTCTCCACTATCTGTTGATGTAAAAATTACCGCCCGAGTCCCTCCTGCCAGAAGGAGATCATCTTTTGAATACACACTTACAATAAGGGCACCAAAATCGTGCCCCAGTAAATTCCATGTTAATTGTCCGAGGGTACAGCTGTTTATTAAAATTGTAATTATTAATATATACTTATACATAAATACTATTTGCAATAGTGCCATTTTAAAGTCAATGAGTGAGTTTTAACTAGTCCACCTAACCTATCATACATAACCGCGACTTGCCCAACGGGAGCTGCTTAGAACGACTGCCCGGAGAA
>BQMY01000025.1 GCA_022181065.1 Melioribacteraceae bacterium | reverse complement strand
AACTAAATTGCATTATCGGTACAAGCCTGAAAAATTTTCAGTAAATCCGTTTGCAATATAACCAATCATACATAACCGCGACTTGCCCAACGGGAGCAGATTAGAACGACTGCCCGGAGAAGACAAAATGTTGATAACCTCGGCGCACTTGCAGGGCAAGTTCCGGTTGATGTGGTTGTTATGTTGCTCGTTGCCGACTATTTACCTGTTAGTTCATTATTGATTAGTGGATCGTTTTTCTGCAAATGTTGATAACTCGCGACCACTTACAGGGGTTTTACCTGTAAGGATTTGTTTTTCACAGAGCTTCACCTGGTAAGATCCATTGACAGGACTTACAATAAGAAAACCGGTTGAAATTTGGAACTATCAATAAAACCTCCAACCCTGTGATGAACCTCTGAATGTCAAAATAGCACCAATCTATCTTAAAAGCAATAATGATTTATCATCATTTCGAAAAGGATTTATAATTGCACCCATATTACAAGATACTTCTACAATAATATCTTTTGGTGTGCCCCTGGGGAAACTTTCAATTTTGGGAAAAGCTGGCAATTTTTTCGTAAAACTTTTGGCAATATAACCTATCATGCATAACTTGATTGACCCAACGGATTTGGGACGGGAAGTTATCCACAGAGAAGACAAAAATGTGGACAAGCGGAGACCACCCCCCGGGGTTAATTCAAGTTGATGCGGTTGTTATGCAGCATTGAATGCCGTGATTTATTATTAAAATGTTGATAACTTAGCGCAGCCGAAGGGTTATTATTTTTGTTTTTGTTACTTCGTAAAACCTTCCGGTGACTTTCTATTTATTTTTCATTTTTATTGAAGAAGGACTTCTTCTTCAAGTACTTTTCGATAAACTGAGAGCAAAGCCTTTGAAACTGAATTCAACCTTTGCGGACTCACTAAAACCTTCGCTTCACCAGAAAACCCCTTTGCTGTATAACCAATCATACATAACCGCGACTTGCCCAACGGAAGCTGATTAGAACGACTGCCCGGAGAAGGCTAAAATGTTGATAATTTCGGCGCACTTTGCAGGGCAAGTTCCGGTTGATGTGGTTGTTATACTTCTCTTTCTGTTTAATTTATTTTAACAGAAGCAGTTTTTTGCCCTGCAAGTATGTTCTTTTTCCTATTTTATCCCAGAATTGAAACCGACATAAATATACTCCACTTGGCATACCTGTTCCATCTATCCTGATTTGATGAGAACCAGTACTTTGTTCTCCTTCAAAAAGGGTTTTTATTTTTGTACCAATCATATCATATAGTTCAACCAGTATTTTGGAATCGGACTTAATCGAATATTCTATTACTGTCGTCGGATTAAACGGGTTGGGGTACGGATTACCAATATAATAGTCCTCTGGAATACTTGTACGACTTTCCTCTAAAAACGTCGTCGTATCTCCTTTTAGCGATGTATCTCCTTTGACTATATATATTCTACTTATATCACATCCTCCACTTGGCGCCGCTTCTCCGAAACATACATCGTCGACTCCATCTCCATCGATATCTCCGACCCAAGAGATTATCTCGCCCATAAATAATTCATAAGGTGCTGATCTTCCGGGGTATTCCCTCTTTGCTAATTCAGGCATATTGACTCCACCTAACCAAAGCTTGACCCAGGCTTTTCCCCATGTTGTTACCTTACAGAGCATGTCGTTATATCCGTCACCATTTATATCTCCCGGGGATATTGTACGATTCGTCATTATTGCTAGATTTTGTGTATTTAATCCTACATCTATGACCGTATCTAGTGGTATATCTCCATACAATAGAGAATTGTAATAAAAGTATGGATACTCATCCCCATATGTAAGTATCAAAATATCATCATGGTTATCCCCATTTACATCTTTTAGTATTCTTTGATAACTGCAATCAAACGTATTTATTGCATCATTGAATACAGTTATTGGCTCAAAGTTCCAAGCAGGATTTCCTGCTATAAAACTCCTATATTCAACATACGGGAAACGATGTGAGTATAACAATGAAATATCTGCCAGTCCATCTCCATTCAGATCACCCGTTTGGAATTCGAATATGCTTAGGCTGTCTGATACAGGGAATGCAATTGTTTTGTATTCCGTTGTATCAAAAATCGCTCCTATATTATAAATATAGTAAATCCCAAACTGTTCTGGCTCGAAAGGAGGATTTGTATCATAAATTACTAATTCTTCTTTTCCGTCTCCGTTAAAATCCTTCATTACGTGCATTATTCCAGCATATTGTTTACTTCCTTCAGGACCATTGAATACTAAGTCTCTTTGGTTATCGAGCAGAGCTCCTCCGTAAAATACATTTACATGGAATATCCAGGAACTATCCAGAGTTGAAATAACAATATCTTTATAATTGTCATTGTTTAAATCTATCGTCTCCATATCAAGGGTAAGAAACAACCCCGGTATTTCCAATTCCAGATCAGGAATCGTATCCATTGGTGAACCACCGTAATAGAGCGATAAGGTAAGCTCCTTACAATCATAAATTAGAATATCATTACATCCATCAGCGTTTTGGTCATCCACACATAATATATTCCGAATATTGTCTCCATGAAATTCCTTATAAAATAGCAATGAGTCCAATTGTGAATACATTTGTGTGGTAATGAACATGGCTATTACCAAGATATAAAATGAAAATTTTCTGTTTTTTTCAATAACCATTTTCATAGAAATTAAAAGATAGACAATGCCGCCAAGTTGTTCAATATTTTGAAGTATAACCAATCATACATAACCGCGACTTGCCCAACGGGAGCAGATTAGAACGACTACCCGAAGAAAGCTAAAATGTTGATAACTTCAGCGCACTTATTAGGGCAAGTTCCGGTTGATGTGGTTGTTATGCAGCTTTGTTGTTCCGATTTATTATAAAATGTTGATAACCCTGGCGCACCCGTAGGGGTTTTTTTTGTTTTTTCTCTTTTTCTTTTTTATCCTGAAACCACAATTGGCAGACAACAGGAATCAACTCTAAAATAGCTTTTTTGAACTTACGACTCAACCAGTACAAGTTCACCAAACCAGGATTTTCGTTAAAAACTTTCTGCTGTATAACCTATCATGCATAAGGCGCCTGACCCAACGTATTGTAAATAAAAGAGTTATACACAGAGTAACTCAAAATGTGGATAACCTCGACCCACCCGAAGGGTTAGGTCGGCTTGATGCAGTTGTTATAAGGAATTTATTGTCATTTATTTAGCAGTTTTTGATTTATTATCCTCATCGTTTGAAAAACATACTAATCTTCCCTTCTGTTAATACGTTTTGCATATTTATGGAATCTGAACCTGGCACTCCTCCTAAAAAGACAAACCAACCTGAATCTAGTGTCCCATAAATACCCCATCCCCTTTCTTCTTTGATATTTAGACTTTCTTTATTTGATATTTTTGAGATTGAATCGCCGATCTTCAAGCCTTCTGGAGATATAAAGTCTGAATCAACAGTTGAAATATGCTTGACTCTGTAATCATTTGAAATTCCCAGTGTATACTTTGTATTATTAACAAGGATTTCATGCGCTTCCCAAGTTTGAGCTGATGAAGCAAGTATTAGTAAATTACTCTCGCTCTCTGCAATATATTTATCTTCCAATTCAGGTAATCTTTGTAATTGAGCTAATTGAATTGAACTGATAAAAAGCAAGATTAAACAAATAATTTTCATTTACACTTCTCATTAATTGGTAAAAAGACAGAATACAATTTTCAATAAATCTTATGGAGTTGTTTGTACCCCCTAAAAGATGATTTTATTCGTCGTTTCTTTTGAACCCTGTAAATCACAACAAGAAGAATTGGAACATACCTTTATGTACTCAATATTGAAATGTCAAATAACATTTTCTACAAAAATCAAGTGACTCGAATTTTCCTTATAACCTATCGAATATAACCCGATTTGCCCAACGCGTATTGGATAGAAGTTGACTGCGGGGGAAGCTGAAATGTAGCTGAGTTGCGCCCACCCACAGGGCAAATTCGGGTTGATATGGTTGTTATACTTCGTTCTTTAATTCTTAAAATATTAAACTTGTTGTTCCAAAAGTTATCTAAAAAGTAAACCCAAATCCCAAGTCTATCCCAATTATTTGAGTCGGAGTTTTTCCTGACAGAAACACTGTCCCAATTTTGAATTTTGGGAAAAAATACAATGTGCCAATAATATTGATTTTATATCCGCCGAATAATTCTCCATATATCCCGCCTGTTCTTGAATTACTGATCGAGTGAGCATACCCAAAATCAGCTCCATATTGTATGTTTTGCTCATCCCGATAAATCATTCCTATTGATAAACCAATAATATCATAAGAGAGAAGTCCAAGTTGTCTGGAAAGTGAGGCCGTAACCTCTATTTTTTCACTAATGGCTCGACCATACCCAACTTGAAATTTTATGGGATAAATCCCGGAAGTAATAAAAACATCATTTTGCTCCCTTTTGGAATCGGCAATACCAATTCCAGATTCAGCAGCCAAGTTGTAACTCAGGAATATCGATAAAAACAAAATTGTTAGAATGTGATTTTTCATGAATGCCTATTGAAAATTAGTTTGATAAATTTTTAGAAGTATAACCTATCATACATAACCGCGACTTGCCCAATGGGAGCAGTTTAGAACGACTACCCGAAGAAGGCTAAAATGTTGATAACTTCGGCGCACTTTGTGGGGCAAGTTCCGGTTGATGTGGTTGTTATGTTGCTCATTGCCGACTATTTACCTCTTAGTTCACTATTGCGTTGTGGATCGCTTTTCTGTAAATGTTGATAACTCGCACCCACTTACAGGGGTTTTACCTGTTAGTATTTGTTTTTCACAGAGCTTCGCCTGGTGAGTCCCATTTGCAGGACTTACAAAAAGAAAAATCGGTTGAAATCTGGAACTATCAATAATACCTCCAACCCTGTGATGAACCTCTGAATGTCAAAATAGCACCAATCTATCTTAAAAGCAATAATGATTTATCATCATTTCGAAAAGGATTCATAATTGCACCCACCACAAAAGATACTTCTACTACAATATCTTTTGTGCGTCCCCTGGGAAACCTTCAATTTTGGGAAAACCCGATTTTTTTTAATAAAACTTTTGCAATATAACCTATCGAATATAACCCGATTTGCCCAACGTATTGTAAAACAAAGAGTTATCAACAGGGAGACCAAAAATGTGGATAAGTCTCGCCCACCTGATGGGGCAAATTCGGGTTGATATGGTTGTTATACCACATTTATTTTAGTAACGTTATTTTCTTGCTGTCTATAAAAATCGGTTTCCCGCCTTGTTCTCCTTGAAGCATTACAATATAAATTCCACTTGCAAATTTCGATAGATTTAATGACACTTCGTGACCACCCGAAGGGTAAAGTTTTTCTTTTTCTCTCTTTATCAACTTTCCCCTGATATCAAAGATTTTAATAGTGATCTGGCTTTCTTCTTCGAGACTAAATCTTATCTTCGTTTCAGGATTAAACGGGTTTGGATAGTTTTGGAATAGTGTACTGGTTCAGCGGGAAATGGAATTTCGGTAAAAAAGAGATAAGGGTAAAAGCGTCATAAT
>BQMY01000024.1 GCA_022181065.1 Melioribacteraceae bacterium | reverse complement strand
TTTAGCCGAAAAGTTGGGAGAAAGAATGTGGAAAATTCCATCAGAGGAATACTATAAAATGAACCAACAAAATTATTATGATACATTAAATCTTGGTGTAAATTATTATGAACTGGATTATAGTAGTTGCATCAATTTTTTATCAATGCTACCAAATTCGTTAAGAAAAGGCGCATAACAACCATATCAACCCGAATTTGCCCTACCAGGTGGGTTCAACTTATCCACATTTTTGGTTTCTCTGTTGATAACTTGTTGTTTTACAATACGTTGGGCAAATCGGGTTATATTTGATAGGTTATACTTTTAAGAATGTAAATATGATCAAGTTATTATTAATCTTCATTATTCTACATACGGCAGTATTTTGTGCAGATACTCTATTCGTTAGTAAAACGGGAAGTTCAACTCCCCCGTTTTCAAGTTGGTCAACAGCCGCAACCAAAATACAATTGGCTGTCGATGCAGCATCAGATGATGATGTGATACTGATTGGTCGAGGAACATTTATTGAAAAAGTCTTCGTTAATAAAGAACTGAAATTTATCGGACTGGACAGAGATAGCTCTATTGTCGACTGTACTGAACTTTCTCATATAGACAGCTTTGATTTTACATTCGAGCTTGAAGCCGATTGTGAGTTTTATAATCTGACTTTTGTTAATGGTTATTCAGATGGTAAATTTGATTTTAATATCTTTAGTGTTGATAAAGATATAACAGTTAAAGATTGTAACTTTTTTAAGGGTGTTGCTATTGGTATGTTTGAATCACATTTGATGGTTGACAATTCAAAAATATCAAACGCATACATAGGTTTAGACTTATGGTCTTCTTCCTCTGATACCAACGAATTCAAGATCACCAATTGCCAAATCCACGCAACAAATGCCGGGATAAGTACGCACGGTGGTATATATATAATCAAGAACAATATTTTCAGTGGTGTACCCCAAGCCTCTTTTGCAGTTTCGCACATGTACAGCTATACTTCCATGGAGTTTGAAAATAATATAGTTACAGATATAAAAAGAGTTTGTATTGATGATAATCATCACTTGGGAGAGAGCATAGTACGGAATAATATCTTTTACAATTGCACAGAGGAGAATGGTTTTTACTTTGTAATTGACATAGTATATCCGTTCAGGAAGAAGTTTGAAAATAATATAATCTATAATTGTGCTGCTGCTGTTAAATATACAAATCAGGACAGCTTTTACGTTCAAAACAATTTATACAGCGATGTTAAAAGAAAATTTGTTGGTAGTGCGGGTCATAAAGGAAAACATGTTGATGAAGACCCAATGTTTGTAAATCTGCAAGATAATCCTCTTGAATCTGATTTTCGATTACAGAAATATTCACCTGCAATAAATGCCGGTAATCCCGATATACTTGATTTGGATGGAAGTATAAGTGATATCGGACCGCTTGGAGGTCCGGGGGGTGAGCAGTATGAATATCTCGACTTACCGCCCGGCATTCCGGAGATTGAATATTTTGCATTTGACACGACTACTCACAAATTGGAGATAGAGTGGAGTCCAGATAGCTCAAGCTCGGATTTTAGTCATTTCGAAGTCCATAAAGGAATAATTGAAGATTTCGCAATTTTGACTAATACCGCATTTATCAAAACAACTGATACCACCTATAGCGTTACATTGCCTGACATTTCAGACAGTACTTTATTCTATAAGGTTGTGAGTGTTGATGCTCAAGGAAACAAAAGTGAATGCTCAGAAGTGCTGAAAGTAGTCTTGATTGAAAAGGTTGTAAAAGTAGAATCAATTAACTACCGTAGATATGAATTAAAACAGAACTACCCGAATCCTTTTAATCCAGAGACAAGAATCAGCTATCAATTAAAGGAAGCTTCCAATGTTTTGATTGAAATTCTGGATATAAAAGGTGAAAGAATTGAAATACTTGCAAAGGGAAAGCAAAGCGCAGGAGAACATTCAGTAATTTTTAATGCTTCTAACTTAGCAAGCGGTATATATATTTACCGCTTGCAAGTGGCGGACAAAAAAGGAAAGTCAATTTACTCTCAAAGTAATAAGATGGTTTTACTCAAATAATCAGCACACTAAAAAAGTATAACAACCACATCAACAAGAATTTACCCTTCGGGTGAGCTCAACTTATCAACATTTCTGCCTCCCCTGTGGATAACTGCTATGCTATATACGTTGGGTAAATCTTGTTATGTATGATAGGTTATACTGCTGCCGCAAGCTTTAAAAGCAGGGGCATTTTTAGTTTTCCGAAATAGTGATTAATCACCATTGTAAATGTGAGTTCAGGGTAATATCTTGATTTTAAGAGAAATGAAAATTGGTAGTTTTAGCTATTAGATTTAGAAAAATTGCCAAAACTTAATAATTAAGGTTGAAATGTGATATACAGAATAATTCTATAAATCACAGTGTTGTACCAAAAAATAATTTTTATTGTTTTTTTATAAAGAGATAATTCTCTTTAAGAGAGAGGGCGCTGTTTATGATAAAATTGTATATTTTTATAATATTCATTTTTTTGATTGGTTGTGATGCTGCTTCTCCAAACATTGAGAAAATTTCATCTGGTTATCAAAATGAAATTAATTGGCCAAGTCTGGCAGAATCTTCATGGCCAATGTACAGAGCCAATCCTCAAGGTAATTGTAGAAGTAAGTTTGTTGGCCCATCATACGGTGCCATTGAGTGGGTGTGCGAGGACATATATTTAACAGCTGGAATATCAATTGGAATTGAAGGTGCTATAAATACAATCAATGAAAATCCTCGTCGTATCCTGTCAATATCTAAATCAGGACAATTTTTATGGAAATATGATATTATTTCTCAATATGCAGTTGATTTACATACTACGCCGATTATTAGGAATGATGGTTCACTCATATGTGCAGATGGTCAGGGGGGAAATGTTTTTGCATTGACTTCAAATGGAAGTCTTATTTGGAACTGTTCGATTGGAGTGTCAATATGGAGCGTTTCATTAACAATTAGTAAAGAGGGAATTATTTATTGTGTTGATAAGGGAAGTAATATTCATGCAATAGATGGAAATGGCAATTTAGTATGGTCAGATTATCAACCAGAAATAAGTGGGAAATCCATATCCCCTTTAGTTTTTTCTCCAGACGGTAAAACCATATATTCACAGGGTCTTAATCATGCGATTATTGCATATGATCCAGGAATGAAAGAGATTATATGGGAATTTGGTCAAAATCCTACATATTTTTATCCTACCGTCGATGCAAATGGGAATATTTATACTTCCGCTCTTAACGAGAGCCATTCAGATAATTGTGCTTTATATTGCTTGAATACAGATGGTAGTGTAAGATGGCAATTCGAGCATGGAAGCAGATATCTAGTTGAAGAAGAGTATGGTCTGGCGATAGACAAAATGGGAAATATCCTTTTTGGGTATGATACACTTTATTCTCTATCACATGAAGGTAAGTTAAATTGGAAGATTGTACTTGATTCCCCAATAGCATTGACACCTTTGGTAGACAATATTGGCAATATTTATATATCGAGATATGCTTATGAAGGTAATAGTAATCAAGTGTTGAGTGCTTATAACTCGGAAGGTGAATTATTTTGGGAAATGAATGAAGAATTAACCACATTTCCTGGTAGATGCAGTGCGTTGTTAGAGGGTAAAATTATCCTATCCAGTCATAGGTGGGGTGATAAGAAAATATATTCAATAAAATAGTGTAAAGTGACCCTTGACTATTTAGGTATAACAACTACATCAACAAGAATTTACCCTCCGGGTGAGCTCAACTTATTAACATTTCTGTCTCCCATGTGGACAACTTCTATGCAATATTCGTTGGGTAAATCTTGTTATGTATGATTGGTTATATTGCAAAAGTTTTATTAAAAAAATCGGGTTTTCCCAAAATTGAAGGTTTCCCCGGGGACGCACAAAAAGATATTGTAGTAGAAGTATCTTGTATTGTGGGTGCAATTAGAATCCCTCCTAAAATGATGATAAATCATTATTACTTTTTAGATATATTGGTGCTATTTTGATATTCAGGGGTTCATTAAAGGGTTGTAGGTTTTATTGATTGTTACAGATTTCAACCAGTTTTCTTTTTGTAAGTCCTGTAAATGGGACTCACCAGGCGGAGCTCTGTGAAAAACAAAATACTTGCAGGTAAAACCCCTGTAAGTGGGCGAGAGTTATCAACATCTGCAGAAAAGCGATCCACCACACGATAATGAACTAAATAATAATTAGTCGGTAACGAGCAACATAACAACCACATCAACCGGAACTCGCCCTGATAAGTGCGCCGTAGTTATCAACATTTTAGTCTTCTTCGGGCAGTCGTTCTAATCTGCTTCCGTTGGGCAAGTCGCGGTTATGTATGATAGGTTATACAGCAAAAGGTTTTTCAGATAATACGTTGGTTTTGGTGAGATCGCCAAAGTTGGATTCAGGTTCACAGGCGTTGCTCCCAATTCATCGAGAAGTTCTTGAAGAAACAGTTTTCCTTCAAGAAAAATGAAACACAAATAGAAAGTCGCCTGAAGGTTTTACAAAGTAACAAAAAAAGAAGAAAACAACCCTTCGGGTGCGCGGAGTTATCAACAATTTTTTAATAAATCGTAGCAACTAATGCTGCATAACAACCGCATCAAGCCGACCTAACCTTGCGGGTGAGTCGGGGTTATCCACAATTTGAGTACCGGTGTGGATAACTCTTTTGTTTACAATACGTTGGGTCAGGCGCCTTATGCATGATGGGTTATACGTAAATCGAAATTTCTTGCCTATGTCGTAATTATGGCTTATATTCTGACGTAATTAGAATTTATGAGGTACATAATGAAAAGTATTCAAGTTGCGAACGATATAGTTCCAGTAGGCCAATTCAAGGCGGATTTAGCAAAATATTTGAGAGAAGTTCAGGAGAAAAGAAATTCTCTGATAATAACCCAAAATGGAAAAGCTGCCGGTGTACTCCTATCACCAAAGGAGTTTGATGAGTTAAGAGGCACAAAGCTTTTCATAGATTCTGTTTCGAGGGGATTAGTAGAATCTGAAGAAGGGAATGTTGTCTCAACTGAAGAACTGAAATCTTTGTTGAATAAAAGTAGGGCCGAAAGAAGATAATGAAAATAAGGTGGACCAAAGAGGCTCTGACAAGACTATTAGAAGTAGAAACTTATATCGCAGAAGATAATCCAGCTGTAGCAATAGATTTCGTAGATTCATTGATCTCGTATGCTGAGAAAATTGCTGAAAACCCTGAAAGAGGTCGCGTTGTTCCTGAATTATCAGTAAAAAGTATCAGGGAAGTGATATATAAGAATTATCGAATTGTATATATCCTGCAAGAAGAAAGTATAGATATATTGACTGTTTTCGAAAGTCATAGAAAACTTCGAGACAATGAAATAAATCAAGAGTAAATATTACGTATAACAACCACATCAAGTGGAATTTACCCTGCGGGTGCGTCCAACTTATCAACATTTCAGCTCCCCCTGTGGACAACTTCTATTCGATATTCGTTGGGTAAATCCACTTATGTATGATTGGTTATATTGCAAATAAAATAACAGTTACCACGGTGGTTTTCTATTGACTTTTCAAATAGGAATGGCTATAATACGGCTATATTTATCATCGATAGGAAT
>BQMY01000023.1 GCA_022181065.1 Melioribacteraceae bacterium | reverse complement strand
AACTAAGCCGGAATATCGGGACAAGCCCTGCAAATTAATGGTACAACCCTTTGCAATATAACCATACATACGTAACTGGACTTGCCCAACGCTGGGCAGGTTAAAACGACTGCCCGGAGAAGGCTAAAATGTTGATAACTTCGGCGCACCAGTAGGGCGAGTTCCAGTTGACGTAGTTGTTATAAGTTTTGCTTTTAATTATACTTTAATTGGCAGATAGCATTTTTTAAATAACGGTAAATTGTAAGAGTAGTAACTGATTGCGTGGTACTTATCTGTTAAACCGCACGCTGATTGAGCGGGCTACAAAACTTGATATTTAGCACTACCCCTACCATTTCTTATACAAAAATGTTAGCGGCCTTTTGTTTTATTTAAAGCTTCTTCAATTAATATTTCTGAAGTTCTGTTCATTAATATTTCATTCTGGTCTCTGAATAAATCATAAAATCTATCAAGTATTAGAGGGCTTTTACAACGATGCTCATAAATCTCATCTTGTAATCGCCTGGAATTTAATTTAAGGTTATGATAATCGTCTGAATTTTCCATGGCATGTTCCCAAATATCTTGAGAATATTTAACTAATTCATTTAGTCTTAAAGCAGCTTCTCGATGCTCAATATATTCCTTATTGCAAAATTGGAAGAAAGGAATAAGACCACTTAAATAAAGTGTAAAAGTCATTAAGTCAACCTTAATAATAAATGCATAAATAAAGAGTATAATGAAAACAGCAAGACCAAAATATTTCAAAAAATTTGAATATCGAATTCGTAGTTTCGAATCCCACCAACAATTTGCTCTTTGACAAATAATTCTTGCGATGGAAATTGGTAAAGCCTTTATATTTGTAGGATACCAGTCTCTAATTTTCTCAATGTTTGTTTTAATCTTATTATGTGCATTGTAGTTTAGTAAAACTTCTTCAACTGCAATGTCATTTACAACTTTTAGAGGCGAAATTTCTAATTCTAAAACTTCACAATCAAATAGTTCTTGGATTTTGGCAGCTTTCAATTTAAGACTTTTAATTATGGGTTGAAGCATAATGCCGTCCATAATAAAAATCACTACGCCAAATAATGCAGAATAAATTAAAACATCAGACCATATGGAACTTATTATAAATAAAAAGATTGGGACTAAGACAGTTAAGCAAATTTGAAGAACATATAAACGCTTGGCATATGAGTATATTTCTCGTTGAGCAGCTAATTTTTCAAGCTGTTTTTGTTCATTTTGTTTTGTGTTTATATTATTCATCTTGAAGGGAATTTGTTATTAAACAATAAATTCCACCAATAAAATGCATCATCGATTTTTTCATTGTATTTCGCCGTCATGGCATTTTCTACTCTTTTAACAGCAGTATTGATTTTTGATAAAGCCGTTTGCTTCTGTGTTGGAGTTTTACTACTTGGTATTAAACCCGAAACGCCCATTGGGTCTCTAATAGAAGCTAATTCTAAGTCTTGCAGTTTTTCAAGGATATTTTTAACATCAATATCATAAACAATACTTGTTTCACTCTCTGCATATTTTGCAACTCTTAGTTCAAGATAAAACGACATAATTGGAACGTCATTGTAATATTTCCAAGCTTTAACTAATTGAATCAGTGGCTTTAGTTTTCTATTGAGCCTTTTATCATGATGCTCAACATATTCATTATGTGCTTTTGGGCTACTAAACATCCATCCACTATTAGAATCTGGAATTTCATATCTTCTAAAATTACCTAGACTAGTTTCTGACATACCATTATAACAACAAGGTGTGACTTCCAATTCTTCTGATTTGTAACTACCAAATGAAATTTTCACAGCAGGACAGGAAACACCAATTCCGCTAGTCGACCAAAATGTTGATTGAAGGGCTTCTTTTACAAGTCTTAATGATGTTGCAGAATTGACATGAAGATTTGTAGCAGGTATAACGGCAAAATAATCTGTATCGCTATAATGACGCACACCAGTTCCATTTCCAAATGAACCTGTTTCAAACAAATTCGTACAACTGAAATTAGTTGTCAAGCAAGAATTTACAGTACTTTTATGCTTAGTTGATTTTTCACGTTCGGAAGCTAGTGGTTTCAACCAGCCAATTATTGTTTCAAATCCTTCATCAATTGTTTTTGCCATATTTTGTCCCTTTTTAAAATAATCTCTAACATCCGCTACCTCTAATGTATAGAGCGGGAATATAAGTTATAGAAATTCAAGTAAAATACCTTTTCATGAAGAAAATAAGTAATTTCTACCAGATTTGAGCTAAATAGCCGAAAAACTTATAACACTTTATTAACTAGAATTATTCTGTATAATACTTTTTAATTAAATTGTGATATACTGAATTAATTTGAGCTAAGTTGTTGTTTTTCTCGATACTTAACTTTCAGTATATTCCAATATGAAAGAATAATTCTGTATAATATTTTTAAAAATCAATATTATTAATATTTGGCTCAACGAGCATAAATTTCTAGTTGAACCAATAATCTTTATCACAAAATAACACCTTCAACTCACTTTTACAATGATGATTAATCACTATTTCGGAAGACTTAAAATGCCCCTGCTTTTAAAGCTTGCGGCAGCAGTATAACCTATCATGCATAACTTGATTGACCCAACGGATTTGGGACGGGGAGTTATCCACATAGAAAGCTAAAATGTGGACAAGCGGCGACCACCCTTTAGGGTTAATTCAAGTTGATGCGGTTGTTATGTTGCCTGCGTTCGACAATATTTCAATGAGTTTATTATAGGACTGTGAATCGCTTTTCTGTGAATGTTGATAACTCGCGCCCACTTACAGGGGTTTTACCTGTAAGTATTTGTGTTTTTCATAGAGCTTCGCCTGGTGAGTCCCATTTACAGGACTCACAGAAAAGAAAAACCGGTTGAAATCTGAAACTTTCAAAAATACCTCCAACCCTTTGATGAACCTATGATTTGCAAAATAGCACCGATCTATCTTAAAAGCAACAACGATTTATTACAAATTTGTGAACAATATACTTTTGCCGAACTATACCAGATACTATCACCACAATATCTTTTGGTGTACTTCCGGGAAAACCTACTATTTTGGGAAAACTGAACAAATTCCCCGTAAAACTATTTGCAATATAACCTATCATACATAACCGCGACTTGCCCAACGTGAGCTGGTTAGAACGACTGCCCGCAGAAGGCAAAAATGTTGATAACTTCGGCGCACTTGCAGGGCAAGTTCCGGTTGATGTGGTTGTTATAATGCTTTAATGTGCGCCCAGTGGTTCAAACTCCGTGATTGCAGTATCTGAGTATTTTTCACCGCTCTGCACCTCTATAATTTCGAAAACTATCATATCATCTTTTTTGAGAAAAATATTCGGGAAATAGAATTCTTGCAATTGCATTTTATCCTGAATTTCAATTATATAAATCAAATTTGAATTGTGGTACATCTTTAACTTTTTTACTCTTCCATTATTTCGCCAGAGTTCTTCTGATTTTGAGTACCCATTTAAGATTCGAAATCCATTCAAATTTATACTGTCTATTTCTCCATTCGATTCAAAATACTTTGTACCGAAATCAAACTTGATTTTTTCACCAACGCCTATGCCTTTTACACCTTCAACCCATGCAGTTGAAATTAACCCGTCACTCATATTTGATGCAGCATAAGTATTGCCTTTTTGTTCTGGCAAATGTGAAGTCGCTGAAATATCCCAACTTATCCCACAGCCCAATGAACACATCCCGCCTATGTCCTTTATTTCTTCCTCTACAAAAACTGTAGTAGACAGAGTTAACGGAGTAGTTTGACTAAATAATACTCCACTAACAAATAATATGATAAATAATGATTTCATATTTTCCATGCATTATAACCTATCATGCATAACTTGATTGACCCAACGGATTTGGAGCGGGGAGTTATCCACAGAGGAAACAAAAATGTGGATAAGCGGCGACCACCCTTTAGGGTTAATTCAAGTTGATGCGGTTGTTATGTTGCTTGCGTTCGACAATATTTCAATGATTTCATTAAAGAATTGTGGATCGCTTTTCTACCAATGTTGATAACTCGCGCGCACTTACGGGGGTTTTGCCTGTAAGTTTTCGTTTTTTAGATGGAGCTTCGCCTGGTAAGTCCCATTTACAGGACTTACAAAAAGAAAAACCGGTTGAAATCTGAAAATATCAATAATACCTCCAACCCTGTAATGAACCTCTGAATATTAAAATAGCACCAATCTATCTTAAAAGCAATAATGATTTATCATCATTTCGTATGAGCTTCATAATTAACCTATAATACAAGATACTTCTACATAAATATCTTCTGGATTCCTCTCGGGAAAACTTTCTATTTTGCGCAAACCTGGATTTGAAAAACTTCTAAAGACCGTTGGCGGTTGGCGGCAGTGTAATCGGACTAAAGACTGCGGTTCCGATTTCCGGCCCACTGGTGAATTTGGACAAAGAATGAAGAAAGGACAAAACCGAGCTCGCAGGGGCATTATGTAAACTAAACCGCCTTATCGGGAAAAGCCCAACAAATTTTCAGTAAATCCTTTTGCAATATAACCTATCATACATAACCGCGACTTGCCCAACAGGAGCTGGTTAGAACGACTGCCCGGAGGAAGTTAAAATGTTGATAACTTCGGCGCACATACAGGGCGAGTTCCGGTTGATGTGGTTGTTATACGTATTTCACCGTTTCAAGACTCGTACATCATTTGGTTTTACCGGCTTCAAACAATACGACCTCAGCAGCTCTCAAGGGTTCTATTCTATATTTATATTTCAATTGAATTTTTCTATAGAGACTTTTGAATTCCTTTTGATTTACCAGCATGTGCAATGCCTTCATATATTCGACATAGCTTTCTACACGATTTACATTGTGCGTACTTGTTTGCATACTCACAAAACTGCTGATTCGGCTATCCCATATTGCGTATGTACACGGATTTATAAAATGCAATAATTTTGAAACACCAACTATTGAGTTATTAATGACCTCTTTTAGAAGAGATAATTCTTCGAAAGTAACCTCTATGCCTTTCTTTACTCTGTTAAGGATAAAAAGCACATCAACTGATTTCTCCAAATTCAATTTTAATATTGTTGGCATCCAACCATACACAAAATGAGCTCCAATTATCAGGTCTTTTTCTTTTATTTCATTAAGCCGGCTAAAATAATCAAGAAAAACCGGATAACTTTCGGAATATGAATTATTCTTCGAAACCGAAAACAAATCAACCAGTTGGGCAAATTCTTGAATAGATATTCTGATATTCACTTTGAAACCTGTTGAGAATTTATAAAATCGATCAATACGTATAACACTGTATTAACTAGAATTATTCTGTATAATACTTTTTTACCATTTTGTGATATACTGAATTAATATGAGCTAAGTCGTTGTTTTTCTCGATACTTAACTTTCAGTATATCCCAATATGAAAGAATAATTCTGTATAACACTTTTAAATTTCCATATTGTTAATATTTGGTCAAAAAGCATAAATTTCTCGCTGAACCAATAAACTTGACTTCAAAATAATACCTTCTCATCAAAATAACAATGATGATTAATCACTATTTCGAAGACTAAAAAACGCCCCTGCTTTTAAAGCTTGCGGCAGCAGTATAACCAATCATACATAAC
>BQMY01000022.1 GCA_022181065.1 Melioribacteraceae bacterium | reverse complement strand
AACTAACAGGTAATTAGTCGGCAACGAGCAACATAACAACCACATCAACCGGAACTTGCCCTGATAAGTGCGCCGAAGTTATCAACATTTCAGCTTTCTACGGGCAGTCGTTTTAATCTGCTTCCGTTGGGCAAGTCGCGGTTATGTATGATAGGTTATACGTAAATATTAAATCAGCATGAAATTAAGTGATTTAAACAAATATAGTTTACCAATAAGCGAATTCTCCCTCAAATGGCGATTGACTGATTCGCGATATGATCTCCTAACAGAGGTAGAACTAAAACAAATAATTCCGCTGAATATCGAAGCATCAAATTATCTTCATAGCTGTTATTCCGAGCTTACATATAATGAACTAGTGTCGAGTAATCTGGAGCTGTTTTTAATCAATAAGGAAATAATTATTGAAAATTATGACGAGGACAAAGTATCTAAATGGTTGAAGCAACTTAATGTGAATGAGAATCAACCAATTTATCTCTCGTGGGATAAAATAACAGGAGCAATGACGAATTGGAATCTTTTAGTAAAATACTGGGATACATTTTACTATCCAGGTAGCGATGATTTAATTGTTTTTTGTGAGAATCGAAATTGGTTGCTTTTTTTCTCACATGCAGAGAGTATTCACTGGAAAGTCAAACGTATGTAAAATATCTACTAACTAATTACGTATAACAACCGCATCAACTTGAATTAACCCTAAAGTGTGGTCGCCGCTTGTCCACATTTTTGGCTTCTCTGTGGATAACTCCCCGTCCCAAATCCGTTGGGTCAATCAAGTTATGCATGATAGGTTAGGCGTTCAAGTAAAATTTATGTATAGGGTTACGATTTTTATTGCTAATTATTGAATGAGTACGTATAATAGTACGTAAGCAATAATTTATTGAGGCGGATTATGATAGCAGCAAATTATTCTGAGTTCAGAACAAAATTGAAAATGTACCTTGATGATGTCGAGGATAACAATGAGACACTTATAGTTAAAAGAAAGACTGGTAAAGGAACAGTTGTGATATCCCTGGATGAATATAATTCAATCATGGAGACGGTTCACCTGTTAAGCTCAAAGTCGAACGCAGACAGGCTTTATGAATCAATCCAACAAATGAGGAATGGCGAGACTGTCACAGGGGAGCTCATTGAAGAATGAAGAAGATAACGTTTTCGAAAAATGCCTGGGAGGATTATCTCTCATGGCAAAAAGAGGATAAGAAAATTCTTCGTAAAATAAATGAACTCATCAAAGATATACAAAGAACACCATTTGAGGGCAAGGGAAAACCTGAAGCATTAAAATATGATCTCACAGGCTTGTGGTCTAGAAGAATAGACCTTGAACATAGGCTGGTATATCAATATCAAAATGAAGAAATATTCGTTTATAGCTGCCGTTACCATTACGACAAATAATAAGAAAGTATTAACTGTTCTTTGCGATAAATAGAACGACGATAATTGCGCCAATAATAAACGCCTAACAACCACATCAACCGGAATTTACCCTGCGGGTGAGCCCAACTTATCAACATTTCAGCTCTCCCTGTGGACAACTTCCATTGAATATTCGTTGGGTAAATCCACTTATGTATGATAGGTTATATTGCAAACGGATTTACTGAAAATTTTTCAGGCTTGTACCGAAAATGCAATTTAGTTTACATAATGTCGCCGCGCGAGGTTGTCAAGAAGTTTTGTTAATATTCAGGCTTGCACACAGTAGAAGGTTTTCCCGGGAGTACGCCAAAAGATATTTTAGTAGAAGTATCTTGTATTATCTATGCAATTATGAATCCCTTTCGAAATGATGATAAATCTTTATTGCTTTTAAGATGGATTGGTGCTATTTTGCAATCCAGAGGTTCATTACAGGGTTGGAGGTTTTATTGATAGTTTCAGATTTCAACCGGTTTTTCTTTTTGTGAGTCCTGTAAATGGGACTCACCAGGCGAAGTTCTGTGAAAAACACAAATACTTACAGGCAAAACCCCTGTAAGTGCGCCAGACTTGTCAACATAGACAGAAAAACGATCCACAGTTCATTAATTAACTACTTGAAATATTGTCGAACGCAGGCAACATAACAACCGCATCAACTTGAATTAACCCTAAAGGGTGGTCGCCGCTTATCCACATTTTAGTTTCCTCTGTGGATAACTCCCCGTCCCAAATCCGTTGGGTTAATCAAGTTATGCATGATTGGTTATACCGCTGAGCCTAATCAAGTGCCAATGAAATTTTAATGGCTTGATCAATCTCTTTCATTTTTTGTGAATCAAGATTACCGTATTTTTTAATTAGTCTTTGTTCTTTGTCTATTGTTCTTATTTGTCCACAATCAACGTAGCTTTGGGAAGGTAATCCGCCTTCATTTTCGTCCAGAAAAATCATAATTGGAAGGGGTTTTGTAATTTCTTTCACACTGGAGATTGGTGCTATAATTGTCACTGGACTGAATTTGTTCCCAATGTTGTTTTGAATTATAACAGCAGGTCGTGCTTTCCCGATTTCTTTCCCAATTACCGGGTCAAGATTAACGAGGTAAACATCCCCTCTGAGCAATGGTGAGCTAATTCCCGGGTTATTCATTATCAGCAAACTTCCATTCTTCCTGTGAATTTAAATAATATTGATAATTGGCTTTATAACCCTCTTCGAGTTCTTTTTCAGTTTTCTGCAGTTCGATTTGTCTGATATACTCGTCAAGTGCCTTGCGAGCAAATTCACTAACTGTTTGATTTGTTTGACGAGAAAGTTTGCTTACCCGTTCAGATAATTCAGGGTTAACAAAAAAGCTCATTCGTTCTTTTTTTAATTTAACCTTAGTGCGTGGCATCTTTTACCTTTGTTTTTTGACAAAAAAATATGCGTAAATATATATGTATAATCAAGATAAAAAGTAATCATATAAAAAGCGGTATAACAACCATATCAACCCGAATTTGCCCTATGAGGTGGTCGAGACTTATCCACATTATCGTTTTCTCTGTTGATAACTCGTTGTTTTGCAATACGTTGGGCAAATCGGGTTATACATGATAGGTTATATTTACGGACTTGGTAAATGAACTGGACAACTGAATTCGAAAATTTTTTTTGTATTTTACCATTAGATGAGAGTGCGCCTTATTTAATTATCGAAGGCGAGCAACCCTACCGCCAGATATTAAATGATAAGCGGCTTGCTGTGGAGATTGATGAAAATTTGAAAAACTATCTTCAGCAAAATAGTTGTGATGTGTATGATGAATTTGACTCCGTTGCGTTTTTAGTTCGTGATTGGATAAAAATCCAAGATTCATTGGAAATGTTGTTCAATTTAATGACTGGGAATTCTCATAAATCGCTTGCTGTGCTAAGCTATCTTCGGACAAAGCAAATTCCAATAAATGAGTTCGTTCTATACTTGTATAATCATAGAAAAATTATTCTAGTAAATAGATTTAAATTCCCACTCAATAAAAGTGTGAGAAAATCTCAATTAATGGCACTAAAAAGAATAATTCAAAAATTAAATAATGTACACTTATTGGTAGTTGGGAATAGAGCGTGCAAATTCTTAAGGAAAAAAGTGTCTTTGGGAAACGCAATCCACACTAGTGGTGTAGTATTAAATAATTTTCCAGAACAATATTATAGAACTTGGTATTTGTTTAATGATGATAATTTAAAAGAGAAATCAGAAAACTTTTCTTTGAGATTGTTTAGCAGGTTGTAAATATAACAACCGCATCAACTTGAATTAACCCTAAAGGGTCGCCGCCACTTGTCCACATTTTCGCTTTCTCCGTGGATAACTCCACGTCCTAAATCCGCTGGGTTAATCAAGTTATGCATGATAGGTTATACAGAACTGAGTAAAATCTAAAATGAGGTAAGATGGATTTATTTTCAAAACTAAAAGATTATCTTAATCGAGCACAAAAGCTACTTGACCTAAGTGATGAAGTTTCACTGACATATTGCGCTCTAGAGCTTAGAAAAGCAATTGAACTCATGGTCTGGACGCAGTTTAAAGATGTTTTTAAGACGGAAATCACAAATGTTGGTCTAGGGGAATTTTTTAATCCTCCATTAAAATTACAGAATCAAAGTATTTCGAAAATGTATGATTTTCTGAAAAAGCATATTCATAATTATTCCAACAGGGCTGCAAATAAAACAGTTATCACACATAAATCAGGTTTTGATTCTGACGAGAGTATGACAATTGATGGAAGTACTTGCTTTATTCAACCAGAATTAGTTAAATCAGACTACAAATATCTTTCAGAAATATTGCATTATGAAAAAGAAGTGGACCCCGCTAAATTTCAACCGAGTAAAGAAAAATTATCGCAGATTTATAATAGGCTTAAGTTTATTGAGGATAATTATACTTTTAGGAGAATTGTGCCGAATAAGAATATGGAAGTTTTAATTGAAAACTTTACCAAAACTTTTGATTAATCTTTGGCATAAAACTAATTTCTGTATAACCATTTAGTATAACCCGATTTGCCCAACGCATTGTAAAACAACGAGTTATCAACAGAGAAAACGAAAATGTGGATAAGTCTCGAACACCGAATTGGGCAAATTCGGGTTGATACGGTTGTTATACTACTTTTTAAATTTCCCCGGCTTTTTCCAAGAATAGTTTATATACTCTCTCAGAATACCAACGACCTTTCAAAATCATTTCTTCGACTATTGGTTGACACTTTGTTATTAACCCTTTTTCTTTTGCCAGCAATAAAATTGACAATGTTCTGAATGGTTTGAGTTCAGAATTTTTTGCTATCCGATATGCGATATTTTCATCTATTAAAACTAAATCAGAGTTTAGTTCTTTTGCTAACAAAATTGTTTCCGTTTCACCAAGGTCCAATTGATTTAGAAGAAATGATTTGTAAATATTTCCTTCAACTGATACCCTTTTGAAGAAGTCGAAATCCACTTCTTTATACCCGAATCCTTTCTTTGCCTTGAGCTCTAAATATACTGCATCAGGAATATAAATTTCATGGAACAGAGCATTCAGAAGTTGAATTTGACCCACTGATGACAATGAAATTATTGGTGTTGTATTAGAGACGACTACCATACTATCTTTTAACGTCTGCAAAGATTTCGTCAATTTCTTCCTCTGAAAAATCAAAAATATGTTCATTTTCTTTTTTCAATTTTTCAATAAACTCCGGTTTAGTAAAACCGGCAAATTCTGCGGCTTGACCTAAGGAGAGTTTTCGACGCCTATAAAATGCTAATGCTGCTGAATACAGCATTTCATTAAGGAATTGTTCCTTCGATTCTTTAACCGATAAAAGAATATTTTCCTTTATGGGAAACGATAAATTGATTGTTCTTTCTGACATAAACGCTCTTTATAATTTATTCATCCTCAAAGTAGAAAAATAATACTATAAAATAAAGTCAATTGCACAGAATCCACGCATCCAATTCAGTAGTATAACAACCACATCAACCGGAACTTGCCCCGCCAAGTGCGCCGAAGTTATTAACATTTTAGCCTTCTTCGGGTAGCCGTTCTAATCTACTCTCGTTGGGCAAGTCGCGGTTATGTATGATAGGTTATATTGCAAAGGGTTCAACGGTTATTTTGTTCAGTTTTCCCAAAATAGTAGGTTTCCCCGGAAGTTCACCAAAAGATATTGTGGTGATAGTATCTGTAATTGTTCGGGCAAAAGTAAATCGTTTCAAAATTAGTAATAAATCGTAATTGCTTTTAAGATAGATTGGTGCTATTTTTATATTCAGAGGTTCATCAAAGGGTTGGAGGTATTATTGAAAGTTTCAGATTTCAACCGGTTTT
>BQMY01000021.1 GCA_022181065.1 Melioribacteraceae bacterium | reverse complement strand
CTGTGAAAAACAAAATACTTACAGGTAAAACCCCTGTAAGTGAGCACGAGTTATCAACATTTGCAGAAAAGCGATCCACCAATCAATAATGAACTAACAGGTAAATAGTTGGCAACGAGCAACATAACAACCGCATCAACTTGAATTAACCCTGAAGGGTGGTCGCCGCTTATCCACATTCTTGCTTCCTCTGTGGATAACTCCCCGTCCCAAATTCGTTGGGTTAATCAAGTTATGCATGATTGGTTATACTTTTAATTGTTGTGCATCTAATGAACTGTAATTTTACTTTGAAAATCACTATTTAAAATAAAGACCTTAGTATCGCAAATAAAAAATGTACTTTAAAGTTTACTTCATTTGCTACTTAGAACCAATTATAATAAAAAAATGCCAAAATATTCCCCCTAAAAGAGATGAAATAATCTTTGACAAATTCTTTTTTTTTTGATTTGTAGTACAATTTAGGGCAACTAAAAAGAGAGCAAAATGTATAAAAGATTTCGGGGTGTTTTAGCACTCGTTATTATTACAATAACTTTATGTTTTTGTGACCAGCCTAATGAACCAATTAAAAAAACAGATTATGAATTTGAAGTAAGCATTCATAAGAATTACTATAAGCACGCACTCATTAGAATTAAAAAAAATGTTGATGAAATGGTGTTGGTCTCTATTCGACTACCTCATGAAGAACATTTCATTTATGATGAGTATTTTATAGCCAGTGATACTATCATATTTTTTAATAAAGATACTACAGTGGCTCACGATGCTACAATAGATTTTAAGAAAACTGACGGGCAGTTGCTCGATAGTAAACGGATTACAGTTGAACAATCGGATACAACAAGCCATGATTTTGTGTGGACATATAAAAAGTTTGCTTCAGATCTTGGTACAACATCTATCAGGGATGTTGAGGTTGTTGATGTAAATAACATCTGGGCCGTATCTGATTTGGCAGTACCTGATACAAACGGCAGAACCAAATACAGCAGTCTGATACACTATAACGGTAGTACCTGGGAGGAGATATACCTGAAAGTTGAGTTACCTGATGGGTTTACCGGGCAATTACGTCCGTTTGGCTTATTTGTTTTTGATCGAAACAATATTGTTCTTGTTTATGGCGGAGTCCATTTCTTTGATGGAGAAAAAATAACAAAATCAATATATCCCAATAAAGAGTACTCCCCAAATAACTATGCGTTCAAGAACCTGGAGTCACCAAGAGACGTATGGGGATTCAGCGCAAATAACTTTTATGTATTCGGCACGAAGGGAGGGCTGGCCCATTGGGATGGCTACCGCTGGAAAAAAATCGAGACAAATACAGATACCCAAATAACAGATGTTTACGGGTACATTGACCCAGTAACTGGTGAGAAGGTCGTTTACGTCACTGCTACAACAATATTCGCAGGATTCGTTAACCAATCATTTAAGATAATAAATGATGAATATACAGAACCTGTTTTCCAGCATATTGACTGGAGCAATCATGCTGTATTTTCAATCTATTGTCCTGATGATTATACGCTATATTTTGGTGGAACAAAAATCTGGACACAAAGAACATCAGGTGTTTTTCAGGAAACATATGTTCCAGATTTATTTAGTATGGTAGGAAGTATTCGTGGCAACGGAGTAGATGATATTTTACTTGGTGGTGATGGCAACACCTTAATCCATTTTAACGGTAGTACCTGGAAGAGTTATAAAATGGAAATTCCATCATTTTATCTAAGGTTTAATGAAGTATCTGTAAAAGAGAATACAGCAGCGGCTGTAGCGGTAGATGGCAGAAACGCATATTTCTTTGTTGGAAATAGATGAAAAAAGTAAAAAGGACTTGCAGGGCAATAAGGTGCTGTTGCTCAAATGATCAGTAAATTAAAAAAAGTATAACAACCACGTCAACTGGAACTCGCCCTGCGAGTGCGCCGAAGTTATCAACATTTTAGCCTTCTTCGGGCAGCCGTTATAAGCAGTCCTGCGTTGGGCAAGTCCAGTTACGTATGTATGGTTATATTGCAAGGGGTTCAACGGTTAATATGCTCAACTTTACCAAAATAGTAGGTTTCCCCCGGAAGTGCGCCAAAAGATATATATGTAGAAATATCTTGTAAAGCCCGTGCAATTATAATTCCCCTTCGAAATGATGATAAATCATTATTGCTTTTAAGATAGATTGGTGCTATTTTGTTATTTAGAGGTTCATCACAAGGTTGGAGGTAATATTGATAGTTCCAGATTTCAACCGATTTTCTTGTAAGTCCTGTAAATGGGACTCACCAGGCGAAGCTCCATGAAAAACAAATACTTACAGGTAAAATCCTGTAAGTGGGCGCGAGTTATCAACATTTGTAGAAAAGCGATCCACCAATCAATAATGAACTAACAGGTAAATAGTCGGCAACGAGCAACATAACAACCGCATCAACTTGAATTAACCCTAAAGGGTGGTCGCCGCTTATTCACATTTTTGCTTTCTCTGTGGATAACTCCCCGTCCCAAATCCGTTGGGTTAATCAAGTTATGCATGATAGGTTATAAACTTACTTACAATAATTAATCGTAATCTACTGAACTGTTAATCTTATTTAAAACTAATGTTGAAGACGTGAGGAACAAAATCTATTTTACAATCAAATTTAATTTATAATTAAATTTAATTTATAATTAAATTTAAATTAAATATATATTGTTGATGAAATTTATAATGATCTAAAACAAAATGAATAAAATCAAACTGAACTTCCTACCTTTAGAAAAATCTGAATTCGATTTTACTATATTTCGAAAGAAGACGGTAGGTCCTATTGAAAAGAAAGATGGAATAAAAAACTATTATTTGTATTCTAGCAGCGATTCAATTGAAAGAGAAAATTATGAAGTTTCCCTGATTCATAATCCGGATTTTGAGGAATTTATAATTCATTCAAAACATTCTATACCATTAACAAAATGGTTTTTATTTGAAGCTATAAAAGGCAGTATTAATCATTGTAATGACAGAATTGATTATTCAGAATATTGTAAAGGCAAAATAGCTGAATTAAATTTTATACACACTGCTTTTTCAGAAGGGAATCAAATAATAACACTATTACCATATTACCTTTCTGCTGAAAAAATTTTTGGTTTTCTTATTGACTTTAAGTTTCAAAAAAAAGCTGAACAACAATTTAATAAAAGAGTTCAGCAATTAAGTTTAAGTTTAGACCAGAATTTTAAAAGTAACAAAAACTTTTATCTGGATAAAAATGAAAAAGTAAAAGTATTTCTTGAGAACACATTATCAAGATTTAACTTTATCACGATTGGGCGTGAACAGATTTCAATACCACTAAATTTTATTGAATTAAATTCATTCTCGCTTGAAAAAAAGAACTATATTTTTTCAAGAGGTAAAAGTTCATTCTCACAGTTTATGGGGATAAAAAATTTTGGTCCTTTTGAAGTCGTCTCACAAAACATTCAATTTGTCTTTATTTTTGAAAAACGTTTTACACCTTTTGCAAATGAGCTTTTTTTAAGTTTGGTTGGGAAGTCAAATCCCGGTACTTTTCCAGGCCTTGAACGTATGTTTGGGATTAAACTGTCCAAAGTAAACGTTCAAAAAATTATAATCGATGACTATAAAGATTCCACATTGATTAGTACGATAAATCAAGTTAAAACAATTGCTGAAAATAGAAAAGTACTAGCAATATTTATTGAGGACTACTTTGAAGAGGAGGGAAATTCTCAACCATATTATTTCATGAAATACCATTTTGTAAGAAATGATATTCCGCTACAAGTTGTAAATTATAATAAATTGGCTCAAAATAATAACTTGAAATGGTCTTCTTCAAATCTAGGATTGCAAATATTTTCAAAGCTTGGTGGCAAACCTTGGATTGTTAATCCTTCAAAGAAGAATTGCCTTATCCTTGGCATTGGCTCTTCTCATAAAAGGAATTTTGAGTCGAATAGCATTCAAAAGTATTTTGCATATTCAGTTTGTCTTGATTCGTCAGGATTATATAGAAAGCTTGAGGTACTTTCGGATAGCGATAATGAGGAGGACTATCTAAAAAGTCTCCAAAGAAGCTTATTAAATTTGTTGAATATGCCAGAATTCAAGTCTTATGAAAATTGTGTACTACATCTTCCTTTCAAAATAAAACAAAAAGAGATTAATGCTTTACAGAAGGTAATCGAAGAAAAATCAGATATGGATTTTAAAGTCATTAAAGTTAATGTTAAAAATAACTTTTTTGGCTTCAGTGATCATAACACCCTTGTTCCGTATGAAAGTACATACATTACACTAAACCATGATGAATTTCTTGTTTGGTTTGAAGGGCTACAATACGGCAAAGAAAATGTTTCAAAACAAATTTCCAGTCCAGTCCATATAAAATTCTTAAATATGGCCAGTAATAAATATCGGGAAGATTATAAACCTTATTTGCAAGATATCATAAACCTTTCAGGTGCAAATTGGAGAGGATTCAATGCGAAATCTGTACCGATTTCAATTTTTTATTCAAAACTAATAACACAATATATATCCGAGTTTGGAAATATTTTTGGTGAAGTTAATAAAACCATTTCAAATGAAAAACCTTGGTTTTTATAATTATGGAAATAAAAGGTGAACAAATAATTTTCCTTTTGGGTGCTGGTGCGAGTGCGGAGGCTAAAATTCCAATTTCCTCCCAAATGGTAAGCGAAGTTGAGGAACTTATTGAGGCAGATGCAGAGTGGAAAGACTTTAATCAACTCTATAATTATTTAAAGAGCTCAATTATTTATTCAGAGGGGATATGTGGAAATTTTAATATTCCATTTAATATAGAAAAATTGCTTGTAGTTATTGCTGAGTTAGAGAAACGCGATAAAAATTTAATGTATCCATTTATAGGTTCTTGGAACATTCGACTTTTAGATTTGGCAGGTTCTAATTTCGAGAATATTTCCCGATTTAAAAGTCTCATTCGAACAAAATTAAATAGTTGGGTAAAGGTTAATAACTACGAAAAAGATGCCAATTATTATAGCGGTTTTATCTCGCTATCAAGGGAAATAGGGAATATGATGAAAGTATTCTCGTTTAATTATGATTTATGCTTTGAAAAAATTGTTGGTAAGGAACTCAATATTGAAACTGGGTTTGATAACGTTACAAGAAATTGGCACTATGGAAATTTCGAGAATGAACAAGATAAACATTACCTCCTATACAAGCTTCATGGATCCGTGGATTGGTATCAAGATAAAGCAGAGCCAAATAAACTTTTCCGTAGTGACGATCCTGTTGAAAAACCAGAACTAATATTTGGAATATTAAACAAATTAAACTCAATGGACCCATATTTATATTATACTTCAGAATTTAGAAGAGCAACTCTGACTACTGCAAATTTGATTATTACGGTGGGCTATAGTTTTGAAGATACCTATGCGAATAATATTTTAACACAAGCCTTAAATTCAAGGGATGATTTGAAGATACTTCATGTAACACTTTCAGGAAAAAGTAAACTTGACGTAATTAAACAGATTAAACATATATTGAAGTTAGAAGACTCTTCTAACCAAATAGAAGTATATTTAGATGGTGCTAGTGATTTTATGTTGGATAGTATGAATAAAGAATATTTGTCAAGGTTAATTATCAAATCCAAGGACGCTCCATTTTAATTCATTCATGAAAAAGTTTATAACAACTGCATCAACTTGAATTAACCCTGAAGGGTGGCCGTCGCTTATCCACATTATTGCTTCCTCTGTGGAGCACTCCCCGTCCTAAATCCGTTGGGTTAATCAAGTTATGCATGATTGGTTATACCTATTAATATCTAATTCTTAAGATGGCAAAAATTATGCGAGTGATTTTCTATATC
>BQMY01000020.1 GCA_022181065.1 Melioribacteraceae bacterium | reverse complement strand
AACTAAACAACATTATCGGGAAAAGCCTGATAATTTTTCAGTAAATCCTTTTGCAATATAACCGAACAAATATAACCCGATTTGCTTGCAAATTCGGGTTGATATAGTTGTTATGAAGATTTTGGGCATTTTTTTATAAAATAGGGAATACAAAAATGGCAAGAAAATTAGACAACAAAGATAATGACAAAAATGAAGTGCTTTATGAAGAGTTGACAGTAATGGCACTAAGGCAACTGAGCGAAATATATCAAGGTTGCAACAATGGGTTTATGGACAAGGACCAGTTTATAATGACATACTTAAACGGGCTTGGCGAATATGAAAAAGAGATCGCCAAAAAACATGGTATTGAAATCGAGCCTTAGCCCAAAATTCTTTGTAACCGTACATATATAACCCGATTTGCTTGCAAATTCGGGTTGATATAGTTGTTATACCACTTTTATTTTAGTAACGTTATTTTCTTACTGTCTATAAAAATTGGTTTCCCGCCTTGTTCAACTTGCAATGTCACAATATAAATTCCACTTGCGAAATTAGAAAGATTTAATGATACCTCGTGACCACCTGCAGGGTAAAGTTTTTCTTGTTCTTTATGTACCAGCTCTCCCCTGATATCAAATACTTTTAATGTGGCATGGCTCTCAGCATTGAGACTAAACCTTATCTTCGTTTCAGGATTAAATGGATTAGGAAATGCCGGCAATAATTTGTTTGTAAAAGTGGAAGGATTAATATGCCCCATCCTGGTTACTGTTGTATAAAGTGCTTCACTAGCCTTACTACTATTGCCATTAAGGTCATATGCTCTTACCTTAATATATTTTTGATTTACGATTTCAGAATTTATTTCAAAATGGTTTGTCCCTATTGAAGAGTATAAATGACCATCATCTGCATTAAAATTTTCATCATCACCGATGTAAAGGTTATAACCTGCAAAATCACTTTCATCATTCCCCGACCAAGTAATTGTTGTCAGACTGTCATTTGTCAGTTCTGATTCTAAATCTGTTGGAACACTCGGTGGTAGGTCTTGATAGGAATATTCGTACCCACAAGGACCTCCCAAAGCACCCATATCACTTCTGCTTCCATCAACGTCTTTTATTGCTGGGTCACCTGAATCAATGCAAGGAGAAAAGAGCTGTAATTCCAATTCTGAAACTTCAGGTTGAATGCTTCCATCCGGAAACTTGAGGAACATTGGATTTTCAAAACTATTGTGTTGTCCAACTTGCATTGTATCGTTTAATAGTTCATTGTTAGAGTAAAAACAATTGTAATCTATATTATATTCACTTTGATTACGCAGGATGATTGGTCTATTAAATTTTGCTATTACATTATTCGTGACTTCTGATGATCCAGAACTGGAAATATAAATCCCGGAAGAGAGACTATTTATCCCATTGTGGAATATATTATTGATAATTTTTACAGATTCTTCATTAAATATAATGCTTGCCCCAATATTTGCAGCACTAATTATATTATTTTTTAGCACTATTGAAAGAGAGAGATCACTTTTAATCCCATATCTAAAGCCGTTTAGTACGATGTTATTCTCAAAATAGACATTGTTCCCAAGAATCTTTAGTGCTGATATTCCATAATCTCCTTCTGTATAAAAGACGCACCCTTTTATTGTGTCCCAAATCGCTGGGTTATTATCAATAAATGTTATACCATCGCCTAGTGTTATCATAAAAAAAGAGTTTTCAACGATTATCTTTCCATTCTTTTTAAGAATCCCATCACTAATTATTTTAAACAAACAATTATTTATTCTTAAAGCATTATTTGTAAAGAGCGTAATTCCTTTCGATAAATTATTTGAGGGAAAATCTTCATTAGATGCAATGCTTAGATTCGAAATAGATAGGTCAGCATATAGGTTTATAGTCTCGTTTCTTTTTCGGTCACTATGTATCATGGTTTCATCAATGCCGTTGCCAATAATCGTTAAATTTTTATAAATATCGAGGGTATCAATATATTCACCAGCCCCAATATAAATTGTGTCACCATCATCAGCTATTTCAATCACTGGCCGGATACTGTCACAGGCTGCTTCCCAAGAAAGATAAGGAGCGATACTAGTCCCGGATTTGCTGACAAAACGAGCAGTCTGAGAGTAGCTAACAGAGAAAAGAAATAATAGTAATATTAGAATTCGTTTTTTCATATTTACGAGTGGTATAACCATTTAATATAACCCGATTTGCCCAATGCCTGTTGGATAGAAGTTGTCTGCGGGAGAAGCTAAAATGTAGCTGAGTTGAGCTCACCCGCAGGGCAAATTCGGGTTGATATGGTTGTTATACCACGTCATTTTAAAAGAACCATTTTCCCGGTGCCAGAAAAAACAGGAATACGGTCGTCATCTTTAACCTCTAATCTGTATATATAAATGCTACTTGCGTACTCGGAACCGTCAAATTCTATTTCGTGATATCCTTTGGACTGTAAACCATCCAACAAAGTCTCTATTTCCTCACCTTTCATGTCATATACCTTCAATTTCACATTACCGGTTGATTTGAGAGAAAATCGGATTTTGGTACTTGGATTAAACGGATTGGGATAATTTTGTTCAAGTCTAAATTTATACTCTATCTCATTCAGGTCAATAGTCGTCGAGGAGCTGTCATTAACTGCTGCTACAAAAATCGACTCTATCTCACTTTCATTGCCCGTTGAATCTTGAGCGGTAACTTTATAGAATAGTGAATCAACGCCAACATCCGTTATTAATTCCTCAAACATATTCTCAGAAGTAACTCCTCGCTTATTATCGATACCAGGGGTGAAACTCCTTACTGTATCTCGATAAACAATATATTCAAAAAGGTCACTTTCGCTATTATTTTCCCATAAAAGGTAGATTCTTGATGAATCCTCAGCAAAAAACATGGTGTCTGGGACAACCGGTTTGGGTGGTAAATCTTGATACAAATATGTTATACCACCCGGACCACCAAATGCGCCCATATCACTCCTTGAACCGTCGATATCAAAGATTGTCGGGTCACCGCTGTCAATGGCAGGCGAACCATATTGCAAATGAACAGCCCAAGCATTTTGTTGCTTAAAATTATCATTCAGAAACATCGGGTCTGTTTCAAATAAGTTCCCCTCCAGTACTGAGATATTACCTGTGAAATTGGAGATAATTGTCTTGTATGAAAGGTTATAGGACACTTCTACCGGATAACTATTATTACTCTTGGTGACACATTTATTAACTTCATAAAAGATATTGTTTTTAACTTCATTAAACACCGAGTTATTGATTTTAACACCATTCCCCGCAATAAGCCATACCCCGAATCTGTAATACGGAATGAAATTATTGTTTTTCACTAAAAGTGTATCGATGTTGTCTGCACTTATTCCTTCAAGGCCTGGTGCTTGAATGATATTGTTGGAAAATTCAGCAAATTCACGAGGCCATAAAAGCACAACTCCACGCGTATTAAGACCTTTGGCTAGTACAATATTATTTTTGAAAATGGTTCTGTTCATGCTACTTTTTAACGCAATGTCATGAGTCCTGACTATACAGGATTCAATATGTCCGACATTATAACTTGGATAATTATTTTCAAGGAAGATTGCAGGTTTTGAATCAAATTGGCTGTTTTCAAGTTCAGTTCTTAAAATAGTTACGCAACTCTCTCGGGTAAAAACACAATAAAGGCTGTTTTTAATAATACAGTCCTTAATTGTAAGTTTGTGCATTTCATCATCAGAATTATAGAGTGCTAAACCTATTGAATTATAACCATTACCAAGAATACTTAAATTACTCACCTGGAGAGTGTCATGCCCAAGCAAAACGGCATTTGCATTTACTCCGGTTGTATCAAAATAAGATATGATTGTTGAATCTCTATCTTCACCGATAATTATCAGGTTTTTTAAAACCTCAAAATTACCTTCATAGACCCCTTTGCCAATAATAACTGTATCCCACGGCTCACAATAATTTATAACTTTTTGTAAATCAGGACTTGACGTTTCCCATGATGTATAAGGAGGGATGTCACTACCATCATAACTTACGAATCTGGTTGCCCCTAAACTCGAAATCGTAAATATCAGAATTATTGAAAATGTTTTCATTTTTTCAGTGGTATAACCTATCATACATAACCGCGACTTGCCCAACGGGAGTAGATTAGAATGGAAGCCCGGCGAAAACTAAAATGTTGATAACTTCGGCGCACTTATCAGGGCAAGTTCCGGTTGATGTGGTTGTTATGCAGCTTTGTTGTTCCGATTTATTATAAAATGTTGATAACTCTGCGCACCCGTAGGGTTGTTTTTTGTTTTTTCTTTTCTCATTATTTGTTGTGCAAACATCATTGACGGGGAATCAAGAGTCAAATCTAAAATAGCATTTTGAATTCACGGTTCAACCAGAACAAGTTCTACAAACCAGAATTTTCGTTAAAACTTCTCTGCTGTATAACCAATCATACATAACCCGATTTGCCCAACGTATTATGAAACAACGAGTTATCAACAGCTAAAACGAAAATGTGAATATGTTTCGACCACCGAATTGGGCGAATTCGGGTTGATGTAGTTGTTATAAGTTTTACTTTTATTATATAATATTCTAATCGGCGGATAGCATTATTCCATTTTACGTTTGACAATATGAAACGGTTAGGTTTTTGGAGCGCGTCAGTATCCACCGTTCAAAAACAACTGAACTCCAAATGTTTTATATTATGTGTTGGTTTGTCGCTATTTATAAGTTTTTAAACCAATCTACTTTTATTTTTACCTCTTCAACCATTTCAACCTCCACTCCTAAATTCATTTCTTTCAGTTTTTCAGCGAACTCATTCCCGTCGATTAAATCAATAGGAGTTGCTCCATCTCGAACAGCTTCCTTTTTGGCTTCTCTAGTAAAGCTCCCAGTTGTCAAAATCAATCCCTTATCAGCACGTCCAACCATTGCGCCACGAAAATCTCGAATTACAGAAGACGAAACAGAACCTTGATATCGTTTCGCTTGAAAAACTACATGATATGACAAAACTCCACCAAGTTTAATAATTCCTTTTCCATCAATACCACCGTCATTTGTCCGACCTGTTACTTCAACGTTTACAAATCCTAACTCACGAAGAAGTCTCTGACATAGGCGTTCAAATTGGTCAGGCAGTATCTGTTTCATAGTATCAATAAGCTTGTCTTGCCAATTAAATTCTTCAATCTCAGCCGTTGTATTCTCAATCTTGGTTTCGTCTTTGGTTTTATTGCCTTTTTCAAGTCGTTCTTCCTTGTCCTTTTTGACAACGGATTTTTTCACTTTTTCTTGATCTACAGAGTCAGTCTTTTTACCTTTTTCCGTTAGAGCCCAAATTCCTCGCTTGGAGTTTTCAAGTAATTCATACCTTTTCAGATAGTTACGTGCCCAAGCTAATCTATAAGTCAATTTGGTTGTACTTTCCCGATGAATTTCATTTACTTCATCTTCTGTCAATTGTAGAATTTCTATTACTTGTTCTTCGATCTCTGCAACGGCTCCCGAACCTCCTAAATTCTTAATCGCTTTCAGTGTCGGATTAAAAAGGTCGTCGTATTTATAATTAAAAAATTCATCCATGTCCGTAGCTCTCTTTTAATGCACGTTAACATCCACTACATCTATTGTATATACAAGGGGTACAAGTTATCAAAATATGTATATACTTGAGAATATATTTTTTAAAATAACTGAATAATAACTTTCCCAAAATTTAATCTATATATCAGGAAAAACTTATAACACTGTATTAACTAGAATTATTCTGTATAATACTTTTTAAGTAATTTGTGATATACTGAATTAATTTGAGCTAAGTCGTTGTTTTTCTCGATACTTAACTT
>BQMY01000019.1 GCA_022181065.1 Melioribacteraceae bacterium | reverse complement strand
TATGATATTAGTGATATTTATAATCCCATTCTCAAAGATTATAAATATAAATTTTCCTACTCTCCCAATGCAATCCAATTTGTAAATGAGTATATAATTCTTAATGATTTCAACGGTAGGTTAATGTATAAGTTGTCCGAATATGGTGCTTTAGTTTTTCATAGTGAGCAAGAATATCAAAGTCTTAAAGAAACTATTTTTATTGATGATCTATGTTATACAACCACTGTGGGAAATGGATTGGATATTAGTTCGATGGATACAACCACTGGTGAGATAACTCCGCTGAAAACTATAGGAGGGTATTATTCTGCCGATAAATCTATAATGATTGGCGACAACATACTTGTGGGTGACTTCCACGCGGGTCTAAAATTATATAAATACACAGACGTTAATCCGCCCGTATTTTTGGCATCACATCAGATCGATGGTTTTATTTGGGATATATCTAATCAGGATAGTTTGATTTTTGTAAGTACGTCGAAAAACACGCATATTGTAAAATTGCATGCAGACGAGACTTTTACTGAACTATCAAATCTTTCGACAAAATCAGTTTCTAATCAGGTGGTTGATTCTCTACTTTTTGTCGGGACGTATTATGATTTGTTGATTTATGATATACGCGTACCTTCCTCTCCGATTTTATTAAGTGCACTTTCACTTGAAGCGGATAAAAGATATATTTATGTACATGGTGATGTATTATATTTATCATGTGACACGGACGGAGTTTGGAGTATTGATGTTTCGGACCCTACGACCCCGCAGATTATTCAGAATATTACTGATGAAGCTAAAATTCTTATGAGTGTGGATGCAATTTACGGTTTTCTGGGTGCTATAGTTGTTGATGATTATTTATACCTTTCAAGGAATACTTATCAGGATGGAGAATTATATATCTTCAAAAACCAAGACCCATTTAATCCACAATTGCTGAAAAAGGTTGATGGATTGGGAGGCCATGGTTTAAAATATGAGTACAACACACTTTATACCTGTGATCATGGTCTTAAAACAATAAATCTGATTGACAAAACAAATCCTCTTTTGGATCAGCATAGAGTTACTTGTAATTACGCACCTGGATTATGGGTCTCTGACGGGAAAGCTATTGTGACATCTCAGAATGAGGGTATTTTTATATATGATACAGGAATTCTTCACACTCCGGTCGGGTTGGTGAATGATGAGATCGAATATAGTTTTAGTATATCTCAGAATTTCCCAAATCCATTTAATCCAACGACAAAAATATCATATTCACTTGAGAAAGAAGCTGAAGTAACCATTACTATTTTTGATATTATGGGTCGCAAAGTTAAAAGTTTTATAAAAGATAAACATCAAATTGCGGGCAATTATACGATAAAATGGGATGCTGGTGAATTTTCAAGTGGTGTATATTTTTGTCAAATTAAGTCCGATAATATTACCCAAACTATTAAAATGTTACTCTTAAAATAAATTAGTAATATTTATTTATAACAACTACATCAACCGGAATTTACCCTGCCCAAGTGCGCCCTTTTCAACAACTTTTCAACTCATCCCCAATTGCTCTTTTTATCCAATAGGCGTTCAGGTAAATCCGGTTATGTTAAATGGTTATAAGTTTAAATAATCCAAAGACTCAAATAGATTACTAGTGGTATTCGGGAAAATAACGTCGTATATTATCATTTAATTTCCTGCTATATACAATAGAGGTAGCGGCATGTTGTGTCCAATTATGGGGCTAAGAATAAAAAATCAAAAGTGTGTGTTTTTTCACCTTCTTCCATGGTGTGTTAATAGGTTAAAACGGTGCGGAGTAATTTATGAAACCTGAAGAGAAACAAAAGAGAATTAATGAAATTCGAGAACTAATTAATTCTCCACTTTCGGCTTCGTCTGCTTATGCAGGTTTAAATATGTGTGATATTTATTTAAACATACAAGACCGTAATTATGTTTTATCCACATTACAGGAAAGATTCCCGCACGCAACAGGCGACTTACAAAATGCTGAAGAATGGGCCGATAAATTGGCTTCATTAAAATCAAATAAAGCATACATTAGTGGTTTTGCTGGGCAAGTAGGTGAAGAAAAGGCGATGGAAACGCTTAACAATATGGGTTATAAAACAAAATTCTTTAAATCGCTAACAAATAAAGATAATGATTTGGAAAGTATTGATGGAGGCCCCGACTGGTCTGTGAAATCATATAAAGATTTGAATAATTTTAAACAAATAATTAAGGAGCATCCATCCTCTGACCATTATGTAATAAATTCTGAGCTCTTTGAAGAATTAAAAATAAGTGGGGAACTAGAGGCCTACAGCAATAAGGGGATTACCATTATTGATGGAAATTTCAGTCACACAGAGAATGTTGAATTAGCTACAGAAAGATTAAATAGCATTACAGGAGATATAAGTGATGAAATTGGTGATGGTCTTATGGATGATATTCCAATTGTCGCAGGAATTGTCACGCTGGCCAATATCGGTATAAATATTCACAAATACTACGAAGGGAGAGCAACAAAAGAAGAGGCATATAAAGATGTCATAAGAGGAATTGGAAAAATTTCCGCTGCCACTGGTGGAGCTGCCGCAGGGACAGCCATCGGAGCTTCAATTGGATCTGCAATATTTCCATTAGCGGGTACATTAATTGGTGGTGGAGTTGGTGCTTTTATCGGTTCTATGGGGGTTAGAGAAATTGTTGATAATATCGCAATGAAATGGAAATGGGGGAATTCTTTAGCTGCATACAAATACTTTAGTTCTAAATACCAAAGCGAATGGGATTCTATAATAAAACGCAATATCCTTAATAAATTTTACCTTTATAATTCAGTTAAAGATAATTTGTCGATTGAGAAGAAAAGATTCGATAATTATGCGAAACAACTTGACCTTGGTGATTCTGAAAACCCAACAATAATGGCTGTAATAATTCACGAAACTATAAAGCGATTAAAAAGAACCTTGGTTATTGCTCAAAATGCTTCTGAAAATATACAGGAAGAACTAATGAATGTATGTATAGAAAGTGGATTGTCTAAATTTCCAAGAGAAAGAGACAAATCAAAGTACTTTGCTGAATTAATGTATGGCGCTATTATAGCGGAAAACTCAAATTGGTTGATACGCCCCAATCCAAAAGAAAAAGAACTTTTTGAAAAAATGTGCGATGAATTAAAGAAAGCCCCAAATAATCCTTTCAAGTTTAAGCAAAGCAAAGAAGAAATATTTAAAGCGATTGCCATTTCAACCTTATCAAAACAAGGAGAAAAAAAACATGAATAAGTTTGATGAGAAATTTTCAAAAAAATTTGACGAATCAGTAAAAGATGTTGGTGAAATACCTAAAAATGCTAAGAAGAAAGCTGTAGCTGTTGGTGTTGTCGCTGGTACGGGTGCTGCAGCTGGTACGGTAGCAACTGTAGCTGCAGTTGGAACCGCGAGTACAGGCACTGCAATTGCAACACTTAGTGGTGCTGCTGCAACCAATGCGGCTATTGCTGCAATCGGAGGTGGCGCACTTGCTGCCGGTGGTGGAGGTATTGCGCTTGGGGCAGCGATACTGACTGGTGGCGGTGCGGTAGTTGCAGCTGGTGTTGGCTACGGAGTTTGGAGATTACTAACTCGTAAAAAGAAAAAGTAATATTTGGTTTGCACAGCCGGCGCTTCATGAGTAGGGCAGACACTTTTTAATAAGAAAGAAGATGAAGAACGCCCCAAAACAAAACACAACAACCGCAATACAAAATGCATTCCGCAGGTGCAACACAGGCACTTCGTATAGCGGCGGACGTTATGAATTGAAAATTGCTATCTTCCGATTAATAAATAACAAAAACGCAAAACTTATAACAACCACATCAAGTGGAATTTACCCTCTGGGTGGGCGCAGCTTATCAACATTTCAGCTTCCCCTGTGGACAACTTCTATTCAATATTTGTTGGGTAAATCCACTTATGTATGATAGGTTATATTGCAAAGGGTTCAACGGTTAATTTGTTAGGCTTTCCCAAAATAGTAGGTTCTCCCGGAAGTACACCAAAAGATATTGTGGTAAAGGTATCTGTTATAGTTCTAGCTAAATTAAATTGTTTGCAAATTTGTAATACATCATCATTGCTTTTAAGATAGATTGGTGCTATTTTGCAATTCAGAGGTTCAGTACAGGGTTGGAGGTATTATTGATGGTTTCAGATTTCAACCGGTTTTCTTTTTGTGAATCCTGTTCATGGGACTCACCAGGCGAAGCTCCATCGAAAACCGAAAACTTACAGGTAAAACCCCTGTAAGTGGGCGCGAGTTATCAACATTTTGTTAAAAATAATCCGCGATTCTATAATGAAATAATTGAAACATTGTCGAACGCAGGCAACATAACAACCGCATCAACTTGAATTAACCCCAAGGGGTGGTCGCCGCTTATCCACATTTTTGCTCTCTCTGTGGCTAACCCCCCGTCCCAAATCCGTTGGGTCAATCAAGTTATGCATGATAGGTTATACAGCAGAATAATAATCTTGATTTAGATGCCTGTTGTAATTATATTGTGGCTACATATGCGAGGCTATTATGAAAACCAAAATAGTAAAAATCGGAAATTCACGAGGGGTAAGAATCCCTAAATCCTTTCTTGTTGAGAGCGGTATTCACAATGATGTTGAGTTAGAATTAAATGACGGTAAGATCATTATAAAACCCACAAACAAACCAAGAACTGATTGGGCAGAGGCTTTTTCTTCAATGGCACAGAATAAAGATGATCAGTTACTGGATTCCAATGAATTACAAAGTCTAAGTAACTGGGATGAAGAAGAATGGGTATGGTAAGAGAGCTCCATAGATTTGAGGTCTATCTTGTCAATTTGGACCCAACGATAGGAAGTGAAATAAAAAGACTCGTCCTTGTGTTATCATATCCCCAAATGAGATGAATTATAATATCTCAACTGTAATTATAGCTCCGTTGACTTCAAGAAAGCGGGATTATCCAACAAGAGTGAATTGTGCGGTTCAAAACCGAAAAGGTCAAATTGTATTGGACCAGATAAGAACAGTTGATAAAACAAGGTTAGTAAAGAAATTGTGCTTTCTTTCGAAAGGGGAGCAGCGTAGAGTATTAAAAGTACTTGCTGAAATGTTCGCTGAATAAAGAGAAAAAACAACCCTCCGGGTGCGCAGAATTATTAACAATTTCTAATAAATCACGGCAATTAATGCTGCATAACAACCGCATCAACTTGAATTAACCCCGGGGGGTGGTCGCCACTTGTCCACATTTTTGCTTTCTCTGTGGATAACTCCCCGTTCCAAATCCGTTGGGTCAATCAAGTTATGCATGATAGGTTATACAGCTTATCAAAACGGAAATTATAAAAGTGTGAGAATTGTAATGAACAAAATAAAGCTCTTAGTCTTAATCCTCAGTGCAGTTTGTTTTGGTCAAAATGAGTTATCTCGACAACTTATTGACTATTATGAATCAGATTCTTTGTTTATTCAACAAAATACGTATTCGAATTGTGATTTTGCATTTATTCAAACAAGCAAACCAGACACTGTATTTACAATTTGTGAGACAGATTCCATGAGAGATACTTTCATTGTCTTAGATTTTGATTCAAATGGTATAAATGATTTACTCTTGCTAACAGTCGATGAACAATTCTTTCATTTTGATTTGGTATTATTTTCATATACAGAGGGTTACTTCGTCCACCAATACCAAATCAATTATAATAACTGGATTGAGGATGCAATTTATGATCCAACAAAACCCTATTATGGTTTAATCGAAGCAGATCATCATGAAAGCAAGGAACGAGTTTATGTGATTACCTAGGATCAGAATCAAGCAAGGCAAAGGAATATTCTAAAAATCGTGAAAGATGAGCTAGTGTGAAGTCCCCTTGAAAGATACACTAATATTTATTATCTTTCAGTATGAGAAAATC
>BQMY01000018.1 GCA_022181065.1 Melioribacteraceae bacterium | reverse complement strand
ACCTACTATTCTGGGAAAGCTGAACAAATTAACCGTTGAACCCTTTGCAATATAACCAATCATGTATAAGGCGCCTAACCCAATGTATTATGAGTCAACGACTTAGCCACGGTGCGTTGAAAATGTTAATAAGTTGGGCGCACCCGTGGGGTTAGGTCGGCTTGATACAGTTGTTATACTTTATAAGTTACTCAAATAATGCATCTGCTGTTGGAAATATTACTTGATTATCTTGAATTTCCTTATTAAGGTTTGCTCTGATAATTTGACTTTCTCTATATTCTTTTGCTTCGGGTACTTTAACAAATTCAATTTCGCCATGCTCTCGTTTTACGAGCTCAATTATTTCATCAATTTCTAAATGAAAATATTCTCGTCTGGTATTTACAAAATTAAGGCGTTTTTCAGTAAAAGCTTGATGCAAACTAGTTTCTAACTCTGGTGCATTTTCGGAGTATATCATCGCATGCACATCGAATCTGAAAGGAACTGAGGCATCACCTAGTTCTTTAACTCTGTCCAAAGGTTCCAATCTTCGCGTCATACCAATCTTATATACATTTTCTCCAAACGATCCAACATTCGAAATAATATAAACATGACCCGCTTTGGTCTGTTCAGCCATTGATTTTGCACGGGCATTTTTTTCTTGCGCAATCTTAAGTTTTGCTGCAAGATCCTCTAATTTAGATTCAAATGCCTCCCTTTCCTCCGCTCGTGCTTTTTCCATCTCTAGCCTCATTTTAAGTATTGCTTTTTCCGCAATCTTTTCTTCCTTTTCTGCCTCCTTTATTGCGGTTTCATATTCTCTTCTTGCTTTCTCTTCTTCACGCATCTCCTCACGAATTCTACGTTGCTCTTCCTTCTCCTCATGTTTTTTTAATTGGTACTCATAAGTAAGTTTTAATTCTTCCAATTTGAGATCAAGATAGTCAGACTGGATGTGAATATCATTTGATTTATTCATTTTATTGATTGCGTCAAATACTTTCTCAATTCGTTTCGCATACTGATTTATATTATTCCACTTTACCTTTGCTATTAGCGCATCACATTCACCATTAAATGCCCTTAAAGTTAATTTAATGGCTCTTCTTGTCATTATTTCACCTTTCTTCTGACTGCTACCCACTGACCAATTTGTATAACACTTTGCCGCATCTTCATTTTTTATATATTCTTTCTGCCGTTCTCTATTTTTATCAATATTTTGTTTAAATTCTTCGGAAGTATCAAAATTGTAGGTTGGATTGTAGACTCCATATTCAGCAAATTCCAATGTTTCTGTCAATAGCCGATTCTGATCTACCAAATCATCATAAACTCCATGTGCATAACTGTACTTGGATTTTAGTTGCTCAAGATCATTCCTTAGAATATCTAATTTTTCGTTTTGTGCAATAACTAATTCGTTAAATTCACTATTCTTCTTCCGAATCTCCTCATCAACATCAATAATTCCACTATACCTTTCTGCATAATCGAGCAGTTGGCTTTCTAGCCCGGTCTTCTTCTTGTGGATAATGTAAATAAATACAATTTGACCTATTATAATGAGACTTAAAACTATTATAACAATTGTTGGATCCATTTCATACCCTCTTCATTAATAAGATGATTATATCTCGCAAAGTATAACCTATCATACATAACCGCGACTTGCCCAACGCAGGGCAGTTTAGAACGACTACCCGGAGAAAGCTAAAATGTTGATAACTTCGGTGCACTTGCAGGGCAAGTTCCGGTTGATGTGGTTGTTATGTTGCCCGTTGCCGACTATTTACCTGTTAGTTCATTATTGTCTGGTGGATCGTTTTTCTGCAAATGTTGATAACTCGCGCCCACTTACAGGGGTTTTGCCTGTAAGTATTTGTTTTTTTACAAAGCTTCGCCTGGTAAGTCCCATTGACAGGATTCACAAAAAGAAAACTGGTTGAAATCTGTAACAATCAATAAAACCTCCAACCCTTTAATGAACCCCTGAATATCAAAATAGCACCAATATATCTAAAAAGTAATAATGATTTATCATCATTTTAGGAGGGATTCTAATTGCACCCACAATACAAGATAATTCTACTACAATATCTTTTTGTGCGTTCCCGGGGAAACCATCTATTTAGGGGAAACCTGACAATTTTTAGTAAAACTTTTTGCAATATAACCAATCATGCATAACTTGATTAACCCAACGGATTTGGGACGGGGAGTTATCCACAGAGGAAACTAAAATGTGAATAAGCGGCGACCACCCTTTAGGGTTAATTCAAGTTGATGCGGTTGTTATGTTGCTTTGCTTCGACATTATTTCAATGAGTTCATTATAGGACTGTGGATCGTTTTTCTGTCAATGTTGATAAGTCTGGCGCACTTACAGGGGTTTTACCTGTAAGTATTGGTTTTTCACAGAGCTTCGCCTGGTGAGTCCCATTTACAGGACTCACAGAAAAAAAACTTGGTTGAAATCTGAAACTATCAATAATACCTCCAACCCTGTAATGAACCTCTGAATAGCAAAATAGCACCTATCTATCTTAAAAGCAACAACGATTTATTGCATATTTGTGAACAATATACTTTTGCCGAACTTTACCAGATACTTTTATCACAATATCTTTTGGCGTACTCCCGGGAAAACCTTCTACTGTGTGCAAGCCTGAAAAATTTTCAGTAAATCCGTTTGCAATATAACCATACATACGTAACTGGACTTGCCCAACGCTGGGCAGGTTAAAACGACTGCCCGGAGAAGGCTAAAATGTTGATAACTTCGGCGCACTTGGCAGGGCAAGTTCCGGTTGATGTGGTTGTTATGTTGCCTGCGTTCGACATTATTTCAATGAGTTCATTATTGGACTGTGGATCGTTTTTCTGTAAATGTTGATAACTCGCGCCCACTTACAGGGTTTTACCTGTAAGTATTTGTTTTTTTACTGAGCTTCGCCTGGTGAGTCCCATTTACGGGACACACAAAAAGAAAATCTGGTTGAACTCTGAAACTATCATTAAAACCTCCAACCCAATGTAGAACCTCTGAATGACAAAATAGCACCTATCAATTTTAAAAGCAATGACGATTTATCACTAATTTGTGATGACTTGTTGAAAAATTTTAGTGCGGATACTTGCACCATAATATCTTTTGCCCCTGCTCAGGAGAACCCGTTCATTTTAGAAAAGCCCAATAATTCGGAAGGGACATAAAAAAGGAAAAGACGGTGCGGGCGCGGAATCGGACTAAAGACTGCGATTCCACATTTCATTCCACTGGTAGATTTGGAAAAAACATTGAAAGAATTACAAAGGCGCACGGCGACATTATGTAAACTAAATTGCATTATCGGAACAAGCCTGACAAATTATCAGTAAATCCATTTGCAATATAACCTATCATGCATAACTTGATTGACCCAACGGATTTGGGACGGAGAGTTATCCACAGAGAAGACAAAGATGTGGACAGCGGCGACCACCCCTCGGGGTTAATTCAAGTTGATGCGGTTGTTATGCAGCATTGATTACCAAGGTTTATTAGAATATGTTGATAACTCTGCGCACCCATAGGGTTTATTTTTTGTGTTCCTTCTTTTCTATAATTCTGAGAAGAGTATGGATTGTAGCTAAATAAAAATAAAACATCCAACTTAACCAAATTGAACGATCGTAGTCAGTTTTTTGATTCTCATTATGATGTCTTATTCCGAAATTATTAGCAAGATTAAATATATCTGATTCATCTTTCCGATTAAGATACTTTTTAACCTTAGGTTTTAAGTATTCAAAGATATCAGATAACTCCCTAACAGCATCTCTTCTATCGTCCAAAGTTGAACGGTATCGTCTAAATTTTAATATAGCTTTTTCTACTTTCGAGGTAATATTCTCTTCGTCATTTGAAGGGATGTCCGCTTCAATTAAATTAGACAGCCCAGCATCGGCTAACACTAGTATCTCGCCATCATCTGATAATTTATATTTGGCTGAATAGTCTTTTAAGAATGGGTTAATTAATTCTCTATAATATTTCTGTCCTTCTAAATCATTGAAACTATTATAATGATGACCACAATCGTTCCAAGAATGATAATATCCATCAACTCCTTTTGAGCAGTGATCATGTAAAAATTCAATTACATCAAACAAATCAGGTTCAGAATAGATGTCAATTTTTTCTTCAATCGGATATAAATTTTCTTTTTTAAGATTAACAAAAAAAATGGACGCGATATCACCACCAAATTCACCTAATACATCCCCGGCATCAACACAATAATAGCCAAAATACTTTTGGAAATATCCTTCGTTTTCAAGTTTATGAAATGCGATTAAAAATAATTTTTTAAGTACTTTTAAATCGATTTCATTATTAGGATTTATCAATCCTGTTCTGACTGAATAATAATCGCGACTATTCATAAAATACTTCACCGTATTCATTAGGCTTTGAGACAATAACTAGCTGTATAACGGGACGATGCATAACCGGCTTGTCCGGTTAATGCGGTTGTTATACGGATTAAGTAAATAAAAACAAGTATAGGGAAATTGAAAAATGAAACATGCGAGAGAAGATTACAGCAGAATACAAGACCCCAAAAATATTATACCAGAAGATGAGCCGGTATTCCTCCTTCGTGGACAGGATAAATTCGCACCTGAATTATTGCACCGATGGGCGGGAAAATTGAGGCTTTCGGGTGGTGACCCTAAAATGGCGAAACTTGTGGAAGAACATGCACAAAGTATGATTGAATGGCAGAAGAACAAAGTATCAAAAATGCCAGACCTATAATCCGTATAACCTATCGAATATAACCCGATTTGCCCTACGTATTGTAAAACAATGAGTTATCAACAGAAAGACCAAAAATGTGGATAAGTCTCGACCACCGAATAGGGCAAATTCGGGTTGATATGGTTGTTATACTTTTTTTAGTGTGCCGATCATTTGAGTAAAAGCAACTTATTACCCTCCCGGGCTATTAAATAAATACCAACCCCGTTGATATTTAATCATGTCATCCTGTGGTTACCCATTTTCTTTCTACCAAATATTTTTGGGTTTCCAAATTAATTTTTCAATTCACTGAAATCGCTAAAATGGGGAATGTCATCTAATACGAATGAAAACCCTATATGGGCAACTTTAACAATAAAGTGACCATTTATATAATTTATTTTGTAGGAGCTGGTAATAGGATCAACTGATGAACCTGCATATTTAACAATATCTGCAAAATTTTCATATAAAATATCACGAACAAACTTGTCATTATAATGAATTGGCTCTATAGACTTTAAATAAAACTTTTCAAACCCATGAACTTCATAACTGCGAATACCTCCACTATCATACACCGTAGCATAAGACAACTCCGCCGGGGAGTCCTCCGAGTCAAACCCAAATACTAATACCGTACTTGTTGAAGTGGTATCTCCAAAAGTCTCCACTAAATAATCAGTAAAGGAATTTTCCAATTCACTTCGCCCGGATTCACTAGGATAAATACCCTCAGAATTAATGTTGTGAATAACAATTTCAGTCGAAAAACATGATGTAAGAATGATTTGGGAGAAAACGGTTACACCCAAGTAGAAGAGTATTTTTATATAGTTCCTATTTTTAAAACGCATGATAATCACAATAATTATGAGTACAGTATTCAAATATAAACTTTGCCTGATTTTAGTGTCTCCCACAAAGTATAACACTGTATTAACTAGAATTATTCTGTATAATACTTTTTTACCATTTTGTGATATACTGAATTAATATGAGCTAAGTCGTTGTTTTTCTCGATACTTAACTTTCAGTATATCCCAATATGAAAGAATAATTCTGTATAACACTTTTAAATTTCCATATTGTTAATATTTGGTCAAAAAGCATAAATTTCTCGCTGAACCAATAAACTTGACTTCAAAATAATACCTTCTCATCAAAATAACAATGATGATTAATCACTATTTCGAAGACTAAAAAATGCCCCTGCTTTTAAAGCTTGCGGCAGCAGTATAACCAATCATACATAACTTGATTGACCCAACGGATTTGGGACGGGGAGTTATCCACATAGAAAGCGAAAATGTGAACAAGCGGCGACCAC
>BQMY01000017.1 GCA_022181065.1 Melioribacteraceae bacterium | reverse complement strand
ACCCTGTGGACAACTTCTATGCAATATTCGTTGGGTAAATCCACTTATGTATGATTGGTTATACAGCAGAAAGTTTTTAACGAAAATTCTGGGTTGGTGAACTCATATCGGTTGAACAGTTAATTTCAAAAAGTGATTTTAGAGCTGATTCTTGATTCGCCGTCAATGATGTTTGCACTACAAATAATGAGAAAAGAAAAAAACAAAAAACAACCCTACGGGTGCGCCCGGGTTATCAACATTTTATTATAAATCGGAGCAACCAAGCTGCATAACAACCACATCAACCGGAACTTGCCCTGATAAGTGCGCCTAAGTTATCAACATTTTAGTCTTCTCTAGGCAGTCGTTCTAACCAGGTCCCGTTGGGCAAGTCGCGGTTATGTATGATAGGTTATATTGCAGACCCATTTCGCCAATAAGTTTACAGGGCTTTTATTGAATATTCTTCATAAATCTAAATTGTATTACATCCTCCGGTGGTACAAAGTTCTTGATTGATAAACAAAAATGGTTGACTAACAAAAAACTGGAATCGCAGTCTTTAGTCCGATTCCGCGCCCGCCCCGCTCTTTTCTTTTTTAAGTCCCTTCTGAATTATAGGGCTTTTCTAAAATGAACGGGTTCTCCGTAGAATAGGGCAAAAGATATTCTTGTAGAAGTATCTGTTTATTCTAGTTTGAAATTTAGTCTCTCATTAAATAATGATAAATCATTATTGCTTTTAAGATAGATTGGTGCTATTTTGCTTTTAGAGGTATTACATAGGGTTGGAGGTAATGTTGATAGTAAATGAATTCAACCGCATTTATTATTCAGTATGTCTCAAAACATGTGACTTACCTGCTGAAGCTCCAAGCAAAAACCAGTACTTACAGGAAAAACCCCTGTAAGTGGTCGAGAGTTATCAACATTTGAAGAAAAGCGATCCATGGAAATAAAGAAATTAAATAAAAGTTTTCGAACACAAGCAACATAACAACCACATCAACCGGAACTTGCCCTGCAAGTGCGCCGAGGTTATCAACATTTTGTCTTCTCCGGGCAGTCGTTCTAATCTGCTCCCGTTGGGCAAGTCGCGGTTATGTATGATAGGTTATATTGCAAAAAGTTTAACTAAAGAATTGTCAGGTTTCCCCTAAATAGATGGTTTCCCCGGAGGCACACCAAAAGATATAGTGGTAGAAGTATCTGGTTTAGTTCAACAAAAGTATCTTCTTCACAAATTTGCAATAAATCATTGTTGCGTTTAAGATAGGTTGGTGCTATTTTGATGTTCAGAGGTTCAGCAAGGACTGGAGGTATTATTGATAGCATTGGATTTCAACCGGTATTCTTTTTGTGAGTCCTGTAAATGGGACTCACCAGGCGAAGCTCCGTGAAAAACACAAATACTTACAGGCAAAACTCCTGTAAGTGGGCGTGAGTTATCAACATTGACAGAAAAACGATCCACAGTCCTATAATGAACTAATTGAAATATTGTCGAACACAGGCAACATAACAACCGCATCAACTTGAATTAACCCCAAGGGGTGGTCGCCGCTTGTCCACATTTTAGCTTCCTCTGTGGATAACTCCCCGCCTTAAATCCGTTGGGTCAATCAAGTTATGCATGATAGGTTATACATTTAATGTCAAATTAAATTTTTAGGGTCTGCAATGAAAACCTATTTGCTCATATATAATCCGAAACATTGGACTTGGGATGATATGCAACATGGTATCAATTTAATTGAAAAAACAGGTAACTTTTATTATCGGTGGAGTTGTGGTGTCAATAAAAGTATAAATGTCGATGATAGATTATTTTTAATTCAATTGGGTGTGGAGCCAAAGGGTATTTTTGCTTCTGGTTATGCTACGTCCGGAGTATTTCAGGATGTACATTGGAACCATAAAAAAGAATTGGCTAACTATGTATATATTACTTTCGATGTTATTCTTAATCCAATCATTGATAAAATTATTTCGCTGAATGAACTTAAAGAAAATGTTTCTTCCGAGCAACAATGGGCACCTCCCGGTTCTGGTATTTTGATAAGAGAGACAGCAGCATTAAATTTAGAAAATGTCTGGTTTGCTAGTACCCATACTCAGCAGAAAACGAAATCATTAACTGATTTAGATTCAGACTTGATTTTTGAGGGAGCAAAATTTCAAGCTTATCGATGGTTTTGCGAAAGAAATCCTATTCTCAAAAGTCAATGTATCGAATATCATGGTTTAAGTTGTAGTGTATGTGGATTTAATTTTAATGCGGTTTACGGTGAACTTGGTGCAAATTATATTCATGTTCATCATTTAAAGCCGTTAGCTAAAAACAGGGGTAGTGTTTTAACTAATGCAAAAACAGACTTAGCCCCAATTTGTCCGAACTGCCATTCAATGATCCATCGAAAAAAGGAAGAATTGACAATAGAAGAATTAAAAAACTTAATTAAATTAAATCAAAAAAATGTATAACAACTACATCAACAAGAATTTACCCTTCGGGTGAGTCCAACTTATCAACATTTCAGCTCTCCCTGTGGACAACTTCTACATAATATTCGTTGGGTAAATCTTGTTATGTATGATTGGTTATATTGCAAAGGGTTGTACGGTTAAATTGTTCAGCTTTTCAAAAATATTAGGTTTTCCCGGAGGCACAGCAAAAGATATTCTTGTAGAAGTATCTTTTGGTGTGAATGCAATTATGAATCACTTCAGAATGATGCTAAATCATTATTGCTTTTAAGATAGATTGGCGCTATTTTGAAATTCAGAGGTTCTACATTGGGTTGGAGGTATTATTGAAAGTTTCAGATTTCAACCGGTTTTCTTTTTGTGAATCCTACAAATGGGACTCACCAGGCGAAGCTCTGTGAAAAAACAAATACTTACAGGTAAAACCCCTGTAAGTGCGCACGAGTTATCAACATTTGCAGAAAAATGATCCACCACACGACAATGAACTAAATGATAATTATTCGGCAACGAGCAACATAACAACCACATCAAGTGGAATTTACCCTGTGGGTGTGTCCAACTTATCAACATTTCAGCCTCACCTGTGGACAACTTCTATGCAATATTCGTTGGGTAAATCCACTTATGTATGATTGGTTATACTGCTGCCGCAAGCTTTAAAAGCAGGGGCATTTTTCAGTCTTCGAAATAGTGATTAATCTTCATTGTAAAAATGAGTTGAAGGTGTTATTTTGAAGTCAAGATTTTTGGTTCGGCGAGAATTTTTTGCTTTTTGACCAAATATTAATAATATTGAAATTTAAAAGTATTATACTGAATTATTCTTTCATATTGGGATATACTGAAAGTTAAGTATCGAGAAAAACAATAACTTAGCTCAAATTAATTCAGTATATCTCAAATTAGTTGAAAAGTATTATACAGAATAATTCTAGTTAATACAGTGTTATATTGCAAGGGGTTCAACGGTTATTTTGTTCAGTTTTCCCAAAATAGTAGGTTTCTCCGGAAGTATGCCAAAAGATATTGTGGTAAAAGTATCTGGCAAAGTCCAACAAAAGTATATTCTTCACAAATTGGCAATAAATCGTTGTTGCGTTTAAGATAGATAGGTGCTATTTTGCATTTCAGAGGTTCTACACAGGGTTGGAGGTTTTATTGATAGTTTCAGATTTCAACCGGTATTCTTTTTGTAAGTCCTGTAAATGGGACTCACCAGGCGAAGCTCTGTGAAAAACACAAATACTTACAGGCAAAACCCCTGTAAGTGGGCACGAGTTATCAACATTCACCGAAAAGCGATCCACAATTCTATAATGAACTTTTTGAAATATTGTCGAACGCAGGCAACATAACAACCGCATCAACTTGAATTAACCCCAAGGGGTGGTCGCCGCTTTTCCACATTTTTGCTTACTCTGTGGATAACTCCCCGTCCCAAATCCGTTGGGTCAATCAAGTTATGCATGATAGGTTATATTGCAAAAAGTTTTACAAAATAATTGCAGGGTTTTCCCAAAATAGATGGTTTTCTCAGGGACACGCCAAAAGATATTGTTGTAATAGTATCTTGTATGATGGGTGCAATTATGAATTCCTATTGAAATGATGATAAATCATTATTGCTTTTAAGATAGATTGGTGCTATTTTGATATTCAGAGGTTTATCACAGGGTTGGAGGTATTATTGATGTTTTCAGATTTCAACCAGATTTTCTTTTTTAAGTCCTGTTAATGGGACTTACCAAGCGAAGCTCTGTAAAAAAACAAATACTTACAGGTAAATCCCCTGTAAGTGAGCGCGAGTTATCAACATTTACAGAAAGGCGATCCACAAGTCAATTATGAACTAATAGGAAAATAGTCGGCAACGAGCAACATAACAACCACATCAACCGGAACTTGCCCTGATAAGTGCGCCGAAGTTATCACCATTTTAGCTTCCTCCGGGCAGTCGTTCTAAACAGCTCCCGTTGGGCAAGTCGCGGTTATGTATGATAGGTTATATGGCAGATCTTGTTGTTGATAAATTCAATTAAATATCAGATATTTGTTTCATGAGAAAATCACTGAATCAGATATCGAGAGAACTAAAACTGAAATTACCATATTTGCAGTTGAACTATAATGTTGAAAAATTAGAAGTATTTGGTTCATATGCACGATTTGAAAATGATTCAAGTAGCGATTTGGATTTATTAGTTTCTTTCATCAAACCACCTTCACTTCTTAAATTTATTCAACTAGAGAACTATTTGACTGAATACCTTGAAATCAAGGTTGATTTGGTTATGAAAAAAGCTCTGAAAAAAAATATGAGTAAACGGATTCTAAGAGAAGCTAAGATATTATGAAAAAAGGTCGAACTCATCTTGATTATCTGTATGATATTGAAGAAGCAATTCAAAAGGGCTTAAGCTTCATTGATGGAATGAGTTATACTGAATTTGCAGCAGATGAAAAAACACAATATGCTTTAATAAGGGCAATTGAAGTTATTGGGGAAGCCAGTAAAAAGGTGTCAGATGAAGTGAAAATAAACTTTTCATATGTCCCCTGGAAAGAAATGAGCGGGATGAGAGATAAGCTGATTCATGATTATTTTGGCGTTGATGAAGAAGTTGTCTGGAATACTGCGACACAAGACTTGCCTGAGTTAAAAAAAATATATTGACGAAATTCTTGAGTCAATCAAATAAAAGCCACATAACAACCACATCAACCGGAACTTGCCCTATCGGTGGTCGAAACTTATCCACATTTTAGCTTTCTCCGGGCAGTCGTTCTAATCAGCTCCCGTTGGGCAAGTCGCGGTTATGTATGATAGGTTATAAGTTAAGACACGAAAGAAAAAATATTAAAGAAGAATGAAAAAGGTATATGGAAAGTTTTTGGAAATGGGATAAATCAAAATCATGGCCTCCAGAATCAATTACGGAATTGGAAGACTACACTCAAACAAAACGACTTAGTTTGTTTATTACGCAGCTACCGCTAAAACCTCACATACAAAAAAAGCTTGTAGAAGCGTGGTGCGAACGACTAGGAAAACTTGAAGAAGTGAAATATTTATGGTTTACGTCAAGAGTAAATCAAAAAATGTTTGATGCGGCATGTAATATGCCAAATTTAGAAGGGTTGTGGATAAAATGGAGTGGAATCAGAAGGATTGATGAAATCGTAAAACTAAATAAATTAAAGCATCTACACTTAGGTAGCTCTTCCAAGGTAGAAAGTATTGATGTGTTAAAACAGATGAATAATCTGGAAACACTTGAGCTTGAGCAACTGAATCTTATCTCGGATTTTTCAATTCTTTCCAATTTAACGCAATTAAGGAGACTTGGAATTGATGGAAGTATCTGGACAGCACAAAAAATTGAATCACTGAAGCCGATTTCGAAATTAGTAAATTTGCAATATTTAAGTACAACTAACTCGAAGATACAGGATAAATCATTCGAGCCATTATTAGGATTGGAGAATCTAATACGCTTTAATTGCTCATGGAATTATCCGCTAGAAGAATTCGAAAAGTTAAAAAAAATGAAAAACTTAAAATATGGGAATGTAGAAACAAGTTTGAAAGAGATTCAGACTGAAGTAACCAAGTATTATTTAGAAAACTTCCAGTAATATAAAACTTATAACAACCACATCAACCCGAATTTGCAAGCAAATCGGGTTATGTATGATTGGTTATATTGCAAATGGATTTATTGAAAATTTGTCAGGCTTGTCCTGATAATGTGGTTTAGTT
>BQMY01000016.1 GCA_022181065.1 Melioribacteraceae bacterium | reverse complement strand
AGAAATATACTGAGTAAAATAAACTTTAATGTTTTCATAGTTTTCCAGAAGTATAACCTATCATGCATAACTTGATTGACCCAACGGATTTGGTGCGTGGAGTTATCCACAGAGAAAGCAAAAATGTGGACAAGCGGCGACCACCCTTTAGGGTTCATTCAAGTTGATGCGGTTGTTATGTTGCCTGCGTTCGACAATATTTCAAGTAGTTCATTATAGGACTGTTGATCGTTTTTCTGTCAATGTTGACAAGTCTGGCGCACTTACAGGGGTTTTACCTGTAAGTATTTTGTTTTTCATAGAGCTTCGCCTGGTGAGTCCCATTTACAGGACTCACAGAAACGAAAAACCGGTTGAACTCAAGAAATTTCAATAATACCTCCAACCCTGTGATGAACCTCTGAATAGCAAAATAGCACCTATCAATCTTAAAAGCAATGATGATTTATAACTAATTTAGGACAACTTTTTTTAGTGGCATTTTCGCAGATACTTTCACCACAATATCTTTTGGTGTACTTCCGGGGAAACCCACTATTTTGGGGAAACTGAACAAATTAACCGTTAAACTATTTGCAATATAACCTATCGAATATAACCCGATTTGCCCAACGTATTGTAAAACAATGAGTTATCAACAGAGAAACCCAAAATGTGGATAAGTCTCGACCACTTAATTGGGCAAATTCGGGTTGATATGGTTGTTATAAGTTGTAATCACATTGTTGTTATAAATTAATTACTGTAAGTAATTAAATATTCAATGGCGTATCAAAAAGTATATCAAGAATCTTTTCTAGAAAAGTTCTCTTTTCATTATTTGGATCATACAATTTGTATCCACATACAAAACATTCAACTTTATCTTTATACGTTGCTTCTCCAGTAGTTAATTCTTTCCAAGTAGCCATTTCATCCTCATAGCCGACTCTAAAAACTGGAGGTATCCACTTGACTCGCATCCTCAAGAGTTTTTTTGAAAAACAGCGAGGACAATATATTGAATCATCGTATTCTTTAATCGCAGGTTTCTCAGCAACTAATTTTTCAATTTTGGATTCATCTAATTTGCGATTTGTTTTTATGTATTCCATAATTTTAGTCTGAGTACTACTTGTATATTCTTTCAATTTATACTGGGAAAATACAGCTATCTCATAATCGCTAAAATCGTCCAATACTTCTTCAAACTTATTCATATATGATTACTAGTATTTGATTCATCTGGTTAAACTTTAAAAAACGTGTAATTGTACATTGGGAATCAACGCTATTTCAAAAGAAACTTATAACCTATCATACATAACAAGATTTACCCAATGCCTATTTGCTAAAAGTTATCAACAAAGAAAACTAAAAATGTTAATTAGTTGAGCCCACCAGCAGGGTAAATTCTTGTTGATGTGGTTGTTATACTATTTATTTTGCTTTAAATTACCAAATTGAGTTCTGTATTTAGCATAATTTATTGCATCTAAAGTTGAGGAGGCAGATGCAAATAATCCGTATATGAAAAAAAATAAAAATATGAGGAACAAAAACACAGGTTGTAATTTTATAAATTCTGAGATTAAATGAGAGGTGTAGATAAATAGAAAGATCGACAACATTAAAGCAACGAAAAGTAATATTAACGAATATCTAAATGTCCTTATCAAAGCGATATATAAGCCACCTTCAGCTTCTAAAAATTTTATAAACTCATTATCACTTGCTGAAATAATAATTGCAAGAGCTGCAAAATATACTGAGAAAACTATCGCGAGTACAGATATGCCCATGTTATAAACATCTTTCATAAGATTATTGGCAAACGCCTCGGGAACAAAAACATATGTGATGACTAGTATTAATAATGTTAAAAGAAAATCCCACGATATAACTATTTGCTTAAACTTCATTTGAGAACCTATCGAAAATTTTCTTAAAAGTTTCCATAAGATATTCTAGTACAATTTTCGGTGGAACGGAATCATTTGGAGCCATCATAATGATAGGAACATCATCTGTACTTACGCGCTTTCTTTTACTGTTGATTTGACCTGTTCCAATTGTTTCACCATACCCATCCAAGGACATATGGATTTTACTATGAATTTCATTATCCTGTTCAACGTCAATTAAACCATTTGAGTTCGGTTTAGCAGTATAAATTTCCTTATATGTTGATACACTTAATTGCTTGAATCGATTGTCTAAATGTTTCCATATTTCTCTGTTTGATGGATTTGATGGATGCAGACTAATTTCAATTTTCTCTAAAATTTCGAACTTCTTCAACGCTTCGAAAATCTCAAATTTCTCCTCGATAGTATTGATTTTTGAACTTACAAAAAAACCATCAAATGCTGATTCAAATAATTTCGAAAAATTCTTTTTAAATTGCTTTTGACTAATATGGTTAGCTGGGCAATGATAAGCAATTATGCCTGATTTAATATGAAGGAAAAACCTTGCTTTTGATCTGACAGAATTATTTAGAACCTGGTCTAATAATTTCCGCTTTTTAGTATCAACAACCTCATCAACTTCATTTGGTTTATACTTCACTAAATAACCAGTCAGAAAATCATCATTACTATTCGTAGATAGCTTCCCAATATCAAAAAAGCCCCACTCAAATTCTCTAAGAATTAAAAACTTATTTGTCCTTAAACCTTTTTCTAGAAATTTGGCTTTGTCAGAATAAGAAGCAATTAAGTTAAATCTACCGAAATTGAACTGAATATTTCGTGGATTCATACAATATCCTATAGTATAACCAATCATACATAACAAGATTTACCCAACGAATATTGCATTGAAGTTGTCCACAGGGGAAGCTGAAATGTTGATAAGTTGAGCTCACCCGGAGGGTAAATTCTTGTTGATGTAGTTGTTATACTTCTTTTAATTTACCGTTAATTTTAGCACAAGCAACTTATTACCCTCCCGGGTGATTAAAAAATTACCAACCCTGTTGATATTTAATCATGTCATCCTGTGGTTACCCTTTTTCTTACTACCAACTATTTTTGGGTTTCCAACTCATTTTTTCAATTCGTTGAAATCGCTAAAATCCGGAATGTATTCTAATATAATTGGATCTCTTACAAAAGCAATTTTAACTTTGAAGTGATCCTTTATATAATTTATTTTGTAAACATTGACAATATTATCAACAGGAGAACCTGCATATTTAACAATTTCCGCAAAATTTTCATATAAAACATCACGAACAAATTTCTCATTATAATGAATTGGCTCTATAGACTTTAAATAAAACTTTTCAAACCCATGAACCTCATAACTGCGAATACCTCCACTATCATAAACCGTAGCTATCGACAAATCCAAGGGGGAACCCTCATGGTGAAACAAAAATACTAATACCGTACTTGTTGAAGAGGTGTCCCCAAAAGTATCAACCAGATATTCAACGAATGGGTATATTAATTCACTTTCTCCGAATTCTTCTGGATAAATACCTTCGGAATTGATATTGTGAATAACAATTTCCGTCGAAGAACATGATGTAAGAATAATTTGGGAGAAAGCTGTTACACCCAAGTAGAAGAGTATTTTTATATAGTTCATATTTTAAAACGCATGATTATCACAATAACTATTAGTAAAATATTCAAATATAAACATTACCTGATTTCAGTGTATCCCATAAAGTATAACCTATCAAGCATAACCCGATTTGCTTGCAAATTCGGGTTGATGCAGTTGTTATAAAGCATTTATTCTTAATTTCTTTAGTGAAAATTCAAATATTTCTTTTTCTGTGTCTCCAACATTTTGGTAGAGGATATTAAGTGGAATTTTCTTATAGTTTCGCTCTTTCCAGTTCTTCCCTCTTATTATCCCGGAACGTTCTACATAATCCTCAGACTCAACGCTATCAATGATAGCTGGCTCCTCAATAAAAGGCAACTTTACTGAGAATCCCAAATGAAGTGTAATCGAAGAACTATCTGAATAAGATAATGTTGTAATAATTCCTTCTCCATACATCCAGTGATTTTCTAAAAACTCCCTTTTTACAGGTAATTCAATTGATTGGACACCCATGATTCCACTAAATGCTTTTGTCTTTTTAGAATTTTTCCCAATCCATTCATAAGTAACGTAATTTGATTGGTTAAAGATTGTGCAAAAAAGACCTAATACTAAAAGGTATATAACCAGTTTCATATAAATTCTATGTTTTTAATTCTTCAAAACTAAAACGAAATGCTTACTGTTGATTGCTTTATAACCATTTAGTATAACCCGATTTGCCCAACGCATTGTAAAACAACAAGTTATCAACATAGAAAACAAAAATGTGGATAAGTTTCGCCCACCGAGTAGGGCAAATTCGGGTTGATACGGTTGTTATATGTTTTACTTGAATTGTAAGGCTTTTTATTTCAATTTGTAATTCTTCATCTCATAACGGCTTTATGTCCAGAAGATTTTCTGTCAGGCTTCACTCAGAACATAAAGATTCGTTTTATTCCTAAAGATTATTATTAGCAGCAAACTTTTTAATTACTTTATGTCTCTCTGTTTTATCAGTCGAAATTATTTCATTTATAAAGTTTGTCATTTCTTGTGCATCAATTTTTAGCTGGCTAATATTCAAATTAGCTTGTTGACCTTCAAGAAATTCATTTAGTTCTTCCGCCCATTTGTATAATTTCTTCTTCGGAGTAAATGTTTCGTCAACTATTAGGGGAATAAATTTCTGACCAATAATATCGAGAGGATATGCTTCTTGAATTTGTTCCCACTTGATTTCATCCTGCTTGAGAGTTCTATCCCATATTCCTTCTTCGGTTATTATAATTTGAGCTCGTCTGTCAAATGTGTGAATTAATCCCACTGGAATGCCAAGACCAAAAAAGCAAGCTCCCACCCAACCTATTATATAATCAATTGAACCACTTGGCTCTGATAATATCATCCAAATACACACTGCAATTAATGGTAATGCCAAGGCAATGATTTTTAATCCTTTTAAGGGTCGTTTATGTAGTTTAATTTCAGTCATAATTTAATTGCCAAATTCATCTGCAACTCTTATAATATTAACTGAACCCCAACGATTCCAGAGAAAATCAAAGGGATTCTTTATTTGATATTTATTCTGTCAAACTCTCGAAATATAAACTGACTACTCATAGAATAATATTTTGTTAACATATAACCATACATACGTAACTGGACTTGCCCAACGCACGGCAGATTAAAACGACTGCCTGGAGAAGGCTAAAATGTTGATAACTTCGGCGCACTTATCAGGGCGAGTTCCAGTTGACGTGGTTGTTATACAAATTACTTTCGCCATATAACACTTACGAAATCACCTTTACCTGGATATTTTATTATTGTTTGCCGAATATCGTCATAAAGTATATTCTTAGAAGTTTTATCTTCTCTATTGTACTCACGATATATAAATGCCTCACTCGTCGGACCCCATTGGGCATTTGAATATTTTTTGTCCATTTTTGCCCTTTCATACAATAAGTCTAGTCGTTCTCCACGATAATTCAAAATATCTTGTGAATAATTCTCAACTTCCTGGATACTTAGGTCTTTTCTTATATCTTTCTTGAGGTTGTATAACTGGTAGAAAACACTAAATTCATCGTCGTATGGATTACTTGTTCTTAACAATACTTCATCTTCTGATGTGAATGTCAAAATCTTATATACATCCCAACGACCTACTTTTTTTAATTTTTCAATTTTACCATTATTATATTTACTTAACCAGGTTGACTCCCATCCAGAATACCAGAGCAATCCAACATTTTCATCTGGGTTATAATTAAATATTAGAGGATAATTGGCTTGTTCTTCATGAGCCGATTCACCAGTTAAAATATCCCAATGTTGTTCACCAAAAACATCGTATACTGTTAATTTATAGATATCTTTTGATTTTGCTACTGTCTTAAATTGTAATACACTCAGGAATTTCGTTTTTGAATCATAAAACATTTTTTTAACTGAATATCCATCCTCCAAATTAAAAACTGATATTGTGGCTTCTTCTCTTTCAATTAAAATCTTACTCGAATCTACTCGAATTGTAGCGTAAACGTAATCATAAAAATTTCCTTGAGCTTCGATATTGATATTCAACAGAATTAGTAAAATTAGTAATGGTTTTATAATTTTTCTTTTCAAACTCATATTCCCTCCTAATATTTTGTATAACACTGTATTAACTAGAATTATTCTGTATAATACTTTTAAAGTAATTTGTGATATACTGAATTAATTTGAGCTAAGTCGTTGTTTTTCTCGATACTTAACTT
>BQMY01000015.1 GCA_022181065.1 Melioribacteraceae bacterium | reverse complement strand
AAGATGAGTATGATGGGGGTAGCAAATGGTTGTTAGGATGCATCATTGATGGCAGAAAATTTGGTACAATCACAAGTATAAATGAAGCAGAACAAAATGTGAATCATCAGACAAAAACTGTTACTAATTATCCAAATCCATTTAATCCAACAACCACAATAGAATATTATTTAGATAATGAAGCTATAGTAATCCTAGAAATCTTTGATCAGCTCGGTAGAAGAATAAGAGTTCTTGAAGACAAAAGCCAAGATGTTGGTAAACATAGAATTGTTTTTGAAGGTTCAGACTTGGCGAGCGGGGTATATTATTACCGCTTGCTGGTGAAAGATAAAAAAGGCGAAAAAATGTACTTACAGGGCAATAAGATGCTATTGCTAAAATGATAATTAAACTAGAAAAAGTATAACAACTACATCAACCGGAACTTGCCCTGCAAGTGCGTCGAAGTTATCAACATCTTTGCTTTCTCAGGGTAGTCGTTCTAATCTGCTCCTGTTGGGCAAGTCGCGGTTATGTTTGATAGGTTATACAAAAACAAATCATAATTATGATGATAAGATGGTAAAGCTAAATCTCGATTTTGGACTCTACAATGTAGATTTAAAAAGAGTCATTAAGTATCTAAAACAAGATTTAAAGGATGATTGGTTTCGTGATCCACTCGAATTTAATGATAGATTAGATGAGAGTGTAGTTGTCCACTATTTTGAAAAAAATATTCAAGAAAATAATGGAGTTTATAAACCAACTCCTCGTATACTGCTAAATATCCCTAAATCTAACGGTGCTTTGCGCTACTCTTTAGAGACCAATATTTTTGATCGTATTGCATATCACGCTTTCGGACTAACACTTATTGAGTATCTCGATCCTTTCGTCTCAAAAAGAGTGTTCAATCATAGAAAAAATTTTTTAGAATCGGAGAAGAAATACCAATACGTTTTTCTTAATTCAATAATCCAATGGAAAAAATTTGAAGAATTTGTGAGAATTGATGCAGAAAGCAAAACGATTTTAATTACCGACCTTCAGAATTTTTATGAGCACATTAACATTGATAAATTGAGAAATATATTATATGAATTATTACTAAAATTAAAGACCGATGGCAAAGTGAAAGCAAAAATAAGATTCTGTATTGAATCTATTTGTAATTGTCTTATAGAATGGGGGTTCAATAATGAGCATGGTTTAATGCAAAACCGTGATATCTCTTCATTTTTGGCGAATATTTATTTATCACCTTTAGATAGATTATTGGATTCAAAGGGATTAGATTATTACAGATATATGGATGATATTAAAGTTGTTACAACTGACAGGTTTGAGGCACGAAAAGTTCTTAAACTAATGATTACGAAATTAAGAGAACTCGACCTATCAATTAATAATAGTAAAACAAATATCTTAGTTCCCGGCACAAATGACCATAATAAATTTATCAGCTATGATCCTTTGTGTCTTGAACAAATAGATGTATTATTGAATACTAAAAAAAAACCACTCGTTATTTTGGCATTTGCGAAAATAAAAACAAATATCGAGAATCTGATTAAAAGGGGAGATTTTTGTTCACGAGAGTTTCGATTTTATCTGAACAGAATCACAAGACTAGGCTTGTGCGAAGATGTTGAACTTCCTCCAAAATACTTCAGTAAGATTAAAAAGGAGGTAATAAAAGCATTAGTCGATAATCCTGCAAACACTTCCGAGTTTTATAATCTGCTAATTAGTATTAAGCTGACGAAAAATGACATGAAAAAAATAGCAGATTTCTTAGCCGATACTAACTGCTCTATTTATTCATGGCAAAATTATCTGTTATGGAAAATTTTGGTTTATCACAATTATAAAAGCAGAAATTTATTGAAATTGGCAAATTCAATAATAATTTCGAATTCTGCAATCATCGATAAGTCTGCTGACAAATGTGGCTCCCTATTATATGTAGGTGCATTTGGGACTGAGGAAAATAAGAAATCTTTACTAAAGTTAAAATCCTTGAATGATAACTTTATTATTCAAAGACATCTCATCATAGCCTTGCAATCATTAAAATATCAATCGATTGCGGGGATTAAAAGTCTGATCAAGTCAGAAAATTTTGGTAGTTATAAGTATTTACACTCATTAAAGCAATATTCTTACACAAATCAACCTGTGAAGACAAAATTACGTGATATTTTTGATGAGGTAAGCTTTTATGCATAATGTATTGTATTGCATTGTTATTAAAAATCCGTTTAAGAAGATGCCAATAATTTTTGCGGGAGACAAATCCTCAACATTTTTGGTAAATGATATCGATTTATTATTGAGTTACAAGAGAATAATTGCATATGATTTTCATTATTGTTTAGAAACTATCCGTTCAAAAAATAGAAAGTTGAATTCAGATATTATAGATATTAAGGTTATAAAAAAACTTTTAATCGGTATCCCCAAGAAAAAACTAGAGGACAAAAAACCTTGGAGTCTTGGTAACTTAATAAATCGCTATCTTGATAAAAAGGAATCAATATGGTTAAAAAGAGTTTATGAGTTTCAGTCCATTGATCCACTAAGTGATCCTCTGTCAGTCGAAATTATTAAAAAAGTAATGACAGCCTTTTTTCAACTTTACAAGGATCTGGTATCTCAGTTAAAAGAACAAAATGAGCTGCAACGTTTTTTTAAGGTGGAATATCCGGTCACGAATATATTTCTTAAAAGAGAGTTAAATGGGATAAAAATTGCGAAATCGAAATTAGATGATAAAATTAAGGAATTGAAAAAAGACTATTATAGGTCATTAAAACAATTGGAATTCAAATATGATTTTTCCAGTCATAGGATTATGCTGCTTAACGAATGGGATGATATAAGAAGTTATATTGGAAAATCTGAGTTTAAGGATGATTTTAATTATAATATTTGGGAAACTATTGAAATCTTAAGAGAGCAAGAAGAGTTTTTAGAATTATTGTATGAGGCTAAGTATTCCGGGAGAGATTTTAAAGAACTGCTTAAATATTCTGTCGATAAATACGTTAAAATATACCCTAATTTTGATGTAATAGGTACAGTTACTGCTAGGATTTTAATTACCAAACCTGGAATACAATATCTAAAGAAAGAGAATCGGAAAATCTTTGAACCAGTGAAAAACAAAAGCTTTATATACGTTGATTTTGATCAATTTGAGCCAGGAATACTTGCATCATTGTCTAAGGATAAGAATTTAATTGAATTTTACAATAAAGGGGATATTTATAATCAAATTAGTGAAGTACTATTTAATGATATGGAGCATAGAAGGATTTGTAAAACATTATTTTTAGCATATTTATATGGTATGGCTAAAGATAGATTATTAAGTTTAGCAAAAAGTTCAGACGAAAAAATTGAAACTAGATCCTTTAAAAATTTTTTCAAGCTATTTGAAGGTTCAGAAAAATATAGAGCAAAATTGTTATCAGATTCTCGTGATAACGGTTTTGTCGACACTTATATGGGTAACAGAAGGTATTTACGAAATAAGGGGTCAATAACTCAAGAAGAGAAGAGGTGGGTTCTAAGTCAAAAAATTCAGGGTACTGCATCATTGATCTTCAAACGTGGAATCATTGCAATTAATCAAAAATATCCTGAGTTAAATATTATGGTACCTATGCATGATGCTTTACTAATTGAAGTAGAGGCAGAATCTGAAGAGGCGTATTCGCAAAAGGTAATTAGAATAATGAAAGAAAAATATAATGAAGTATGTCCAGAAATTGACGTCAGAATAAGTTTGGAAGAATTCTAAATTTTTGTATAACAACCACATCAACTGGATTTAACCCTATGGGTTGGTGCAACTCAGCATTTTTCTCGTCTTCCCGGCAGACATCTTTTAACCCATATACTCCGGGTTAAACCAGTTATGTTAAATGGTTATATTGCAAGGGGTTCAACGGTTAATATGTTCAATTTTCCCAAAATAGTAGGTTTTCTCGGGAGTATACCAGAAGATATTGTGGTAAAAGTATCTTATGAAATCCTGGCAAAAGTAAATCGTTTCAAAATTAGTAATAAATCGTAATTGCTTTTAAGATAGATTGGAGCTATTTTGATATTCAGAGGTTCATCACAGGGTTGGAGGTTTTATTGAATGTTTCAGATTTCAACCGGTTTTCTTTCTGTGAGTCCTGAAAATGGGACTCACCAGGCGAAGCTCTGTGAAAAACCAATACTTACAGGTAAAACCCCTGTAAGTGCGCCAGACTTATCAACATAGACAGAAAAACGATCCACAGTTCATTAATTAACTACTTGAAATATTGTCGAACGCAGGCAACATAACAACCGCATCAACTTGAATTAACCCCGTGAGGTGGTCGCCGCTTGTCCACATATTCGCTTTCTCTGTGGATAACTCTCCGTCCCAAATCCGTTGGGTCAATCAAGTTATGCATGATAGGTTATGCCTATAAAAAATATGAAATATGATAATACTGGATATGGACCAATCTTGGAAACCCTGGAAAATGAGCTTTCTCCTTACATTAAGTTTTCGGAGCAAGCTTATCGCTATTATATAGAAGGGTTATCGAGTAAAGCGCACTTGCTCAGAAAGAAAGACTACAAAACTTTTAATTTATTGTTGAGTAATGCAAAGAATGCAAGTTTTTCAATTCGTTTACTATCAACCTGGGGCCAGCCAATTGAAGGCTACGCTTTATTGCGAATTAGATTAGAGCAGTTAATAATTTCTTCTTATTTAATACATGAAGAATCTGAGAAGGGAATTAATGCATTTAAAAAATATGAACCAATAATAGAATATGATTTATTAAAAGCAAATGCAACAAATTATAATTTGAAAATGGCTCTATCATCATTATTCCCAAATAGTAATTTAGATTATGAAAAGCGAATGAGTGAGTTAAGGGAAAAGATCGAAGATACATACGAAATCAAAAATGAGAAATTCCAAAGGAAATGGACGACTCTTCCAATAAATAAATTAGCGGAGCAAAGAGACAAATTAGTAAACGTAGATGACAGAATAAGCAATGTTAAATTATTGGATTTTTATAATACCATTTATAAAATATCAAGTAGTATTATTCATTCTGATGTTGCATCAATTTCATCAAACTTTATCAAAACGAGCAATGATAGTATCATTACTCCACAAGAATTATATGTTTTTACTAATATAATTATGCTTTCTCAATTTGATATGATACAATGCTATGAGACATCTAAGAAATTTCAATTGAATATAGAAGACAAATATTTAAAACTGTATGATAAATATCTTATAAAAATTAAGGGTGATTTTGAAATATAGGCATAACAACCGCATCAACTTGAATTTACCCCGAGGGGTGGTCGCCGCTTGTCCACATTTTTGTCTTCTCTGTGGATAACTCTCCGTCCAAAATCCGTTGGGTCAATCAAGTTATGCATGATAGGTTATATTGCAAAGGGTTTTAATGGTAAGTAGTTCAGATTTCTTAAAATAGTAGGTTTCCCTGGATGCACACCAAAAGATATTGTGGTAAAAGTATCTTATGAAATCCTGACAAAAGTAAATCGTTTCAAAATTAGTAATAAATCGTAATTGCTTTTAAGATATATTGGTGCTATTTTGCAATTTAGAGGTTCAACACAGGGTTGGAGGTTTTATTGATAGTTTCAGATTTCAACCGGTTTTTCTTTTCTGTAAGTCCTGTAAATGGGACTCACCAGGCGAAGTTCTGTGAAAAAACAAAATACCTACAGGTAAAACCCCTGTAAGTGGGCGCGAGTTATCAACATTGACAGAAAAGCGACCAACAGTCCAATAATGAATTACTTGAAATATTGTCGAACGCAGGCAACATAACAACCGCATCAACTTGAATTAACCCAAAAGGGTGGTCGCCGCTTGTCCACATTTTTGTCTTCTCTGTGGATCACTCCCCGTCCCAAATCCATTGGGTCAATCAAGTTATGCATGATAGGTTATATTGCAAAAAGTTTTACAAAATAATTGCAGGGTTTTCCCAAAATAGATGGTTTTTTCAGGGACACGCCAAAAGATATTGTTGTGATATTATCATGTATGATAGGTGCAATTATGAATTCCTTTTGAAATGATGATAAATCATTATTGCTTTTAAGATATATTGGTGCTATTTTGCATTTCAGAGGTTCATCATCGGGTTGGAGGTTTTATTGATAGTTTCAGATTTCAACCAGTTTATTTTGTAAGTCCTGTGAATGGGACTCACCAGGCGAAGCTCTGTGGAAAACAACTACTTACAGAAAAATCCCTGTAAGTGGGTGCGAGTTATCAACATTTGCAGAAAAGCGATCCACAGTTCAATAATGAACTAAAAGGTTAATAGTCGGCAACGAGCAACATAACAACCACATCAACCGGAACTTGCCCTGATAAGTGCGCCGAAGTTATCAACATTTTAGTCTTCTCCGGGCAGTCGTTCTAACCTGCCCTCATTGGGCAAGTCGCGGTTATGTATGATAGGTTATATTGCAAATAGTTTTACGGGTAATTTGTTCAGCTTTCCCAAAATAGTAGGTTTTCAC
>BQMY01000014.1 GCA_022181065.1 Melioribacteraceae bacterium | reverse complement strand
CCAAGAGAAATATACTGAGTAAAATAAACTTTAATGTTTTCATAGTTTTCCAGAAGTATAACCAATCATACATAACCGCGACTTGCCCACCGGAAGTGGGTTAGAACGACTGCCCGGAGGAAGCTAAAATGGTGATAACTTCGGCGCACTTGCCGGGCAAGTTCCGGTTGATGTGGTTGTTATGTTGCTCGTTGCCGACTATTTATCATTTAGTTCATTATTGAATAGTGGATTGTTTTTCCGTAAATGTTGATAATTCGCGCCCACTTACAGGGGTTTTACCTGTAAGTATTTTTTTTTACGGAGCTTCGCCTGGTAAGTCCCATTAATAGGACTTACAAAAATAAAACCGGTTGAAATCTGAGACTATCAATAAACCCTCCAACCCAAAAATGAACCTCTGAATATCAGAATAGCACCAATCTATCTTAAAAGCAATTACGATTTATTACTAATTTTGAAACGATTTACTTTTGCCAGGATTTCATAAGATACTTTTACCACAATATCTTTTGGTGTACTCCCGGGAAAACCTACTATTTTGGGAAAGTTGAAAATATTAACCGTTAAACCCTTTGCAATATAACCTATCATACATAACCGCGACTTGCCCAACGGGAGCTGGTTAGAACGACTGTCCCGGAGGAAGCTAAAATGTTGATAACTTCGGCGCACTTTGCGGGGCAAGTTCCGGTTGATGTGGTTGTTATGTTGCTCGTTGCCGACTATTTACCTGTTGGTTCATTATTGAACTGTGAATCGCTTTTCTGTAAATGTTAATAACTCGCGCCCACTTACAGGGGTTTTGCCTGTAAGTATTTTGATTTTCATAGAGCTTCGCCTGGTGAGTCCCATTTACAGGACTCACATAAAAGAAAAACCGGTTGAAATCTGTAACAATCAATAAAACCTCCAACCCTGTAATGAACCTCTACATATCAAAATAGCACCAATATATCTTAAAAACAATAATGATTTATCATCATTTCAAAAGGAATTCATAATTGCACCCATCATACAAGATAATATCTCAACAATATCTTTTGGCGCGTCCCTTTGGAAACCACCTATTTTGGGAAAGCCTGACAAATTCCCCGTAAAACTATTTGCAATATAACCATACATACGTAACTGGACTTGCCCAACGCAGAACAGATTAGAACGACTACCCGGAGAAGGCTAAAATGTTGATAAGTTACGCCCACCCGCAGGGTAAGTTCCAGTTGACGTAGTTGTTATAAACTATCATTTGCTACCTTATTTTTCGCTTAGGCGAAAAATTACAACATTCAATTAGATGACTTAAAAAGATTGAATGGATATTTCATATAAATACTTCACATAAAATGGTCGCTCCATTATACTTGGAATTGAGTAATTCAACTATCAATCCTCGTCGAAGTGATTGCTCAGGGGATGGTATTAATTAACCCAAAAATAGTTATCATTGTGCTGAATAATATATGATCAGATTAGTAATTTGCTCGATCAAATCTTCACGTGTCCCTGTATTTAATAGAACATGGTCAATTTGAATATTGTGCTTACAAAAGTCATAATGCACATCAACTATTTCTTTCTCATCGTTTGAAGTGATTGTTTGAAATCTTTCTTGTAAATCTTGGTTATTTTCAAATTCAAACTTTACCTGCTCCTTAGTAATATCTCGATGTTTCTGTCTAATTTCCTTTTCTAATTCAAATCTCCTCTTAGCATAAATATGCTTTTTAGTAGAAGATTCATGGGTTGCATGTAAATATAGGACAACGATGTTCTTTTCGTAAAATTTTCTGGCGTTTTTAATTTCGTCCATGTTTGAAATAAAGATTTGAGCCTTTTTAGCTATAATATTGTTTTTTATTTCTTTGTGACAAACAGCATACTTAGTAGGTCTTTGCTTAAATCCCCATTCCCATATATCCTTGTCTTCAACTTTAAAATTCAATTCTGTTTCCATTGCCTTTTTAAAATCCCCGTTTTTACCTATAGCAATCATACCGTCTCTGCCATCAGTAGGACGCGAATCCCGTTTAGCATATTTGTTAGTAACAACAATATTCTCATGCACATCACCCATATCCCCGACAACTTCCATCAGCGTTGCCTTACCTGAAGAATTTGCTGCACAAACCATAAATATTGGTGGAATGTTTATTTTTCTCTTAGGACTAATGTTTGTTAAAATATTTTTGGTTTGGTTGAACATATAATCCAAATCGTAAAAGTTAAGAATCACATAATCAATTAAGGCAATGTTATCAATGTAACGATTATAAAGCATTCGAATATTAGTAGCTCGAGTTTTGATTGTATCAAAATATGGAACGTAGTGATTCCACTCCTCGTTTAATAAAGGAAGAGTTTCTTCAATTTTTGTTAAATACTTCAACCTCCCTGCACTTAGCAATATTGAACTCATATTTTGAATAGATTTAATTGTTTTTAAAGTACGATTTGCATCTGGGAATTGAGTTTTTTCTCGTTCTTTATAACGCTTTAATAATTCGCGTTCATCAATTGTCGATGCCAGATACATTACTTTAATTTTGCCTTCAAGTCTTTCATCCTTTTTTAATTCAGAAATGACTTTAAAATCACTGATTATAACCGCTAAATGAGATTTAGAAAGGCTTTGAATAATTTCGGTAATGCTAACGCCATAGATATTACCATTCTTGTAATATACTTTGCCATTACCACTACCACAGATTTCAACCAATGCTCTCATCCTTGCCAGCCGAATTTTGGACTTCTTTTCAGTACTTTCATCGTAATTTATACTTTCATCATCTATTTTTACAACATCGTCCTCTACTCCTCGATAATCACGTGTAGAATATTTCGCAGCTTTTTCCCACAATCCTTCTTCACACATTCTGTTCACCAACACACTTTTACCAACCGCACTTGCAGCAACTAGAACAAAGAGGTAATATGAGGAATTATTTCTCGACATCTTAGGGGGCTATTTTTGAAAAATAAATTTGATTGCTTCTGAAAACTCAACAAGAATTTTCTTTTTTTCACTACACATATAAACTACATCGTCTGTAAAATCATCAGGTTGATCTTCAACGCTTTTAACTAATTCATCTATAGATACTAATTTGTGAGCTGATGCTGCTCCTGCGATTTCTGCCGCGTGTAGTAATTTATTCATTTGTGATTCATTATCAATATATCCATCCGGTGCAATGAACAGAAATACATCGCTAATGAAGCGAGTGTATTGTGTCGTTACAATTTCCTCCTCTTTTCCATTTTTTATAAGTATATTACCTTTATCATCTTTAATTTTTATATGCAATTTTCGTGGAGATTTTCGCCGGATAGTCATTGGGACTATTTCTCTATTCTCATAATCTGTTGCTCTGAATACAACCCAATCCGATTCATCTAATAATTTAAAGCCATCTATAAAATGTTTTTCTTCTCTTTTGTTAAGATTCCATTCACCAAAATCAATTATATCTCCAACATTTGCACTCATATATTTCGTATATTCTGCTTCGGGTAAAAACATTTCTTCAACAAGTTCTCGCTTCGCTGTAATAACTGTTGAACTATCTGTTAAATCGACATGTCCTCCGGCTGATTTGTCCCATAGTGCACGATTATCTTGAGTGGTTTCACTACGCTTATGTAATAACAACTGTCCTTTTCTATTGAAAATGAATGCCCAAACTGAGTAGCGTTGAAACTCAGTAGAATAAAACGCTTTTCTAGGTGCAATTCCACGGGGGAAAGAATCGTTATCATATAATTGAATTAACTCATCACCAGCTTTAGACAGGAAAATGTTTCCTTGAATCTCACCAGTTTTTTTATCAACGTTAAGAAGGTTGTCTATATAATCTGAAAACTGATTAAATAATTCAGCATTTGTGTCTTTCGTTAATTTATTGTAATTATCTAAAGTTGGAATGTCAAGCAACGTGATACTATACCAAATAACATCATCTATCTTTATTATATTTGCTTTATGCCCACGATTGTTCTCAAAAAGTTTTAATCGAGACATTGCTTCTTTGATGCGTTCCGTGTCGTGCTCTGCTCTAGGGAAACAATCTTGAACTGCTTCAATAAAACCCGACGCTTTTTTACTTTTTCGATTTCCGCCCGTCAATCTTTTCTTTAGAATTTGAATCTTATCAAATTCAACCTTTTTCTTACTACGTTCCTTGTCATAGAAAAGAGATTGATTAAAATTCTCGTCATCGCTCTCATAAATTATTGTAATTTTCAGGTTAGGGGGGTTATCATTTTCACTACACACCAACATATCATAAAATAACTCTGGATTCGAAGTAATTTCTTCTATAATAGGATTTACACCAATTATCACTAAACTTTTACTTGGTGGATTACCTTTACTGTTTTTTAAGAATTCTGATAATTTCATAATATTTACAATTACATTTAAAAATTTGTTTTTATTGAATTAGATTTAATATTGTCAATTTCTTTAATAAACAAATTATATAATCCGGTTAATTCATTTTTATGATTTTCGCGAGTGTTATTACAAAGCTCAATTAAGTAAGAATTATTACCTGTTTCAGAACTTAAATATGATCCGTAAAAGATCGTATTATTATCCTGCAATATAAAGTGTCTTGGAATGGTGTGATCATTGTAATAATGGAACTTGACACACTTGTCTATTTTCTCTTTATTTATCAACTTATCTAATAGTTTTGATTTAAAATTTTTTAATAATAGTTGGCCATCATTAAATTTCTGAGTCAGAACATGTTCTGGAATTTCCGGACGTGCACTTTTCAATTGTTTTATATTTTGGGGAAATACGATTGTGATTATAAGGGTTTTACTACTATTAATTAAATCTGCAAAATGACCAATCACCTCTGTATCATCTAAAACCTTTATCGTACTAAATCCAATTGCAGCAATAAATAATTCATTTGCGCTGGTAGACTTCAACAAATCCTTAATCCGAACATTTGCGGCATTTCTATTTCCCCAATACGCTGCAATTTCCCCTAATTCTCTTTTGTATTCGTTATTTCCTTCAATTAAATTATCATAATCTTTCAGAGGAATAACAATTTCTGAATCACCTTTTTTCAATTTAAATATTAATTGCTTTATGTAAGGGAAAATACTGTTTGCATAGAGTATGATGTAAGTAAATGCAAGCCCTGAAATGATAAAGATTACACCAAAAATAATCTTTGTCCAAATCGTTGGATTGGGGAAATACATTTTGAGTATTTCATTTAACCAATAAAAATAGTTTTTTAGGCCACCTAAAACAGCAAAAAAAGCACCTATACAAATTAAGCTTTTTTCCCATAAATTTAACTTATAGAAGAATTTATTCGCCATGCGTTAATTTAATAATAAATTTGATTTAGTTAAATATATTGAGTAGAACTTTTTGGAATTTTAAAAAGAAAATTATTGAAAACTTTATAAATCATTATTGGAACAATAATAAATGATTGGCATATTCGATAATTTTTTTTGCCGAAAATTTATTAAAGCAGTTTTGTGAAACTCACTTATGTTTTTCAAAAAAAGCCATTAGTTCTTTCTCAAGCCTAGCGCTGCTATTGAAAAATATAACGGGATATCCCTGAATATTGAGGTGTTGTTTTGTCCCTTCCCTTGCAATTAAAACCGTTGGCTTTTTAAGAGCATGAGCATATCCTATTTCATAAAAAATATTTGGACTTCTATGGGTTAGATCAACAATTATAAATTGAGCCATACGTATACTACCCAAGATCTTCTCATTAATTTGTTCTGAAATACCTAATTCATTAATTAAACTACCTTTAAGCCCACATTTTTGGCAAGCCTTTTTTATTGAAATGTTTGTTACGTTTGATGAAGGTTCATTATTTAGTATTCCAGATAAAATTAACACAAAACCCTGATGAACAATTTTAGATGGATATCCAGAAATATTCTTAAGATTATCATTAATGATATTCAATATTTCTAACATCTCACTCATATTAGATTTGTCAATAAATGAAATTTCATACTCTTTATTCGAATAATTTCTTTTTAATATTCTCTCGACTTGAAAGACCATATCACCGATTGGTGCATCTAATTTATTAAGTACAACACCATCAAATAATTCATTATTTCGTATAAAAATTTGGCTAAGAATATCAATTTTTTCTAATCGTAATCTTATATTATCATCGTCAATACCACGGGACTTTTGAACAGCAACTATATGTTCTTTTGGTGCATTAAATAGAATAAATAATGTTTTTACTCGGTTTCCATATTTTTTAAATAAAGTCTTAATAATATCTATATCATTGCATATTATGAAGTGGTCTTTCCCACTTTGTATCGCATCATCAATCTCGCTTTGATTAATTCCATATTCATTTCCGTACTGACAATAGATGAAAGGATACTTGTTTTTGTCAATATTTTTTACACTAATTATCTCATCCGAGTCATATTTTCTTAACGGTCTCGTTGTCGCTTTCTGATTAATTGAAACTCTGTCAGAAATATTTTTTAATTCCATAACTAATGTTGACTTACCTGATCCCGAAGCACCAAATATTAAAACTATTAGCGATTCATTCTCCTTATTGATCATAAAATGTCTCTTCCCTATGTGCAGAATTTAGCTTAGAGTCTTAACATTCTAATTATAAGCAATGAAATAGTTAATCTCATAAACTTGAATCTTGATTTCATTTCTAGTTTATAACACTGTATTAACTAGAATTATTCTGTATAATACTTTTTTACCATTTTGTGATATACTGAATTAATTTGAGCTAAGTCGTTGTTTTTCTCGATACTTAACTTTCAGTATATCCCAATATGAAAGAATAATTCTGTATAACACTTTTAAATTTCCATATTATTAATATTTGCTCATCAAGCATAAATTTCTCGCTGAGCCAATAAACTTGACTTCAAAATAATACCTTCTCATCAAAATAACAATGATGATTAATCACTAT
>BQMY01000013.1 GCA_022181065.1 Melioribacteraceae bacterium | reverse complement strand
AATCACTATTTCGAAGACTGAAAAATGCCCCTGCTTTTAAAGCTTGCGGCAGCAGTATAACCATACATACGTAACTGGACTTGCCCAACGTTGGGCAGGTTAAAACGACTGCCCGGAGAAGGCTAAAATGTTGATAACTTCGGCGCACCCGTAGGGTAAGTTCCAGTTGACGTGGTTGTTATGTTGCTCGTTGCCGACTATTTTCCTATTAGTTCATAATTGACTTGTGGATCGTTTTTCTGCAAATGTTGATAACTCGCGCGCACTTACAGGGGTTTTACCTGTAAGTATTTTGTTTTTTCACAGAGCTTCGCCTGGTGAGTCCCATTTACAGGACTTACAAAAAGAAAACCGGTTGAAATCATAAACTATCAATAAAACCTCCAACCCTTGCTGAACCTCTGAATTGCAAAATAGCACCAATCTATCTTAAAAGCAATGATGAGTTATTACAATTTTGAAACAATTTACTATTGCCGAACTTTATCAGATACTATTACCACAATATCTTTTGGTGTGCTTCCAGTATAACCCACTATTTTAGGAAAGCCTGACTATTTAACCGTAAAACTATTTGCAATATAACCTATCATGCATAACTTGATTGACCCAACGGATTTGGGACGGGGAGTTATCCACAGAGAAAACAATAATGTGGATAAGCGGCGACCACCCCTTGGGGTCAATTCAAGTTGATGCGGTTGTTATGTTGCCTGAGTTCGACAATATTTCAATGAGTTCATTAAAGAATTGTGGATCGCTTTTTAAGTAAATGTTGATAATTCGCGCCCACTTACAGGGGTTTTACCTGTAAGTATTTTGTTTTTCACAGTGCTTCGCCTGGTGAGTCCCATTTGTAGGATTCACAAAAAGAAAAACCGGTTGGAGTCTGAGACTATCAATAAAACCTCCATCTCTGTAGTGAACCTCTGAATATCAAAATAGCACCAATCTATCTTAAAAGCAATAATGATTTATCATCATTTCGAAAGGGATTCATAAATGCATCCATAATACAAGATACTTCTACTAAAATATCTTTTGACGTACTCCCGGGAAAACCTTCTACTTTTTGCAAGCCTAAATATTAATAAAACTTCTCGACAAACTCTGAAGGTGGCGGGCGGCAGTGTAATCGGACTAATGACTGCGTTTCCGATTTTTACTCCACTGGTGAATTTGGACAAAGCTAATGAAGACAGGAGCAAAGCGCGCTGGGAGATTATGTAAACTAAACCCAATTATTAGGACAAGCCCGACAAATTTTCAATAAATCCGTTTGCAATATAACCAATCATACATAACAAGATTTACCCAACGTATATTGCATGGATGTTGTCCACAGGGGGAGCTGAAATGTTGATAAGATGAGCCCACCCGAAGGGTAAATTCTTGTTGATGCGGTTGTTATACAGCCTTAATTGACTGATTTATTATAAAATGTTGATAACCTCGGAGCACCCGAAGGGTTAATCTTTGTTTTTTCTTTTTTTGCATTTTGTAAGTCCAGGATGATCTCGGAAACAAAAATAGTTTTTTTTCTATTTTCCCAAATACTAACATTTTCTCATTACCTCCGAGATCGATTCTGAAATTGCTTTTTGAATTCCTCAACTCAACCGATACAAGTTTACCCAACCAGGATTTTTATAAAAACCCCTTTGCTGTATAACCTATCATGCATAACTTGATTGACCCAACGGATTTGGGACGGGGAGTTATCCACAGAGAAAGCGAAAATGTGGATAAGCGGCAACGACCTCTCGGGGTTAATTCAAGTTGATGCGGTTGTTAGGTGACGCATTTAAGGGATTTGTAGAGCTTATCCTTTTCGTTAATTACAAACATTTTAAAAGAAGGAGTTAATTCATCTAAATTAATATCAACCAATTTTGTTAGAATACTTTCTCTTAAATCATTAAAAACTGAAAATACACAAATAAATCCAATATCTTTTTCAATATTTTCTACCGCACGAATAATATTCTTTTGCATTTCTGGTTTAATTTTTCCCCAAACACTAGGTTTTAAGAACCAATGATCCGAACCATAAAGCATCCAGCCCTCAACCATTACCAATAAAGTTAATGGGTGTCGGGAAAATGAATTAAAATATTTCTCCAAGTATAACTTATGCTTCTTTGGTGTAGCGCCAATTATATAAGTATGATTACTAAATGGTAACACTAAAAAGACGATTTCAATATTACTAACGTGAGAACCTTCATTCCAATGAAAATTACCTCGACCCGCTAGGGATACTGGAATTTGAAAATCTAAATGAAGTACTTTGATAGATATTTCATCTACCGTACCTTTTTCTATATCATTACAAATTGCGGTATAAAATTCGAATTCGAAAGAACAAATGTCTTCATTAAAATTTTTTATTTGTTTTTTTATTTGTTCTTCTCGGACATCAATATTACCAAAGGACAAAGATTTTATATTAATATCATTTTCCCTTAAGAACTTATTGCCGATTCTCTCCTTAATCAGAGCAATTAGTTTTTGATTCCTAAAATCAATATAGTTTTCCAACATTTTTTCATATTGCTCTAAAATCATTTGTTTAATTACAAGTTCTCTGGATATTGTTCTGAACACTTGCAATTGGAAATCTTCGTCATATTCAAACTTATCTTTATTCTCGAAAGCTTGAAACATATTTTCATGCTGTATACAAAAACCAGGAAATGTCGATGCTCGATTTAGTCCAACCCTCTTGAGTGAAAGCCCTTCAATTCTTGTATCAAACAATGGTGTTAGTAAATGATTTGCCTCACTGATAGCATACAGAGACCCTTTTTTCTGAATAGTATGAGAATTTACTATGCTTTTTTTATTACAATTTCTGACTATGCATTGCCTTGAAGCATTCCATATTTTTAATTTTCTCTCAAGCTCCTTATACCTATTTTTATTTCTTTCAGCTATATCGAAGAAAATACTATCTTGGTCTTCAATAAATGAATTTGTTACCTCTTCAAACACTTTATTTAAGATAGCTATATTTTCTTTTTGTTGCTCCTTCATAATTCAAAATTAGATTATCTCCGACAACACCTAACCTATCATGCATAACTTGATTGACCCAACGGATTTGGGACGGGAAGTTATCCACATAGAAAGCGAAAATGTGGACAAGCGGCGACCACCCCTCGGGGTTAATTCAAGTTGATGCGGTTGTTATGTTGCTTGCGTTCGACAATATTTCAAAGAATTCATTATTGAACTGTGGATCGTTTTTCTGTCAATGTTGACAAGTCTGGCGCACTTACAGGGCTTTTACCTGTAAGTATTTTGTTTATCACGGAGCTTCGCCAGGTAAGTCCCATCTACAGGACTCACAAAAAGAAAGCCGGTTGAAATCTGAAAACATCAATAAAACCTCCAACCCTATGATGAACCTCTGGATTGCAAAATAGCACCTATCTATCTTAAAAGCAATGATGAATTATCACTCATTTTGAAACGATTTGCTTTTGTCAGGATTTCATAAGATACTTTTACCACAATATCTTTTGGAGTACTACCGGGAAAACCCACTATTTTGGGAAAGTTGAGCATATTAACCGTTGAACCCCTTGCAATATAACCATTTAATATAACCCGATTTGCCCAACGCTTGCCGAATGGAAGTTGTCAACAGCGAAGACAAATAATGTTAATAAGTTGAGCCCACCTGCAGGGCAAATTCGGGTTGATATGGTTGTTATAAGTTTTGATTTTTATAATTCTTTAATTAGCAGTTGGCAGTTTTTCATTTCTTAACGGTTACGTGTATGGTGTCGTTTGGCGATTCGAAGCACGAACCTGTCAAACCGCTACAAAGTTTATTAGATGTAATACCCTCGAAATTAGCACTATCTGCCAAATGCACTATACACGATGTTGGGCGTTCGTACTTCTTCATCAGCCTGCTCGAATATGGACAATTGTTTTGGTTTTTCTTTTATTCCGTGATTGTGTTCTGAAATTTTTTTGTCAAGGTCAAAGTTGCATACCAAGGCTTCTACTACACTCCGTCTATTTTCAATTTTGCCACCTGAATGATAAAAATGGTCTCTCGTAATAATGTTAAACTTGTTCCAAAATTTCTCAATCATTTCATTTTCACGGTAGTCGTTGTGATGCCAAGTTGATAAAATGAATTTAGCATCCGTTTCCTGTAATTGATTAAAAAGCAGTTCTTCATCTCCTTCTGTCCACCCGTTGTAGTAGTCAACATATCTACCATAATATGGTGGGTCACAGTAAATAATATCTCCTTTTTTTGCTAATGGAATAATCTCAGAAAACTGCTGGTTTTTAAACTCCCATTCTGGTTTTATAACATGCGAAACTTTGGCAACTTGATTGACAATTTTTGTTACGTAAGCTTGTGCAAATCTTTCAGGTTTTTTGCAAAAAGGAATGTTCCATTGTCCTTTTTTGTTAAACCTCATCATTCCATTAAAACCTGCTCTTGAAAGAAAAATAAAATCAAGTGAATTTGGATTTTCATTAAATCTATTCTTGATTAATCTAAAATGGTCATAACCATTGTCACCCGCATTTCTTAATTCTTCTCCTTCTTTTTCAAGATAGTTTTTTACAATTTGAGCGGTGATTTTTTTTTCTTGTATTTCTTTGTAAAGAGTTATTATATGTGGATTTGTATCATTTAAAATAGCCTTTTTAAAAGCCATATTAAAAGCTACTACGCCTGTGCCCAAAAACGGTTCAATCCATCTACCATCTTTATCTGGTAGAATATCATTTATCCAAGGAACTAATTTAGTTTTTATACCTTGACTTTTAATCGGTGGTGTTATTACTTTCATAGTTATTGGTCTTTTCTTTTTCGTTTTGCACCTTTTGACACAACCTTACTGAAAAGGTCTTTTCTTCCTTTAAACTCAAGAAAGTCCCAAATACTGCTTACTTTAATGGTCTTTCCGTCTTTCATCATTGTTGCTGTTCCATAATTAACCCAATATTCGTCAAACCACTCCTCTCCCAACTTACTAAATACTCCGTTCCCTGCTTTTAAATCTTTGATGTCATTGATTGAGCCAATATTTGCCGTATTTCCTGAGCCACGTCTATCACTTGCAATTTTCCATTTTTCAACGGCAAAAAAGTCAAAGTCTTTGATTACAGAAGTAATTGATTTTAGATTAGTAACATTTGTTACTTGTCTATCTTTGATTGGGTCTTGGCTCTCTCCGTATTCTTCTTTAAGTTCTTGGACTTGATATATTTCTGTATCAGCCAAATCATCTTCAAAATCTTCTCTAGTGTAAACAATTCCTAGACAGTAGTGACCTAAATATTGGTTGTATGGGAATTGTATGTTTTTACTTTTATCTCGTTCTTTAAAATAAGCACCGTGACTGCCAAGGGTGAAACCAGCTGTTTTTGAATTTCTTCTAAAGGTAGTTTTAAGGTCTAAAGCGAATTTTGCGTCCGAATTATCTTTGTCTATAATTGTAAGGTCGGGATACCAGTTTTGGTGTTCTGCTAATATTATTTTGTAACCATACTTCTCTGCAAATTGCAGAATTTCTGGGAAAATATGAATTTCAAGGATTTTGGAAACAATTTTTGTGTCTGATGAAATTGTATAGATATTCTTGTAAATGTCAATAAATCCTTTTACAGTCCACTCACCTGTGTCTGTCGAAACAAAGGTTTTTAAGTCCTTTACAAATTCGTTCAACGCTTTTTCAAACTTTTCTTTATATTTTTCTTTTTCCTGTTTTGTCATTTTTTATAATCTAAATCTTTATTTGCAAATATACAAAGACCATTTTGTTAATCCGCATTTTTGTTTCGTTACGAATCTTTTCAGTATGACGCCCAACATCCCGCTACCTCTATTGTATATAGCAGGAATATAAGTTATATTATTCTGTATATATTACGTAAAATAGCATTATATAGATGAGAAAACAAGTTATATTTGATAATCTTTACAGACAATTATCAATTGAAAATTATTCTGAACAGACAATTAAGAATTATCTCTCTGCAATTAAACTTTTTCTTGAATTTGTCGAAAAAAGCAAGGTTGAAAAAGTAACCAATGAGGTGATTAACAATTATCTCTTTTACTGCAAAAATGATAAAAACTATTCCTATTCTTCCATGAAGCAGGTTATTGCCTCTATTGGTTATCTCTATACCAAGGTTTTTAAAGCTGAATACCCCGAAGCATTAAAAATTGAATTGAGGAAACCCTCTACTCTACCTTCGGTCTTATCGCCTAAAGAAGTCCAGAAAATTGTAAAGGTCACTACGAATATAAAGCATAAAGCCATCTTACTTTTAATTTACTCTGCCGGATTACGGCTTGGGGAATTGCTCAAGCTCAAATTATCAGATGTTGACTCCGAAGCGATGAAAATCCATATTCGCAACGCTAAGGGTAAAAAAGATCGATATATTATGTTGTCCGAAAATGTCCTAATTATCTTGCGTGATTATTATAAAAATTACAAACCATCTGAGTACCTTTTTGAAGGACAAAATGGTGGACCTTACAGTTCACAAAGTGTACAGTCAGTCTTCAAATCTGCATTAAAAAAAGCCGAAATCAAAAAGAAAGCTTCAGTACATACTTTACGGCACAGTTTCGCTACACACCTATTGGATGAAGGCACTGACATTCGATATATACAGGAATTACTTGGACACAAAAGGTTGGAAACGACTCAAATTTACACCCACATTTCTTCGTACTCACTGAATAAAATTAAAAGCCCTGCCGACAAACTAAACTTATAACACTGTATTAACTAGAATTATTCTGTATAATACTTTTTAAGTAAATTGTGATATACTGAATTAATTTGAGCTAAGTCGTTGTTTTTCTCGATACTTAACTTTCAGTATATCCCAATATGAAAGAATTATTCTGTATAATACTTTTAAATTTTCATATTATTAATACTTGGTCAAAAAGCATAAATTTCTCGCTGAACCAATAAACTTGACTTCAAAATAATACCTTCTCAT
>BQMY01000012.1 GCA_022181065.1 Melioribacteraceae bacterium | reverse complement strand
TTTTTTGATTTTCTCATACTGAAAGATAATAAATATTAGTGTATCTTTCAAGGGGACTTCACAGTAGCTGACCACCTGGTTGAGCGAGTGAAACTGAATTATCTATGAATTCCTTTTCAGAATAATCTGATTCAAGTATTATCCAATCCTCTGTCAAATTAGTTTTTCTTTCAATTATCGCATTTGGCATAGGGTAATCATCGTAATCTGCAATTATCAATTTTGGATGATTTTCTGATTTCGCATTTATCAGACCGGAACTTATCCAGTCTTTTGAAATAATGTTGCCGGCATTTTCAATAATAATATTTCCTGAGCTAGTAACAGCCAATTGACCTCCATTCGCGATTGTCAACGTATTATTGATTGTGTAATCATTCCCAACTGTTAAAATAACACCATTTGCTACTAATAAATCTCTATCTAATGAAGTATTGGCAGTAAGTGTTTCATCAATTGACAACTCCCCACCAATTTTTGTGGTTGGACCGAACTCATATAGAACGCCATCTCCAGAATTCAAGAAATCTTCAAAAGAACACAATTCATTTGTTTCAACTGGAACAAGACAATTATTTGAGTGATCATAGACGCTAAAGTTATTGTAATTTCCATACTTTGACAGACTAATGTCCAATGATTGTATATTGTAATCATTTGTTGGGCGATTTAAAATCATAAAATATTTTGACAGTCCAACCCCTGCCTTCTCCTCGAATATTCCAACGTCAATTTTAAGGTTCTCTGAAATAGCATCGTTGTAAGTGATATGATGAATAAATTCATAACTATTTAATTCTTCAATTGGGTTTCCTTGATCTGTTCTAAATATCGATTCTGCAGGATAAACTGAAGTACTCTTTAATGTTTTGAGGGTTTTCCCTAAATTACCTGATAATCGCCCAATAATATCATCTTTAATAAAATCTTTGAGACCCTCTCTCCTCCAATTCCCGTCAATATTAATGAGACCATTCATAATTACTGAGCTTTTTTCATATGAGTTTAGACACCAAATTTTCATCTCTTTTGCCCCGTGAATAAGACCTGTATACATATGATACAGTATTTCCTTATTGGATGGGAAACGCATTTCTAACCAAGTTTGGTTTTGACTATTTAATTTACTTGACCCAAAAGTTTGAAGGGAAAATCCAAAATCCGGAATGAATTCATTCATTAACTTGTAGACTTCATGCATATCATCCAAACGTTCCTCCGGTAACTTATACCGGGGATAATCATAGGGATATCTGTTAATAAAAACTCTTCTTGGAGCAACTACTTGATTAAACAATTTTGGTTCAAAGACCAGTTTATATTGATCTATGTCATCACTAAAATACGATTTTTTAGAAATTGAAGTACCGACCGTAACATTAGTTTCTCCTCCAATCAAAACATCATCATTGTTATTAGGATTATAATACTCCAAAATAAAATCATTGATTTTATTTTGTGGATGATAAGCATCATAAACAAATGGTTCATCGGCAGTATGCCAACCCACAATTCTATCAAAACTGGAATTTTGAGCATAATAATTCATCATATTTTCTACAGCTATTTTATAATTACCCACAGTAACGGGATTGCTCCAGTTTCCATCACTTACAGTAAAATTATCAATGTAAACTTTAAATTTGGGGGATAACATGCTAAAGACGTACCGCACATTTCCAAAAAGCCTGTACCATAAAGCTGACTCTGTTACATCATCATCCTCAACTTCATGGAAGTTTTCATACTCTGCAAAATCAATTGCATTGACACCAACCATATCTGGCACTGATAACTGAAACGTTCCAATGGGCAAGTTATCATATATATCAAATGTGGTAATTGTTGATTCATTGATTATGAATTCATCGATCAATATATAATCTTTAGAATAGGCACTTCTAAATTCTACTTTTACTTTTAGAATGTTTTCGTCGCCTTGAGTAGTAGCTAGCTTTTGGATTTTCATAGTAGATTGAAGAACGTAATATGAATAATCTTGTGCATCGCCTCCTCGGGGGTAACTTTCAAGAGTATATCCTGGACCAATTAAAAATGGTTCATTTGGTGAGTATGTTAAATTGGTTACAATATCTCTTCCTGTATTTGCTTCATCATCTATCACCTCTCCTTTTAACGGTACAACAAAAAAAGAATAGGCCTTTGGGAAGCTATCTTCGACTTCCCAAAAGGAATAATGACCAGTTGAATAATTGTGGATTGCCTGTGGACTAAGGTTATCTCTATTATAAGGAATTACTTTTAGGTTTGTTTGACCAATAGTGCTAAGTTTTGTTAGGTCTAAATCTTTCTCACAAACCGCAAAAGCACCAAGTTCTTCAATGATCTGAAAATTATTATGATTATGAATTGATGGGTAAATTGAGACTGGTATACCTTCAAATTCTTCAAAAACATTTTGTGAACAAATAATTGTGGGTAACAGCACACAGAAAAAAAATAATTGTGTTTTTATAAAACAAAACATATCCCCTCCTACAATATTATTTTAGTACAGTTATTTTAGTACAGTTATTTTAGTACAGTTATTTTAGTACTAGCACTAAATTGTACTTTTCTATTTTCGAGAACTAACATATTAACTATATAAATTCCGCTTGAAAGATTTGTGGTTTTGATATTGAGTTCATAACTCCCCCTATCATATTCTAAATCAACAAGCTTTTTTATTAGTTCGCCCTTAATATTGAAAATTTTAATTATAACTCTTCCTGGCTTTAACAAACTAAATCGAAGTTTGGTAAAAGGATTAAACGGATTCGGATAGTTTTGGAATAACTTGTATTCGTATTCCTTCTCTCCCCTGAATTCTAACTCTGTTACTATTATTGATAAAACCTCTCCTGATTCGCTCTCATTTCCCTGATTGTCATACGAAGTGATTTTGATATAGCGGTTCTCTGTCAGTGATTCTTGAAAAGTGAATGTATTTGTGTCTGTTGTTGAGATTAGATTATTTACCGAGGGTTCAAACGTTGTTTTTTCACCCATATAAATTTTATACCCCGCTAAGTCACTCTCCGTACTAGCATTCCAGTAAATTTTGAAAGTGCTGTCATTTATCGTTGTCAGTCCAAGATATGCTGGTATTGCTGGAGGTAAATCTTCATATTCATAGGCCATCCCGAATGGTCCGCCATAAACCCCTATATCACTTCTTGTACCATCAGGGTCAATTATATCCGGATGACCTTGGTTTATACACGGGGAATACTTCTGTAATCGTAAATCAAACTCTTCGGGCTGTTCTGATCCTCCCGGAGTTTTAAAAAACATTGGGTTTTTAATTATGTTATTGACACCTACTGATACAGTATCATCAAACCATCTTGTGTTTCTGTAGATACAATTATAGTCCAAATCATAAGAATCAATTTCCCGTCTGAGCTCAACTGCCTGAGGGTAACGGTAAACGATATTATTATAAAACTCAACCCGTGGTGAACGAACGACATAGATTGCTGATGAATTTGAACTCCCCATTCCATTATGAAAAACATTATTTACTACTCTGACTTTCCCTCTGGCGTGTTGAACACTCAGACCGCTTTGGATAGTACTGATAATATTATTTTCCACTATCATAGTATCACATGTAACGCTATGTATACCAAAGGTTAAACTATTTAGACAAATATTATTTCTGAATTCCAAGTACCGCCCTTCAAAGCTTATAATTTTCCCCAAACCTTCCAGACAATCAAAGACACTATTTTTAATTATTGTCCTGGAATAATTGGGATTAGATGATAACGATGCGACAACAGCAGATTCATTTGAATATCTAAAAACACAATTATTTATATTAGTATTTCCGACGTAGTTTACTATCCCATGTTCCGTATTATCAAACATACACGATTCAACAAACAGTTCGGTGGAATTTTCTGTATAAATTAAAACTGAGTATCTAGTTATAGATTGAGTTTCGGTGCCTATTAACTTTAGATTTTTAAGAAAAAGTTGACTTGCATAAACATTTATAAAAATGGGACGCAAGTTATCACAATTAATGACGCTCTTATCTATACCCAATCCAATTATGGTCAATTCTTTGTATATATCGAGAGTATCAATAAAAACACCCTCACCTACGTAAATAGTATCTCCATCATTTGCTGTTTCAATTACCGGTCGGATGCTGTCGCAGGCTGTTTCCCAAGATGTATATGGATATTCACAACTTCCCGTTTTATTCACAAAACGAGCTGTTTGAGAAACCAATAAATTTGATACTAATAAATAAAACAAAAGCATAAACATTTTATTCATATTTTCCCTCGGCATGAATTGTAAATTGAACATGCAAATCATTTGCAAGAAAAGCAAGTTATATCTTTCCGCCTAACCTATCAAATATAACCCGATTTGCCCAACGTATTGTAAAACAACGAGTTATCAACAGAGAAGACTAAAATGTGGATAAGTCTCGACCACCGAGTAGGGCAAATTCGGGTTGATATGGTTGTTATACTTTGTTTATAGAATTATTATATTGAACTGATTGAACTATGCCAAGCATTCTATTCAATAATGAATAAAATACTTGATCCTGATGGTTAACTGGGATTGGAATAACCAAGAATAAAAGAACAATTAAAAATAATGAGTCAATTTCATTATTCTTGACAATCAAAAAGAAGAAAGCTGCGATAAATAGAATTCTAAGTCCATTTTTTAATAAACTCTTTTTTCCACTTTTTCGATCAATCAGTCTTAAACCCATCAAATTATACCCTATCGAATTACCTCGAGTACTGAGTAAAGCTATTAAATTAAAAATTAGATAAACCACCGCAAAAACTTGAACGGGATTTAAGAAATCAAATAAAACTAGTTCCTTGTAGAAGAAGGCATAAATGACAGGGCTACCCGGAATTAGTATATCAATCAAATTTGCCATTGAATGCCTTGCAAATAAATTTTTGTTCATAATCTTCAAGTTTCTCTCATTCTAATAAAATCAATAAATGAAAAGTATAACCATTCAACATAACCGGATTTACCCAAACGCCTGCGGCATAAAAAGAGCAACTGGATGCGAGTTGAATAGTTGTTGAAAAGGACACACCCGACAGGGTAAATTCCGGTTGATGTGGTTGTTATACCTCTTTAGATAGATGAATATCGGGGATATTTTGAAAATGTTTTTTATTCAATGTAAATAACTCTAAATTATAAAAGATAGATGTAGCACCAATAAATAAATCTCTGAACTCAATTTTTTTGTTTATCTTTTTGAGTTGAATATACAGACCACCTGCTAATTCGCCCAATTCTTCTGTAAATGGAAGAGGTTCCAGCCAATTTAGTAATGAAAAAATATCCTGTCGCTTCTGCTCATCCGTAGCGCCAGCAAATAATTCAAATACTGTAATTGATGAAATATAAATAAGAGAATGATCCTCTTTTAGTTTCCAAAGAAGACTTTCGTTCTTTTTTTGCTTTCTCAAAAACTCAATGATTACACTGGTATCAACTAATATTTTGGAATTTCCCAATTTTTTATTCCCTGAGCAACGTTATTTAATTCCGTTTCATTCCAAACTGAAATATTCTTAAAATCATCTTTCCAATTTTTCTTCTCTTTAATAAAGAACTCTTTTTTTACCACCTGAAAAAATTGGTAAAACTTCCTTATTTGTTCTTCATTCAAATGAGAAATATCATTCAATAGTTTCTCTCTATATGTTTGCATTTTACTTCTCAATTCTCAAAAAATAGTTCTTAAAATCAATTCTCATCTCAATATCAATAGAAATTATGACATTTTCAAGGTATTTACATTTTGCGGTATAACCAATCATACATAACAAGATTTACCCAACGTATAATGAATTGAAGTTGTCCACAGGGGAGGCTGAAATGTTGATAAGTTGAGCTCACCCGCAGGGTAAATTCTTGTTGATGTGGTTGTTATGTTGCTCGTTGCCGACTATTGACCTGTTAGTTCATTATCGTATGGTGGATCGCTTTTCTGCAAATGTTGATAACTCGTGCGCACTTTCAGGGGTTTTACCTGTAAGTATTTGTTTTTTTCACGGAGCTTCGCCTGGTAAGTCCCATTGACAGGACTTACAAAAAAAATCGGGTGAAATCTGTAACTATCAATAAAACCTCCAACCCTGAAATGAACCTCTGAATGTCAAAATAGCACCAATCTATCTTAAAAGCAATGATGATTTATCATCATTTCATAATGGATTTTAAAATACACCCACAATACCGGATACTTCTACCGCAATATCTTCTGGCGCACTACCGGGGAAAACCTTCTAACTTGGGCAAGCCCCAAAATATTAACAAAACTTCTTGTCATACTCTGCAGGCGGCGGGCGGTGGTGTAATCGGACTAAAGACTGCGATTCCACTTTTCATTCCACTGGTAGATTTGGAAAAAACATTGAAAGAAGGACAAAGGCGCACCGGGACATTATGTAAACTAACCCACATTATCAGGACAAGTCCGACAAATTTTCAGTAAATCCTATTGCAATATAACCCATCATACATAACCGCGACTTGCCCAATGGGAGCGGATTAGAACGACTACCCGGCGAAGGTTAAAATGTGGATAACTTCGGCGCACTTGGCAGGGCAAGTTCCGGTTGATGTGGTTGTTATGTTGCTCGTTGCCGACTAATTACCTGTTAGTTCATTATTGAATAATGGATCGTTTTGCCGCAAATGTTGATAACTCGTGCGCACTTACAGGGGTTTTGCCTGTAAGTATTTGTGTTTTTCACAGAACTTCGCCTGGTGAGTCCCATTTACAGGACTCACAAAAAGAAAAACCGGTTGAAATCTGAAACTTTCAATAATACCTCCAACCCTGTGATGAACCTCTAAATATCAAAATAGCACCAATCTATCTTAAACGCAACAATGATTTATTGCAAATTTGTGAACAATATACTTTTGCCGAACTTTACAAGATACTTTTACCACAATATCTTTTGGTGCACTTCCGGGAAAACCTTCTACTGTGTGCAAGCCCGAATATTAATAAAACTTCTTGACAACCTCGCACGGCGACATTATGTAAACTAAATTGCATTATCGGGAAAAGCCTGACACGTTTTCCGTAAATCTGTTTGCAATATAACCGTACATACATAACCGCGACTTGCCCAACGGGAGCGGATTAGAACGACTGCCCCGAG
>BQMY01000011.1 GCA_022181065.1 Melioribacteraceae bacterium | reverse complement strand
TAAACTTGACTTCAAAATAATACCTTCTCATCAAAATAACAATGATGATTAATCACTATTTCGGAAGACTTAAAGTGCCTCTGCTTATAAAGCTTGCGGCAGCAGTATAACCTATCAAACATAACCGCGACTTGCCCAACGGGAGCTGGTTAGAACGACTGCCAGAAGAAAGCTAAAATGTTGATAACTTCGGCTCACTTATCAGGGCGAGTTCCGGTTGATGTAGTTGTTATACCTACTTTGCTGATTATTTAATTAATACCATCTTCCCCATATCAAAAAATATCGGGATATTTTCACTGTTTAGTGCCTCAATTCTGTATAGGTAGATACCGCTTGAAAGATTTTCACCATTGAATTCCACTTCATGTCTGCCTTTTGCATAAAACTGCTCGGTTAATTTTTCTATGAGCTGACCATTGGTATCATATATTTTAATTTTTACGTTACATTCTTCTCTTAATGTGAATGAAATAGTGGTTGTCGGGTTGAACGGGTTGGGGTAGTTTTGTTCCAGTTTGTAATCATATTCTCTTTCTATACTGTTTACACCCGTCAGTGGTGAAGCGTTTATCTGTAGATAAAAGTAAGCGTCTACCGGACTCAAATTACCTGTCTGATCAACCGCTTTTACCTTGTAGTAGAAAGACTTATTCTCTGAATCTGCAAGAATATATTCAAAACAGTTTGTGTCTGTAAAAGCAATTTTATTATAGTTCTTGGGTAAAAAGTTTTCTGATAACCCCCTGTGGATGTTATACCCTGCCAAATCGCTTTCTGTATTCTTTTGCCATGCTAATTTTACTTTTGCCTCTGACAAATTAAATACGATAGTGTCAGGCACAACAGGTTTGGGAGGGAGGTCTTTGTATTTGTACATTATTCCGTTCGGACCGCCAAAGGCGCCCATATCGCTGATAGAACCATCAGGGTCTGATAGCCCTGCAAAACCCGCGTCTATTGCCGGAGAGGCGTACTGTAGATGAACATCCCATTCATCATAGTCGTTATCGAAATTATCATTTTCGAACATTGGGTCAGCATCATAAATATTACCCCCCAGAAGATTTATATTCCCACCTGTTGTATAAGTGATACAATCATAAAATAAATTATTGTAAACATCTGTGTAAGTATTGGAAGTTTGTGGCGAATGATAGATACATTTCTCACACTGGTAAAAGATATTATTATAGGCCTTGGAACTTTCTGTTCTGTAAATTTTGATAGTTTGCGGATAAATCAACCAATATCCATTTAAAATATAAGGTACAAAGGTGTTATTAAAAATTCGTACCGTATCGATGTTCTCAATTTTTATTCCTGTGGCACTTGTAAATTGAAATATATTATTTGAAAACTCCGCATAATCTCTTGACCACGGGAAAAAAATACCACCTGCGAAAGCGTTTTGTGGTTTAACCAGATTACTCCTAAAAATAGTTCTCGATACTCCCGCCCACATCATCTTATCGGAAGGTAATATTACATTGGATTCAATTAAGGCAAAGTGTGAATCGGGATAACTATCATCATGACTTATAGCTGTCACAAGATCGAAATTCCTTAAAAATGAATTTTTTATAACCAAATCAGCACCGTATACAGAACAAAATGCACTTGAGCCAATGATATTACAATTTTCTATATATAATAAATGTTCAGGGTTATTTACATCCTCAATCTTAACACTATAATATCCTGTATTATTTCCGTCCAATGTTAAGTTTTTAACAAAAATACTATTCATAGCATTTAAAATTATTAAATCGGTTTTAATGCCCTTAATACCATTGCCATATCTTAAAATAGAAGAATCGCAATCAATCCCTATGAAAGTGAGTGTAACTGGTACTTCAAAATTTCCGGTGAATATACCAGTACCAATATAAATAGTATCCCCATAACTGCAATAATTGATTACCTTTTGCAGGTTCGGGCTTGCAGTACTCCAGGTTGTATATGGAGGTGTATCGCTACCTGTTTTACTTACAAACCTTGCTGTCGCTAATAAAGGAAGATTAACAAGTATTATTATTAGAAATACTTTGTTTAATTTCATATTGCTTCCAATTTATCTGTAGGTATAACCAATCATACATAACCGCGACTTGCCTAACGGGAGCTGCTTAGAACGACTGCCCGAAGAAAGCTAAAATGTTAATAACTTCGACGCACTTGCAGGGCAAGTTCCGGTTGATGTGGTTGTTATGTTGCTCGTTGCCGACTATTTACCTGTTAGTTCATTATTGATTAGTGGATCGTTTTTCTGCAAATGTTGATAACTCGCGACCACTTACAGGGGTTTTACCTGTAAGTATTTGTTTTTCACAAAGCTTCACCTGGTAAGACCCATTGGCAGGACTTACAATAAGAAAACCGGTTGAAATCTGGAACTATCAATAAAACCTCCAACCCTTTGATGAACCTGTGAATATCAAAATAGCACCAATATATCTTAAACGCAACAACGATTTATTGCAAATTTGTGAACAATATACTTTTGCCGAACTTTACAAGATACTTTTACCACAATATCTTTTGGTGTGCTTCCGGGAAAACCTACTATTCTGGGAAAGCCTAACAAATTAACCGTTGAACCCTTTGCAATATAACCAATCATACATAACCGCGACTTGCCCAACGGGAGCAGGTTAGAACGACTGCCCGGAGAAGGCTAAAATGTTAATAACTTTGGCGCACTTATCAGGGCAAGTTCCGGTTGATGTGGTTGTTATACGTAATTTGTTGATAACTTCCGACCACCCAAAGGGTTTAACTTATTGTAAGACCAACTTTTTTGCCTAATCCCTCTTCTATTATTTTGTACAGTGTCGAGATTTGTATATCCACTTTCCCATTTTCAAGGCGGGAAATATAACTTTTTTTCGTTCCTATTTTCTTCGCCAACGCCTCTTGTGTCAGATGTGCAGATTTTCTTGCTTCCTTTACCAATTCACCAACCAGGAACGATTTTGCGTTTTGTTCGAATGCCTCTCTTGCTTCTTCCCCGCGTTTACCATATTTATTATCAAGGAGTTCATCAAAAGTTTTAACTTCTTTCAACTTTTTCATCACTCACCTTTCTTCTTATCATTGAAATACTTCTCTTTTAACTTTTCTGCTTTCCGAATTTCGCTCTTTGGAGTTTTCTGACTCTTCTTTTGAAATCCATTGAACAGAATAACCAATTTTCCTTCATCAAAACAGCAAAATATCCTAAAAATGTCACTTCCCGTTTTTATCCTTAATTCATACAAACCATTTGTGCATTCAATATGCTTTAGGAACTTGACCGGTATTCTCTCAACATTTTTTATTAAATAAAGAACATAATCGATTTTCTCCTGAACACCATCCTGCAACGAATTATAAAAATCAATGAAATGGTTTTCGAAAAACATTATTGTTCTATTCATGGGCGTAAGTTAACCAATTAGTTAACCGCATGCAATAAAAAATTTTATCGTTGGTATTGCAATGTGGATTTACGTATAACCAATCATACATAACCGCGACTTGCCCAAGGGGAGCGGATTAGAACGACTGCCCGGAGAAGACAAAAATGTTGATAACCCCGGCGCACTTATCAGGGCAAGTTCCGGTTGATGTGGTTGTTATAAGTTTTGCTTTTTTATAATTCTTTAATTGGCAGTTGGAAGATTTTCATTTCCTAACGGTTTGGCCATGAGGTGTTGGGCACTTCATAGCACCAAACTATCAATTAATATTTAATGTTTATTAATTGCATAGTATTTCATTTTAATCACTTATTGTCCAATGACTTATAGCCTTTGTTGTAATATCGTACTGTGGCGGTCTATCATTCTCTGATGTTTTTATATGTGCGTTCTTCATCATCTCTTTTATTACCCGTTTTCTCAGCCGTCGCTAATACGGTGGAGGCTTTTTATAATTCTTCAATTTTTAATTGATCTTTTACTATATCAATGTTTGAAATGGTTTCCTGAATTTCTATCTTACTTTCTTCTAAGGACGTAAGAACATTAAGTATTTCTGATACAAAAGGAAAATATGTCTCGGTATATTTCTCAAGCGTAAGGTTTTGGATTAGACCTTTGAAGGCCGTCATCATTTCTCTTTTAACCTCACTTCGCTTTTTATCCATTTTTAGTTTTGACCACACGCCAACAGCTAATTGAAGAGCCTCCAGAATTACAGGCATTGCCTTTAAGAATTTTGCAAATTTAAGAGCACCCCAAGGTTTAAACTTAAATGGTATTTTTAAAAAATCTCTTGCTTTTATAACAGTATCAGCAATTTTTCGTGCTGGAGCTCCCAACATTCCTTTAATCACAGATTTTCCAGTATCTGATAATTTCCCAAAAAGTTCATTTTGAATATTAGAATGATAAACAAGAGATTCTTCCAATGATTCAAACATTTTTTTACTTTCAGAAAGTAAGTTACCTGTATGCTTTCTAATTATTAAATCTATTTTTTCTTGCAGGATATATCCATTTTCTCCTAACCGTTTTTGAATGACTTCGCCTAATTCTGTCATATTACTTGCTGAATCTATTTCGACTAACACGTCTTCTCGCAATGAGATAAATTCCTCTTTGATATTAATGTAACTTCTGTTTATGTCTCCTTCTAATACTTTAACACGACTATCAAATTCCTCAATTTGACTTTTCAACAAGTTAACTTCAGAAATAAACGATGTTTTTATTTCATCTAATTCTAAAATAACACAAGCACTTGCATCGCGAATTACACTAATACCAGCTTTTATTACTAACTCATTTTTATAAGTTGATTTGAATTCTGAAATCATATTTTCAAGCATATCTATTCTTGATAGTCTTTTGTAATCAGTATTGTTATTCCAGTGTTTTAATCCTAACTGGAAAGGATCTGCCGCTACACAAACAATTTTTTTTGTCTTTTCAATCCCAACTTCATCTTTGATAATCTCAGAAACAACTTCTTTTTTTATTTGTGCATTCTTATAGAAGTCATCATCATCTTCTAAATCAGCCACCTCATCCATTTTATTGATTACGAAAATAGTAGATTCATATTTCTTCAAATCTGACAGAATCCATCTGATTGTTGGCAAGTGTGAATCTTTTAACGGATTCACTGGATCAACCGTATATATAACTATATTCGCTTCTGATATATATTTTTTTGTTAGGTCATCGTGAATTAAATTTTCAGAAAACAGACCTGGCGTATCTATAATTTGATAATCATCAAATTTATATGGTTGTATTTTATCTGTTGTAGGTTCTGGAGATATCGCAATATCAAGCTTATTTAATAGAACTGATAATATTGTTGATTTTCCATCAGAAAAAGCACCAAAAAATGCGATTGAAAACATATCATCTTTGACATTAGTAATCGCTTTGCTCACTTTACTTATTAGATCTGATAAATCAATTTTGAAATCTGTTTCAACTCCAGACAATTTTCTCTTCAGGGACACTAATTTATCAATAATAATCTGTTTTTCTTGATTGATATTTATGCTCATATATTTTTGCTCCTTATCACTTTTTTAAAATGAAACTCGTTATCTTTGTGTAAAGAGAGAGCATTTACTGCCCTGAAATTAAATTCATTTTTAGCAATAAAAACATCTGCTCCATTTTTCGATCCAGCTGCACTCAACCATTCAGTATGTGATGAGTATAGATTTATCTCTTTTATCCTGAATTTCTTCTTTAAATGTATTTTTACTTCTGTGTTTACAGAATAACCAACAACAACCGCTTCGGACAACTGTAAATCTAAATATGAGAAAATTACATCCTCTCCCAAAAACTCCCTCATAAGTAGTAAGCTCAAATTTGTTTGTGATAGTTTTATTTTTAATATTTTCTCATCAATTGACAGGCTAATATTTTTGATTCCTTTCATGCTCTCTTGTAATTTCTTAACTGGCTTTTGAATATTTCTATTTACTTTTCTAAGTTCTCTTTTAAGATCATATCTGATTTTCTTTTCAATATCATTTATCAATGAATCTATTTTTTTAGTAGACTTACTTTTAGCTTCTCGTTTTCTCATATCTGGATCACTAAAAAACCAATCCCATAATTTTCTAACTAATGCTAAGACTCCTGCAACAACACCCAATATCGGGTTAATAGCAAATACTACAAATACCCCCCATATAGATAAGCCGACATCAACAATTTGCCCTAAAACATACTTAAAGCTAATCTCTAATGATTCAAGGATACTTTCAAGATTAAAGTCTCCCTTTAAGTTTAAAAAACCAATCTTCAAAGATATCCTATTTTTAAACTCTTTTATTTTTCCTTCAATTTCGTCTTTCATCGAAGAAAGTAGTTTTGTTATATCTTCATTTAATTTCTTTGCCTGCTTTTGTTTTACAGTATTTAATTTTGATTTTATTGATGATTCACTGTCACCATTATCAATACCTTTACTTATCGTTTTTTTTAGATCAACCCTCATTCTATTGATATTCAAATCTAAACTTGCATGTATTTCAGACTCATACTTTGATATTATATTTTCCACATCATCCAAATATTTATCGGTTAAGTGGTTTGTTTCTTTAATAAAAGAATCATAATTTTTCTTCTCGCCTAATATCTTAGATAAAATTATCCCAAAGCTTTTTAAAAACTTGTATGTATTTGATATTATTATTTCATCATGGATATCATTACCCAAATCATCTATTATTTTATTGACATTTTGAATATTTGAAAAATTTTCAATCACAAGCTCATTGCCAAATATATCTATTGCTTTTTCTCTATCCTTTTCAAACCTTCGTTCAAGTCTCTTGTTTATTAATAATGATAAATAGCCATTAACAACTATATTTCCTGCATAATTCCCATCTAATAAATTAATAAATTTTGCCCTAACTCTATTTTCCACAATCAGTGTATTTTTATCTTTTAGTTCTTTTTGGTATTTATAAGTGGTTGGCTTTCCTCTAACATTATATATCGAATACACTTTCACATTATCTTTTAAGAACTTTTTGATTTTAGATATTGTCTGTTCTTCAGGTTCTTTATTTGTGCCAATCACATAAAAAACAACATGTGATTTATTTACGGCTTTATGGATATTTTTTATTACTTTATTTTCTTGACCTTCAATTCCTGGCATATCCATTAAGTTAATGTTTTTATATGCTATTTTATTTACTGTTTTTGTAAAGTCTTTGTACCCTTCTCCAATGCTTCTGCCATCTCCATTTATCAAAGATTCAATAATCGTACTTTTCCCAGCATTCGTTTCTCCAAAAAAGGAAACATTCAATCTATTCCACTCAGCCACTGTTGCTAGTATTTCAAGATGATACTTAATATCTGAAATACCTTTAAATATAACCCCTCTAATATTTTCAAATGATTCTACTAATTGTTCATCGTTAACATTTTCAAGAGTCAGACTGTTTATGCTTTCCAAGGATTTCATTAAATCATTTACAGAGCTAATAATCCCATGTTTGTATTGAAAATCCATTATCATTCTCTTTTAAATTCGCACACGATGTGCGGATTCTTTTAAGCGGGTAATTAAAATGATTCCACATCATCATTCTTTCAAAGCTGTTAGCCAAAGTATGTCCTACAACATCCCGCTACTTCTATTGTATATAGCGGGAATTAAACAATAATAATATACTACGTAAATATCCTTGATATCACTAGCAATTTTTTTTGTTAATTTCTCAAGCGAATATTGAGTTTAAATTAGGATATTAAAAATTTATAACCTATCATGCATAACTTGATTGACCCAACGGATTTGGGACGGGGAGTTATCCACGGGG
>BQMY01000010.1 GCA_022181065.1 Melioribacteraceae bacterium | reverse complement strand
GGTTATACCTATTAATATCTAATTCTTAAGATGGCAAAAATTATGCGAGTGATTTTCTATATCTTATTTTTTGCTTGTTCATGTTTTGCACAAGATGAATGGGTATTAATAAGCCCTTCTGGGTTGGCAGTTAATTTTATTAGTGATATTGAGGTTCTAAACGCTGATACAATATTGTTCACAAACAATCTTCAACAACTCCATATTACTGAGGATGGGGGTGAAAACTGGTACTCTAAAGCTGTTGATTACATTCCAACTGGGAATATATCAGTTGATTCAAAACAAAATATTTATATATCAGGTTTACAAGCCATTGTTAAATCTACAGACTTTGGGAATACATGGACAAGGATTGATAGTACTATACCTGAACTAGAGTATGGATTATCAATATATCAAGATACCCTTTATGCAGTTAATTATACCGGCCTTTATATCAGTTCTGACTATGGGAGCTCATGGTATCACACAAATTATACAAAGCCGTGGCCAGGGATAAAACGAAATCAAAAGTATATTTTTGCAAGTAATATCCTGCCTGCACATTTAAATTTTGAAAGGTCTTCGGACAATGGGCAGACTTGGATATCAATAACTGATGGGTTTCAGGTGACTGCATATGATGCATTCAATGAAAATGAATTGTTACTATTTTCTAATTGGGGAAACTTTGGATTGTTTTATTCAGATGATAATGGAGATAGCTGGACAAAGACTGATTATTTTCAATTTCCAGAATATGAGATACGAGGTATCACTAAATCTATTGGAGAGAGATACTTCCTCAAGGTTACAGGAGTTGAGGGGAAAGGAATATATACCTCAACAAGTCCAACGACAGGATGGAAATATATTGGTTTCGGTGATGTAAATAGAACAGTTATGGTATTGGATAATCAAAGAGATATTCTTTATGTTGGAGTCGATGGTGAAGGTATTTATTATTATTCTGGACCTTACACTCCGGTAGAATTAATCCGCTATAGTGGTAAAGCAGTTGGTTTATCGGTGATATTAGAATGGCAAACCGCTTCAGAGGCAAACAACAAGGGATTTGAAATAGAGAGAAAATCAGGTGATTCCTGGTTAAAAATAGGATTCGCTGAAGGTAACGGAACTACAGCAGACACCCATCATTATTCTTTTATTGATAAAACACCCGAGCCGGGGATTAATGAGTATCGACTTAAGCAGATAGATTTTGACGGAAGGTTTATTTACAGCGAAGCTCTAACGGTGATTTTCGGGAGTTATGAATATTCTCTAAATCAAAACTATCCTAACCCGTTTAACCCGTCAACTACAATATCTTTTACCTTACAAGAAGAGTGTAGTGTAAAAATAAGAATATATGATGCTAACGGTCAGTTGATAGAAACACATACAAAGGAAAATTATTCTATAGGGCGACATGAAATAAATTTCGATGGTAAAAATCTGGCAAGCGGAGTCTATCTCTATAGAATTGAGGCATCAAATAAGAAAAATATTTCCGTATTCTTTGATATGGGGAAAATGGTATTAATTAAATAATCAGTGAAGTAGGTATAACAACCACATCAACCGGAACTTGCCCTGCAAGTGCGTCGTAGTTATCAACAATTTAGCTTTCTGCGGGCAGTCGTTCTAATCTGCCCCCGTTGGGCAAGTCGCGGTTATGTATGTACGGTTATACGCCAAAATCTTTTGAATTAAAAGCATTGTGAATTAATTGTCGTTTACGTACATTAAGTATGTACAATTAAGGAACGAACATGTCAATAAGTTTAACATACACTCAAGCAAGAGCAAATCTTGCAAAACTCCTGGATGAAGTATCTCTCAATAAGGAAGTGGTTATAATAAATCGAAAGAATGCTGAAAATGTTGCCATGGTTTCAGAAAGCGAATTGTCTTTTATTCTTGAAACAGCTCACTTACTCCGCTCACCCAAAAACGCGCAGCGTTTGCTGACGGCCCTTTTACGATCACAAAGTGAGGAAAATAAACCACAAACGGTTGAAGCATTAAAAGAAGAATTCGGGCTAAATGAGTAAATCAGGGAAAGAAAAAGAGAGTGTATTCAGTCCAGAGTTTCGTGAGGATTTGAGTTTTTGGGTAAAGACAGATAGAAAAGTCGCCTTGCGGATAATGACAATTGTCGAGTCAGTGATGCGAACCCCATTTGAGGGAATTGGAAAGCCAGAACCTCTAAGGTTTTTAGGCAGTGGTGTTTGGTCACGAAGAATAACCCAGGAACATCGACTGGTTTATCATGTGAAAGATGAGAAAATCGAATTTATTCAATGCCGCTATCATTATTGAATTTGAAAATAAAAGCAAAAAAACTACCCTTCGGGTGGTCGAGAGTTATCAACAATTAGCAATTAGTAAGGCGCATAACAACTACATCAACAAGAATTTACCCTTCGGGTGGGCTCAACTTATCAACATTTCAGCTCCCGCCTGTGGATAACTTCTATTCAATACACGTTGGGTAAATCTTGTTATGTATGATTGGTTATACTGCAAAGCTTCTCATGTAAAATGGAATTTCCTTAAATACCAACTATGAAAAAATTAGAAGAAAAACATGCAAAAAAGAAAAGAGTTCACAGATGAGTATTAAGGTGAAAGTCAGGAGAGCTTGTATTATTTTATTTATACTATTAGCTTTCTCATGTACAAAAAATAAAGATTTTTCAGGGTTACTATTTTATTCAAAGCTTGATGAAATTGGCTATATAAATCTTGAAAATAAAGAAGTTTTCTCTCTAATGATGGACACTTCTTCAGCTATTATTAGACAAATTGAAGAATTTGGCGATAACTTACTCTACGTTAGCAACAACGTTCATACCGGGCAAGACGAAATCAAATTATTGAATATTTCAACAAAAAAATATTCTTTTGTGACAATAGGATTTTCACCAGTTGTAATATCCGAAAATAGGTTCTTTTTTTTACGGGTTCAAGATAAAGATTCAATATCGGTGTATAGTTATGATAACGAAAACGAAAATGAATTGATGGATTTTCGAGGAAATTTATATAAGCCAAAGATGGCAAGAATTGATTCAAATGTTATGTTAATTGATACTGGGGAAAACTTTATAGAATTCGATTATAATTTGATGACTCAGTTAACTTGGGGAAATAGTGAAATGAAGCTTGAGTTTACTGATTATTCGAAAGGCAACATCTTTTTTTATGATCCGATCCAAGATGAAATTATGATGATGAATCGAAAAAAGAAGGATGTTCGAGAATTGTTACAAACTAAGGGCTTCATGTTTTATGATGAGGTTACCGAATCAATTTTTTATATTGAGCGTGTATTTAAATTTTTCCCAAATATTGGTGAGAGTGGACAAATCATGAATTATGATACGAATACAGGTGAAATCTCATTTGTTTATGATCGATTTTGGTTTTCATCGGGTTTTATTCAGTATGACAATACTAATTAAATCTATTTTTCCGATGAAAATAAAATTATCAGATTTGTCATTATCGAGCTCTTGTGCACAGAACGGAATTACATTGTTAAAAGCATCTTCATCCAAGTCAGCGTTAAAATTGAATAATATTTAAATATGCAAACTTGTTCCAAGTATCAAAATTGGTATTCTCTTGCCTATATACATTTATTATAATTCTGGTTGGCGATTATTTGAACGATCGAGAAGGCAATAAGATGCACTAGCTCAAATTAACAGTAAATTAAAAGCAGTATAACAACCATATCAACCCGAATTTGCCCAATTCGGTAGTCGGGACTTATCAACATTTTAGCTTCCGCTGTGGATAACTCTTTGTATTACAATACGTTGGGCAAATCGGGTTATACATGGTAGGTTATATTTTAATTTAAACTTGACAACAAGGTGCTATTGTTGTAGATTGAGATAAAGGGCGAGTATCAAGATGAAAAATATAATATTACTACTTTGTGTTGTATCTATTCTATATAGCCAATCGGGCAATAGTATAATTGTATATCCAAAACAAAATTCAATCGGAGCATCATTAGACAGTAAGGTAACGATTGATTTGGAAAATACCGGTTGGGTGTTTGATTCCACTTGTATTCTGCATTGTTACGGCTCACATCATTATTATCTTCCTGGCAATTCAGAAATAATAAGTGGGTCAAAGTTTGTATTTACACCAATTGTTGAATTCTCTCCTGGGGAAGAAATATGGGTGAGTTTTGGTCCAATACTAAATACAGAAAGTGGAAAGCGGAAAACAATTAATTGGAATTTTATAATAGATGTTCCTCATACCAAAAGTATAAAATTTGCGGAACCAACTTACAACTCAGATCTTGTTTTTGAAACAGGCGCAGGATTGGTAGATGTTGATTTCGATGGTGACTTGGATATGATGTCGATATATGGAAAATTGGCTATCAATGATGGTAATGGGAATTTTACCAATGCAGAGTTACCTGAGTTATACTTCAACGCACCGATAATTTTTGATTTTAATAATGATGGTTTTAGGGATAAACTTATCGCCTATGATGGATACTCAGAGATTTATCTTCAAAACATAAATGGAGAATTAATACTCACTGATACTATTGTACTTACACAGGGTGTGATAATGGGTGATATTAACAATGATAACTTTATGGATTTCATATCAAGAAAACTAGTCGGTGGTCAAAGACATATCTTCCCTGTTATAAATAATAAAGATGGTACTTTTTCAATCCAGCAAGAATTTATTGTAACAGAATCAAATCTTGCAACAGTTATCGTCAGGGATATGAATAATGATTTCTCACTAGACCTTTTCACTAGTTATCGTGGATTATTTCCATATATCAATCATTATAAAATCTGGCTAAATGAAGATGATACGGCATATACAAAGATAGAATTCATTCCATGGATTCAGGAGTATCCTCAATATAGTAGAACTTTTCTCGAGCCATATAAAATATTGGATATTGACAAAAATGGGTTGGTAGATATTGTAAACGTGAGCACAGAAGAAGGAGGCGCAATTTACTATCAAAATGAGCCAAACAATTTTATATGCAGTGATTTCTATTTTTGGGGGAATGGGGGAACTGAGGGCGTTGCTGCATATGGTGACTTGGATGGAGATGGTGATCTTGATATGACCCAAGGATTGGAGATTATTGCTCCTGAAATGGGCTACGATTCACCGGTGTATGCAAATTGGTTTGAATTTGGTGGTGACTTTAAATTCGGGAATAGAAATTTATTTCCTGATTTGGGGATTCTAAATGATATGGGAGGTTGGAGTGGAGGCATTTTAGGAGATATTGATGGGGACGGCGATTTGGATTATATTTTTCCAGGTAAAAAAGTAGTTGTCTTGGAGTCGGTTGAAGTGGTAGGGATTGAAATTGAAAATCAAAAATTGGCTTTTGTCAGTCTATCGAATTATCCAAACCCTTTTAATTCCTCAACAAATATTGAATTTAGTTTAGTAAAAGATTCAAATATTAGATTGGAGGTTTTTAACATTCTTGGCCAAAAAATTATGGATTTGAAACAGGGTCCTAGGGAGAAAGGCCATCATAATTTTAGAGCCAATTTTGGTGGATATCCAAGTTCAATATATATCGTCAGTTTAACAATTGATGGGTTACAATATTTCCGAAAAATAATTTATCAAAAATAACAGAGGTAAAGAATGAGGGCTTTAATTTTTTGTTTAATGATTGCGTATTCTGTCTTGGGGCAGCCACTCGAAGAACAGGGAATTCCTTGCAGCAACATAGTAACTGAAATTTTTCCAGTATTACATGAAACTCTTGATTTGGCTGTTGTATTAGTAGAGTTTTCTGATATTAAGCATTATGGAGCAAATCCGGGGGATCAGGAACCTTATATGCGAAGTGATTTTGAAAATTTATTATTTTCTAGTAATCAATATTATAGTCCCAATATGTATTCTCCTGATGAGGAAGAAGTTTTTGGTAGTGTTCGCGATTATTTCTTTAAGATGTCTGATGGTAATTTTCAAATTGAAGGTAGTGTAATCAATCGAGAACTCAGAAATGGAGAAATAGACTGGATTACATTGAACAAGACTAAAGATTTTTATCATGAAACGAGTCGCGATATTTTTTTTAGTGATGTTATGGGTGCAGTTTCTTCGGCGGGTTATAGTATTCAGTATCCAACTAGAACTTTGATTATTTATGCCGGTCATGCCTACCGAGGTGGTGGCCTAAATCCAGCAATGTTGGGAGGAAGAGTCGCTATGAGTGAGATGTTTGCTCCGGGAGAACCGTATGCTGGATTGGAACATCCGGATCGAAAATTTTCACATATAGGGATATTTGCACATGAGATTTCTCATCTCTTAAATCTGAGGGATGTATATGATTTATATTCAGCAACATTGAATAAAAAATTGATGCGAAATAATGGCAATTGGGATCTCATGGCGACGGGTTGCTATAATGGACCCAATGGATATATGAATGGTGCATGTCCTGCACCAATTAACCCCGTTAATAGAATCGAACTTGGTTGGTGTTCGTATCAAGAAATTGTTGGCTCGTTTGAAGAGTATGAGTTGAACTATTCAATGCAAGACCCGGAAGTTTTTATTTGCAAGGATGGTAATAACGAAGAGAATATAATATACTTCGAATTCAGGAATTTTAATAGTAATATGAGCTTAGGCATCGGAACCTGTCCAGATTATAATTCGTGTTTCCCCCAAATTTCAGACGAGTCAGGGATATTAGTTTGGAAATCTATGGCAACTAATCCAAATTATTATCCTGACGAAGGTAATTTTGATGCGGGCGTTTTTGTAAGAGCTGACAATGATAGTTGGGCATCGGGTTATTCAGATGATAGCGACATTTTGCCGGGAGAGAACAATATTCCAAGTATTACGCCCTGGTCTGATCATCGCATGCCATACGACGCACCTTATTATAATATCCCGAACACCAGGTTTTCTATTAACGATGGATTAAATACCGGTATAGAGGTTCTTGAATGTTACGCTCATTATGCGATTGCAAGAATACATGACTGGTTTCCTGCGAAGTGCACCCCATCTTCTCCTAAAGAAGTAGCTGTGACCGAATCAAATGGCCACCCTTATATTGAATGGACGTTCCCATCAACCAGACCATATCTCCATAGTTTTATACTTGAAAGAAAAGACTATTTAACTTGGGACCAAATTGCAGTCTTGTCACCTCAAACCTCCAGCTATTTGGATGATGATGTCCATGTTCATCCTATGTTTGAGGATGAAGTACAATATCGTGTTAAAACCAAGGCATTATTTCCACAGAACATTGAAAAAATATCAGTCCCTGGTAAGATAGTCACAATTGATAATTGTGTGATAAAGAAAATATCGGAGATCATTGAATTTGCACTCCTAGATAATTATCCTAATCCGTTTAATCCGAGCACTGCGATCGAATTTAGTATTCCATCTTCATCTTATGTTTCTCTAAAGATATACAATATCGCAGGAGAGGAAGTGGACACACTTGTCAATGAAATTCTTGACAATGGAAGCTACTCAGTTGAATTCAATGCTAATAATTTAAGCTCAGGTATTTATTTCTACCATTTCGTGGCTGGGGAATTCTCAAATGTCAAAAAAATGGTTTTAATGAAATAATTAGCCTGCACCTTTCTTGGAGAGCAATGTATAAGTTGCTCTCCAAAATATAACAACCACGTCAAGCAGACTTAACCCTTCGGGTGGGTCGAACTTATCCACAATTTAAGCAGCACTGTGGCTAACTCTTTTATTTACAATACGTTGGGTTAAGCTCCTTACGTATGTATGGTTATATTGCAAAAAGTTTTACTAAAAATTGTCAGGTTTCCCCTAAATAGATGGTTTCCCCGGGAACGCACAAAAAAGATATAGTTGTAGAAGTATCCTGTATTGTGGGTGCAATTATGAATCCCATTCGAAATGATGATCAATTATTATTGCTTTTAAGATAGATTGGTGCTATTTTGCATTTCAGAGGTTCAGCACAGGGTTGGAGGTTTTATTGATAGTTTCAGATTTCAACCAGTTTTTCTTTCTGTAAGTCCTGTA
>BQMY01000009.1 GCA_022181065.1 Melioribacteraceae bacterium | reverse complement strand
TGATTTTCTCATACTGAAAGATAATAAATATTAGTGTATCTTTCAAGGGGACTTCACACTAGAGATAGCACAAATTAAGCATAAAATAATTCTTTCATATGATGTTCTATAGTGTGGAGGTAATCCCATGAATAATCTAACGGGAGTTCTTTTTTTTCAACTTTTAGAGTTAGATATTCACTAAATATAGGATGAATTATAATTCTGCAATTTTCAAATATATCTGATTCTAAACCTCTTAGAGGTATCAATCCTTCATTAAAATAAAAAGCATGTTGGTTGCTAAGAGTATATCTATTTACATATTCATCTGTAGCTTCTATTCCTAGTAAACCTATTTCATATAGAAACTTAAATTTCTCATGGATGCTTTTCGCACTTTTGTCAGAGATGGCAAAATCAAAATCAATATCTCTGAGTAGTCTACCATATTCATCATAGGTGATAATCTGGCTACTATATTTAAAGGCATTTAAAATGTCTCTAATATTAATCAATACATTTTGAAACTCATTTATAAATTCACTTTCTATTACCTTAATGCTTGTTTTATCGATAATATTTCGAATAGCAATATCTGTTAACGCAATATCATTATTTTTGTAATGACGAGCCATTGCTATGATACTTGCAAAATGCATGAGGATACCTCTAGGCCTCCAAAAAGTAAACCGAAGTATATAAATAAATATGTCTTCATCAATATAGCTGTCGTTGAAAGGGACAGCTATTTTATTTGGGAGAGTGGGAAACTTCTCATTCAAAAGAAGATGAAATATATTTGGATCGATTTTCCTATTCAACTCATAGTTCGCTAGAACCGATAATCTTTTTGTCAATAGTTGGAGAAGTTCATTTGCTGACCAATTAATTTCAAAGTATCTTCTTATATACAAATAACTATCTCTTTCAACTTTTCGAATTTCATAGAATCTATCTTTTGGAACCGTTATGCAGAAATCTAACAAGTGATTTAGCCGACTGTTATTTGTGCGATTATTCTTAATATCCAAAATTAAGTTTAACATTGAATTAAGCCATTCAATCTCAAGGCGAACTCTTGCGTTTTTCGTTTCTTCATCGTTGTTATACTTTAATGTATTCTGCCGATATCTTTCGAATGAGTTATCGAACCCATCCAAAGTAATAAGAATCCTACGTTTGCAAACATTAAGTATATTCAAAAGAGCTATTTTAGACTCAGTACCTATTGCAAATTCAAGTAAAGATTGGAAACTATATTTCGATTTTATATTTGCACGAAAATATTTTGGATCATCACCGGAGGAATTAATACAATAATTTTGGAACTCAATTACTGAATCTAAGGATACTATAAAAAATATTTCAGTTAGTTTTTTTTGATTATCTCTAAGATCTGAATGGCCATTTTTTTTGATCTTGCCTAGGAGTGATTTAAGTGGAGGAATATTGCTAATTTGATAATCAGTCAGTTTATTGTCCTCATATTCGTTTACGATTAATTCGATAGAACATAGATAGAAAAACAATTCCCAAACGAATTTTAAACTCTCTATACGGGCGAATACGTATTTAGTGTCAGAGAATATATTGTTACTGTTATAAAAACCAAAAACACTTTCAAGGTCTATGCTGTCTGCACTTATTGAGAATACGCCTTTGTAGTTTTTTTTCTTATGAGTTGACAAAAAATTAGTTACAGTGGATTTTCCACTCCCTTTTCTTCCGATTAAGAAATACGCGCTTTGTTGTTCTATATTCTTAAACGCATTTGTCTCTACAAACAGCTCAGGAGTCATTATTTTGTGCCAATCCTCTTTAGTCCTAATAAATAATTTATCAAACAACTCTTCTTCATAGTCAATAAACTCGGGTGATTTAATGCCAGCATTCACTAATACTTTTGATATTATTTCTGAAACTATTTTCTTGTATTTTTTTTCAGTTTTATCATGTATATATATATCGTTATTTTTTTCGAAGGCTAAAAACTCTAATAAATCTGCAAAAACTAATCCATCAATTTCGTTCGGGACAGAGGTTTCTTTTTTACCACCCAATAGTATTGGTATTAAATCAAAATTTATTTTTTGCGATCTACTAACTGCATTTTCTTCTTTTTGAGACCAATACCTATCCATAATAATTTTATACTCATTGTAAACCCACCTTTCCCGGTTCAAAACTTTGTTTTTGTAACCAGGGGTTAATATTAAAAGAACTGCGTTAACATCTTCTAGCAAATTAATGAACCGAGTAAGATCATCGCCAACCTTAAGATCTGTGTCAAAAAGAAATTCAATTTTGTTTCTAGATATACTTTTCATCCAAGAGACTAAGTAATCGAGTGATATTTTATCCACATCTTTATGATTGTATGAAATAAAACAATTTGCTCTTTTTTTCATCAAATACTCCGTAAAAGACTACAACATTTATTAGTATGATATTGACTGTAAACTGAAAACACTTTTTTGAATTTCAACATATTCTGCACAACATATCTCAAAAAAAATATAGGCTAGCTTAGTTGTCTCTAATTACTCTTTCCAATTGTTTGGAATAATCTATTAGCAATCTATTTACATTCCTCATGGAAGCTACTAATTCCTTATATTCTGGAAATTTTTTTTGGATATTTTGTGGACTCATGCCAAAATTCTCACTTTTTTCTAATTCTTCTGAATACCATTTTTTAAAGTTGGCTTGGTATTCGGTTAAGTGTGGACGTAAACCTTTATTAAGTATATCGGTAAGAAGTTTCTCCAAATCATTTGTTGTTTTATTGTTTGATAGAATGTCGCCAGTTATTTGTTTTAATTCATCTCTCGTTATTTTGAATAGATTATACCATGAATTGTATACTTCTTGAATAACGTCTTTGTCTTCCTCAATTTCTATTGCAGCCTTTCTAGTGATAAGTTCTACATATATTTTGTGAGCGACTTCAATGTTTGTATAGTTTCGAATTATTTGATACTTAATGCTTGCACCCCCAACTTTATAAGTAAATTCAACAGGAATTACTTTTGTTTGTGCATTGTTTTTATTTTTTATTCTTTTTATTAAAATTTTTATAAGCAAGTAAACTAAAATAAATATGAGAACTATTACCATATTCATTTTTATCAAGAGTACCCATTTGTCCCAATCAAAAACTACATCAATAATTATTGATTCTGGAGATAACATAATAACCTCACCTGTTATATTTAAATGAAGGATGTGAATTGTCAGGCTCTATTTTAGTTCTTTTATCAAAGGCATTATGAATCCATGACTGTATGTCATAAGGACTATTACTCAAATCATAAATGTTGGAATACCCATATTTAATATTTTCAGATGATCTAGGTGGAATAGAATCATGATTATATTTGCCATAATCTATGCCTAAGCTAGAATGATAGGATGGTAATAATACATCCCGAAGACCAGATCGAGAACTATACTTTGTATCACTAATACTAGAGCCAATTTTCCAATCAACATGTTTTTTTTTGCATGTTACTGAACCGATTAAGACAACCGTAACTGTAGTATCTCTTAAATATTGATCGCGAATAATTTGCATTACACTGTCGTCAGGTAGGTTTGAATCAATATCACCAATCTGAACTGACTTCGTGATCATTATCTCAAAGATATTAGAAAACATTTTTTCAAAATCATTTCTGTAATATTGATCATTATAGCGTGATAACTACCAAATAAATTATGTCTCATTATGACCTCTCACTAATATGATTTTAACCAGTCCTTTAGAGGAGTCGCCGTATTTTCTATATGATCCCACACCATCCAGAGACCATCTGAATTCCCCTTCATATTTCCATATACTATCCTTCTATATAAACCTAGGTATTCTTGCTTTAACCAAGTTGTTTCATGAGATTTTTCAGCTGAAGGGAAAAGTGCAATATCGAATTGTGTTTTACTTCCATCCCCCAATCCTAATTCCCAAGGTATCCATTTACTATCTTTGCTATTTGTTGTTACAAACAATACCATGCGTTTACAAGATTTAATGTTGTCTTTTAATATTTTTGCCGTTTTGACTGAAGGTATCTTGGGTAAACTTTCGTCTCCTTTGTCAATGTAGGGGTTACCGCCATGTTTATTAAGTATTTTAATTATTGAGGGGAGCAACTCTAGATCAGTTGAGGAATAAGACAAAAATACATTTTTTTCAGAAATATGAGCACGAGCGGTCTTCATTAAGTCAGCAGATTCAGTAATGATTTCCCGATTCATTTTTTTTAATTCATCAAAAGTAATTAGACTTGGCATAATTTAACTCCCATTCAAGTGGTATAACCTATCAAATATAACCCGATTTGCCCAACGTATTGTAAAACAATGAGTTATCAACATAGGGAACGAAAATGTGGATAAGGCTCGACCACCTAATTGGGCAAATTCGGGTTGATACGGTTGTTATAAGTTCTTTTTACTACTTATCTTTTGTTGACGTTAAATCAATTTTCAAATACCAAAGAATTTAATGATTTTGATATGACTTTTCTCTGTTCTTCATTTATATACGAGACTATAATATTAATTGCAAATCCCTTCAGTACTGTTGAATAATAAGTCTGTTTAATTTCCATACCCATATAATTTATACCTGTATCCATCTTATAAAAATCGGTGCCGTTTATTGTTTCCTTTAATAACTCATCCGATATATAATCATACTTAAACTGACTCTGTTGCAATAATCTTTTTGCTTGAAACAAATAATCTGAACCTTTTTTTATCCCTGGCATATTTTTGAGGTTTTCAGAAATGATCATAATATTTGGATTGTATTCAACGGCAGAACCTAATTCGAACTGGAAAACACCTAATAGATTTGCTGTATTAATTTCAGTAGCTTTAACAATTGCCTTTAGATTTTCGTCCTCACCAACAATTATGTCTTTCCCCTGTTCTGCAATCTTGTCAATCTGTTCTCTGGATTGAACGACCCAATTTTCGGGGAGAATTATACTAAAGTCAAAAAAAGTATTTGAATAAACACCATTTTCTATACTACCGTAATCAAACTTTTCTATTTTTTCACTAGAAGAACAATTTGTTAATATTCCTACTAAAAAAATTGCAAATAAAACTTTTTTCATTTCTAATTGACCTCTTTAAAATTGCTTGATTTTTATATTTTGAATTGAACTTATAACCTATCATACATAACAAGATTTACCCAATGCCTATTTACTAAAAGATATCAACAGCGAAGACAAAAAATGTTAATAAACCGAGCCCACCCAAAGGGTAAATTCTTGTTGATGTGGTTGTTATGTTGCCCGTTGCCGACTATTTATCATTTAGTTCATTATTGATTGGTGGATCGTTTTTCTGCAAATGTTAATAACTCGCGCCCACTTACAGGGGTTTTACCTGTAAGTATTTTGTTTTTCACAGAGCTTCGCTTGGTAAGTCCCATTGATAGGACTTACAAAAGAAAACCGATTGAAATCTGAAAATATCAATAATACCTCCAACCCTGTAATGAACCTCTAAATGTCAAAATAGCACCAATATATCTTAAAAGCAATAATGATTAATCACCAATTTGTGATGACTTGATGAACAATTTTATTGCGGATACTTATACCATAATATCTTTTTGCGTGTCCCCGGGAAAACCTTCTACTTTTTGCAAGCCTAAATATTAATAAAACTTCTCGACAAACTCTGAAGGTGGCGGGCGGCAGTGTAATCGGACTAATGACTGCGTTTCCGATTTTTACTCCACTGGTGAATTTGGACAAAGCTAATGAAGACAGGAGCAAAGCGCGCTGGGAGATTATGTAAACTAAACCCAATTATTAGGACAAGCCCGACAAATTTTCAATAAATCCGTTTGCAATATAACCAATCATACATAACAAGATTTACCCAATGTATATTGCATAGAAGTTGTCAACAGGAGGAGCTAAAATGTTGATAAGTTGAGCCCACCCGAAGGGTAAATTCTTGTTGATGTGGTTGTTATGTTGCCTGCGTTCGACAATATTTCAATCAGTTCATTACAGAATCGTGGATCGCTTTTCCGCAAATGTTGATAACTCGCGCCCACTTACAGGGGTTTTACCTGTAAGTATTGGTTTTTTCCCAGAACTTCGCCAAGTAAGTCCCAATTACAGGACTTACAAAAGAAAACCGGTTGNNACCAGATACATTTACCACAATATCTTTTGGCGTACTTCCGGGAAAACCTACTATTTTGGGAAAACTGAACAAAATAACCGTTGAACCCCTTGCAATATAACCTATCAAGCATAACTTGACTAACCCAAGAAATATAGGAGATATAACGAAATGAAAGAAAACAATAATGTCAATCAACACGACAAGCCCGAAGGGTTAGGTCAAGTTGATGCAGTTGTTATACGGCGTAAGCTTCTTGAACTGTTTGCAGGCAACAAGAGTGTATCAAAAGAAGCAAAAAAAATGGGATGGTTAACATTTACATCTGACATCGATCCAAGATTCCAGACAGATTACACCGTTGATATACTAAGATTTGAAGTAGAGAAAGTGCCGTTTATACCAGATGTAATATGGGCTAGTCCACTTTGTACGACGTATAGCATAGCGGCTATTTCTCACCACAGAGAAAATCTTATTGCAAAAAGTCACCTTGCGAAGCTCTCAGATAAATATGTAAAAAGAACACAAGAAATAATAAAACACTTTCTATTTCAAAACAGTGATCTGATATTTCACATTGAGAACCCACGGGCAACCCTTCGGAAAATGCCATTTATGAGGGTGGGAGAGTTATTCCATGAAAACCTTATAAACATCCCGTTTCGGGATACGGTAACGTATTGCCAGTATGGTGATTCTGTTATGAAACCTACAGACATATGGCATAACAACCCCAGATGGAAACCAAGACCCATATGCCGCGTGGGTGATCCTTGCCATGAACCTGCGCCGAGAAGTAGTAAGGGGGGGACGCAAGGGAGAAATAAGGAACAAAAGAGCATTGTACCTAAAGAACTGGCTGTTGAAATATTGAAAGCCGTATAACCAATCATACATAACCGCGACTTGCCCAACGAGAGTAGATTAGAACGGCTACCCGAAGAAGGCTAAAATGTTAATAACTTCGGCGCACTTGCAGGGCAAGTTCCGGTTGATGTAGTTGTTATGTTGCTCGTTGCCGACTATTTACCTGTTAGTTTATTACTGATTGGTGGATCGTTTTTCTGCAAGTGTTGATAACTCGCGCCCACTTACAGGGGTTTTACCTGTAAGTATTTGTTTTTCACAGAACTTCGCCTGGTAAGTCCCATTGACAGGACTTACAAAAAGAAAACCGGTTGAAATCTGGAACTATCAATAATACCTCCAACCCAAAGATGAACCTCTGAATATCAAAATAGCACCAATCTATCTTAAAAGCAATGATGATTTATCATCATTTCAGGAGGGATTGATAATTAGACACATATTACAAGATACTTCTACCACATTATCTTTTGGTGTACTCCCGGGAAAACCTTCTACTGTTTGCAAGCCCGAATATCAATAAAACTTCTTGACAACCTCGCACGGCGACATTATGTAAACCAAATTGCATTATCGGAACAAGCCTGACAAATTTTCAGTAAATCCTTTTGGCAATATAACCGTACATACATAACCGCGACTTGCCCAACGGGAGCTGGTTAGAACGACTGCCCGAAGAAGGCTAAAATGTTGATAACTTCAGCGCACTTGCAGGGCAAGTTCCGGTTGATGTGGTTGTTATACTTTTCCCTGTGAACTAACTATTTGAGCAAGACCATCTTATTGCCCTGCAAGTACATTTTTTCGCCTTTTTTATCTTTCACCAGCAAGCGGTAATAATATACCCCGCTCGCCAAGTCTGAACCTTCAAAAACAATTCTATGTTTACCAACATCTTGGCTTTTGTCTTCAAGAACTCTTACTCTTCTACCGAGCTGATCAAAGATTTCTAGGATTACTATAGCTTCATTATCTAAATAATATTCTATTGTGGTTGTTGGATTAAATGGATTTGGATAATTAGTAACAGTTTTTGTCTGATGATTCACATTTTGTTCTGCTTCATTTATACTTGTGATTGTAGCAAATTTTCTGCCATCAATGATGCATCCTAACAACCATTTGCTACCCCCATCATACTCATCTT
>BQMY01000008.1 GCA_022181065.1 Melioribacteraceae bacterium | reverse complement strand
GAAGTAATCCGTTTTAAGAGGATTGATGGCAATGCTCCAATAAGATTTTATGGTCAAGCAGTTACATTTTATTTGGAAGAATTGAGATCTAATTATTTTTTTCTTGAGAAAGGTGGGAACTACATAGATACAGTAGTTTATGAAAACGAGTATTTATATATAACAGAGTATTTCGCAACCGCCGACGATGTGATACATGCTGATGGCCGTTTAACAATGGAATACTTATGGTCTCAACCTGATACCGGAAGATTTATGGTTTCTTTAACCAAATTTGAATACGCTTACAATCAGGAGAATGGGCAAAGAAGACCCACAACTGAATTAGAAGTAATTCACACACAATCAGATACGTTCGCATACCCCTATTTTATTAGTTTTTATTCTTCATATACATATCATTTAAATTCAGTGATGAATTACTAAATTTAAAACCGTATAACAACCACATCAAGTGGAATTTACCCTGTGGGTGGGCGCAACTTATCAACATTTCAGTCTCCCCTGTGGACAACTTCCATGCAATATTCGTTGGGTAAATCCACTTATGTATGATAGGTTATATGTTAATCAAAATATGATATGAGAAAAATTCTAATTTTATTCATCCTTTATCCAATGGTAATCTTTGGACAAGGAATCGTTGAGGCATTCAACACTGAATTTCAAAAATTCGGGAAACCTGAATTCGAGAGTATCCTGCCAAAGATAATTGCTTGGGATTCTTTCGATTTCGAATTTGAAGAAAAATCCTTTTGTGTTACCCATAACCATTTTGATTCAACAAAGATTACTGTATCAAATAATAGTTGGGAACCCACATCAGTTCAAATTTCATTGCCTTTGGTTATATCACCTTATCATGTTAATTCGATAAAATCTTTTGATATAGATGCTGATGGTGATAAGGAGTTCTTTATAAGTTTTTATCCTTACGGAGTGACCGGTTTCGGTGCAAATATTGAAAGGACTCTCTGTATATTTATCGGAGCAAAAAAGATATCGTTTAGCTTGATAAGTACTTTTGGTATAGAGATTGAACACGCGTTCTACGATTTGAATCATAATGATAGTTACGAATTTATATGTGTTTCGGCTCAAATCGGTGACTGGGCAGATGGAGGAACCCGGTATCATTTAATAAAACCGTATGAGGTTCGGGAAAAGAATTTTGTTGAATTGAAGTCGGGAGCAAGTGCAATCCCCAAGGTTATGCTTGTAGATTCAGACAAAATATTGTTTGAGGAAGTCATTTCGGCATCTCTTGAAAAGAACTGGGATTTTGGTCCGGATTTATGGAAAAAGTAAAACATATAACAACCGCATCAACCCGAATTCGCCCAATTAAGTGGTCGAGACTTATCCACATTTTAGGCTTCACTGTTGATAACTCGTTGTTTTACAATGCGTTGGGCAAATCGGGTTATGCATGATAGGTTATACTGCTGCCGCAAGCTTTAAAAGCAGGGGCATTTTTTAGTCTTAGAAATAGTGATTAATCATCATTGTTATTTTGATGAGAAGGTATTATTTTGAAGTCAAGTTTATTGGTTCAGCGAGAAATTTATGCTTTTTGACCAAATATTAATAATATGAAAATTTAAAAGTATTATACAGAATTATTCTTTCATATTGGGATATACTGAAAGTTAAGTATCGAGAAAAACAACGACTTAGCTTAAATTAATTCAGTATATCACAAATTAGTTAAAAAGTATTATACAGAATAATTCTAGTTAATACAGTGTTATACAGCAGAGAAGTTTTAACGAAAATTCAGGGTTAGTGAACTGATACCGGTTGAACAGTAAATTTCAAAAAGATATTTTAGAACTGATTCTTGCTTCGCCGTCAATGATGTTTGCACTACAAATAATGAAAAAAAACAAAAATTAACCCTTCGGGTGCGCTGGGGTTATCAACATTTTATAATAAATCGCAGCAACTAAGCTGCATAACAACCACATCAACCGGAACTTGCCCTGCCAAGTGCGCCGAAGTTATCAACACTTTAGCTTTCTCCGGGCAGTCGTTCTAACCAACTCCCGTTGGGCAAGTCGCGGTTATGTATGATTGGTTATACTGCAAAATTGCTTGGTGGATGATTTTGTGTATTTGTTTATGATTTTTAAGCATAAAATGGATTTGGTTTTTGGGAGTTGAGTTCTCATCGTTAATAGTTACAGTTCGGTAAGGCAAAAGTGATTTTGCGATTTTTATGTAATTAGCCGGGACCAGAACTTTCGCAATCATTGGGGTCAAGACCGGACAGTTCTTTTTTCCCATGATGGCGATGAATCGATTGTTTTTCCAGAGGTATACGCAATTTTACACACGGCGTTTTCTGGTTCATCAATGTTAATAATTCGGGTTGTATAATATTTTTCTTTTAACTAAAATATTAGTATAACAACCGCATCAAGCGGAATTTACCCTGTCGGGTGCGCACAAGTTTGCTAAATTAAGGGTTTCTAAAATTCGTCGCACCAAACGGTACTCGTTCGGGTAAATCCGCTTATGCTTGATTGGTTATAAGGAAATAATTATGGATTTTATATGAATCTTGAAAAAATTAATTATTGGGAACTCAACGCTAAACAAAAGGAAGTATTTAATTTTCATCAAGTTGCCAGCTTTCTAGTGGAATACGGATTTAATTGTATAAAACTTGCAGATGACTGGCAGGGTGCAGATTTTTTAGCATATCATTTTAGCGGTGATGAAACATTAAAGGTTCAATTGAAAGCGAGAATGTCAATTGATAAAAAATATCTGGACAAGGATTTGTATATCACCTTCCCAATTCTGAAAAACTGGTATTTAATTAGACATGACGAATTGATAAATATAGTTCGAAATGAAACGAACTGGTTAAACACAAGCTCTTGGATGGAGAAAGGTATATACAATAGCGCAAAACCGAGTCAATCAGTAATCAAAGCATTAGAAAAGTTTAAGTTGGAAAAGCGAAGCTATTCCTTATAACAACCACATCAACAAGAATTTACCATTCGGGTGCGCCCAACTTATAAACATTTCAGTTCTCCTTGTGGACAACTTCTATGCAATATACTTTGGGTAAATCTTGTTATGTATGAATGGTTATATTGCAAAGGGTTCAACGGTTAATTTGTTCAGCTTTCCCAGAATAGTAGGTTTCTCCGGAAGGACACCAAAAGATATTGTGGTGAAAGTATCTGCTGTTATTCTGGTTAAATTTAAAAGTTTCAAAATTAGTGATAATTCATCATTGCATTTAAGATAGATCGGTGCTATTTTTCAATCCAGATGTTCAACATAAGGTTGGAGGTTTTATTGAATGTTTCAGATTTCAACCGGTTTTCTTTTGTAAGTCCTGTAAATGGGACTCACCAGGCGAAGCCCCTTGAAAAAACAGATACTTACAGGTAAAACCCCTGTAAGTGGGGGCGAGTTATCAACATTCACAGAAAAGCGATCCATAATTCTATAATGAACTCATTGAAATAATGTCGAACGCAGGCAACATAACAACCACATCAACAAGAATTTACCCTTCGGGTGGGCTCAACTTATCAACATTTCAGCTTCACCTTGTGGATAACTTCTATCTAATATACGTTGGGTAAATCTTGTTATGTATGATAGGTTATACCACCAGAAAAATGATGAAAAATATATTCATAATAGTATTACTTCTCTCTGTAATTAGTTACTCCCAAACTTCTCGCTTCGTAAGTAAAGATGGAAGTAGCCAATTCCCTTATTCTACCTGGGAGACGGCGTGTGATAGTATCAGACCTGTTGTAGAAATTGCCGATAGTGGTGATACAATTTATATTGGGGCAGGTGTTTTTATTGATACTTTGGATATCACAAAGGAACTGGTGATTCTTGGACAAGGAAAAGATGAAACTACAATAAATTGTGATCGACTTCGAAACGAGATGATCATCGTTCACGGAGCAAAATTAACAATGAAGGGTATTACATTGTTGGGTAGTGAGACTACATTCCTTCTCGATGGTTCCAGTATGATTAGTACGTATGGATTAAGCAATATTTATGTTGAAGATTGTGTGTTTTCAAACACATATATTGGCATTATTAATCTCAAGGGTAATGCAAAAATAAAAAATTGCATTTTCAAAACTTCGCACCGAATGGGGGTTTTAGCAAGCATTTCCAATGATATTTCATATTCACGAAATATTATCGATGGTTGTGTCTTCATGATCGAAAAAGGACGTGGGCATGTAATGCGCTTTGAAGGACGATATCTTGAGTTTAAGAACAACATCTGTTTGAACAGTCTTGCATCAGGTATTTATAATATTACCTGCGATACAGTAATTGTTGAAAATAATATAATGAGTACCGAAGAGTCAGCGTTAAAATTAGGGCATTGTCGCGGTAAAGTAAGAGTGGTCAATAATATTTTTCACAATGGTTTAGCCAACCAGTATTCTCCTGCAATATTTATAAGCAAAAGTCCAAAAGTCGAAATACACAACAATATAGTTTACAGGTATCCTCAGGCAGTAGAATTAAGGAACGCTGTTGAATGGTATAATATTGACTATAATTGCCTGTACGAAAATACCCATGGATTTGACGATACAGTATCAGTAGGTGAGAATAATATCGAATTAGACCCGATGTGGATAAAATCGCCGCTTGGTCCCGAGCAACCGGATGAGTTTGACTTGAGATTACAGAAATATTCCCCGTGTATAGATACCGGTAATCCGGATATATTGGATGTTGACGGCACAAGGAGTGATATTGGCCTTTTTGGTGGTCCATTCGGGATGGTTTACAACTATGAAGATTTACCTACTGAAATGCCAAAAAATATTATACTCACTACAATAAATGACAGTACATTCCAAATTGACTGGGATGCTAACACAGAAAGTGACTTTGCAGGATACAAGATTTACATGGGTGAAAACTCAACATTTGAGCCTTCGGTAAATAATCTTATATCAGTAACCGATACAAACACCTACATACTTCAGGAAAACTATACAGAGAACAAGTATATCAAAATAACTTCGTATGACAATCAGGGAAATGAGAGTGAGTCGGGAGAGGTATTATCGATAATTGTGACAGGGGAGGAAATAAGAGGAGAAAAAGAATACGAATACAAGTTATTCCAAAATTATCCGAATCCATTTAATCCTCAAACAAATATCCGATTTGCACTTAAATCAGAAGGGATTGTAAAAATAAAAGTGTTTGATTTGAAGGGAGAAATGATTTTTAAGGAAAAAGGAAAACATTACCCTGCGGGTGGTCACGAAATTGAATTAAACTTGTCAAATTATGCGAGTGGTATCTACATAGTGACATTACAGGTAGAACAAAACGGAAAACCCATTTTTGTCGACAATAAGAAAATAACGTTGTTAAAATAGAAGTGGTATAACAACCGTATCAACCCGAATTCGCCCAATTCGGTGGTCGGGACTTATCCACATTTTGGCTTTCTCTGTTGATAACTCGTTGTTTTACAATACGTTGGGCAAATCGGGTTATACATGATAGGTTATATTGCCTTGAAAACATTGAGTGTAAATGTGAAAAAAAGAATTTATGAGTTTACCATTAAAACTATAGTTGCAATTGTTTTAATCACTGTTGGGTTTATCATCTTTTTAAACCTTGGCACTCATGTGATCATCGCAGGTAAAACAACTTCAGACTGGTGGACAGCACTCTCTGTAATAACAGCACTTTATATTGCTGTATTAGTATTCAGTTTTATTAAAAGCAAGGAAGTTGATATACTTAATAAAGAAATCGAGCAAATAAAAGAAAAACTAAATGATGTTTCGGAAGTTTCAAGTATTTCTTTAATGCTGGTAGATTTATACGATGAAAGTATTTTTACAAATAAAGAATTATGGAATGAAAATTATAAGAAAATATTATTGTTGTATGAATTGAGCAAAAAAGATGGAAGAATATTAAGAAAGTTCTCTACAATCGCTTGGAAAAAAGGACAATCAGAAACGTGCTATAAACTAAGAAAAAGTGCCTATGAAGCTGAACCAGAATCTTTTATAAATAGGGCCTATTTAATAAGTGTTTTACCATATATTGAGGACAAAAAAGGTCTGGAGATCCCAAGATACTTACGAAAAGAAACAAAAATTGAAAAGTTTATAAGCTACCCAGACTCGCTCGAGGATAAATATAAAGCTTTTTGTGACGTAGCGTATGGTCGCCTTTTGCTGAAAAAAGGTAAATACGATAAGGCGATTAAATATTTAGAAAAAGCGGTGGCATATGATGAGGTTTTGTGGCATTATAGAACGTTGGTAATTGCTTTTATGCTGAAAGGTGATTTTAAAGCGTTAGAAAATAGTATAAAGAAATGGGAGAAAGAAGAAACATCATGGAGGGATACAGAAAGCGGTACTTCAAAAAGGTTCAAGTGTTTTATCAATGCTTTTTTTGAAGAATATTATCAAGAAAATTGTTATAAAAGCCGACGAGAATTTTATTCAATGTTCCATTCTCTATTTATTTCTAAACACAGCAATTTCCAATCATTTGACAAACTTTCTACATTTGCATTATTCAGTTCTTTAAATGATCACTTAAAAAATTTTGATAAATCACATAAAATCAATATTCTCAGAATATATTTGACTTTCTATTTACTATTTGCTGAAAATGATGAAGATGCAGATATAGAATTGAGTAATCATAAGATAAATGAAATTCTAAAATTCGCAAGTGAATACTAATGAGCTGCTGAACGAGCGTGTCATTTTAGAAAAAGTAGCTGATGAATATACCAACTTAGATAAAATGTAATTAGTTAAGAATTAGATTGTTGTTATTTTGACATTCCTAGGTTCATTACATGGTTGAAGGTTTTAATGACTGTTTATAATTCAAACGATTTTTCTTTTTTGAGACCAGTAATATGGACTTTCTTAGCAAAGAGCGGTGAAAAACAAATACTTACAGGAAGAACCCCTGTAAGTGTGCGAGAGTTATTAACATTTGCGGTAAAGCGATCCACCAATCAATAATGAACTAACAGGTAAATAGTCGGCAATGAGCAACATAACAACCACATCAACCGGAACTTGCCCTGATAAGTGCGCCGAAGTTATCAACATTTTAGCTTTCTTTGGGCAGTCGTTCTAACCTGTTCCCGTTGGGCAAGTCGCGGTTATGTATGATTGGTTATATTTCTCAGGAAAACATTATGAATCCAAAAATATTTGTTAGTTCAACAATTATTGATTTTGAGGATTTACGAAGTGCATTGAAGTTTTATTTAGAAGAATATGGTTATGATGTTCAGATGAGTGAATATCCTAACTTCAATATTGATCCAAATAAATCATTATTTGATACTTGTGTAAGTAATCTTATTTCTTGTGATTACTTTATCCAATTGATAGGTTATCGTAGAGGCTCTTGGTATCAGAAAGGTGAGATATCAATTACGCATCTTGAATATAGAGCTGCAAAATATTTGATTGAAGCTGGTCACCAAATTCGAATTATTTCATTCGTTCGCAAACCTATTTGGTTATTGAGAGAAGATCGGGATGCTTTATCAAAACATTTCATAGCAAAATCGAACGAAATATCAGAGGAAATCAAAAATACAGGTACAAATATAATAGATGACCCATCATATATTTTCTCATTCATTAGTGAAATTTCTCAAGGAATTAAATTTCCAGGTAGTCAAAATCCTGCAAATAATTGGATATTTGATTTTCAACATTTTGAAGATATCGTTACAGCTTTAAAACATACTTTTAATTTTACAGAGACTCTATCTGAAAAGCGACTAAAAAGCCTTTTAAAAAAGGAAATGAAAATTAACAAAGAAAAATTTTCGCTCTTAGAGAAAAATTCTAAAGATTCGAAGAAAACGGATGTTTTTTCAAAAGTAAATATGTATGAATGTATCGCAAGAGACTATTATCCAAAACTTTTTTCTTCAGATGGGACTCCCACAATCGATATTGACGGGATAGAGATATCCGGTAATGAAGTTGGAAGGTTAATGTTTTATGGTGTCCTATATCCACTACAAAAAGGTTTGAAAAAAGTTGAAACAGTAGTTTTGGAGAAAGTTATATATGAAGGTATATTCCTAAAGTTTAATATTAAAAAAAATGATTTTGAATCAACACTTTTTGTGTCCGCACTGGAAAAATTGCTAGAATGGCTTAAAATATACAATAATTTATATTCTACGGACTTTTACGATATTTTTCATAAAGAGATTACATCACTTTCAACAGATGGGTCCGCACATAAAGATTCCGTGAGATTATCAATGCATGCGACTGGGTTTATTTTAGGGATGTCCAATAGTGTAAGGATTTATGAACTTCTCAATATATTGGAAAAGGTGATCGATAATGGCGAGTTTGATTTGCTATTAGAATTTGATTTCTCGGACAAATTTTATATGAAATATCTTAAGGAAATATAACAACCGCATCAAGCCGACCTAACCCTGCGGGTGAGTCGAGGTTATCCACAGTTTAAGTTACTCTGTGTATAACTCTTTTAATTACAATACGTTGGGTCAGGCGCCTTATGCATGATGGGTTATATTGCAAAGTGTAATACAGAAAGAATCCGCTCTTGTCCCTAAGCTCGGGTTTTCCCCAAGGGCACACCAAAAGATATTATTGTAGAAGTAGCTTGTATTTTGGAGGCAATTATGAATCCCTTCTGAAATGATGATAAATCATTATTGCATTTAAGATAGATTGGTGCTATTTTGATATTCAGAGGTTCATCACAGGGTTGGAGGTATTATTGATAGTTTCAGATTTCAACCGGTTTTTCTTTCGTGAGTCCTGTCAATGGGACTCACCAGGCGGAGCTCTGTGAAAAAACAATACTTACAGGTAAAACCCCTGTAAGTGCGCCAGACTTGTCAACATTGACAGAAAAACGATCCACAATTCTTTAATGAACTCATTGAAATAATGCCGAACGCAGGCAACATAACAACCGCATCAACTTGAATTAACCTCAAGGGGTGGTCGCCGCTTGTCCACATTTTTGTTTTCCCGTGGATAACTCCTCGACCCAAATCCGTTGGGTCAATCAAGTTATGCATGATAGGTTATATTGCAAAAGGATTTACTGAAAAATTATCAGGCTTTTCCCGATAATGTTGTTTAGTT
>BQMY01000007.1 GCA_022181065.1 Melioribacteraceae bacterium | reverse complement strand
GGGAAAACCTAATATTTTTGGAAAACCTCATAAATTAACCGCAAAACCCTTTGCAATATAACCATATTACGTAACCTGATTAACCCGAACGTATGGCGACCAACGGAGACCATTGGGTACGGTGGTGAAAGTGGTTGAAAAGGACGCACCCATAGGGTTAATTCAGGTTGACGTGGTTGTTAGGTGGTTAGATTTTAGGTTAATCGTTATGTCTATGATATCTTGCCGCAAAACTAACTCTCCGAATTTATTTCAATTTCCCTTTGATTAATAGATAATAACTCACATCATCTGGCTTCACGATAAAATAAATATTATTCTGATCGATATGTACTGCGTGAATACCATAGTCACCTTGGAGAGTGTAAATATCTTCTAGATCATTGCCGTTAAAGTGCCCTATACTATTTACATGATATACTACAATATCACTTTCCGACCGACCTACTGCGGCACCATATACGCCTTTACCCTCCAATCGTAGCCAATCCATCACTTTCCCCGTTTCAATCCTTTTAAGATTACCATCATCAACAAGCAAATAAATTCTATTATCCATTTTAAAAAGGTTGGAACTACTTAATTCTTGTACAAAGTTTAGACTGTTGTTCGTTAATGAGTACAATTTAAGATTATATACGTCTGATGTGCTTAAGATGTATGCGAAATCATTTATTATTTCAAATGAAGCCATAAAAACATCGGGTTCATTATCTGAATACCAATATTTCCAACCTCCACCATCATTTTTAATAATTGTAAATCCAGCACGACCTGTTTTTGTACCCCCAATATATAGTTGATTATTAAAATGGCGTGGGAAATATAAAACAGATTGTCCAGATGCATCATTAAATTCAAGGGTTAGAGTACCATCTTGATTGAGGCTAAATAGCTTGCCATAACCTGTGCCAATATAAATCTTTTCCTTGAACTCAAAAATTGAATAGTTGAACCGAGAAACATCTTGTTTGATAAATTCAAAATCTGCACCATTAAAATGGATGACACACTCATCGGTTTTATAACCAAATCCTACAATATAAATATCATTCGTATCCCTTACTAGCATATTAGTTATGGCTAAATCACCCCAAGATGTAAAAAAAAGTGTATCGACACTCCAAATATAGTCGCGCCGACCTGGTATTGGGTTTTCTGGTTCTGTTCCACCATCGTTACAAGATATTAACAGGAAAGTTAGGATTATGCCTAATAAGATAAAGATATGCTTTTGCATGATTTCGCCCTTTTCGATAAATAAAACTTTTTACCCTCTTTGTAAATTTAGTCCGATTTACTTTGTTATGAAAGCGAATAATTTCTGCATTACAAAATAATCAAAATCTTTTTCTTACAATCACGAATTTGATTCCACCTAACCAACATACATAACCGCGACTTGCCCAACGAGAGCAGATTAGAACGACTACCCGGAGAAGACTAAAATGTTGATAACTTCGGCGCACTTGCAGGGCAAGTTCCGGTTGATGCGGTTGTTATGTTGCTTGCGTTCGACAATATTTCAATGAGTTTATTATAGGACTGTGAATCGCTTTTCTGTCAATGTTGACAAGTCTGGCGCACTTACAGGGGTTTTGCCTGTAAGTATTTGCTTGTTTTCTATTCACCACTTTTGATAATCGTCCATTTTTGAATTTTTATTAAACGCATTTTCATTTTTCTCTACTTCTTTCCACTTAAATAGGACTATATAAAGCACTAGCAACCCTACTACAATTCCGATCGGTGCGAAAACAACACCACCCCAATAATTAGAATAATTATACTCTTCTTTCATAAGAGACACAATGCTGTAAAAGATAATTAGCAACGCACTATAAATTAAGAATATCTTACCGAGTTTATCTTTTCTCTTTTTTGTCATTTGAATTCCTTTTGCAATATAACCTATCATACATAACCGCGACTTGCCCAACGGGAGCTGATTAGAACGACTGCCCGGAGAAGACTAAAATGTTAATAACTTCGGCGCACTTGCAGGGCAAGTTCCGGTTGATGTAGTTGTTAGGCTGCACTATTATTTGGTTAAAGAATTTGTTTATTTCCCGAGAGACCTCCAAATAATATTTTGCAAAGACTAAGCCTTGTTCTGTTATAGAGCATTTTAACAACTATTTACTTTAAATTTTTTTCAAAAATGGATTAACAATAGCATTATTAACACCACCTTGGATAATCCTAATCTCAACCCTTCTATTTTCTGAAGCTATTGGATTTTCTTCATTGATTAAACGATCAGGTCCGAATCCTACAACTGACATTCTTTTACTTATTTCACTCCTTGCTTTTTCATCGGTGATGGAGGAGAGCAATGCTTTTCGAGCTTAACGAGTTATACAAAACAATTTTGATCGAACAGCTCAATATCGATAACAAAGAATTATTCGCCCAACTGAGCAAACTCCCTGATAATTTGAATCAGGGAAACAATGGCCGAAAACCTCAGAGTCTCCTCTTAATTTCAAATCGTATGAAATTTTAGTGTTCTTTTATATGTTCTCTTTCTTTATCTAATGCAGTTAAAATTTCATCATTACTTTTTTCGGGTGAATGTTTCTTCTCAACGTCTAATATTTGTTTTTCAACATCGGCAAAAAGATGATGTGCCAGGGAGCCATCAAAGTATCCATTCAATTTTTCAATATTTCCTTCAAAAGAGCTTAAATAGCTATGAACTTTAGAATCCAATTTGAATTCGGGACTAAGTTTTGTAGCAACTTCTGTTAAGAATGATATCGCTCCATCTCCAAGTGCCTCTTGGATTTGTGCTAAACCAACTGCACTATATTTTTCCAGTTTTTCTTTTTCACTATAAATGCCTGATTTTTCCGGATCCAATTCAAACTCTCTTATTGCTTTATAGTAATCGTCATAATTCTCATAATTTTCTGGTGTAATTCCTTGTTCTTCTGCCTGAAGCATTTTATCACCCATTTCTTTATGGCTATCCTTTGCATCAATTATTCCTAATTTTTCCAATACCGTAGTAACTAAATTTACTAGTTTATCAAGTAGATCTGGGGTCAAAGCAGAAACAACTGATAATATACCTATAATAAATCCCATTGCTTTTATCTCCTTTTTATGTTAAAAATTTACTTATAAATCGACCCTTGTCCGAATCTCTATCAAATTGGTGTTTGTCACCTTTATAAACTTTGTTAAAATATTCGAATAAGGTGTTTTCAAAAACTTCTTTCTCTTCAATAGATTTTCTACCATAATACTCAACTCTTTTCAAGTACCATATTTCTAAAATAACCGCATGAAGTATATTATCGAGCTTTTCTTCATTAAAAACTTCTACGAAACTATTTAGTAACTTTTTCATCTCCTCTATTTCATATTCGTTTAATTGAGATTTAACCATCGTGATAAGTTTTTTAACCAAGCGATTTTTCTTTGTTAACAGGAATTTTATTTGGCTCTCACCTATCTTTAATTCATCGAATGCAGGAAAGTACTTCGCTCTATCCTCCAAAATCATTCCTAACCCTTTTTCCGCAATATCCCTCTCACTTATCTCAGTTGGGTTCAAATTCGAAGATGCTTTTATCTTTACCAAAATTGGTTTATGCCAACCTTCAGAAAAAATTACTGTTTCGCCAACTTTTAGCTTGGATAAAAATTGTTTTTGTTTATCATCTAAATCTATTGAGTGCGCTATTGCTTTTTTATCGTCTTCGGCAAATAACTTATGAACAATCTTTGTATTAGTATTTTTTAATATCTCGGGTGCCAGTTTATTGGGGATTTGATCTATTATTGTAAGGCATTCACCATATTTCCTGACCTCCGCTAATAAATCTGTAAAAGTTTGTACTCCTATTCTTTTGGAATTTTCTCCCGGTTCCGGTTTTGTCAATAATCTGTGAGCTTCTTCAATAAGGGTTAAATGCCGGAATGATGGATTAACTTTATTTCTTCTTTTAATGACCTGACTAATTTTTGTTAAAACAAAGCCCATTAATAGAATTTTATCTTCTTCATTTTTTAATTCATCTAATTCAAGAACTACTTTCTTATCAATCAGTTTTTCGAAATCAACGGAAAGGGGCACATTAAAAATACTCCCTCTTGTTCCTATTGTGAGATCAGAAAATCTACTTACTAATGAACCTATATAGTTATTCTTTAATTCTGCGGCAAAACCTTTACTATTAACAACTACTTTCAATTCATTTAATAAATTTGAGAAAGTTGGCCAATACAATCCTTTTTCTTCCCAGGGGTCTTCTGCATTTTCGTTCTCATTAGACTCCAAATCCCAACCCAACTTTTCGTAGCAATTAATCATGGCTTCTTTCAATATGTAGGGCATAGATGCTTCCATTGGATAAGCAGCCTGAAATGTTGCCATTAATAAATCAATATGGGAAGAAATTGATTCACCCTTCACCACTTCCATTGGATTAATCTTGAATGGAGAGAGGTCATTTCTTCCCGCTGTGTAAAAAAGTATTTCTTCATCGTCCTTGTAAAGCTGTCTATATTCGGTTTTTGCCGGTTCGATAACAAAATATGGCATTTTGGCTTCAATCAATAGCTTTTGTGACGTAGTTGTTTTACCTGAACCAGTTACCCCACTTATAAAAACATGTTTGTTTAATATTTTTGGGTCTAACCGGACTTTGTTATGTTTCAACTCGATTCCACGTTGAATAATATTTCCAATCACAAAACCATCGTTCTCCTCTGGTAAATTTACACCAAAATCAACAGCTTCATTCAGGCGAATACCCGGGACTTCATTCATTGGCAAACCGCTAATTAAGCTCAATTCTTCAACAGTAAGAAAGGTTGCCAACTCGCAATGATTATCATTCACTTCAATATTTTGCAATAAATAGGAATCGTTGTCCGTATTTTTTTTAGTATGGAATATTTGAAAGTGTGATAATAACGATGAAACCATTTCGTCTGATTCTCGATCTCTTCTTGCCAAATCAAAGAGTCTAATTTCTTTTAGCGGTACATAATTTGACCGTTCTCCCTGAAAAATTGATTTTAGATTGCCCTCAAGCTTATCTAAAGTGGCATTATCATTAGCTATAGCATATATAGCTGTTTTAAATAAACCTTTGGATAAACCTGATTTCAGTCTTGGAATATACTCATCATCCAAATACTGGATTTGTTCTTTCAATTGTTTTTCAATTACTTTAATATTTACTGTTTCTCCATGAGACCAATTTGTGCCCTCAGAACTACCTGAATTAGTTGAGTGGCTTTCACTGCTGCCTGAATTAGTCCCCCTGTTTTTACCTGAAGAGTAATCGCCATTTTGTGTTGAGGTATTACTCCCACTACTAATCCCTTTGTTCTTTCCTCTTGTCTCGGATTTTCCCGAATTCGTGCTTTTGTTACCACCCGATGATTTATTTGCAGATAAATCCTTTTCAGCTTCTCTCGATATCAGATTATAGTATTCATACACCTGCTTAATAGTATTTTTCAAAACATTCTTTTCTACGGGTTCACTCACAACAAGAAATTGATAAGATTCACCACGCATACTATTGATTAATCTGTCTATTCCCTGGAATAAATTATTTTCACCGGGTTGTGATTCATTTTCTGATGGAATTCCATGTACAAAACTTTTTCTTTTTCCTCGCTTCAAGTTCGAAAGTATTTCCTCTTCAATCTGTTCCGCATTTAGCAATACTACTTTTGAACCTAAAAAATTGCCAAGAAAAGAGTTTATCAGCGCTTGAGAAATATCGTAAGCATTTACAGTATTTTCGTCTTGAATTGCTTTGTAGTTTTCACCTATGCCAAGATAAATTGAGACCCCTGACTTATCCCCTGAAAGCAAATAAATAAAATTAAAGGCATTGTTGTTTAATGACGAGAGAACATTTTCCAGTGCTTCTTTTTGCGGAAAATCCTTTTCATACGATAGGTCAGTAATTTTATAAAAAAACAAATTTTTATTATCCTCAAGTGAATCAATTGAAATTTTTTCTTTCAACAGGCTATTATATTTATACTCAATTTGAAGATTATCTGAAAATAAGTCATCGCTAAAAACGCTCTTCTCAATTTCAGCTGGTTTGTTTTTAATATGTAAAACCTTATTACTCATAAAACCTCTAAATTTTTATCTCTCTATCTCTATTTATTTCCTCTTTTACAAATTCAAGTATTTCTTCAATCGTGTCATCCGTTGAATCTGATATTACACCCAAAATTATATTTCCTTGTTCATCTTTTATTTTAAAATCATCTATATCACACCAACCCTTTTCATGCAACCCATATCTTGAAACAAGCCAATAAATATATCCATCTCTTTTAGCAAGAATTAACGTGCTAGGCATTGGTCTCAAAGTACCCTTTTTCGCAATAACATCTGATTCCTTAACCTTTTCTTTGTTTCGTTTCTCAAATGAAATAGAAGAAATACCAAATGCATCTGGGAGTAAAACAACAGTACGTTTGATCTTTGATTTTTCTTTTAAATGGTTATCCCACAACTTGGCCTTTTCTGCTAGTCCTCTGTTCTCTTCTTCCTTTTCTGAGAGTAATTTTTTTATCGAATCGTATTTATGATTAATTTCACTTAAATCAGCTTCAACCCTTTCCTTTAGCAATATTTCCTTTTTAGCAAATTGCTGTTCAATTTCTTTAATTCGACTATTTGAACGAATATCAATAACGCTATTGTATGCTTTTATTATACCTAATGAATGGACTAATACGTCTTTCGGATCAAAAATATTCTGAATCTGCTCAACATTAATTTTAATAACTTCATCTAAATAAAAGAGGAGAGAACATTTTTGATATGATGAAAATCCTAAGACACTCTTAAGATATCCTTCCAGAAAAACCAGAGACTCATGCAAACTTTCATATTGAATTAGTGCTTCACCCTTTACTTTTACATTTTCGTAACTGCCTGCTTCATACCTGAAAATAGCTATTTCTGATTGGTCTATAAAAAATATAAGTTCGTTTTTCATTTTATTTGGTGTATTTATTAATTAAATAGTTTGCGATTTTTTCCATATCTGGGTAAATAAAAGCTTTATTTATTCCCATCAATTCTAAATTTTTAATTATTTCAGATTTTTTGTGAATATAAATTGGAATTAATTCGATTCCAGAATTTTTAAAAGATGCGTTTTTGAATTTATCTTCTTTATCATTCCCAAAAATTAGAAAAGCACCTTGCTGTTGAATTATTCTTCTATTATTCATTAGAGGGATAACACATTGAACAGAATATAAATGCTCAGGTACAATTTCATCTTTAAAGTATGGTTTTTCATCCTTGATATCATGTAATAAAAATTGAATATCCTCATGAGTATTAAATTTTTCTTTTGAATATGCATGGTCTTTAGGAAAATTGAACTTAGCGCGCTTACTTAAATTGGACAAAACGCTAATAGTATCACTATAATAATGCTTAACCAAATTACAAGGAATTAGAAAAATATACACAACACCTTCATTATTTAGTTCATTTTCACAAGCCATATAAAGTGCTGTAAGCGCATTCTGTGAAAGGTCTAAAAGTCTTGTTGGTAAACCATAATGTTGCATCAACGTTAGTTTTTCAATTGTAAGTTTTGTTTTATTGAATGCATCAGGATTATTAGAAATAAAATCATAAAATAGGTTGTGTTCATTTTCTATCGATTTATTATCTCTAAAAACTGGTGGTTGACATTTTGTATTTTTATAATCTTGACTCTCCCCTCGAAAGAAAATACTAAAATGATTCTTTTTCTTAGCATTTATAGCAAAAATTCTTTGTAAAAATTCTTCAATAGAACTTACTCTAGTCATTATAAATCTCTATTGATTGGATATAATATTTTTTTTCAGTTGAATCATTTTTATCAAATTCAAAAACAAGAGTCTCTTTATTCGTATATAAACTGTATAATAAATTTCCATCAAAATTTTTTATACAAAATTCTTGGTTCTCAATTTCATTTGCATCTTTAATTATTTCTCCAAGTAAAACATAAATAGATTGTTTATTGTTATATTTTATTTTATCCCTAAACTCGATCTTTAAGGCCATACTACAATTGGTTTCAATATCACGCAAGTTCATACTTTTAATTGTCCCGATTGCTTTAAATTTGCAGGTTGATTTTTCTTCCATTTTTTCTCCTTTATTTAATTTTCTTCCACATCCCCTCAATCTCCCCAATCCATTGTTCACGTAATTCTTTTGGAGATAATATTTCTGCTGTTGCACCATATTTAAGCACTTTCCCTATAAGTTCTTCCGGCATTCCATATGGGAGAGTTAATTCTAAAACTTTATTTCCGTTTTCAGTGTATATTTTTGTTCGCTGGTCTTTATGCCAAATCTGATTTGTTACATAATAACTGGTTGGCTCAGAAAACTTTCTTGTTGCGGTTTTAACTTTTTCCGCCTTCGCGATTCCAAAACTATCGTTTATTAGCTGGTCAACATCATTTGAAAGATTGTTCTGTTCTAAAACATCATCAAGTAATTCAAGGCGTTCCACTCTGGAAAGGGAAAATAATCTAATCCCCTCACGTTTATAACAGTATGCGGCTAAATACCATTTTGCACCATAACAAATCACCTTTTGAGGTTCAATTCTTCTTTCACTCTGAGATATTGATTTTGTTCTATAAACAAGTTTTAATTGTTTCTTTTTTGACATGCTCTCAATGATAGTCTTGAATAGCCTGTAATCAACTATTTCATAATCAGAATAGAAATAAGAGAATCTATCGCTTATTTCAGCATAATCCTCCGGTATAATTTCCTTTAATTTTTCTATTAGAATAGTTCTGGAATATTCAGCTGATAGTGGAAGATAATTTTGGTTCTTAACCAAACCTTGCACAAGGATAAAGAAGAGAAAAAGCTGTTCACCCGCAAAATCCAGCAACCTGAACTCTTTCTCATACTTGTACCCTCTAATCTTACGGCAATAAACTATTGGAGCACCTACACGGTCTCTTAATGCTTCAATATCTCGTTTGGCGGTACTTTCAGAAACCTCTTCGTGCTCAACTATATCACGAAGTGTAACCTTACCCTTTATCCTGATTGTATTATCTATAAAAAATATTCGTGCTAATTGAGCCGCCATCTTTTTCCAGCAATCTGAATGAAAATCAATGATTATTTTTGAACATAATTTTTCACGTAAGATGGTGATTCGATATAATATTCTATCATCTCAATCTCACCCTCACATAATCACCCTCTTGACTTATTAGAATGCCCAGTATTTCTCCGTTCACTAACTCGGCATTTGCATAATGAATATCGCCATTGCTTTTGTAAATATCAACATCAATACAATAAACATTGTGATGCTCATTAATGATATTTTTGGCAGTATCCTCTAATTCAACATTATTTGTTATATATGAAAATGCAACAAATAAAAAGGTTACGTATGCTATGACAAAAACTGCTCCAGCAAGTTTCAGTCTTTTAAATAGATAGATTGGGTAGAAAAACGTAGCCAATATTCCTGGTACTTTTTCCCTGTCTTTTTTTATTTGGGATCTGTCATAGAATGCCAACGGAATACCTAACCAGCCCAAGATAATCGATATAATGTAATCGTCAAGCAAAAGTAGGCTTAATAAACCAAATAGTGGCAGCAAAGCAATTACATATAATAATACTCTTTCTTTCATAAATGAATTGTCAGTGGTGTTGGAATCGGAGTTCATTTTTACCTCGGTTTAATTAATTTGATTGTTTTCAATCTCAAGTTAATATCCCTACCAGGTCATATAATGAACGAGTTAAATAAATTTATATGGATTTTATTCTTTAGGCAATATTTCAATAAAATTTCGAATTCGAAGGTTTTTACACTTTTGTCTGCCTAACCGTACATACGTAAGGAGCTTAACCCAACGAATATTGGATAGAAGTTGACCACAGGTGAAGCTGAAATGTTGACAAGTTACGCCCACCCGAAGGGTTAAGTCTGCTTGACGTGGTTGTTATAAGTTTATATTTTCTTGTTTCAATAATTATATATTTGTTAAGACAATTTTTTATTTTATTATCGTTCAAGATGATAATATGGGGCATTTCTTAGAACCAAGTTATTAAACCGCTTTATTTTATTAAAGATATACATGTTCAAAATTCACACTACCAGTCGTATGAAATATAGTTATTATTATGCAATGTCATTATTGAAAAACTGCTGTTAAGATGAGACCAATTATCATTATTATGCTTATTATCTGAAAACTATAAAATAAATATTTAGTCCATAAATAATATCCTTTATTAAATGAGTTCTTAACAAACTCTTCAGATGACATTGATTCCATCCTATCTCGTAGGTGTCTTGAGGGGACAATTGGTTCTGTTTTCCAATATTTTTTATTGGATTTATCAGACTCGTTAATCAATCCAAGTTCTTGTTCGAGTTTTGCTACTTTTGTTATCGCTTCAATAATTCCTTGATAGATTCGGTACGTGCCTTTAATTCCAAACAATGAAATAACATAAACTAAAATTGGTCCGATTATTAAAGCATAATAGTGAAAATCTTCTTTTGAATTAAAGAACCCAGCGAATGTTGCTGCAATAATTGTAGATATAAGGCCTGAATAAAAATTAATTCGTGATTGATGTCCATCAATGTACTTTTGTTGTTCAATTGTTGCAAGTTCTAACAATTTTAAGTTCTTTTCTAAGTCGTCCATTATCTTCTCCTAATATTGCCCCATATTCTGCTACCTTGATAGCATATTGGAGGACGCTAAATTTATAGAAAAATATATGTCATAGATTAAACATCTTTTTCTAACTAACTGAATAATTACTAGGTAAAGTTAATTTATGTAACAATTAAAACTTATAACCTATCATACATAACCGCGACTTGCCCACTGGGAACAGATTAGAACGACTGTCCAGAGAAGGCTTTAATGTGGATAACTTCGGTGCACTTGCAGGGCAAGTTCCGGTTGATGTGGTTGTTATGCGCCTTTTCTTAACGAATTTGGTAGCAGTGATAAAAAATTGATGCAACTACTATAATCCAGTTCATAATAATTTACACCAAGATTTAATGTATCATAATAATTTTGTTGATTCATTTTATAGTATTCCTCTGATGGAATTTTCCACATTCTTTCTCCCAACTTTTCGGCTAAA
>BQMY01000006.1 GCA_022181065.1 Melioribacteraceae bacterium | reverse complement strand
TCTGTGGATAACTCCCCGTCCCAAATTCGTTGGGTTAATCAAGTTATGCATGATTGGTTATACCGCTGCTGCGAGCTTTAAAAGCGTCAAGTTAATTTTTGTCTAAAAATGGTGATTAATCACTATTGTAAATGTGAGTTCAGGGTATTATTTTGATTTTAAGAGATTCATTATTTGGTAGTTTTGACCATAAAATTGCCAAAACTTAATAATTAAGGTTGAAATGTGATATACAGAATTATTCAGGAATATTGGAATATACAGAGTCTGTAAGTATCGAGAAAACAATAACTTACAGCGATTTTGGAAAAACTTAATAACTAAGGTGAAAATGTGATATATAGAATTATTCTGTATATTACAGTGTTATACCGCCGAGCCTATTCAAGTGCCAACGAAATTTTGATGGCGCGATCAATCTCGTTCATTTTTTGAGAATCAAGACTACCGTATTTTTTAATGAGCCTTTGTTCTTTGTCTATCGTTCTAATTTGCCCACAATCAACAAAACTTTGGGCAGGTAATCCGCCTTCGTTTTCATCAAGGAAAATCATAATGGGAAGCGGTTTTGTGATTTCTTTTACACTGGAGATTGGGGCTATAATTGTTACCGGACTGAATTTATTCCCTATATTGTTTTGAATTATAACAGCAGGTCGTGCTTTCCCGATTTCTTTTCCAATTACCGGGTCAAGGTTTACGAGGTAAACATCCCCTCGGAGCAATGGCGAGCTAATTCCTGAATTATTCATTATCGGCAAACTTCCATTCATCCTGTGAATTTAAATAGTATTGATAATTGGCTTTGTATCCCTCTTCGAGTTCTTTTTCAGTTTTCTGAAGTTCAATTTGCCTGCTATACTCATCCAGAGCCTTTCGGGCAAATTCACTTACGGTTTGGTTAGTCTGACGAGAAAGTTTGCTTACCCTTTCTGACAACTCAGGGTTGATAAAAAAACTCATTCTTTCTTTTTTTAGTTTAATCTTATTCCGTGGCATCGTTAACCTTTATTTATTGACACTAAAATATGTGCAAATATAAATGTATAATCAAGATAAAAAATAATCACATAAAAAGCGGTATAACAACCACATCAACCGGAACTCGCCCTGCCAAGTGCGCCGAAGTTATCACCATTTTAGCTTTCTCCGGGCAGTCGTTCTAATCTACTCTCGTTGGGCAAGTCGCGGTTATGTATGATTGGTTATACAGCAGGGAAGTTTAAATGAAAGTCCAGGTTTGGTGAACTTGAGTTTGTTTGTTCGAAGATTTTGGTGAGAGGTTCTTCCCCATTAAATCATTTTTCAGCAAATAAGTAATTCCTTCTTGGAAAGCTGAAAACAGTAAGTGAAATTTTGTGGGATTATTTTTATAGGTTGGACAAATACCAAAAAAAAGAAAAACAAAAAACTAACCCTTCGGGTGCGCCAGGGTTATCAACATTTTATACTAAATCGCAGCAACTAGGCTGCATAACAACCACATCAACCGGAACTTGCCCTGATAAGTGCGCCGAAGTTATTAACATTTTAGCCTTCTCCGGGCAGTCGTTCTAAGCAGCTCCCGTTGGGCAAGTCGCGGTTATGTATGATAGGTTATACCAGTAATATTACGATATAATTGATTAATATTATTGTAAATAGGTTTTAAAAGAATTTAGGGTACTAAAAAAGTGCTTGTTTTAAGGGTTTTATCGAGTTATGTTTGTTTGTGAAGAGGGACTTCATTTAGGATATATTTTATTAGGGTGAAAATTCTATTATTTAGTTTGTTAAAATTGGGTAGCAGTCATGCAAAAATTATTTAGTATAGTATTAGTAATCACTTCGATTATCTATCTCATTTCTTGTGATAATTCCACAACTCCAAAATTAAAGTCGGAATCAGGGTTTGATGTAGTTGTCGAGGATGTTCATGCATCCGAGGCATGGTTGGAAATTAAAGTTGGAACAACAAATGTTACCAGCGAGGTTACTCTCAACTTTATCAACCAACCCGATTCTGTAATAAGATTGACAATAAATAACGACACTCTCATTCATCTAAAAGATTTGAACCCTTCATCAACTTACAATATTAGTTGTGAGCTATCAGAAACCATTGACTTGCAAGCACTTCAAAAGGAAGTTAATTTCACCACAATGGATACGACAAGTCATGAATTTGAGTGGAGTTATTGGGAGTTCGGTGATTATGCCAGTTCTTCATTGAGTGATATAACCATAATTGATGAAAATAATATTTGGGCTGTTGGGGATGTAAACGTTTATGATAGTACAGGTTCTACAGACCCAAAACCAGCTAATGTATTCCATTGGGATGGTGAATCCTGGACATCCTTTAAAGCACCTGTTAAATTCAGAGGCTATGACACATTTATTCCGTTTTATGGGATTTCATCTGATGCTAATGGCGATATTTGGGTTGCAGCTGGTTCCCCGATTAAAAAGGAATCGGATCGATGGAAGCTTAATGACTTACGTGATTATTTTGGTCCGGTGGTGTTTTATAATATAGTTCATCAAGTAACACCTGAACAAGCGTATTTCGGGGGTAAAAATGGAAATCTTGTAAGTCTGACGGGGGTATATTGGAAGCAGCTAAACCCTGGAACAGATTTACATTTTTACGATATATGGGGTGATTATAATAATGATTTGGGGGATTATGAGGTAATTGCTGTCGCGGGAAATTATATGTATAGCAGAGAAGTGAGAGTATATAGTTTAAGTGCAGCTGAGGCAACAGAAATCAGTTCGGAAGGTATAATTAAAAGTGTCGCGGGAATATGGTTTTTATCTGATCGTAAATACTATGCTGCCGGGAGTGGAATTTATACAAAGCATAGTGTCAATGATCAGTATTGGGAAAGACAAGAAGGAATAACTGAATTTCGATTGTATGATGTAAAAGGTCAATCAATAAATGATTTAATTATGTGTGGTGCATTGGGCGAAATAATCCATTATAACGGGAAATCCTGGAAAAGTTTTCGAGAAACAGGTGATTATCCAAATGATTATAAATTAATAAAAATGGATTACAGAAATGATATAATCTCACTAGTTGGCTACAATGGGGATAAAGGTATAATAATAATTGGTAGAAAAATGTAGAGGGCTGATCAAAATAATAAAAGGAAGCTCCGGTGATGACGGCACCGGAGCCTGAATAAAAGTATGGTATAGTTAATTACTCCAGCCTGATCTGCTGAAGTCAGCCAGTACTTTTATATCGGGAATATACAAAATCTCCGTCGTAAATGTTAAAATAATTTACGAGGAAAAAATGAAAAATTTAGTTTTAGTTATCTGTTTATTCGTTTTCTCACAAGTTTTCTCACAAGAGATTCACACATATTCCAGCTTCGATCAGCAAAAAAAAGTACTTCTGAAAACTACAGGTGGCGGTAGTAGTGCATGGACAGTTTATCGCATAGGTCATAGATCGATTGATGCCGAGTTGTGGGAAATTCGTACTATTGTATTCTGGGATTGGACAGCTGAAGAAATCCCTTCAAATGCTATTCTCAATAACGTCACAATAAAATTCACTGCATATAAATCATCATCTCACGATCACACGTTACAGTTTTCAATGCATGGTATCCCGAATAGACTGGATGATCAAAGTATTGATTTTTTTGATCAGTGCAATGCAGCTAACAAAATATGGGAATCTGATGTTTACTCAAAAGACGCAAATGAGGAGATAATATTCGAGAAGTCTTTTACCAATGTAGCTGGTGAAATTGACGTCTTTAATGAAATAGCTGCAGCTATTTCATCTCAGGAACAAAAATATTTTACACTTGGACTGAAGGAAATGACTCCTTCGTTGGACCCGGGCTGGGATCTTCTTGAAAATGTGGATGACAAGGCTATCGAACTTATAATCACTTACACTATTCCGCAACATGATGTCGTAGTTCGACAGAAACTTAATACAGGTGTTGAATTCGGGAATTATTCTCTCTGGGAAAATAGCACCTGGAATAGTTATGCAAGTGGAACCTTACGGCCTTTTGATGTAGGTCAATCGGAATATCCTAAAGCCCAAACTAATCTTTATTCGGGACAAAAGTTTCATAACTGGGATAATGGTAAATCATATGAAAACTTTGATGATGTCGCAATCGATGAGGAAACGGATGAAATAATTGCTCAATTTAATAATGTAAATTATGCTACAATCCGCAATCAACTTCTCCACACGAATGAACAAGGTGGTGCAGTCGAATTCGCTGATCCCTGGTATTATGATGAAGTAGTTTCAGACAAAGGTTTAAGAAATAGGGGGTTTAACGCGATATTTAATGAATTAAACTCCCCGTATAATGTTACTCCAATGTCAGCATATAAAGGTGTATTCCTGAATCAAAACCCCCAATTCTATCCTTCACTCCCAATTTATTCATTAAAGAGTGTCAGTCCTCAGGAAGTTGAAATAAATGGAACTGATTTCAACTTTTATTTTCAGAAATGGTCAACCACAACAGCAGGTGACGCAACTTTCGCGGATGTTAACAACACTGAAACAGACGTGGTTTTTCATAATCAGGGTGCGGTTGTACAAGCAGAAATGAAAGGAACATCCATTACCGATAACGCCACGGATTATAATAAAGGTACTCAACGAAAAATGTTTCGGAATGCTTATACAACTAACAGAATATATGAAAGTGATAACAATATCTGGTATGAGAAGTTTGATAATTCCATTGATAACTGGATAATACCGGGGAATGGAATAAAGCTGAATACTTTAACCCCGGCTACAAATCCTTCAATCTCAAAAATGGGAACTGATGCGGCACTGGTTGCTTTTTTAGAAAGGGATGACCTGAAAGTATTTGGTTTGTTCGGAAATACACGTACGCAAATATTAACACATGACCTTGAAAATTACATGACCTACCCGGTAATAGAATATGCCGGGAACACTTTTAGTACCGGAACCTTCGAGGGGTACATTTTAGCATGGGCTGCCAAGGGTGATAACGAAAAAGGTATATACTGTATATTTGGTGAATATAACGGTGCTAAGTCCACAATAGTGTACCACATAACAGGTACTGATGAAAATGACCATAGTCCCCATGTATCGACAATTGTAAAAAATGGTAAAATCTTCTACAATGTTGCATGGGTCAAGGAGGATGCAAATTCAGAGGCTTCACAAATATATTTTAAGGAGTTTATCCAGACATCTAACACGTTAGGTAGTATTATCACCACTCACCCGGTTGAGAATCCATCCGCTATCGCGGGTTATACAAAAAATTATAATCCAACCATGGCTTATCTTGGTGATGGTCATAACAGGCTTACCTGGATAGGTGAGAGAATAAACGGTGATGATACAGGTGAACCCGGAAATCCAGGAAAAATTGACGCCACGCAAGGTACCATTGAGAGAAGAGTAATTCTCAGGGCAAGATTATTTGATGAAGTTTTTAATAGTGCAAATACTTGGAATACAAGTATTTTTAAATTCGGTACATTAGTTGACGCATCTTCAACAAATCGTTCATCTGACAACAATTATATCATCGGTTGGGCCGAGGGCACAAGTCAGAAATATTGTACAAATTCAAGTTTTACAACAGTGCACAATGTTACCGGCATCTCAGGTACCGGTATTCAGGTAGGGGAAGCTCCAACCCGTGCCCAGATGGGTGTAGCAACAATAAACAGTTTAGCCTCACCTGTACAGATTCAGACTGTATTGGAAATTGACCCTGTCGCGAAAGAAAATTCAATCGTGATGGGTTCAGGCAGGGAGGGTGCAATTGTTAAAAATAATGTTTACAGCTATTTTACCTTGGCGGATATTTTTGTTGATGATACACCTGTTGAATTTCCAATAATTGATGAATTTCTTTCAGTTGATAACATTGAAGGTCTAAATGAAAATCTAAAAACGGAAACGTTTGCTGTCACGGACGAATCACAAATATTTTATTCGGTATCGTATGGAATGTTAGTACCGGAAGGTGAAGACCCATTGCTATCTGAAAACGAAAGTGTCAGTTTTAAATTGCAATTGGTTGACAATAGTACGAATGAAGTTTTGGGTGAATATGATGAAGTGGAGTTTAATGAATTTTCACGAGAAACTTACACGAACGCGTCATACGCTCTTGATTGTAATGGCATTGGTAGTAGAACCGTATTTGTACAATTGGTGGTTCAAGATAACATGAACCCAATTTATACACTCGCTCAGATAACAACCGAGACCGAAATTATTTCTAAAAACAGTATAGTTGAGTCTTCATTTAAAGGAAATCTCGAGGTTACCGAGTTTGGTCTTAGCCAGAATTATCCGAATCCATTCAATCCGTCCACGGTTATTGAATTTGCACTTCCGAAAGAGAGTAATGTAAAGTTGGAAGTGTTCAACGTGCTTGGTGAACGTGTTCATGAACTGGTAAATACAAGCCTGAAAGAGGGTGTTCACAGGGTTACGTTCGACGCATCGGGCTTGAGTTCCGGTACTTACTTTTACCGGATTGTCGCGGGGGAATTCGTGACTGTTAAAAAAATGTTGTTTATTAAATAATGGAATCTTACTGAAAAATTTACCGACTATCTCGTGCTGGGATAGTCGGTTAAAAAACTGGTATAACAACCGCATCAAGCGGAATTTACCCTGTCGGGTGCGTCCAAATTTGCTAAATTAAAGGTTTCTAAAATTGATCGCATCAAGCGGTACTCGTTCGGGTAAATCCGCTTATGCATGATTGGTTATACAGTAACACTAACACAATTAATAATATATTCTAATCTTGTTTGGAGGGGAGATGCCAGCACTTTTCGTTTCATCTATTTTAACATTGATAGTATTCATCGTAATATCAGCAATTATAAGTTCGGTATTTAATAAAGATAAAAAACCTTTAACAGAAAAATATCACACGTTTTGGCCCCGATTTTGGTCTCCATTTATTGATGGAATGATCCTTTACCCGATCACAATTATCGTATCGATTATTTATTTGAATGTTGAACTTACGGTAATTGTATATTTATTATTGTCACTTATTGACCATACAGCAGTATATATTTACACAATATATTATCATGGTAAATATGGGCACACAATCGGGAAAAAAGTCTGTAACTTGAAAGTCGTTGATAATCAAACAGAAGCGCCCATCTCATATATGCAAGCATTAAAAAGAGAAATAGTCCCAATAATTTTATTGGTGATTGCGCTATTCTCACTTTCATTGAATTTCGAGAGTTATTTTGCTTTAATAGACCCAACAAAAATGAATGAACTGCAAACGGGACCAATGATGGTTTGGACAATGGTTGTCGGAGGTGTTTTTCTATTTTGGTTTTTAGCCGAAGTATTAACTATGCTTACAAATGACAAGCGCCGAGCATTGCACGATATGATTGCAGGAACAGTTGTGGTCAGGACAAATTTAATAGGTGAAACAGAAGAGCCAAAATTAGAAACTGTATAACAACCACATCAACCGGAACTTGCCCTGCAAGTGCGCCGAAGTTATCAACATTTTAGCTTTCTGCGGGCAGTCGTTCTAATCCGTTCCCGTTGGGCAAGTCGCGGTTATGTATGTACGGTTATACCACAAATAGTATGAAAACATTTTCAATAATTCTGATATTTGCAATTTCGAGCTTCGGGGCTACCAGATTTGTTAGTTACGATGGTAATGACATACCTCCTTATACTACCTGGGAGACGTCAAGTCCTGACTTGCAAAAAGTTATAGATTATTGTGCACCATGGGATACTGTTGTTATTGGCAAAGGTACTTATGAAGGTAATTTTGACGTATTGAAAAATCTGATAATTATCGGTGAAGACAGGGATTCAACTATAATTATTTATTCCGATGCAAGCAAGAAAAGCAATGGTGTTGTTTTTTACTGTACCGATAGTTGTATGATTAAAAATTTGACGATAAACGGCAAAAACACTAATAAAGGTATTTCGGTTTTTACTTCAGTTTATAAACCACATCTGATTGTTGTCGAGGATTGTAAAATATTAGATTGTTCGATATCTGTAGATGCGATTGAATCGGATGTTGTAGTGAAAAGAAGTATCTTCAAAAATTCTATTTCGACGAGTGAAGTGGTGATAATCTATTCCGATAATAATTTCCCACAATATAATATCGGTGTATTTGAAAATAATATATTTGAGAGTGCCCGAATGACTTTGCATAGTGGGCTCAATCGAACGATTTTCAACAACAACATTATTCGTGCTGTAACTACAAATACCAGAGGGCTTGATATACCTTGGTCACGTGATTATCTTGAAATTAAAAATAATGTGTTTCAGACCCCTGGTTTATCCGCTGCCAAGATTGACAATATTGATACTTTACTGGTGATGAATAATGCATTTGTCCCATACTATTCATATGGATGGTTTACTGCGGGCAATGGTATTGTATTAAATAATTCTGTAATCACTAAGTTGGTTAACAATATTTTTTATTCGGTTAACAGATGCATATATAAAACCGGCGAACAAAATCCAGCAGAGTTTCTTTACAATCTTTCATATAACTCCATAATTTCAAATGTTTCGGGTAACGTAACAGTACTTGGGGGTAACTTATTTGAAACAGATCCGATGTTTCTGAATGATAATTTTAAGGAACAGAATTCTTGGGATGTTCATTTGCAGTATGGATCTCCTGCCAATGACAGCGGTGACCCAACAATCTTTGATCTCGACGGTTCAAGGAGTGATATGGGTGCTTTTGGTGGTCCTGAAGGGATAACATATCTTTATCAGGATTTACCTCCAAAACCAATTGTCCCGGATACGATATATTTTATTGAAGATTCATCCAAGGTCTTCCTTTCCTGGGAAAAGAATAGCGAAAATGATCTTGCCCACTATATTATCTATCGCGATACAGTAAGGACATTTACCCCCAACATCGATAATCAGCGGGGAGTTACTTCAAGTAATATGTTTGTGGAGATAATAACAGATACTAGCGTTGATTCACTTTTTTATAAAGTTACTTCTGAAGACTCAACGGGCAATGAAAGTGAAGTAGAGGCGATATTTGTTGTCTCTGTTGAGGACAGCTCCTCGACGAGTATTGATTTGAATGAGATAGAGTATAAATTCAGACTTGAACAAAATTATCCCAATCCTTTTAATCCGAGTACCAAAATCAGGTATTCTCTCGAAAAGGCGGGAAATGTAAGTGTGAAGATATATGACTTGAAAGGTGAGGAAATAAAGACATTGTATGATGGGGTTCATTCAAAAGGGTATCACGAAATTGTATTTGACGGTTCTGAATATGCAAGCGGTATTTATGTTTACAGATTAGAAGTTAAAGATGACGCACGTATTCCTGTTTTTATTGACACGGGAAAAATGGTTCTATTAAAATGATGTGGTATAACAACCATATCAACCCGAATTTGCCCAATTCGGTGGTCGAGTCTTATCCACATTTTGGTCTTCTCTGTTGATAACTTGTTGTTTTACAATACGTTGGGCAAATCGGGTTATATTTGTCCAGTTATACTGCTGCCGCACGCTTTAAAAGCAGAGGCACTTTAAGTCTTCCGAAATAGTGATTAATCATCATTGTTATTTTGATGAGAAGGTATTATTTTGAAGTCAAGTTTATTGGTTCAGCGAATTATTTATGCTTAATGAGCAAATATTAATAATATGGAAATTTAAAAGTGTTATACAGAATTATTCTTTCATATTGGGATATACTGAAAGTTAAGTATCGAGAAAAACAACGACTTAGCTCAAATTAATTCAGTATATCACAAATTAGTTAAAAAGTATTATACAGAATAATTCTAGTTAATACAGTGTTATACCACTAATAAAATGATGAAAAATGTATTCATAATATTCTTACTCCTTTCAGTATTTACTTTTTCTCAAACAGTTCGTTTTGTGAATAAAACGGGAAGTTGTGAATATCCATATACATCTTGGGAAACAGCCTGCGACAGCATCCGACCGGTAATTGAAACAGCAAATGATGGAGATACTATTTACGTAGGTGAGGGTGTTTTTATTGATACTCTCGATATATACAAAGAATTGACCATAATTGGTTTGGGTATAGATAAGAGCATCATTAATTGTGATAACTTGCGTCCCAATTTTATTAATGTCTATGCCAGTCAACTTGTTCTTAAAAATCTAAAGTTAATAGGCACCGAAACTCAATCTATAACTAGATACTCAGTTTTAATTTATACAGAAAATTCCACCGAACTGTTTGTTGAATCGTGCATGTTTGATAATACGGAACATGGGATAGTAAACTACGTCGGAAATACTAATATAAATAATTGTGTTTTTAGATATTCAAATGAATCTGCTGTTGTCACATCGTTATCATCTAGTCCCAATTATTCCAGGACAATAATTAAAAATAGTGTCTTTGATTGTCTGGAAGGTTTGGGAAAAATTATAAGCTTTGAAGGGCGGTACTTGGAATTCAGAAATAATATTTGTCTAAATAGTTTAACGTTTGGTATATATAGCATTACATGTGATACAATGATAGTGGAAAATAATATTATCAGTACTGTCCAAAGCGGTCTGAGTGTTCAACAAGCCAGAGGGAAAGTCAGAGTAGTAAATAATGTTTTTCATAATGGAATGGGGAGTTCAAATTCATCAGCAATCTATGTCGTTCGTTCACCACGGGTTGAGTTTTATAATAATATCGTTTACCGTTACCCTCAGGCAGTTGAGCTTAGACGGGAAATTGATTCTTATGATTTGGACTATAATTGTATCTACAGAAATACAAGATGGTTTGACGATACTGTATCAGTAGGTGTCAATAACATTATTAAAGACCCCATGTTTGTTAAAACTCCGGGGGGATCAGAACATCCCGACGAGTTTGATTTGCGATTACAGAAGTATTCCCCGTGTATAGACCAAGGTCATCCAGATATAATTGACCCTGATGGCACAAGAAGTGATATCGGGGTTTATGGCGGCCCATTCGGGATGTTCTATGATTATGAAGATTTACCTCCAGCAATACCAGTGTATCTTGGACTGACAACGATAAATGACAGCACTTTCAAAATTTACTGGAATGCCAATACGGAGAGTGACTTAGCGGGGTATAAAATTTATATGGGTGAAAAGACAACGTTTGAACCTTCGGTTAATAATCTTATATCAATAACCGATACAAGCACTTTTATACTTCAGGAAAATATTTCAGAGAACAGGTATATCAAAATAACCTCGTATGACAATCAGGGGAATGAAAGTGAGGCAGGAGAAGTTTTAGCAATAGTTGTAACAGGTGTGGAAATCAGAGGAGAGAAAGAATATGAATACAAGCTATTGTAATGCTTCAGATGAAAATGGAATTTCCTAAATTAACAGTAAGAGAAAATTTAGGAGAAGAAAATGAAAAAAAGAAAACAGTACACAGGTGAACAAAAGACAAAAATATTACGGGAATTACTTGAGAATAATGTCCCGATAAGTCAGTTATGCGAAGAATATAACGTCAGACCTAATGACATCTACAACTGGAAGAAAAAGCTCTTCGAATCAGCCCCAAACCTGTTTGGAGTCCAGTCACAGAAAACAAAGAGCAAATCAGGCGATCAAAAGAAGATAGAAAAGCTGGAAGCCACCCTTCGAGACCGTGACGAGGCTATCAGTTACCTTGTAAGTGAAACTATCAGTATAAAAAAAAATATGGATGGAAAAGATTAACCG
>BQMY01000005.1 GCA_022181065.1 Melioribacteraceae bacterium | reverse complement strand
AGTATATCACAAATTAGTTAAAAAGTATTATACAGAATAATTCTAGTTAATACAGTGTTATAAGTTTTTAATATATGAGATTAAACTCGATATTCGCATGTGAAATTAGCAATTGAAAATATTTGTTTGTGGTATCGAGGAAATTTACGTAGTATATTCTTACAGTTTAAATTCCTGCTATATACAATAGAGGTAGCGGGATATTAGGCAACATACAACAAAAACCCAGTAGCTTTAAATCATCTGGTTATGATTAGGAAAATTAATAGAATTAAAAATTTCGGAATATTTCAAAACTTCACTTGGAATGGCTTAACAGATTTCAAAATGAAAAATTTGATTTACGGTTGGAATTATTCTGGAAAAACGACACTTTCAAAGTTATTTCAAAACCTTGAATTTAAAGATAAAAATAAATATTTCTCTGGTTCTGAATTTGACTTTGCATCTGAAAAAGACAATACAACAACAAGCTATACCCAAAATGATTTAGAACGCTTTCCTTATAATGTGAAAGTGTTTAACACCAATTATATTAGACGGATTTTTACATTTGATGAACCCAATTCAGATATTCAACCAATATCATTTTATCTTGGCGACCCATCGGGTGATTTAAACAAAAAGATTAAAAAATTGTTAGATTACAATCAAATTTTAGAAAACAGAACCGACCTATTAAATAAAAAGTACGTAGTTGAATTTAATAATTACAATAAATCAAATGGAAAATTTACAGCAAGAGCAAAAGAAATAAGAGAAAATTATCTTGATAATAAACTTGACCAAAATAAATTAAACAAAGGTATAATTCTAAATATTGCAAATAATGTAAAAAATGATTTGCAACAATATATCTTATCTGAAACTGAAAAAGATAAAATAAAATCGGAAGCAATAGCTGAAAATACTTTTGACTCACAAAAGGATGATTTTAGTTTATCAGAAAATCTTGAAACACTTGCAAGTGAAGTAAAATCCATCTTAGAAGATACAGCGCCAAAATCCATTTCAATCCCTGAGTTAGATAGTGATGAAGCTTTGTTTAATTGGGTACAAACTGGTATTAAACTTCACGATGGTGAAACTGAATGCAAGTTTTGCACTAAAGCACTACCTGAAAACAGAATTGATGATTTAAACTCATATTATTCTAAGAAATTGCAAGAAATACAAAATGCAATTTCAAACACACAAGAGAAGATAAAGGCAGAGAAAGAGAAATTAAGAATTACTTTTTTTGATAAAAAGCGATTAGGTGAAAGTTTTCAAGAAAAATTTCAAAATGAAGTAAATTTTTACAATGAAACTGTAAAAAAATATATAGCTCAATTGACCATATTAGAAACGGATTTAAAACGTAAAACTTCTAATTATTTTACAAATATTCCAGTAACTGAAATTGAAAAAATTAGTTTGCAAAATTCTTTAACAGAAATCAATAAAACGGTAAAAGCTCATAATGATTGGTTAGGTGAATTTGACAAGAATAAGGAAAATGCTTTAAAGAAAATATTAAATCACTATGTCGCTGAATATTTAACAGCAGAAAATTACAATGATAAGGAAGCTAAGAAAGACAAAGCATTAGGCATAATTGACCAAATAAAATCAATTATTACAAATAATAAAACAGACTTATTAACCCTTGAAGCAGATTTAAAAAGTAATGTCAAAGGGCAAGAAGAACTAAATGATATTTTAGAAATCTTACTACATCGAAAAGATATTAGGATAGAAATTGTAAATGATAAATTTACACTTGAAAGAAGTGGACATCCAGCAAGTAATTTGAGTGAAGGAGAAAAATCTGCAATTGCTTTTGCCTATTTTTTGACAGAACTAAAAGCTCTCAGAAATGATGACCCTCCCAAGTTGCCAAATACGATTGTATTTATTGATGACCCAATTTCCAGTTTGGATAGCAACCATATTTTTCAAGTACGCTCGCTATTGCAAACATTTTTTAAAGAAGAAAACTATGCTCAATTATTCATTTCAACTCACAACTTTGAATTCTTTTCTGTAATGTTGGATACAAACTTGTTTGGGGCAAAAAATAAAGATATGAATGGAAATAAACGTCCATTATATTTTATTAAAAGAAATGACAATAATACTTCGGATATTAAAAAGCTACCACTTTCATTTAGTTCTTATAAATCTGAATATGTTGGTTTATTCCATACAATAAAGGAGTTTAATGATTTGGAAAACAAAGAAGATTTTACATATCTCTTAATATTACCGAATGCTGTTCGCAGATTTCTTGAATTATATACACTTATGAAATATCCAAGTGATTCAGAAGTTGATAATAGAGTTAAAAAAGTTTTTAATCCAGAAGATAAGCCAACTTATAATACAAAATTATTGCATTGGTTTTCGCATCAAAATCAATTTGAGAAAGTTCAGCAACATGATGATAAAATATTACAATTAGATGATGTCGTAAAAGAATTACTTGAATTTATTAAAACGAAAGATGAGTTACATTGGAAAGGACTAAATGGAGAATAAAAAATACAATTGCCTAACATTTTGTATAAGTAATTGCAGGCAAAGTGACAAACATCAAGGCTTGTAGCCCGCTCAAACTGCGTAGCGGTTTGACAGGTAACTACCACGCAATCTGCCACTACTCATACAATTTACCGTTAAGAAATGAAAAACTGCCAACTGCCTATTAAAGTATTAAAAAAAACTTATAACAACCATATCAACCCGAATTTGCCAATTCGGTGGTCGAGACTTATTCACATTTAAGGTTTCTCTGTGGATAACTCGTTGTTTTACAATACGTTTGGCAAATCGGGTTATATTCGATAGGTTATAAGTTTTCTGCTATTCTTAACAAAATGTTTGTATGATTATATATAAACGGGTATATTATGTGCTATAAACACATTTCTATCACTTCTATTCTCGGAATATACAATAGTGGAAGTGAAATTTTGGCATTTATATTGAGAGAGAAAGTAACTATTGACTTCAGACAAAAAACAAATTAAAATGAGTGATCCCAAAAAGTTTAAAACAGTACAAGATTACCTTGATAGTCAACCTGAAATGATTATGGTAGCTTTAATCGAATTGAGAAATTGTATTTACGAGGCTGAACCAAGTGCAATAGAGATGATCAATTACAATATTCCAGCATATGCTTTAATGGAAGGAGGAAAAAGGGAACAACAAATTATGATAGCTGGTTATAAAAAGCATGTTGGCTTATATCCGCATCCGACTGTTATGGAGAAATTCGAAATTGAACTCTCTGATTTTAAGAAAGGCAAAGGTTCAGTTCAGTTCCCAATTGACAGACCACTTCCTAAACAACTGATTGTAAAAATGGTTAGATATAGGTCAAACTTATTAAAAATGGATAATTATGAAATCGAAAGATAAAATTACAATTGAGGCGACTAACAATGCACCGGTAGGCATTGTCTGGAAACTATGAACTTCGCCAGAAAACAATATAAATTGGAACTTTGCAACACAAGAATGGACCTGTCCAAGAGTAGTGAACGATTTACGACAAGAAGGAGAATTTAACTGGAGAATGGAGGCAAAAGATGGAAGTAAGGGGTTTGATTTTACTGGAACTTATGAACAAATAAAAGTAAATAATCTGAATACATATCAAATGTCGGATGGACGTGCGGTGTTTATAGATTTTATGAATGAGAGAGAAGGTGTTAGAATAGTTGACACTTTTGAAGCTGAAGGAACAAATTAAGCTGAACAACAAAGAACGGGATGGCAAGCGATTCTAGGGCGGTATCGCCCGCATCAATTTTGGTGGAGACTGCCAGATTTGAATTCGGCAAACCTTGGGCAAGATATACTCGACGTTAAAATAGAATGAACTTTAAAACTATCAGATGCCAATAATTACAGAAATAATAAAAACTTATAACAACCGCATTAACCCGAATTAAACCCTTCGGGTGCGCCGAGGTTATCAACATTTTAGGTTTCTATCTTGACAACTTTTACTCCATTCGCATTTGGGTTTAATCGGGTTATGCATGATTGGTTATATGCCAATTAGAATTATCATCATAATTAGTAATGTTAAATTATTTAAAGGATTTTGAAAATGAAAAAATACTTTAGTTTTTTTGCAATTATTGTTAGTACTTCATTAATTCTGTTAAATTGTAGTTCCCCGGAAGAAGAGCATATTAACATAGTAAAAGAAGGAGTTTTTAATGATTACCCTATGGTAACGATAGGGAAATTTTTGGGAAATCAACCAAATTTTTCAAAAACAGAATGGGCATTTCAAGAAACCCCTCAAGGGGCAAAAGTTGTTGCGTTTAAAGGAACTTTTAATTTAGATAATTATCCTATGTTGAAAGAACTTTGGGTAATATCTGCATATATTGAGTTTGGATTCTATGCGGAGAGTGAAATGTTTCAACCAGGTTATTCAAGTCTTCTTTTGGAAAGATTTAGTTTAGAAAATGATGAATTATTTGAGTTTACAAATACGAAAGACGATACAGTTTTGGAAAATCATGAAAACGAATTTGAGTATATATTAAAAACAATAAGTGGAGAAACTAATTATTTGCACAATTTAAATCTTAGTAGCCTGAGAAGGGGACTAAAAGGAGCTTTAGATGATTATTCAATCGAAAAAGTTAAAATTTTTCAAAATTTGGGATTAGATTTATCTACAGTTTTTGTGTATGTGTATGAGCCTTTCGATGATGATCATCGCTATAAAATATATCCTTTAGATTACTTGTGGCGGATACTTTTTGAAGAAGTTTGGCACTACAATTGGGGAAGAGAAGAGAAAGAGATTACTGGTTTAAAGGATTCTAAAAAGGAAAAAGTGCTTTATGAATTATCAAAGTATTTAGTTGAAAACGGATCAATTGTAATGAAGGGTAAAAGACGATACCTTCGTGCTCTAAATGGTGTAGAGAGAAAAAGACAATACCTTCTAGAGAGTAGAAGTTCTTCCGCAAAGGCTGATTTTACAGAAGAAGAAGCTCAAATGATAACGAAATTTATAGAATTAATTGAGCAAACAAAGAGTGCACATTAAAATTGGTAGATTATCAAAAAATTCTAAAAAATAGAGATAAAAATTAAGCCTAATAAAATATTAAGGAGGATTATATGAAATTAATCGACAAAATTCATAATGCAGTTTTAAATGGGACAATTTCTTCGCCGTTTACAACCTCTGATATAAAAAGATGGGCAAATCAGAACAGTGTTGTAAAAGATAATGGTGAACCTTATTCAGAATCTTCTCTTGAGAGCATATTATCAAATTCTGACTTTAATAATTTACCAACATCGAATCAAAACCAAAAAATGTTACATTCTCGTATAAGAGAAGATGGTAAAAAAGAATATTGGTTTTAGCATTTAAAATAGTACATTTTGACCCAAAAATTTATAAAATGAACTTTGTGGGGTGGGTTTATCTATTTCTTTCTCAAAATACATAGTTTTCGAAATTATTTAAAACTATTTTCACAAGATTGAGGGTTAATTATGGTGCATTGAGTAATAGAAGATTTAAATTAAAACTCTATGTGCGATGCTAAAAAAATACATAAAAACCTTGCATATAACAACCACATCAACTTGAATTAACCCTAAAGGGTGGTCGCCGCTTGTCCACATTTTTGCTTTCTATGTGGATAACTCCCCGTGCTAAATCCGTTGGGTCAATCAAGTTATGCATGATTGGTTATACAGCAAAAGGTTTTAGGGAAATGCGAAGTTTTGGTGAGATCGCCAAGGTTGGATTCAGGTTCACACGCGTTGCCCACATTTCATCAAGAAGTTCTTGAAGAAGAAGAGCTTATTCAATAAAAATGAAACACGAATATAAAGTCACCGGAAGGTTTTAAGAAGTAACAAAAACAAAAAAACAACCCTTCGGGTGCGCAGAGTTATCAACAATATAATAATAAATCACGGCATTCAATGCTGCATAACAACCGCATCAAGCCGACCTAACCCTCCGGGTGGGTCAGGGTTATCCACATTTTGAGTACCGCTGTGTATAACTCTTTTATTTACAATAGGTTGGGTCAGGCGCCTTATGCACGATTGGTTATACTTCTTAAAGTTTATCGAACAAAGTTTCACAGGGTATTTATGAAAAATCGAGTTTTAACAATTTTAATTTTCTCTGTATTCCTAAGCTGCAACTTGGCTGCGGAATCTGGAACCGGTATTGCAGAGTCCCAAAGGGAGAAAAATGATGTTTTCATTACTTCCGGGGTTTATCCACTCAAATTTCAAGTCGGGTATGGTCGAGACATTAGTGAAAAGATAGAGGTTACAGCTTCACTTTCCAGACAACTGGGACTCCTATCTTATGATATATTTGGTTTATCTCTTGGAATGATTTATCGGGATGAGCAGAACATACAATATGGAATAGATTTGGGGTATGCTCATTCTACTAATAGTACTGGAACAGGTGGGCTGTATGGAGAATTGTTCGGTGGATATAAAATAAATATCCTTGGTTCATTGTATTTTTTCCCAAAATTCAAAGTTGGAACAGTTTTATTGTCCGGAAAAACTCCTACTCAAATAATTGGAATAGACTTGGGATTCGGATATACTTTTTAGAGGAGTTAGGGGATAACAAATTTATTATTTAACAGATTGAAGAACGAAGTATAACAACTATATCAACCCGAATTTGCCCAATTCAGTGGGCGAAACTTATCCACATTTTCGTTTTCTATGTTGATAACTTGTTGTTTTATAATACGTTGGGCAAATCGGGTTATATTCGATAGGTTATAAGTACAGAATTATGTTCGTCGTGAAAATCTAAATTTGTTAAATAATTTCTCACAATTCTACTGAAAATGAGTATTACTGATAAAGATGCTGAACTAAAAAAATACAGAGAGTTAGTGATAGCTACTCTTGACTATTATATTGAAAGAGAAGAATATTCGAAGAATCCGGCTTTTCAAAATTTAAGTCGTCACTTCCTGGAATTAAGAAGTCAAACAGAGGAGCTATTTCAAAAGGGCAGACTTTCAACTTTGAAAAAATGGTTCCGTGATTTGACAGAAATATCGGTAGAAGCGAGGGACTTGAAATTTAACGAATATTTGAAGAACAAAACTAAGTATGATATTGACATTTTCAAATCGTTCAAAAATCGAATTGAGAAAATAATCAAAGATGGGAGAATATAGTCAGCTAATCAGTATTATGATGTGAAAATATTAATTGACCAAATGGTTCATAGCTCTGAACAAAACAGTTCACAAATTGAAGAGCTGAATGAACTATTAAGTGATTATGAACAGAGAAAAAAGAAAAGAAAGTTGTAATTTAATCATAAATAAAGTACTTATAACAACTGCATCAACCCGAATTTGCAAGCAAATCGGGTTATGCTTGATAGGTTATACAGCAGAGAGTTTTTAACGAAAATTCTGGGTTGGTGAACTTGTACTGGTTGAGCCGTGAATTTCAAAAAGTAATTTTAGATCTGATTCTTGATTAGCCGTCAATGATGTCTTCACTACAAATAATGAGAAAAGAAAAAAACAAAAAACTAACCCTTCGGGTGCGCCGGGGTTGTCAACATTTTATAATAAATCGGAGCAACAAAGCTGCATAACAACCACATCAACCGGAATTTACCCTGCGGGTGGGCGCAACTTATCAACATTTCAGCTTCACCCTGTGGATAACTTCTATCCAATATACGTTGGGTAAATCTTGTTATGTATGATTGGTTATACAGCAAAGGGGTTTTCGGGTAAATCAAATGTTTTGGTGAGTCTGCCAAGGTTGTATTTAGGTTCACAGACGTTGCTATTCCTTCATCGATAAGTCCTTGATGAAGCAGTCTTTCTTCAAGAAAAATGAAATACAAACATAAAGTCACCCAACGGTTTTACGAGGTAACAAAAACAAAAAAACAACCCTTCGGGTGCGCGGAGTTATCAACATTTATTAATAAATCACGGCAATCAATGCTGCATAACAACTGCATCAAGCCGACCTAACCCTACGGGTGAGTTGAGGTTATCCACATTTTGAGTCCCGGTGTGTATAACTCTTTTATTTACAATACGTTGGGTCAGGCGCCTTATGCATGATGGGTTATAAGTTTTTAACAAATAGATGTTAGACTTAGTTATTTCAAATTGAAAATTGCTAATAAAAATGGTTTCAAGGGAATTTACGCGTTAAATTACTATTGTCTAAATTCCCGCTATATACAATAGAGATATCGGGATGTTGTAGTACATTTGAAGAAACCGAAAAAATAAATATGAATCGCCAGACATATATCATATTGAGTTCATTAACTATAATCCTCAGTGGATTTTTGGCATTTATGAATTTCTCAGAATGGTATTTTGTCAAAATACTAGGACTAACAGCAGAATACCCTTTTGGTGGTGAGGGACCAACTCCATATTACTACAAGACTGCTGAACTTTACTCGACAGTAAATTTGATCTGGGGAACACTATTTCTGACCGTTTTTCTATTCACCCTTTGGGCAATAATAAAAGGCCAGAAAAAATGGACCACAATTTCTTTTGTTTCAACAATAATTCTGCTTATTGGACTTTTTATTCACGGACAAATTGGAATCTGAAACACAAAATTTATAAAAGAAGTTAAAATACACGCTGAACCCAAAAGGAAAATTTAAAAGCTTTGCACAGGCTCTGAAAATCTTGAAATAGAGCAGAAATCCATTATGACCAAAAGCCAAACAGGTATACTTGCACGAATTGGAATAATTGTGAAATACAGTATCAAATAATGGAATGAAAAATTAAAAAAAGGTACTACATTGGCTAAGAAAACATATGGAGGATAATGCTTTCCAAAATTTCTGTTCATTAAGCAAAATTTGGATTCAGTGGACAAGTAATCGATTTAAAAAACTCTACGTTTCTAAGCCGAGACCGTTAAGAAATGAAAAACTGCCAATTAAAGAATTATAAAAAAAAGCACAACTTATAACAACCATATCAACCCGAATTTGCCCTATCGGTGGGTTCAACTTATTAACATTTTCAGTTTTCGCTGTTGATAACTTGTTGTTTTACAATACGTTGGGCAAATCGGGTTATATTCGATAGGTTATATTGCAAAGGGTTGTACCATTAATTTGCAGGGCTTGTCCCGATATTCCGGCTTAGTTTACATAATATCTCCGCGTGCATTTTTGTTCCTTCTTCATTGTCTTTGTCCAAATCCACAAGTGGGTAGAAAATCGGAACCGCAGTCTTTAGTCCGATTACGCCGCCGAACGCCGCCTGCAGGGTATGACAAGAAGTTTTGTTAATATTTTGGGGCTTGCCCAAGTTAGAAGGTTTTCCCCGGTAGTGCGCCAGAAGATATTACGGTAGAAGTATCCGGTATTGTGGGTGTATTTTAAAATCCCTTATGAATTGATGATAAATCATCAGTGCTTTTAAGATAGATTGGTGCTATTTTGACATTTAGAGGTTCATTACAGGGTTGGAGGTTTTATTGATATTTTCAGATTTCAACCGATTTTTCTTTTGTAAGTCCTGTCAATGGGACTCACCAGGCGAAGCTCTGTGAAAAAACAAATACTTACAGGTAAAACCCCTGTAAGTGGGCGCGAGTTATCAACATTTGCAGAAAAACGATCCACCAATCAACAATAAACTAACAGGCAAATAGCGGGCAACGAGCAACATAACAACCACATCAACCGGAACTCGCCCTGCCAAGTGTGCCGAAGTTATCAACATTTTAGTCTTCTCGGGGCAGTCGTTCTAATCCGCTCCCGTTGGGCAAGTCGCGGTTATGTATGTACGGTTATACTTTTAGAAAAATTTGAGATTACAATCAGTACTATTTAATGGAGGGAATATGAAACAAGCAATTACAATATTGATTCTGCTCTCCGGCATTTCATTTGCTCAACATCCGGGCTGGACGCAATACGATGATTCAAAAAGAATTAATTCTACAGAAGTTTTTGAAGATGAGATTTGTTTTGGTACTATTACTGGATTAGTTAAATTCAATAAAATTTCAGGTCAAACGACAAAATACAATACGGCGAATTCACCAATATCGAATAATAATGTTGATGATCTGATGGTAGATCAGTTGGGAGGGTTATGGATCAGGACATCTGAAAATATAACCGAGACAAAATATCAATACCTCTTAAATGAAAGTTGGAGCGATTTTTATGATATTTTCCCTGAACTTTCTCAATATCAAATTTTGAGATTGATCGAGGATAATTATCACAATCTCTGGGCAAGGACTGATTCAGGTATAATCAAGATTTCAGGAGATGATATTACTATCTACCATGATGAGAGTTTTTACAATCATCCAATTGGCTATAAGCCTTTAGCGGCAGATTCATCCGGTAATATTTACTTTGCAGACGCAGAAGGATTTTTCAAGTTTGACGGGGAAGAATTCACCTATTATAACAATATGAGTACAGGCTATGGATTGGTCAGTATCATGGAAATTGAGGTTGATAATTCAGATGCTACGTGGATTGCAACTGTAGAAAATGGACTTTATAAGTTTTCTTCGGGCTCGTTGACAAGATACGATGAGATAGGCGCAAACTATATGTACCAAATCAGGTCTATGGCTTTCGATGAATCAAATCATGCGTGGTTTGGATTGGACTATGGCGGAGTTGTAAAATTCGATGGGACCGTCTGGACGCATTATCTTTACCAAACAGGAGATATTATAATTTATGAAGTCAACTCTTTAATCTTTGATAATTCGGGCAAATTGTGGATTGGTTCGGTATCCGAAGGTGTGTATAGTTTATACAATAATGTTTGGCAATCTGAAAATATTTTCTCTTTCCCGATAGATATATACTCGACAAGTGATATCTTCATGGATTCTCAAAATCGACTCTGGTATGCAGGTTACAAGTCTGTCGGAATGATGAAAGATGGTGAATGGTCCCTCTTCAAGTTGCCAGATTATCCGATCCATGATCCTGTTAAACAATTTGCTGAATCAAATGATGGTGCTGTCTGGATGGCATCTGAAGGATTACTGAAATATGATGCAGGCGATTGGATAGAATATAATAAGGATAATTCAGGTCTTCACACCAATGCCCTCTCAGCAGTTGCTGTCGATGGAGGAGGTGAAATATGGATTGGCACCCAGGGTGAAGGGCTAGTTACTTTTAACGGTGTGGATTGGAACATATTTGTGACATCAAATTCAGACATTCCCTCAAATAAAATCAGAGATATTAGTATTGATGGAAATAACAGGGTTTGGGTTGCGACAGATGATAATGGTGCTGCATATTATTCAAACGGCGATTGGACATTGTACAATACTTCGAACAGTCCATTGCCGGGCAACCATATCTCCAAAATTGCATTTTCTGAAAATACAGTATGGTTTGCAACTGTTGTTGGTCTGGCGAAGCTGGAAAATATGTCAGACTGGTTCACCTACACAACAAATAATTCAATGCTTCCCAATAATATTATTGAAGATATTGGAGTTGGGAGTTCTGATAGAATTTGGGTTGCTACTCGTGAGGGTGCTTGCCGGATTGATGGGGAACAATGGAGTGTGTATAATTCCAATAATTCAGGTTTACCCGATGATTATGTGAAGCATCTTTGGGTAGACAATTACGACAAAAAATGGTTTTCAACTTTAAGTGTGGGCCTAACGAGTTATGAGGATGAAAACACAATTCCAGTTGAGCTAATATCTTTTTCGCTGATTTATCGTGGCGACACTCCATATTTGCGATGGAGTACGGCTTCTGAATTGAATAATCATGAGTTTATAATATCGGGTGCTGCTGATGGAAGTAATTTCAATCAGATTGGGCGAGTCGCTGGAAAGGGAAGTTCAACGGAGATAAATGAATATTCATTTCCATTAAAGAAAGAAGGACAATATAATACTTACAGGCTCTCACAGATCGATTTTGACGGGTCGGAGAGAATACTTGAGACTTTGGAAACAGGAAATGTTTCAAATCTTGATTTTAAGCTGATGACAAACTATCCGAACCCATTCAACCCGACAACAAATATTGAATACTATTTGAAAACAGAATGTAAAGTCTTATTAAAAATAACTGATATACGAGGAGCGCACATAAAGACTCTTGTTAACGAAAAGCAAAATGCAGGCTATCACAATATAACTTTTCGCGGTACAAATTTAGCGAGCGGCGTATATCTTTATCGACTGCAGGTAAAAGACAAAAAAGGCAAAACAATATACTTGCAGGGCAATAAAATGCTTCTGCTTAAATGATCAGCACATTAAAAAAGTATAACAACCACATCAACCCGAATTTGCCCAATTGGGTGGTCGAGACTTATTCACATTTTGGTTTCCTCTGTTGATAACTCTTTGTTTTACAATACGTTGGGCAAATCGGGTTATATTCGATAGGTTATACTGCTGCCGCAAGCTTTAAAAGCAGGGGCATTTTTTAGTCTTCGAAATAGTGATTA
>BQMY01000004.1 GCA_022181065.1 Melioribacteraceae bacterium | reverse complement strand
AAAACCGGTTGAAATCTGAAACTTTCAATAATACCTCCAACCCTTTGATGAACCTCTGAATATCAAAATAGCACCAATCTATCTTAAAAGCAATTACGATTTATTACTAATTTTGAAACGATTTACTTTTGCCCGAACAATTACAGATACTATCACCACAATATCTTTTGGTGAACTTCCGGGGAAACCTACTATTTTGGGAAAACTGAACAAAATAACCGTTGAACCCTTTGCAATATAACCTTACATACGTAACTGGACTTGCCCAACGCAGGGCAGATTAGAACGACTGCCTGGAGAAGACTAAAATGTTGATAACTTCGGCGCACTCGCAGGGCGAGTTCCAGTTGACGTGGTTGTTATAAGTATTTTTCAGACACAATTAGTCTGCTTGATAAAAATTATTCCTGTTTACTTTTCTACTGAATATTGGATGAAAATTAAATAAGTGGCTATTTTTCTAACCATGTTTTTATATCTTTGATGCACGTGGATAAATCATCTCGGATTTGATAAACCCAAAATCTCTTGACATCCCATCCTAATTCTATCAACCTTTTATTTCTAAGTTGGTCACGCTTAAGTAATTCTCCATCCCAACTTCTATGGTATTTTTCTCCATCAATCTCAATATCAAGTTTTCTATCGTTCTTCTTCAGAGCTAAATCTAAAATATACTGCCCAACCTGATACTGGGGAATGGTAATTATTCCCGCTTTATACAATGCCTCATAGAATATTTTCTCCCACTCTGAAACTATCACGTTAGCAGTAATTACTGGATACTTTGGACCATAATCAATTTTTTCTTCCTTTGAAACTATTGAAGATTTATCCCCCAATGATTTCACATATTCAACGAATTTTTGAAAATACCCAATGTTATAATTTAAACAGGCATTCATGTCACCAACAATTATCAAAGATGCTCTTGCTCTTGTAATTGCTACATTAAATAAATTCCCGGTTCTAGCTAAAAACAATAGAGAACCTTTTGATATATCGCTCCCTATGACAGTTGAAAAAATCATAATATCACGCTCATCACCTTGAAATTTATGTACCGTATCTACAAGGAATTGTCTGCTCATAAGACTTTCTAGCAAACTTGTATCTTGTGAAACCAAATCACGGATTCTATTCGCTTGAGCACGAAAAGGTGAAACAACTCCTATTGTTCCAGAATAACCTGTATTAACAATACGTCTTAACTCTTGGACCACACCTTGAGCTTCAAGCTCATTTAATGACCCTCCAGTTGATGGCTTTCTCACTTTTCCAGAAATATTAATCCATCTTACAATTTGTTCTTTATTCAATAATCTAAGATTCTCATACTTAGTAGCGATTCTAAGATTACTTTGATAAAAATACTTGTTGGAATAATTAATTATATGAGCATGCGACCGATGATGGTCTCTGAGAACTACAATATCATCAGAATTACATAAGGACGTCGCTAATCTAAATAGGGATGTTCCTGCATAACTCCAGCCCATAAACTCATCATCAAGTTCGTACTTTTCTAAAAGTTGGATATCTTGTGATTCATTAACTGCGCTGATATGCGTTAATTGCTTATCATCCCCAATGATAACTGCTCTCTTTGCTCGAAACAGAAGTGGTAATGCGGAGGCTATATCGCACTGGCTGGCCTCATCTATCACTACTAAATCAAAAAATCCGGCAGAAAATGGAATACGACTTCTTACAGAAAGCGAAGTTACAGCCCAACATGATAAAATATGTGTAATCTCTGGAAGTAGCTTATAATATTTTGACCAAATGCCGCGGTCTGGTTTTTGATTCACTGTATCCGCCTTAACAATCAAATTAAGAAGCGTTACATAATCACCAATTGTTTTACGATCCCTCCCGGAAAGTGTTTCAGGAATTAACTGTAACCAACTTTGCCACAATTCTAATGAATTATCGCTAATTTCATCGGTCAAAAAGCTATCTTTCAATGAAAGTTGATAAAGGCTTTCCATTCTTTTTAATCGATTTAGCTCCTCAAAGTATTCGATTACTTTTTCAAAGATTAATAGCCATTTATATCCGTTTTGAACAGCATTATAAAAAGCACTCGTATTTGAATCTTCCATTTGTAAATCTGGAAATTTTAATCTAAATATTTGAAAACGAGACTGAAATTCCGAATATGCTTTTTGTGTTTCCTCATATCTTGCTTTATTAAATGCACTCCAAAAAAGTTTCACTATAAATGGCTGTTTTCTCTTATCTGCTTTGATTATTTTAAGTTCAAACTCTTCTAAGAAATTCCGCACATCAGTTATCTGATAAGATTCTAATGCTTTAAGGTTTTCAAATGACTCCTGACCAATTTGATCTCGAATTTTTTCAACTGATTGTTCTAGCTGATCAACTTTGTTTCTACAAGCAATTAGATCTTCCTGCCGTTTTCTGATATCGAAGATTTTTTTTGACAATTTATCATGCCTTGCTTTCAACTCATCAAATTGTTGATTATCTGTATATGTTGTTTTTGATGATAATAAATTAGTCAAGTATGAGGATAATGCAGCTTGAAATTCTGTGTTGCCAATTCTTAACATAACTGGTCTTGTTGTCAATCCATTCACCCGCTCGTATACCACATCAACTGCTTTGTGATTTTTGCTCGCAAAAAGCACTTTCTGTCCTTTGAATACCGAATTGATGAGTAGACTGGCAACAACTTGAGATTTACCAGTACCGGGAGGACCCGTAACAACTGTCAGTGATGACGAAAGACCCTTTAGAATTGCTTCCCGTTGCTCCTCATTTAAGCTTAGCGGCTCCAAAAGTGTTTCTGAAATTATTGATGTAGGAGCAATTGAGTTTTGAATCCAATCCCCGAGCGCAGAGTCGATATATTCAGATTTTGGCAGTTGACTTAGTTCTGTCAGCTCTTTTTCTAAACCAATTGTATATTGTGACCGTTCGGATATAAACAATCCACATGAATTATGAATCCCATGAACATTCGATTGGCTTAAGTTTACACTTGATAAACTATAAGGGTTAATTTCCCCAATCCATTCCCAATCTGATCTAATTTGTTCTAATCTTTGTGCTAGATCATCCAGAGTCGGTCTACTGTCAGTGTTGTTAATGCCCAATTCCTCATTTAGAATAAGTAATTCCTGCAACAACTCTGAGCTCGTTACTCCTAGAATATTTCTCAACATTTCTGGATTTAATTGAGGGTCTTCATCAGAAAAACTTATGTTACTATTATCAAAGAATTGTTCTGTGTCTATGGTAATAAGAAATACTGGCTCAACTTTATAATATGGATTTCCAGCTTTTGAAATAAACTTTCGCAAAAATATTGGATACCCAAGTTTAAGGACTAACCTTTGCTTTTCTCTTCTAACTTTATTGATAAAGTTAGCAATTGAGCCCAAATCCTGAATATTGTTTTCAGAATCAATAATAGGAATTGATTTTAATTGAGCGTAATCAAGATTTCCATATTTACTGGATGCAAATTCTGAAATACCTGTATCTATATCTTTTGAAATACACTCCAGATAATATGAAGCCAGCTTTGCAAGTATAGTATCTTGCCTTTCCGGAAATTTATCATCCGTAACTCTATTAGACTCCCCAAGATTTAACGACCACCGATAGTTACTGTCCTGAACCACTTTACCTTTTAAGTTGCGGTAAAGAACTAAATTAATATCTTTTGCACTCAAATCATTGCCCAATCTTATGGCAATATCCTTCGCCTTCAAAGGAAGACTTTGTTTTAGTAATTCAATTATTTCATTTTCTAAATTCATGTAATCATTTCCACTTACGAGAGTATATTCTCTATGATTGACAAGTCTAAATAAATCTAAAATAAATAGATAGATTTTGAATTATTTAATATGGCATTTTTCAAATTACTATTCTCACAAGAACAATTCAATAAATAATTGTATTGTTGAATGACAGAACAAACATCAAAGAAGTGGCAATTAAATTTATGCATACGTAATTAATACTTATAACTGAACAAATATAACCCGATTTGCTTGCAAATTCGGGTTAATATAGTTGTTATGCCAACAACTTAATTAGAAGGAGAATGTAATGTCAAACGAAAATAATAACATAGCTGAAAAAGAAAACAACGATGGCAAAATTGTTATTCAACAACTCATTGGAAAAATAAAAGATGCAATGATGCACCTTGAAACCAATTATGACGTTGATGGAAATAAAATGAATGAATCCGATGCTTACGCTTGTTTAGATGATGCGCTTGAGTTTGCATCAAAATATAATCCCGCAATGAACAACCCATCTACGATAACATTAAAAGTATTAAACAGCGATAGTGGTAAGATTGTATTATTAAATGGTCGCAAAATCTATGGTATAAATTCGACAGATGGGTTGAATGAGATATTTTTTGGCACTTGCTACATCAAAGAAATATTGAAAGCGTTAAATAATTGAAAACAATTTTGCGGTATAACCATACATACGTAACTGGACTTGCCCAACGCCTGACAGATTAGAACGACTCCCAAGAGAAGGCAAAAATGTTAATGACTTCGGCGCACTCGCAGGGCGAGTTCCAGTTGACGTGGTTGTTATACTTTTTTATCATCAGCTGAAAAATCAAAATCACCTTTTTTAATTTTTTTCTGAGCACGAGCAAAAAATCTTTCTGGAATAGTCAAACCATTTGATTTTAGATCTTCTAGCTCTAAGATTGAAGTTCGAAATTCTTCATCTAATGTTGAATTATGTATATCAATAGTTCTAAGTCTTCTAAACTTACCTTGTAGAACTTTAAACTTATTCGTTACTGTTTCGAGTTTTTCAATTCTAGCCTCAATTTTTAATGCTGAATATATGCTAGGTAATACTCCAGCTACAAACGCTACTAAGGCTACAAGATACTTAGCGAAGTCATCTTGAGAATCACTTAGAATTTCTATACTTGCAATTCCCCCAAATATTAAGGGGGTGGCAATGAAGAAGGCTTTCACTTTATTTAGATAAGACAACCAATAATAAAAAGAGGTGGACGTATATAAACAGTTTTCTTCTTCTCTCATGCACTCTTTAATTATTGCATTATATTTCTCTTCCATCAGCTTCTTCTTGATTATTTATAGAAACGGTTATATTGTCATACGCGATACATCTATTATCCTTGATTATATAACACTCAACATAGTGTGTTCCCATATATTTTGAGTTTTCGGTTCTAGTTCTTTTTCCAGTATCTGGCCAAATTTGACCTCTCAAGTCGTCCCTCCTAAGAGCTTCTTCACCATAATTTCGTACCTTCCATTTCACTGAGTAGGGTTCTGGAATATTAGTCGATTCAACAAAGAATTCTAATTTTTTTCTCTTTAACAGAAAAGGCATATTTCTTAACAATCGAGTTCTCCAACCATCTTGGCGGACATAACAGTTTATTTTTACAAAATATATGTCATTAAATGACACTTCATGAATTTCCTCAATAAACTCTTCTTTATCAGAATAGTACCTATTATCTTTAGACTCGGACTTAACTGCTCCCTGGCTTGGGAAGTCCGATCCAAAAATCTTTTTCCATTCAGAAACAGCTTTTAATTCTTTATTTTTATTATAGTAATCAATAGCTTTTTGCGCTCTCTTCTGTGCGGTTTCTGCAAAGCTTTTTTGTGATTCATCAATCTCATCTATCAAAAATGAGAAAAAATCCTTTACTAATTCCTGTGTATCAGTAAACTCATAATTATTGTCATCAAGAAACTGCATTACAAAATCTTCTATCTGATAAGACTTAATCTTCACACTACAAAGTTCTTCCCATTTTTTAATCATTCGGACTAATTTTCTTGTATTCCCATTACTCTTGGAATCTGAGGAGTTTATTTTTTCTATTTCATTTCGAGGATCCCACACTTCCCAACTACCACCATCAGCACTATTTGGAATTTTAAATGTTCCATCATCTTGTTCAAAGGAGGGTAAGACTTCAACATTATGCCTTGAGTTCGAAAATTCGACAACAACAACTTTTCCGAATGCCTTTATTGAAGAGCTTGGATATTTATCTCCAAGTATATTTTTGATTTTGCTCAAGAGGTTTGATTGACCATTTGACTCATGATTATCATATTGCTCAAACTTGTCATCAGGCATCTTAAATATTAAATCTATATCACGAGCTGGTCTAATATTGGTTTTTTTTCCATATGAGCCAATCAACAACTTAGTTTTTCCATCATACTTATTGGTATAGTAATGCTCATGTAGTATTTTACAAACACCACTATACTTATTCTTTGCATCTAATCGTTGATTAGCTGTTAGTTTAATTTTTGCCAAAAATTTTGAGAAATATTCTTCCACATTTACCTGCTAAGAAAAAGTATAACCATTTAATATAACCCGATTTGCCCAACGCCTATTTGATAAAAGTTGACTGCGGGAGAAGCTGAAATGTAGCTGAGTTGAGATCACCCACAGGGCAAATTCGGGTTGATATGGTTGTTATAAAGCTACTTTATATATTATAATAATTTATTGTTTTGAATCGTCTCCACTTGCCATCGATATTTTTTAATATAATTAAATCAGCATTCTCATATCCGTACTCAATGCAGAAAATCTCATATTCATTATCCTCATCAATATCAAAGATATCAACAAAGTACATGGTTTTGCCATATCCTTCACCGGTACTTTGTATATGAAACTGATGTATTACTTCCGTTTCCAATGGTTCTTTTGAATAATCAATTATTCCAAACATCTGAAATAAATCAATCTTTTCAGGTAAATCCATATGAAAAGTTAAAGTGGCACTCATCATACCAACTTTTTTATAGTCCTCTGTACCTTTTATTATATCCAGCTTCTCTATTTTCAAGTTTGTTTCATCAAATTCACGCTCGGTGATGATTCGGAATTTTTCAATTGCTTCTTTTTTGGCTAAAGCCAGTTCTTTGTCTTTCGGGAATTCAAGTTTCGTTTGCAAATCATTAATTTCAGCTGTTGTTGCTATTGAATTTAATAGATTGATTGTTTCAATAGTAGTAAACCCAGTTGTGATAGTGTCTGGAATTGTCAAGTTCTTAAACCTAACATAGTTTGAGAACGGCTCTACTTTTTCAACTTCCAAAATTCCCGAACGTCGTCCCCCAGAAAATAATGTTAAAAACCTTTTCTGTTCTAACAACCGACTAAAACTCCCATAATCAGGAAAATTATTCTCTTGCAAAGTATAGAGGGAGTCAGAAGTTTTGTAAAATATATACCCACCTATGATGACTTCCCTTACAGTTGGATGATAGTTCACTAAGACAACTACATTATCCTCTAGCCTCTCATCACCTGGCGTCTTACTTAAATCGAGACCTGTTTCATTTGTTTCAACTTTGAGTTTTAATTCACTAATTTTCTTTGTCTGCTCTATTATTTTCGTGTTTAGACTACTTACAACACTATCTTTGTTTAAGTTTGTATTATTTAGTTTTTCTAAATCTGATTTTTCTGCCTGACAGAATACCAATAAAAATTGGATACACATTAAGAGTATTTTTTTCATAATTGTTTAACCCTCTATCCTGGCTTTATAACCTATCATACATAACCGCGACTTGCCCAACGAGAGCAGATTAGAACGACTGCCCGGAGAAGGCTAAAATGTTGATAACTTCGGCGCACTTTGCAGGGCAAGTTCCGGTTGATGTGGTTGTTATGTTGCTCGTTGCCGACTATTTACCTGTTAGTTAATTATTGATTGGTGGATCGCTTTTTTGCAAATGTTGATAACTCGTGCCCACTTACAGGGGTTTTGCCTGTAGGTTAGTTTTTCATTATAAAATAATTGCATGAAGTACCTATTATATATCTCTGATTCTCAGTATATGAATCAAGTTCATAAAATGTTTTATCTAACTTTGAATTCCTCGGTGTTTTCTCAATTATATCACCCTCATTTATTGAAAAGTTCTCCAAGTTTATTAGATAATATTTCCCTTCTTCAGCAAGCACTCTAAAAAACTTTGTCTTATTTATTGTAACTTCTGATATCATCTGATCGGAAGCAATATAGTCAAGTGGCATACTATTCAATATTTCACCATCGTGATTAATTGATACTACAAATGAGTTTTTTCTTTGATGGTCCCTGCAAAAAATAAAAACTTTATTAGCAAAGTGCTGAGTGATATAAGTTCTCATCTGATAAGGTAAAATGGTGAGATTATTGCCATCTTTATCAGTCAGATAACTTTGTTTTGTTATAAGATTTTCTTTAAGATCAATAATTTTTATGAATGCTTTATTCGGCAAATCTGTATGTCTGTCACGATTTCTGAAAGCTTTGCGTTTCCTGGATAATAATTTTCCAATCTCAGATACAATGTGAGAACTTTTTGTCTTATAATCACTTTTACTTATTTTACCTTCTTTGAACTCTCCTTGTAGCAATGATTTCTTTTGATTTAATTCTTTAATCCTTTCTTCAATTTCCGCCATATCTGTTTTTATACTTGATTTATCAAAATCCTTAAACGGTTCAACCAAAATGATTTCATCATTTGATATCCAGTGAGCAAGAAATGTGTTTTGAATTTCAGGAACAGAAATAGACTCCCCATTTTCGGTTGAAAAAACATTGAATGTTGTTTTTGAATGCTTATTTGCCCTACTCATGATATACTTGCAGTTTGGTGATAAGAGGTAACTCTCTGATGCTGAATTTTTCTCCCATAGAATTGAGTTAGTTGTTGGATTAATCGCAACAATTTTATCTTTCATGAAGAATTCCTCATCTTGATCAGTTTGATATATGAGAATCATCTTTTCGGAAGAAAGGTAGAATGCCTGGAATATTGGGTCTCCTCCAAATTCTTTATTTAAAATGAGTTCATTTTGCTCATTAAATAAATAAAATGAATATTCATTATTGGCATTTCTTGTGACTATGTTAAGATTGGAGTTGATTTCGGAATAGAATAGTACTTCGTGAGAATTCGGGAATTCATACTTTTTTTGGCAAAACAAGTTTGAAAACTGGACTAAAATAAAAAGGAATAAAATAGACATTAATTTTGATTTCATATATTATTTCCAATTTTTTGTACTGATTATTTCTGCAATATAACCTATCATGTATAACCCGATTTGCCCAACGTATTGTAAAACAACGAGTTATCAACAGCGAGCACTAAAATGTTAATGAGTCACGACCACCGAGTTGGGCAAATTCGGGTTGATACGGTTGTTATGCGGCATTAAGAATGTTTATTATCGAGTGAGTCAAAAATATTAACCATATCAATACAAAAACTGATACAATTATGTTCATAAACATACTTGCACTAAACCTCAATATATTCTTTGGTTTATGAATAATTTGATTTTGATTTTCTATTGATTTATGATTCGATATAATATCCATAGATGTAGAATACACTTCTCTCAACTTTTCGTTTCCCTTGCTAAACAATATTCTTTGCGCATCATACTTGTATTTATCTTCATTATATTTTGAAACAGATTGCATAAATAACCATAAAACACTCAAAATTAATCCAATTACTGACACTCCGAGATAAAATATTCTACTTTGGTCACTCCAAGGTGTGGGATCGGTTATCATCTTACTAACTACACCTATAACAGCTGCATTTATCAGCAGAAGTATGTTAGCTCTTTTCCAGTAGAGATTTGTCTGCGCGAACATTTTATCAAGAAAATATTGTATTCGTGCTTCATCCTTCTCGGCTGCAATTTTTTTCTTCGATGATCTTATGACTTCATTATGCTTTACCATAGTTTCATTCTGCTAACTTTGCCGTATAACCTATCATGCATAACTTGATTGACCCAACGGATTTGGGACGGGGAGTTATCCACAGAGAAGACAAAAATGTGGACAAGCGGCGACCACCCCTTGGGGTTAATTCAAGTTGATGCGGTTGTTATGCAGCGTTATTCTCAATTTATTAAAAAATGTTGACAAATCTGCGGCACCCGAAGGGGTGTTTTTTGCTTTTCTTTTTGTGGTTTGGAAAACCAATTTAACTTTGCGATACGAATTAACTTTAAAATCGCTTTTTGAAATTCACTGTTCAACTGGTTCAAGCTCATCAAACCAGGTCTTTCGTTAAAACTTACCTGCTGTATAACCAATCAAGAATAACCTCAAAGCCAAGAGTGTATGGAATTGATAAATTACTGGAAAAACCGAGTGAGGATATATTGCGAAGCCATCCCCGGGCACAGGTCAGGTTAATACTGTTGTTAGGTATTTTCCCTACAAGCTAATGGTTTACCAAAAAGTTCATCAAATGCTAATTCAGCTTGTACTCTTACTTCTTGGGAACTCCCTCTCATATTATGGATTATTAAAAACCAACTATATTCATTATATTTTTCATCAACATCGATATTTATTCCGTTTGAACCATCACCTAGTTTTATACAGGCAGGCCAAAATACTTCATAATAGGATCTCCCAGCATTCTCAGGTTTATTTAAATACTTTTGTTTTCTTTTATCATAATCTTCTTTATATCTTGAATTAAAAAGATGACTTTGAATTCTTTTTTTTACAGTATTGCCTTCACCTCTATAAATTGCTCTTATATTTTCATTTAATGTTAGGATACATCCATTGTTTTGGGCATCATAATCCGATAAAATAACGTAAAAACCAGCACCACTAATAACTCTTTCCAAATCTGAGTAGCTAGTCAAATGAATTAATGAAATTATCTTGGGATCCGACAAATTATTAGGCACTGAATTATTTTTATAAATATTTTTAAATAATTGCATGAATTCTTCTTTTACTTCATTCTCGGCAATGGACACTGCAGTTTCAATCTTATTTTTCATTTCAATAACATTATACATAATTATTTCTCTCAAAGACCTAACACTTAATTAAGCAGAATCATTCGTAGATGAACATTTGGAGTCAGATTTTTACGATTCGCCAAAATCCCCGTAAGTTGTTGTTTTTCTAAATACTTACAAATTCGAGAATATTCAATATACAATAATAATTCTCATATACACTATTATTCTTACTTTTTTAGGTAAAGCGTTTTTCGCTCATTTTAACCATGACTTTTCTTCATTTCGCAAGTCACTAATTACAAAATAACTCCCGTACATCAAAATTTCAATGCCGAACTATCATCATTTATGAAAAAATAGTCAGACCGCTTTGAGTGCCAGCTACAAGCTGTATAACCTATCATGCATAACTTGATTGGCCCAATGGATTTAGAGCGGAGAGTTATCCACAGAGAGAGCAAAAATGTGGATAAGCGGCGACCACCCCTCGGGGTTAATTCAAGTTGATGTGGTTGTTATGCCGTTACATTTTTCTACCTAAAATTATAACTGAGTTGAATGAATCACTTCCAACAATAGCAACCAAATCATCTTTATAATCTATTTTTTTAAATTTATACTGATTTGGGTACACTCCTGATTCTCGATAACTTTTCCATGATTTTCCGTTAAAATGCACTATTTCCCCAAATGCTCCACAAGTAAATATATTATTAACATTTTCCCCTTGTATATCATAAAGTCTATATATAGTAGGGCCATTCATTTTTTTCCAGAGTTTTTCATCTAGAGTATGCTTGGTATGAATTCCACTACCCACTACATAGTATTTGCTATTAGATGAAAACCAAATACCACCAATGCTTTCTTCAATACCCTGGGAAGCAATTTCGTTGGCATCTGTAGAAGTTACGGAATAAATTTTCACTTCATTTGTTTTCAGGTAATTACCCGAAATTGTAAGTACCTCATATTCGTCAAATTCATCATTGTAATCGCCCCATATATCGTAAAAATGTAAATCTGTCCCCGGGTTTAGCTGCTTCCAATATACCCCCGTCAGACTTACAAGATTTCCATTTTTACCACCAAAATATAGCTGTTCTGAACTGACTGTATGTACTATATTACAATATACATCCGGACCAAAATAGTCTCTGATGTCATGTAGACTCCAACCATAACTCTTTTTTTCGATTGGTAGTCCACTTGCTACCCAGACTTTTTCTGCATCAAATGAGGAGATACCATAAAAAGGTGTAAGAATATCATTTCCACGAAACTTTACTGTTTGCTTGTGCGTAGTCCACTCATTGCCATCCCAATGAAGTAAATTGTATCTCTTTGGATCCTGCGCGCCTGTACTATCAAATAGATGAACATTCCCTACAGCCCAAATATTATTTTCATCTATTATAGTTATGTCACTCAAATAAGAACTCGCATAATCACCGAACTCCCAGTAACTCCACTCAAATTCGTGGCTGGTGGTATCCATCGTAGTAAAATTAACTTCTTTTTGAGATGCCTGAAAATCAGTAGTTTCTGCTAGATTACAACTTATCGAGTAGGTTAATAAAGGGTTCAATTCTTCCAGATGAATTATTGTATCATTTTTTATCGATAAACTCATTACTGAGTCGGGCAGGCTGTCAAAATTGAGAGTAATGTCTCTTGAAATATTTGTAGTTCCTACTTTAATCTCCAGCCATGCCTCGGATGCATGGACATCCTCAACAAACACATCAAAACCCGAGTCTGTCCTCAATTTTGGTGTTGTTGAATTATCGCAACTTACTATAAATCCCAAAAGTAGAAATATATAATAACGATGTTTCACAATTCCCTCGATTTCGCCCTCATAATTTAATGGTATAACACTGTATTAACTAGAATTATTCTGTATAATACTTTTTAATTAATTTGTGATATACTGAATTAATTTGAGCTAAGTCGTTGTTTTTCTCGATACTTAACTTTCAGTATATCCCAATATGAAAGAATAATTCTGTATAATACTTTTAAATTTCCATATTATTAATATTTGGTCAAAAAGCATAAATTTCTCGCTGAACCAATAAACTTGACTTCAAAATAATACCTTCTCATCAAAATAACAATGATGATTAATCACTATTTCGAAGACTAAAAAATGCCCCTGCTTTTAAAGCTTGCGGCAGCAGTATAACCAATCATACATAAGTGGATTTACCCAACGAATATTGAATAGAAGTTGTCCACAGGGGGAGCTGAAATGTTGATAAGTTGAGCCCACCCGCAGGGTAAATTCCACTTGATGTAGTTGTTAGACGCCTTTTTTAAGTACCTAGTATTTTTTTTCGATTTAATTCACCAATGAGATCTGGTAAGCTTTTCCGCTTAATTTTCCTTTTTATCAAAAATGCTAGTGGAATAATTAGAAAAGCTATTATATAAACAAAGTGTTCCTGAAAGTAATGAACTAGTAATGCTATCCCCTCAACCCCTAATAATAATAATGTTTTTTCAGTAAGATTTGGTAAATATTGTTTTGAATTTATTGTAGCATCTAATTCTTCCAAATACCATTTCGTGGTCAAATTATTTGTGCTTAATATCGCAATTAGCACACATAGCATTGTTATGCTGGTAAATACTAGACCAGAACCAAAACTATTGTGTAACCAAAATATAATTATTATAAGAGGAATAAAAACCGAGATAAATAACACTTTTTCTCGAAGCCAAACTTTATCTTTGATCACTTTGTACGCAGAATGATCCCACCACTGACCAAATCTTGAAATTACATATCCATTACTTGCAAGGTCATCGAAAAGGTTTTTTGCCATTTCATAGTGCTTCGAAAAATAGAAGCCCTTTGCAAACTCAAATTTTAATTCCAGGATATTTTCTGACGAAATTAAATCGTCCTTAATCTCCCTGAAACTGGTCTTATAAAAATGAGTGACCAATGTATACTTACTGAGCGAATTCATCGATTCAACAAGTAAATACATTAGTTTTACATTCACATCAATATCCTCTTTATTCGCCGATATGGCAGAAGAGATTTCTGACTGATTCTGCTCCCAGTAAGCAACAACTTTGGAAGCTGAATCCAGTTTTTCGAGTGAAATTAGTATTTCTTTTGCAGTTTCCATAATTAGTAATATTTATTTAGGATTTGGCGATCTAACCTATCATGCATAAGGCGCCTGACCCAACGTATTGTAAATAAAAGAGTTATACACAGAGT
>BQMY01000003.1 GCA_022181065.1 Melioribacteraceae bacterium | reverse complement strand
TCTGTGGATAAAACCACGTCCCAAATCCATTGGGTTAATCAAGTTATGCATGATAGGTTATAAGTTTATCTGCTGTCTTAATCAAATTTGGCATTAATGATTGTTTTATCATTTATAACGCGTTATTTTACTTGATAAATTTATATTTCTATAGCTTAATTCCTGCTATATACAATAGAGGAAGCGGGATGTTGTGTGCAATACAAAACTCAAAGGAAATTCTATATTTAAATGAAAAAAGTTAATCTCTCCCCCAATCCAGTTTCATTAATTGAGTCAATGAGAGATATTGGATATTCATTAGAAACTGCAATATCAGATATCATTGATAATAGTATAACAGCTAGAGCAAAAAATATTAGTATTAGGTTTGATTCAAATGCAAGCGATTCTTGGATTGCCATTGTTGATGATGGAATAGGAATGACAGAAGATGAGCTGGTTTTTGCCATGCGATTAGGGTCTCAAAATCCGCTCAAAGAGCGAAGTGAGAATGATTTAGGGCGATTTGGATTAGGATTGAAAACAGCCTCCTTTTCACAATGTCGTAGATTAACTGTCTTAACTCAAATTAATAATGTCGTAACTTGTGCTAAATGGGATATAGATTTTTTGGCAAATCAAACAAGCAATGAATGGACGATGTGTTTATTAGATGAACAGGAGGTTGAAAATTGCGGGATCTTATTAAAACTTCGAAATACCTACTTACAAAATAATCAATCAGGTACAATTGTACTTTGGGAAAATATTGATAGAATAATTGAAAAAAATCGTGCTCATACCCGTGAACAAAGCTTTAACGAGGCTCTTGCAAATGTGAAAAATCATTTGGAATTAGTTTTTCACCGTTATTTATCTCCTCAGCCAGGCGAATCTAAAATTTCGATTTATTTCAATAAGTCTCCTCTTGAAGCTTTTGATCCTTTTAATACAAAGTCATCTACAGAGCTAAGAAGTGAAAAGTTTACATACGAACAATCAGTTATAAAGGTACAGCCATATATACTTCCACATCACAATAAGACAACTAAAACCGAATGGAAAAAATACGCTGGTAACCAAGGCTATTTGCATGGACAAGGATTTTATATCTATCGCAATAGAAGACTGATTATTTATGCAACCTGGTTTAGATTAATTAAAAAAGAAGAGCTGACAAAGCTGTTGCGTGTTATGGTTGATATTCCTAATACATTAGACCATCTTTGGAAAATTGATGTAAAAAAATCTAATGCATTTCCACCATATGGAGTCAGAAAAGAATTACAGCGTATCATTGGGAAAATAGAATTTTCTGGAAAAAAAGTTTATAAACAACGAGGGCAAAGAGTTACAGAAAAGACTATACATCCTGCTTGGAAACGAGTTGCTAAAAACAACCAAATTTTCTATCAAATAAATAAAGAACATCCCATCATTGTTAAATATTTAGAAAAAATTTCTGAAAATGATAAAGAGAATTTTGAAAATATTTTATCTATGATTGAAACTACTTTCCCTCGTGAATCATTTTACAGTGATTCTGCAAGTATTCCTGAAGAGATGATTGGGAACACAATGGAAAAAAAACAAATTGAAAGCATGTTGAGGATATTTATTGGAGATGACAAAATTTCAAAAACAAAACTTAATGAAATATTGCAAATTGAACCTTTTGCATCTAATCAGGAAATAACGAAAACAGTAATAAGGGATTTTGGTTATGAATTGTAATTTGGAGCAAATCGAACATACAGTCTCCATGTCACTTGATGGAAAAGATATTACTCATGCAAAAATTGTTAAAATGGTGAATGGTATTGGAAAGGTAATGTGTCCTGAGATAACAGGAAATGAAATAGATGTTATAGTAAAAAACATTGAATCAAAACATCAAATTACAATGTCCCTTGGATTTACTTTAGTTGATCAATCTCATAAACCATGGTTAACAGACAATAAAGAGAATATTAAATGGTATTATTGGAACAGATACAAACAACTACTAATAAAAAATGGTTTTGGTAATACGGTTGTTGGAAAAATGGATATCGTTACTGATGAAATTTTAGATTTATTACAAGACCCAAAAGATGAAGGGGCATGGCAAAGAAAAGGCTTAGTAGTTGGACATGTTCAATCAGGAAAAACGGCTAATTATGCAGCAGTTGTGTGTAAAGCTCTGGATGCTGGCTATCGTATTGTAATAATTATGGCAGGTTTACTAAATTCTTTACGAAAACAAACACAAGGAAGGGTTGATTCGGGAGTTATTGGCTTGGACAGTTCTTTAATGCTACATGATATTGCAGTTGCTGGTAAATTAGTTGGAGTTGGACATTTTTCCCACGAAGAAAAAAACTGCCCCGTATCTATTACCACTGCTGACGCTGATTTTAATAAAAGTACAGCAACTCAGCAACAAGCAGCTATTGCGCAATTTAAACCACCACTCATATTTGTTGTTAAAAAAAATGTAAGTATTCTAAAAAATCTCATTGATTGGTTAAAAAACAATAATACTAACCTTAATGATTCTCCGATGTTATTGATTGATGATGAATCGGATCATGCTTCAATAAATACAAAAAAAGACGATCTTGATCCAACTAGAACAAATGAGAGGATTAGAGAATTATTAAAGCTATTTCCTAAGAATGTTTACTTAGGATATACAGCAACTCCATTTGCAAATATTTTTATAAACCCTGATACACCAGAAGAGATGATGAACGATCTTTTTCCAGAAAATTTTATTAAAACATTGGACGCTCCATCTAATTATTTTGGGGGAATGGAACTTTTTGTAAATAACAAATTTAATGCAATTAGAGAAATTGTGGATTACGCTGACTTTCTTCCTTTGAAACATAAAAAAGAACAATTGCCTGGTTTCATTCCGGAGAGCCTTAAAGAATCTATCCGTGTTTTCATTTTAGTTTGTGCAATTAGAATATTAAGAGATGATGGAAGTAAACATAATTCAATGCTAGTGAATATTAGCAGGTTCACTGGCATACAATCACAAATTCGCATTCTTATACATACCTATTTAAGCGACTTAAAAAATGTAGTTTCAAATTATTGTGCATTACCTGTTGAAGAGGCTCAAAAAAATAATTTAGTAAAATCCATCGCTGAAACTTATAATAAAGAATTTTTAGCTGTAGAGTTTGATTGGCGGGAAATACAAGCGATTTTAAATAAGGCAATTGCTCGAATTGAAGTTATTGAAGTCAATAGCTCTTCAAACGCAGAAAAAAATATTGATTATTCTGAGCGAAACTACCCAAATGGAAGGCATCTTATTACAATTGGAGGGTTAAGTTTATCTCGTGGAATAACATTAGAAGGACTTTCCATATCTTATTTTTTGAGGAATTCAATTATGTATGACACATTAATGCAAATGGGGAGGTGGTTTGGCTATCGGCCGAATTATGAAGATTTGTGTAGGATCTACATGACTGAACAAGCAAAAGGATGGTATGAGTATATCGCAAATGCAACTGAAGAGTTGAGGGATGAATTTCGAAAAATGGATGATTTAAAAAAGACACCAAAGGATTTTGGACTTTGTGTTAGAAACCATCCAGATTCATTAATAGTAACTGCAAGAAATAAAATGCGAAGTGCTAAAACAGTTGTAAGAGAAATAGATTTAACTGGAAGACTGATTGAAACATCTAGGTTGTTTACAGATAGTGAAAAGGTCATATTCAATCTTGAACAAGCAGAAAAATTGCTTGTTCAATTAGAAAAAGAGAACTTAAAAAAAGAACTAAGAAACACAAATCATAAATTTTTTGCCAATGTACCAGCAGACTTCATTGGTGACTTTATAGAAGTATTTCACAATCATCCGGAATCGTCATTGACCGATTCGAAATCAGTTAAAGAATATGTACAAGTATTGGCGGAAGAAGAAGGTATTGACAAATGGAATGTTCTGTTTGTTAATATTCAACCGAAAGATAAAGACGTGGATGTAAACATTCTTCAAGATAATCTAAAGTTAATTAATCCGGGGATTCGTAGAACTGTATCATACTGTACGGCTGGAATAATGCTTTCACAGAGAAAACTTGGTTCTGGAAATATTGACAGGGTTGATTTAAAAGAGAATGAAATTCGTGAAACTCCATTATTAATGGTTCACATACTAGATTGTAGAACAACGAAAAATAAAAAAATAAGTAATCCTATCTTTCCCAATGGAGTAGTTGCGTATGGGATATCATTTCCCGGAGAGAAAAATGGAAAAAAAATAACAAAACTTACAACTTATCAGGTAAATACAATTTGGATGAACGAGCAATATGGAAGTACCGTAGAAACAGATGAAGATATAGAAGGTGAATTATGAGAAATCCGTGGAAAGAAATTAAATCACCAACAAAAGATGTAAGTGCTTTGAGAGCAAATCCAAACCACCCCCCGGACCTATTTTGGGCAATTGATAATATTGGCAGATATCTATTTATTTATGAATACCCATCAAATTCTGATATCATAATAAATGACCCACCTAATTTAGAAGGTGTTGAAATTGTTTCAATGACGACAAGGAGTAATACTTCAAGGTTAATTTTAATATTAAAAGAGAAAATAAATTGGGAGCTATTTTTAGCACTTTGCAACGACTTAATAAATTCAACTATGAACATTGACTTACCTCAAGCCGCCTCAAGTACTATTCTACAAAGACTAAGGAGATGGAATGAGTTTTTAAAGAAGAAAAGATTAGACATTTTACCTGAAGAAAAGGTTAAAGGTTTAATTGGTGAATTGTTATTCTTGAAAAGATATTTAACAATTAAATATGATATTTGTGATGCTATTGATTTTTGGATTGGACCAGAAGGTTGCCCTCAAGATTTTAATATTAATAATACTGCAATTGAAGTAAAATGTCAGAGTGGGGGGAGTGACCCAATAATTAAAATCTCATCAGCTGAACAATTATGTAGCCAACTTCAGCATCTTTTTTTATATGTTGTAACATTAGGTAAATCCTCTTCAAATTCTAAAGAATCTTTAAATTTACCAATGCTGATCTCAGAAATAATTAACGATTTAGAGACGGACTCTAGTCATCTTAATAAATTTCAAGATAAATTACTAGCAGTTGGTTATTATTATTCTGATAAATATCTTGACTATAATTACATTCTTACGAATGAAGTCATTTTTAAAGTAACTGATAATTTCCCTAGAATTTGTCCTAATGATTTAAAGCATGGGATAACTAAATTAACTTACAATATTAGTTTGTCTGAATGTATCCCATTTGAAACAAATAAAAGTAGCTTGGAGTTTTAAGAATGAATATTGAGGAATATTATAAAGAATATATGCAGGAAATTTATGCAAGAGCAGGTGCAGAGGAAGACTTTAAAGAGGAACAATTTTTAGAAGAGATGTGTGACTTCCTTGTAGATCAAGCTGTAATTGAGGGGTATGACTCAGCATACTATATTAAGAAGCATTCTGGTATAAAAGTTGATGCATGGTATTTTAATAAAGACAAACAAGAACTTACTCTTTTTATTTGTGATTATGATTCAACAAGTAAAGATTTAAGAACATTATCCCAAAATGATATAGATAAGATATTTAAGAGAGCAGAGCGTTTTTTTGAAAAGGCAAAGGAAAAGAAGTTTTATCGCGAAATAGAAGAATCCTTACCTATTTATGGGGTAGCAAGAGACATTGCTCATAATATTGATTCTATAACTAAGATTAATTTTTTTCTTCTTTCAAATGCAACCTTAAGTCCTCGCTTTAAAAATACAAAAAGAAATAATATACTGGGTTTCCAAACTGTTTATGATATATGGGATATTAGCAGAAGAGCGAGAATCGCTAAGTCCGGGAAATCGAAAGAAGACATCATTATCGATTTTACTGAGTTTGTAAATGATGGCATCCCTTGTTTACCAGCATCAGTTGAAACAAGCTCTTGCAGATCTTACTTATTAGCCATACCTGGAAAAATGCTTGCTGAAATATATGATAAATATGGAGAGCGACTTTTAGAGCAAAATGTACGTACTTTTCTGCAATTTAGAGGTGGAGTTAATAAGGGAATAAGAAATACATTAAAAAATCAACCTGAGATGTTTTTTGCTTATAATAATGGTCTTACTGTAACCGCAGAAAATATAGAAGAAAAAAACAATCGTATATATAGTGCTACTAATTTACAAATTGTAAATGGCGGACAAACAACAGCGTCCATATTTATGGCAAAATTACAGAACAAGAATGATATCAATTTAGATCATGTCTATGTTCAAGTAAAATTATCAATTATAGCAACAGAAAAAGTAGATGAGATTGTTCCTGTTATATCGAAGTGTGCGAATACTCAAAACAAAGTTAGTGCTGCAGACTTCTTCTCAAATCACCCCTTTCATAAACGAATAGAGGATTTTTCAAGACGTACAATCGCTCCTTCTTCTGATGGTTCATTAACTGAAACTTATTGGTTTTATGAACGAGCAAGGGGGCAATATGCAAATAAACAGGCAAAAATGACTTCTTCTCAGAAAAAACAGTTTTTGATTCAAAATCCTAAATGTCAGATGTTTACAAAAACAGATCTAGCAAAATATGAAAACTCTTTTGCCCAATTACCACATTATGTGAGTAAAGGCGCACAATGGAATTTCGGTAAATTTGCAGAAGAGATAAGTGGAAAAGATGAAAGCAACAAAGGCTTATGGGACAAGAATGAACTTCAATTTAATGAACTTTTCTTCAAGCAATTAATTGCCAAAGCTATAATATTTAAGTCATTAGACAAACAAATAATGAAACAAGATTGGTATGGTGGGTATAAAGCAAATATCGTCACATATTCAATTGCAAAATTCTCTCATATGGTTGCATCAAAAGGGCTTTTTGTTGATTATTTGGCTATATGGAAGAAGCAACAAATAACTCCAGAATTGGAAAGTCAACTTATTCTTATTTCTGAAATTATCAATAACGTAATTACTGACACAGAAGAAAATGTGACACAGTATTGTAAAAAAGAATATTGTTGGAGAAGAATTAAAGATATTGAGATATCACTTAATAATAGTGTATTTGTAAATCTAATAGATGAATACCATACTAATGATATTCAAAAAAGTGCAAAAAAAGAACAAAAGGTCTTAAATAAGATAAATGCACAGGTAGAAATTTATGAAAAAGGCTTAATATATTGGTCTAAACTTATAGAATGGCTTAACAAAGAAAACCCTAATTTATTATCAGAAAAACAATTGTCAATATTAAGTTCAACTTTAAGAATGAATACAATTCCACCTTCAGAAAAGCAAAGTAAAATAATTTTAGATATTAATGAAATTGCAGTTGAAGAAGGTTTTTATTTTGAAGAATAATACATTTCTATTAGGTGAATTATTTTGTGGTCCAGGTGGACTTGCGTTAGGAGCTAAATTAGCCGTACCACAAACATCCAAAAATGGGCAAACTTTCTCTATCTCTCAAAGCTGGGGTGTTGATAAAGATGAAAATGCAATTGCAACATACAATACTAACAATCTGGGTGAAGGTGTTATTAGTGATGCAATATCCTTCGTCGAATCTAAAAATGATGGTGACGTAAAAAATCTTAATGCATTCAACAATATATCAGCTTTAGCATTCGGTTTCCCTTGTAATGATTTTAGTTTAGTCGGGGAACAAAAAGGATTTCAAGGTGCATTCGGAAATTTATACAAAGCAGGAGTTATTGCAATAGAAAAGACAAACCCTGACTGGTTTATTGCAGAGAATGTTAGCGGTATACATTCTGCAAATTCGGGGAAAGCATTCCAAAAGATTCTTTCTGAATTAAATAAATCAGGAAAATATGGTTATGAGCTAACAGTCCATTTATATAAATTTGAAAATTATGGTATTCCACAATATCGTCATAGATACATAATCGTTGGAATTAGAAAAAATCATAGATTAAAGTTTAAGGTCCCAGCTCCCACACATCTAAACTCTCACATAACTGCAAAACAAAAACTATCTGAACCTTGTGAGCTACCGCTTTATAATAATGAGACAACAAAACAAAGTAAAAATGTTGTTGAGAGACTAAACTTTATTCCTCCGTGGGAAAATGCTTGGTATCTTGATAAGCTTTTAAAATTAACGAAAAATGAACGAACTGCTGAATTATCTAAAATCCCTTGGTACAATAATAAAATAAAACATATGTTAGATGAAGAGATAGTCAACAATATTATTAATTGTAAGTTAAATTGTACAAAAGCGAGAATGAGTCATATATATAAGAGGTTACACCCGAATAAACCATCTTATACTATAACAGGAAGTGGAGGAGGTGGAACTCATGTATATCATTGGGAAGAACCTCGTGCATTAACAAATAGAGAGCGTGCTAGATTACAAGGTTTCCCTGATTCATTTGTATTTAAAGGATCAAAAGAACAGGTAAGAAAACAGATTGGAATGGCAGTACCTCCACTTGGAGCAAAAATTATTTTTGAAGCTATATTAAAATTATTTTCTGGCATCACCTATCCATTTGTTGAAGAATCGTATAAAAATGAGAATTATCTATTATAGGAATAATGGGTTCAATGTTCTACACACAACAAAAGCTTTGCAAATTTATGTGCCGCAGGCGCAACAAAGACAACTTCGCATAGCCCAACCGTTAAGAAATGAAAAACTGCCAACTGCTAATTAAAGTATTATAAAAAACAAAACTTATAACAACCACGTCAAGCAGACTTAACCCTTACGGGTGCGCCCAACTTATCAACATTTTCAACGCACAGTGGATAACTTTCTATCAATATCTCGTTGGGTTAAGCTCCTTACGTATGTCCGGTTATATTGCAAAGGGTTTTGCGGTTAATTTATGAGGTTTTCCAAAAATATTAGGTTTTCCCGGGGACGAGCCAAAAGATATTATAGTAGAAGTATCTGTAATTATTCGAGCAATAGTAAATCATTTTCAAAATTGTAATAACTCATCATTGCTTTTAAGATAGATTGGTGCTATTTTGCATTTCAGAGGTTCATCACAGGGTTGGAGGTAATATTGATAGATTCAAAATTCAACCGGTTTTCTTCTTGTAAGTCCTGTCAATGGTACTCACCAGGCGAAGCTCCGTGAAAAAACAAATACTTACAGAAAAAACCCTGTAAGTGGGCACGAGTTATCAACATTTGCCGAAAAGCGATCCACGGTACTAAAATAAGTTAAATGAATGGTTATCGAAAGCAAGCAACATAACAACCACATCAACCGGAACTTGCCCTGATAAGTGCGCCGAAGTTATCAACATTTTAGTCTTCTTCGGGCAGTCGTTCTAATCAGCTCCCGTTGGGCAAGTCGCGGTTATGTATGATTGGTTATACCGCAAAATTGCTATTGCTTAGTATTTCAACTACTTTTTGCAATTCCACAAATCTTATATCTGATGAAGCTCTGAGATGTACCGCCCCACTATTAAAATTTCGGGTTACCAATATTCCTGTATCGGAACTTTTCTTTATTTCAGTTAGTAATTCTTTGCGGTCTGCGCGAATAAGCTCAATAATTTTAATTCTTAGATTGTATTTGCTATAAGGATTTCTGATGCACCACTCACATTCCTCTATTGGGCTACCGGGATCATTTCCAAATTTTGAGTATTGGCCGATATTATCGCAGTGTGTCTGGCACTGGCAGTCCTCTCCAAACTGCTCAACTATTTCCGCAATTTTGCCATCATTATTTTCTTTTTCAGCTATGTTTCTATCTTCGTTCATCTTACATTCTCCTTTTAATTAAGTTGTTGGCATAACAACTATATCAACCCGAATTTGCAAGCAAATCGGGTTATATTTGTTCAGTTATACTGCTGCCGCAAGCTTTAAAAGCAGGGGCACTTTAAGTCCAACGAAATAGTGATTAATCATCATTGTGAAAGTGAGTTGAAGGTGTTATTTTGTGATAAAGATTATAGGTTCAACTAGAAATTTATGATCGTTGAGCCAAATATTAGTAATATTGATTTTTAAAAGTATTATACAGAATTATTCTTTGATATTGGGATATACTGAAAGTTAAGTATCGAGAAAAACAACAACTTAGCGCTAATTAATTCAGTATATCACAAAATGGTAAAAAAGTATTATACAGAATTATTCTAGTTAATACAGTGTTATACCACAAATAGAATGAAAAAATTATTACTTGTCATATTTCTGTTTCTCAGCGTTACTTTGTACTCCCAAACAGTACGCTATGTAAGTAAAACAGGTAGCAATGAATTTCCATATCTCACCTGGGAAACTGCGGGTACAAGTGTTAAGACAGTTGTTGATATTGCCGAGGGTGGGGACACGGTTTATATAGCTGCCGGTGAATATATTGATACACTTGATATTTATCAGGACTTGACAATTATTGGCTCCGGTATCGACGAAACTCTTATTCATAGTGAATATTCCAGAAAAGTAGTAATTAATCTTCATGCAAAATTGAACATTTCCAATTTGAGTGTAGCAAGTAATGGGGATTTTCCCTACTTGGTAGGTTCGTCTGCAATATACCAGCATGGGGCTTATGATCTAAATGTTAAAAACTGCTTCTTTAAAGTTCTTTCCAGTGGTCTGACAAGGAGTGACGGTGGAAGAATCAAAGTTGAGGATTCATTTTTCATGGTTAGTACGGGTAATTGTATATACTTCATAGATGCTTCCCCGACAAAATGGGATACTGTCAGAGGCTGTGTTTTTTATGCCGAAAAGTTTGATGGAACAAGTGCAGCGAACTTAGGGGTTAATAATCTCCTCTTTGAAGATAATATAACTTTAAAATCGATAAGGTATGGAATACACGGGATTGGGAGTGATTCAGTAATAATAAGGAATAACATACTTGGTTGTGAAGGTATTGGGGTGAATCTGATTTATAATTATGATTACGCAGAAATAACGAATAACGTTATACACAATGGACCAAATAGTCATAGTACCGGTATATTTATTGGTAATTCACCAGATCTGAGGGTATATAACAATGTTATTTATAATTTTAATGAATCTCTGGAGTTGCGACATGAAGTAAGTTATGATATAGATTATAATTGTTTATTCGATATCGAGGACGGAATATCAGATACAGTTCAAATGGGAGAAAATAACCTGTATGTAAATCCAATGTTCAACAAGATGCCGACAGGTGATGAAGCAGCAGATGAGTTTGATCTCAGGCTTCAACTTTATTCACCTTTAGTAGATAGTGGTCATCCGGAAATAAAGGACAAAGATAATTCAAGAAGTGATATCGGTTTATATGGAGGTCCTTATGGTATGGTGTATTCATACGAAGACTTACCCCCTGAAATACCGGTCGAATTAGAATACAATGAAATAAATTCAAACTCATTTACAGTAGAGTGGAAAGCCAATACAGAATCTGATTTGGCGGGATATAAAATTTATATGGGAAATAATGATGGTTTTGTCCCATCGTTGAGTACATTATTATCGGTAACCGATACAAATTATTATGAGCATATTGGTCAAATTGAAGAAAACAGCTATATCAAGGTATCAGCTTATGACGAGCAGGGAAATGAGAGTGAAACGGGCGAGGTGATATCTATCATAGTAACAGGTGGAGTTGGTGGAAAAGTTGAGAAAGGATATGAATACAAGCTATATCAAAATTACCCAAATCCGTGTAACCCCGAGACAAAGATAAGATTTAGTCTCAAAGATGAAAGCCAGGTCACATTGAAAGTATTTGATATCAGGGGAGTGCTTGTACAGAAAGAAGAAGAAAAACATTACCCTGCGGGTGGTCACGAAATCGGATTAAACCTCACAGATTTTGCAAGTGGAATCTACATAGTGACATTGCAGGTAGAGCAAAATGGTAAACCAATATTTATCGACAGTAAGAAAATAACGTTGTTAAAATAGAAGTGGTATAACAACCATATCAACCCGAATTTGCCCTATGGGTGGGCGCAACTCAGCAACATTTCAGCTTCCCCCGCAGTCAACTTCTATCCAACAGGCGTTGGGCAAATCGGGTTATATTAAATGGTTATACTTCCTTTTTGCTCTCGATAAACTTTTCATGTAATTGTATTTTCATTCTCAACTCTGACTTTTCAATGGCATCCTTAATATTGCTTTCATTGCCCGTAAGTATCCAGTAACTTTGTATCCCGAGAATAATAATTAGACCCATGATGGCTTCGTAGGACATGGAATCAAACAAAAGCCAAATGCCAACATTCATAATCAATACAGAAAATACGTGTTTCAACAATTTCATCTTCTACTCCCGCAAAAAGTCGCTCAGGTAATCGCATTCGCTAAGTATAACAACCATATCAACCCGAATTTGCCCAATTCGGTGGGCGAAACTTATCCACATTTTCGTTTTTGCTGTTGATAAGTCGTTGTTTTACAATACGTTTGGCAAATCGGGTTATATTCGATAGGTTATATTGCAAAAAGTTTTACTAAAAAATTGTCAGGTTTCCCCTAAATAGATGGTTTTCCCGGGGACGCACAAAAAAAGATATTGTTGTAGAAGTATCCGCAATAATATTGTTCAATGAGTCAGCGCAAATTGGTGATAAATCATTATTGCTTTTAAGATAGATTGGTGCTATTTTGACATTCAGTAGTTCATCACAGGGTTGGAGGTATTATTGATATTTTCAGATTTCAACCGGTTTTCTTTTTGTGTGTCCTGTAAATGGGACTCACCAGGCGAAGCTCTGTAAAAAACAAATACTTACAGGTAAAACCCCTGTAAGTGCGCCAGACTTTTCAACATTGACAGAAAAACGACCCACAGTTCATTAATTAACTACTTGAAATATTGTCGAACGCAGGCAACATAACAACCGCATCAACTTGAATTAACCCCAAGGGGTGGTCGCCGCTTGTCCACATTTTTGTTCTCTCTCTGGATAACTTGTAGTTTTACAATACGTTGGGCAAATCGGGTTATACTAAATGGTTATACGCAGAAGAAAAGGACTAGAGAAATGAAATATGATGACCCCAATTATGATGAAAATGAAGACAAAGAAAGTCTTAAAAAGAAACTTGAGAATGCAATAAAAGAGGCTGAAGAGTTAGGAGGCTGGAATTCATTTAAGAATGGTGAGTGGTTATTTAGGCTCATAAAAAAGTCATTCAAAAACTATTGGGAAAAAGGAAATGCAGAATATTTTAAGAAAAAATATAAATCGGATGATGAAGAATTTCTATTCAAGAAATTAGTTAGTGTGACAGCTCGAAATGCTGCAATACTTGGTGGTGTAATTGGAGCAACTGTTTCCATTGATGAAATTATTGCTATCATTGAGACGATTTCCGCACCTGCATCTGGTGGCTCAAGCACAATTCCCATTCCAGCACAAATTGCTGTAGCATTAGCAGCACTGTCCGGTGAAGCAGTGTTATTAGTTAGAATGCAACTACAATTAGTTGCGAACATTGGTAAAATATATAACGTTAATCTTGATCCCGATGATCCAGAAGATATTTTAACTATACTTGCCTTTGCTGTTGGTGGCTCGGTCGCCGAAGAGGCTGGTAAATTTGGAATGAAGGTAGGTGGCAAAATAGCTGCTAATGCAGCAAAAGGGATATTCAAAAAGGAGACACTTGAAGCTTTAAAAAAATTGGAACCAAGCTTGGGGTGAAAATATTACAAAGAACTATTGTGAAATATGTTATTCCGCTTGCTTCAATAGGGATAGGTATGGGATGGAGTTATATGTCTACGAAAACGATAGGTAAAATTGCTAGAAAACATTTTTTAAAAAGAGGCAATAATGATAATCATGATTAACGAAATGTTGGTGGGTACATTGCGCATAACAACCACATCAAGTGGAATTTACCCTACGGGTGAGCCCAACTTATCAACATTTCAGTTTCACCCTGTGGACAACAGCTATGCAATATGCGTTGGGTAAATCCACTTATGTATGATAGGTTATACAGCAGCGTAGTTTCCTACGAAGAAGAGCTTAATCCTAAAATTCATAGCATTTTTGATGTAATAAAAAGGGAATAAAATGACGAAAATAAAAATCATTTTTGTATTTGCCACTATCCTTTTTGCGCCTACATCGTTCTATTTTCAAAATATTCAAAGCGTCAACTGTGACAGTCTTCATGAAGATTATGATATTTTACGACCTTTTCTGGCTGTTGAGAAAATGGTCGAATTTGAGGAGAACTATGATTCTGTAAAATCAGATTTTTACAAAATAGTCAAGTCAAAGTTAGTTGGACATGAGGATAAATCTCTCGTTATCTCGGTCATAGTAGATTCTTTAGGAAATGGGTTTTGTTGTAACGTCCTACGTGGAATAACAGCTGATGTGGATTCAATAGGCATAGATTTCATGTTAAAGCAAAAATACAAACCATGCATAGTGAGGGGGAAAAGTATTGAGATGCGCTTAACTGTTTTTTTATTAAACCGACGGCATTCCCCAACTAAAAGACAGTAAAAACAAAAAATAACCCTACAGGTGCGCCGGGGTTATCAACATTTTACAATAAATCGCAGTAATAAAGCTGCATAACAACCACATCAACCGGAACTTGCCCTGCTAAGTGCGCCGAAGTTATCAACATTTTAGCCTTCTCCGGGCAGTCGTTCTCATCTGCTCCCATTGGGCAAGTCGCGGTTATGTATGATAGGTTATACGCCAAATCAAACTTAGAATTGTGATTTGAACTTTGCTCTCGTATTTGTAAATTTC
>BQMY01000002.1 GCA_022181065.1 Melioribacteraceae bacterium | reverse complement strand
GATGCGGTTGTTATGCAGCATTGATTGCCGTGATTTATTATAAAATGTTGATAACTTTGCGCACCCGAAGGGTTGTTTTCGTTTCGTTTTTGTTACTTCGCAAAACCTTCCGGTGGTTTTCTATTTATTTTTCATTTTTCCTGAAGAAGGACTTCTTCCTCAAGAACTTATCGATGAACTGAGAGCAATACCTTTAACCAGAATTTAACCTTCGCGGACTCACCAAAACCTTCGCTTTACCAGAAAACCCCTTTGCTGTATAACCAATCATACATAACCGCGACTTGCCCAACGGGAGCAGATTAGAACGACTGCCCAGAGAAGGCTAAAATGTTGATAACTTCGGCGCACTTGCAGGGCGAGTTCCGGTTGATGTGGTTGTTATACGGTTTTTCGTACAATTCGTGTCTTTAGAAATTTGATTTAATCAATCCAATTTTTTTCAATACTCAATATTTTCTTATCCTTTATTAGCATTACGGTATAAAAGATTTCTTTCCGAAAAAAATTCCCAATACTTTTTGAACAGTTTATTTCGATGTCATACTCTTTATTTGGTAAACTTACAGTTATTATATCAAATTCGATTGTCGCATTATAAACTTTATGCGCATTTACTTTCCCAGATTTTCTAATCTCGATGTCAATATAATCTCCTGCTTCTTTTGCTAACATAGAATAATGCTCATTCATCCAATTTAACGAATCTATTTGCTCGGGGAATAACACCTTATTCTCAGCATTAAAGAATAATTCAGCTCTGGTTTTTTGTAATTCATGCTCCCATTCGCCACCATAGAACTCCATTTCATCGCTTTTAATGTATTCGAATTTTTTTTTAATTTTTTCAATTGTCAGCATATCAATCTCTCTTTATTGATTTAATTTTGTACCGTATAACACTGTATTAACTAGAATTATTCTGTATAATACTTTTTAGCTTATTTGTGATATACTGAATTATTTCAAGCTAAATTATTGTTTTTCTCGATACTTTGCTTTCAGTATATCCCAATATGAAAGAATAATTCAGTATAATACTTTTAAATTTCCATATTATTAATATTTGCTCATTAAGCATAAATTACTCGCTGAACCAATAAACTTGACTTCAAAATAATACCCTCTCATCAAAATAACAATGATGATTAATCACTATTTCGAAGACTAAAAAACGCCCCTGCTTTTAAAGCTTGCGGCAGCAGTATAACCATTTAACATAACCGGATTTACCCGAACGCCGTTGGGATAAAAAGAGCAACTGGGAGCGAGTTGAATAGTTGCTGAAAAGGACTCACCCGACAGGGTAAATTCCGGTTGATGTGGTTGTTATGCAGCGTTATGCTCAATTAATTAAAAGTTTAGGCAAATCGAACCCACCCGTAGGGTTATTTTTTGCTTTTTCGTTTTTTGCATTTGTTAGACCCGTAAAATAATCCCATAAAATTTCAACTATTGCTTCCAACCTAACTTGAAGAAATTACTCCTATGCTCAAAAATGATCTACTGAGAATGAACCTTTACCAAAATCTTAGAACAAACCTGCACAAGCCCGACTAAACAATTGTCCCCAAAAATCCCCTGCTGTATAACCATTCATACATAACCGCGACTTGCCCAACGGGAGTTGATTAGAACGACTGACCGGAGAAGGCTAGAATGTTGATAACTTCGGCGCACTTGCAGGGCAAGTTCCGGTTGATGTGGTTGTTATGTTGCTCGCTGTTGACTATTTTTCATTTAGTTAATTGTTGAATCGTGGATCGCTTTTCTGCAAATGTTGATAACTCGCGCCCACTTACAGGGGTTTTGCCTGTAAGTATTTGCTTGTTTTCTATTCACCACTTTTGATAATCGTCCATTTTTGAATTTTTATTAAACGCATTTTCATTTTTCTCTACTTCTTTCCACTTAAATAGGACTATATAAAGCACTAGCAACCCTACTACAATTCCGATCGGTGCGAAAACAACACCACCCCAATAATTAGAATAATAATACTCTTCTTTCATAAGAGACACAATGCTGTAAAAGATAATTAGCAACGCACTATAAATTAAGAATATCTTACCGAGTTTATCTTTTCTCTTTTTTGTCATTTGAATTCCTTTTGCAATATAACCTATCGAATATAACCCGATTTGCCCAACGTAATGTAAAACAATGAGTTATCAACAGAGAAACCCAAAATGTGGATAAGTCTCGACCACTTAATTGGGCAAATTCCACTTGATATAGTTGTTATACCACGTTTATTTTAGCAATGTTATTTTCTTACTGTCTGTAAAAATTGGTTTTCCGCCTTGCTCTACCTGCAATGTCACGATGTAGATACCACTTGCAAAATTCGATAGATTTAATGATACCTCGTGACCACCCGCAGGGTAAAGTTTTTCGCTTTCTTTCTTTATCAACTCACCTCTGATATCAAATATTTTTATCGTGACCAGACTTTCCTCTTTGAGGGAAAATCTTATCTTCGTTTCGGGGTTAAAAGGATTTGGATAGTTATTAAATAATTTGTCTTCAAACTCTATATTGTCATTTTCACGCTGTGCAGTTACAATAACCTGCATTGCATCACTTGGAGTACTTTCATTCCCCTGATTATCAACAGCAACTGTTTTAATATATATTGTTTCTGATAAAACTGTGCCAATTTCAGCAAAATTTGTATCTGTCAACATTATGAAATTTGAAACGGAGGGAGTAAAATTGCTTTCAGAATCCATGTGGATTTTATAGCCAGCTAAGTCATTCTCTGTATTTGGAGTCCATAATATCTTTAATGGGTCATGATTTATTCCCGCAAAGTTCGGTCTGGAAGGCTTTTTAGGAGGCAAATCTTTGTATTCATATATTTCACCATATTGACCCCCATACGGACCAATATCACTTATTGTACCGTCGATATCTTTTTCAAATGGCGCACCCGCATCGACTAGAGGAGAAAACTTTTGCAAATATGCCAATAGTTCGTCGGGTGGCGTAGTGCCATCAAATTCACCTTCAAACATAGGTTCAAGAAACACATCATGATCACCGTAAGTAGCATTTATGAGTAAATCCTGTTCATTCCCATAAAAAGCATTATAATCTGCATAGTAATCCTGATATACCTCAATTGAATATCCTTTAGAATTATTGAAGAAAATATTATTGTAAATTCTGCCAACGTTAACTTCCCTTATTAATCCTGCTCTAAATTCAGGATCTTTATGATGGTGAAATAGATTATTTCTGACAATCAAACTGTCTGAAACTATGTGGATATCAAGAGAAGCTCGCTTTGCAGGAAAAATATTGTTTTCGATAATCATAGTTTTAGAATAAAATGAATGTAGAATAGCTTTACTTAACCCTTTGAAAAAACAATTTCTAATTGTTATTTTTTCTCCAGCAATTCGTATTCCGGTACCATCTTCTATTGAAGTAAATTGACAATTTTCAATTAAATCTTCTGTATCAGTTGTACTTGAACCAGAAATTATTCCCGTAGTACCCAAATAAAGATTGAATATTGAGTTCTTGATTTCCATACTGCCATGAAAATTACTAATGTGAGAAGTCGCTAGTTCAAAACTACAGCTTTCAACTTTGAGAGTGTCGTCTGTATTGAAATGAATGATTTTGCTCCCGCCATATAGCTGTAGCGTATTTCCAATAAAACGAATTTTTTGGAAATTACAATTGGCATTTACGTTAATTGCGTACAGTCTGGAATCGATAGCATCCAGGATGGTACTACCAATACCTTTCCCAATAATTGTCAAGGGGATATTTATATCGAGAGTATCGCGATATATTCCACTATCGATAAAAATTGTATCACCAGGGTTACAAATATCAATGACTGGTCTTATACTGTCGCAAGCTGTAGTCCAACTTGTATATGGCGGAGTACTATTACCAGATTTACTAACAAAGCGAACCGATTGTGAGTAACCGATGGCAGAAAAGAATAATAGTATTATAAAGATATGTTTTTTCATTTTTTTTAGTGGTATAACCAATCATACATAACCGCGACTTGCCCAACGGAGACCGGTTAGGAGGACTCCCCGAAGAAGGCTAAAATGTTGATAACTTCGGCACACTTGCAGGGCAAGTTCCGGTTGATGTGGTTGTTATGTTGCTCGTTACCGACTATTTACCTGTTAGTTAATTATTGATTGGTGGATCGTTTTTCTGCAAATGTTGATAACTCGCGCCCACATACTCGGGTTGCGCCTTTCAGTATTTATTCAAACAGTACAAAAGTTGATCCGAATCATGATACAAACAATTGAATAATTTGCATAACTATTTAGTTAGCAAATATTTAATTAAATCTCATCTAATAGGCCTTAAGAATCAACTATTTACATATTGTGTTCGTGAGTCTCATTCGTTAAAAACAAATTCACTTCACTTTCTTAATGGAATAAACAATTTTTGAAACTGCATTCCGATTAATTTCATTTTCAATATACAAGCATAAAATTTGTATAGTTTTTAAACCCTCTGAATAAATTAGCCCTTTAAACTCTACCTTCTGATTTTTTAATGAATAATTTCCACTAATCATTCGTCCTGGTATTTTTTCAAGCGAAATATTAGTGACTTTCGATGAAAAATTTTTCACTCCATCAACGATGCGCATATTATTAATAGCACCATTTGCTGCTCCGTCAAGATTAGGTGTCACAAAATCAGCATAAACAACATAAGATATATTTAAGGAAAGCGGATCTGAAGTATATTGATACACGCTCATCTCATCAATCATCTTCTCGTATTCTTCTGGCAAAGACAACTCACCCGAACTTAAAGAAAATGGTAATTCAAGTGAGAATCCGGAATTGGGAATGTCAACCCTCCTCCAATCAGATAACTCAACATTTAACTCTTTTTCACTTTCAAAAAGGATATTTGCAGCTTCTTTACCCACTGTTATAACCAAAACTGTAATAAGTATACCAAAAATAGCAGCACCTATTTTAGCTCCTTGAGATTGCTTTTCAATTTTTGGGCCACCCCCCTCTTCGATAAATTCATTTAAACAATTTTGTTGATTACAGAAATAAAATTGAGTCCCTTCGTTCAAACACTTTTCACAAAAGTACTCTCCGCAACTATGACAAAAACTTAATGCTCTTCTATTTGGGTGATTTTTGCAGTAATTCTCCATTTGCTCTCCAATTAAGTAACTCATGAATAATAGAATTATAGGTACTAAGCACTAAAATTTTCATAACAACTATAACTAAAAATTTAAAGTATCGCTTGAATAGTTATAATTATCTATTTTGCAAAGTAATGCCCGTATGGTATACATTCTTGATCCATATATTCTTTATTTCTTCTGGACTTATATCTTGAATGATTACATTTGTAGTTGTCCAACTTCCTTTTTCAAGAGATTTGCTTAATGTGACTTTTTTTGACTTTTCATTCCAATAATCATAATCGGCATTTTCAGTTTTTGGAGCATAAAAAACTTCGAATTGCAAACCGTTTATAGTGGTTGATAATATATTTCCAAATCTTAAGGTTAGTTTCGTACCACTTGCATATTTAGAAACATTCTCGAGCGAGACAGTTAAAACTCCTAAATCCGAGACAACACTAGAATACCCCGATTCACCGATTGTTAGTATTGCACCTTTTTCAGAATCCTTCAATAACTCCGAAAGTAAACTCTTTGCCTCCAATTCAGAAATTCGATTATCTAAACCTTTCATAAGACTGTCCGTTGAAATTAAGATATTTTTTAATGAATCTAAGTCTTGTTGCATTTTTTTAGTTTCAGTATTTAATGAACACCCACTAAGCAGCATTAGAAAAATGGCAATGACAAAATTTCCCTTGAGTATCATATTTCCTCCTAAATTGATAATTGATTATTATCCAAGCCCAATACATCAACTCTGAAATTCCATTAGCACTATTCAATAATTCTTTTATTGCTCATCGAAAAGCAACATAACCTATCGGATATAACCCGATTTGCCCAACGCATTGTAAAACAACGAGTTATCAACAGCGAAAACTAAAATGTGAATAAGTTTCGACCACCGAATTAGGCAAATTCGGGTTGATATGGTTGTTATAAGTTTTGCTTCTATACAATTCTTTAATTGGCTGTTAGCAGTTTTTAATTTCCTAACGGTAAATTGAATGATTAGTGGCTGATTGCGCGGTAATTCTTTGTCAAACCGCTATGCAGTCTAAGCGAGCTACAAAACTTGATATTTAGCAATTTACCTGCTATTATTTATACAAAGTTTTTGCACAGTTATTTATATTGAATTTCTCTTTTTATCACGCTTGTCAACTCGTTATCCATAATTGCTTTTCTTTCTATCCAATTCCCGAAATTGTCTAGCTGATATTCGTACAACTTAGTACATATTAATGAATCCTGCTGATTATACTCTTTTGTCTTAAATAATCTCGCGTCTTTATAATTATATTTGAAAATTCTATTCTTATCAAAGTTGATTGAATCATATAAAATTCTCTCAATCACTTGGTCATTATTATTATATTTTTTTAACTCAAATGTGTTTGTAATTGTATCTTTTGTTTCCAAATCAACATACAATTGAAGTAATGTGCTTTTTTCTAATTGATCATTAGAATCGTAATAGTATTTGCCTATTTGTCTTGACAAAAATTCTTTATCACTATATTCCGATTCCCATTTTTCTGCAAGTTTGCCATTATAATGATAATCGACTGTGAACGTAATACTGTCATTTACAAGTTCAACAATTTCTTCTTTAAGTCTTTTTCTATAATCGTACTTAAAATCAATGATCATGCTTTCATCACTGTAAAAATTGTAATGAAACTGCTTAATTATTTGACCACTATTATTGTAAATTTTTTCCGTCTTAGCAAGAGTGTCAATTGGGACACCATTCAATGAGTCAATATCTTGATTTATCAAATATTCTGTTATCTTGCTGGCGTTCTTTGTCAGACCATTGGAAAATTGGTCAAGTTGATTTGAACATCCAAATACAATTATCAATGATATTATCGATATAGCTCTATTCATCTCTTCGTTTTAATTGTGTACAACATCACGCTACCTCAAGTGTATATAGCTGAAATATATGTTTATTAAGTATAATGCCCCTTCATCAATAATTAAACAATAATTTCTGCAGAATCTGATTAAGGCATTAGAAAAACTTATAACCCATCATACATAACCGCGACTTGCCCAATGAGAGCAGATTAGAACGACTGCCCGAAGAAGGCTAAAATGTTAATAACTTCGACGCACTTGCAGGGCAAGTTCCGGTTGATGTGGTTGTTATGCAGCTTTGTTGCTCCGATTTATGATAAAATGTTGATAACCCTGGCGCACCCGAAGGGTTCTTTTTGTTTTTTCTCTTTTATTTTTTTGTACTTGAGCCAAAATTAACTTCGAATCAAGTATCTACTTTACAATAGTTTTTTTGAACTTACGGCTCAACCAGTACAAGATCACCAACCCAGAATTTTCGTTAAAAACTCTCTGCTGTATAACCGTACATACATAACCGCGACTTGCCCAACGGGAGCAGATTAGAACGACTGCCCGGAGAAAGCTAAAATGATGATAACTTCGGCGCACTTAGTAGGGCAAGTTCCGGTTGATGTGGTTGTTATGTTGCTCGTTGCCGACTATTTACCTGTTAGTTCATTATAGATTGGTGGATCACTTTTCTACGAGTGTTGATAACTCGCGCCCACTTACAGGGGTTCTTGCCTGTAAGTATTTGTTTTTTCACAGAGCTTCGCCTGGTGAGTCCCATTAGCAGGACACACAATAATAAAATCGGTTGAAATCTGAAAATATCAATAAAACCTCCAACCCTGTAATGAACCTCTAAATGTCAAAATAGCACCAATCTATCTTAAAAGCAATAATGATTTATCATCATTTCAGGAGGGATTGATAATTAGACACATATTACAAGATACTTCTACCACATTATCTTTTGGTGTACTCCCGGGAAAACCTTCTACTGTTTGCAAGCCCGAATATCAATAAAACTTCTTGACAACCTCGCACGGCGACATTATGTAAACCAAATTGCATTATCGGAACAAGCCTGACAAATTTTCAGAAAATCCATTTGCAATATAACCAATCATACATAAGTGGATTTACCCAATGTATATTGCATAGAAGTTGTCCACAGAGGAGGCTGAAATGTTGATAAGTTGGGCTCACCCACAGGGTAAATTCCACTTGATGTGGTTGTTATGTTGCTCATTGCCGAATATTTACCTCTTAGTTCACTATTGCGTTGTGGATCGCTTTTCTCCAAATGTTGATAACTCGCGCCCACTTACAGGGGTTTTACCTGTAAGTATTTGTTTTTTCACAGAGCTTCGCCTGGTAAGTCCCATTGACAGGACTTACAATAAGAAAACCGGTTGAAATCTGGAACTATCAATAATACCTCCAACCCTGTGATGAACCTCTGAATAGCAAAATAGCATCAATCTATCTTAAAAGCAATAATGATTTATCATCAATTCATAAGGGATTTTAAAATACACCCACAATACCGGATACTTCTACCGTAATATCTTCTGGCGCACTACCGGGGAAAACCTTCTAACTTGGGCAAGCCCCAAAATATTAACAAAACTTCTTGTCATACCCTGCAGGCAGCGTTCGGCGGCGTAATCGGACTAAAGACTGCGGTTCCGATTTTCTACCCACTTGTGGATTTGGTCAAAGACAATGAAGAAGGAACAAAAATGCGCGCGGAGATATTATGTAAACTAAGCCGGAATATCGGGACAAGCCCTGCAAATTAATGGTAAAACCCTTTGCAATATAACCAATCATACATAACCGCGACTTGCCCAACGGGAACGGATTAGAACGACTGCCCGGAGAAGGCTAAAATGTTGATAACTTCGCGCACTTGGCAGGGCAAGTTCCGGTTGATGTGGTTGTTATGTTGCTCGTTGCCGACTAATTACCTTTTAGTTCATTATTGATTGGTGGATCGCTTTTCTGCAATTGTTGATAACTCTCGCCCACTTACAGGGGTTTTTCCTGTAAGTTGCTTTATTTTCTCTCAACTACTTTTCTTCAAATAATAAATTAATAGTATCGTCAACGTTCCTCCCAGAAGAATAATAAAGTACATTAACAAAAGTAAGAATTTAGAAATATTGTTCTTATAATTAACACTCTGTGGCTTTAAAATTGAACGATAATATGGTCCAAATTCCTTTTTGCAAGTTTCAATTCTTTCACGTGCCAGAAGAATATCCTTGTTGTTTAAATACAAAAGTGAAATTCCAGAAGCACTTAGAAGTATTACCAAAATGCTAGAAACAATCTTGGTTGGAAGATGAATACCGGATTCAATGTAAAACAACTTTGAAATTGTGTAAATTGCAGCATATGTCAATAACACATAATTAGTGATCTTCCATTGCTGATTTTTCAGAAATTTCAAATCTCCAATTACAGTATCAAAAACCAATTTTTTGATTTCAAAAGGCTTTTCCATGAAAGGTGAACCCTTATTTTTTAACCATGTTATTGCAATATAACCGTACATACATAAGTGGATTTACCCAACGAATATAGGATAGAATTTGTCCATAGTGGGGGCTAAAATGTTGATTAGTTTCGCCCACCCACAGGGTAAATTCCACTTGATGTAGTTGTTAGGCGTTTTTATTACCCTAAATAACATCTTTATGTAGAGAGCAAGATGAAACTAATCAATTACATTATTTATCGTAATGATAGCGGCAGCTATAAATGAATATTTCTTCGTTTTGATATTGATATACTAGCCTGTGCTCAAGGTCTATTCTTCTGGACCACAATCCCGTGAGATCATATTTTAATGCTTCTGGTTTACCCTTACCCTCAAAAGGTGTTCGTTGAATATCTTTGATCAGTTCATTTATTTTACGAAGAATTTTCTTATCCTCTTTTTGCCATGAGAGATAATCCTCCCAGGCATTTTTTGAAAATGTTATCTTCTTCATTCTTCAATGAGCTCCCCTGTTACAGTTTCGCCATTTCTCATTTGTTGAATTGACTCATAAAGTCTGTCTGCGTTCGACTTTGAACTCAACAAGTGAACCGTCTCCATGATTGAATTGTATTCATCCAGAGATATGACAACCGTCCCTTTACCAGTCTTTCGTTTAACTATAAGCGTCTCATTGTTATCCTCGACATCATCAAGATACATTTTTAATTTTGTTCTGAATTCAGAGTAATTTGCTGCTATCATATTTCGCCTCAATAAATTATCATCTACGTACTATTATACGTACTTATTCAATAATTATCAATGCAAATCGTAAACTTTACTACAAATATTGCTTGAACGCCTAACCTATCATACATAACCGCGACTTGCCTAACGGGAACAGATTAGAACGACTGCCCGAAGAAAGCTAAAATGTTGATAACTTCGGCGCACTTGGTAGGGCAAGCTCCGGGTGATGTGGTTGTTATAAGTTTTGCTTTTTTGTTACTTATTAATCGGAAGATAGCGATTTCCATTAACGGTTGATATATAAAGCGTTAGGCATTTCGAGGCACTTTCTTGTCAAACCGCTACAAAGTTGATTAATTGTAGCGACCTTAAAATATGCACCATTTGCCCAATGATTTATACACTTTGTTCTGCCTTCCTTGTCTATTCTTCTCTTCCGTCTGTGCGATAGGACAGTTAAACTCTTTGCCAAGTTTCGGTTTGTGTGGCGGCAGGTACCTCTCGGCAACGTGTGTAGATTTGAAGAGCTGGGTTATTCATTCTCAAAATATTTGTTAACATAGTCAAATGGAATTTTTTCTTGTTCCAGTCGCCAGTTGTTTAATTTTAATATATCATATAATTGTTGTTCTTTATCTGTCAGGTTAAGTTGTGCAGATATGCAAGAGGGAGTACCATTATCATTTTCAAAGAATTTTTCAAATGTATGTCTGTCCATGAAAATACTTTTAGTCTGTGGAAAGTAGCCTCTAAACTGCGATAAAATTTCAAAACCCTGAACATCTATATCTCCCCAGTATAGCAATTCTTTATCTTCAAGCCAGGAAACATCCTTAAGATTTGAAACACTAAAACCGCTTCCAAATATGGCTATCGCTTTTTCTAATTTGGGAAGTGTCAGTATAGTATAAAAAGTTGTTTTATTTTCAGAGACAATTACCTTTTCAACTGGTAAATCGAGTGCTTCAAATTGACTTTTAGGTATAGCAACATCATCAATCCCCCAAAAGAATTTTCGACTAATTTCTCTGTCAAGGATCCTGAACCGTACTTGTGGTTCTGCATATTTCAGATTAAATCTTTTTTCAAATTGCTTTTCTTCCTTGTTAATATGTTCGGGAATTAAAATGTCAAGCAAATCTTTAATGACACTTTGGTTCCGTTCAATAAATTTCGTATGAATATTTATTGGCAGCTCCCTTATGTACAAGTTAGGATTAGGGTTTTGCCTGAAATATTGGCACACTTTCAAAATGCTTTCCCATTCAGTTTGGTTTTGAATAATCCTTATTGGATTTTTAATTATCCATTCCTTTAGTTCGGGAAACGCTTTAATGATTTTGACAATGCTTTCACGGAATAATTCGACTTCTTTTTCCCTTTTTAAGAACTTTAAAAAATCAAATTCAGTACCAAAATAAATAGATGTCGGCAAATCTTGTGTACCTAAATATTTTGTCTTTACTCGTTGAAATTCCAAGGTGTAACCAAATCCTTTTCTCTCTTTGGATTGGCTGACAATTAGCTGCATTTCTTTTTCAAATTCAGGTAATGACGATTTCGTATATGTTTTATCACCACGAATTACAAGCCTTTCAAAAGGCGCGTTTAGAACCAATGATTGAAGAAAAGGGACATATTTTCTTTCAGCTTTTTTCTTTATTTCTAGTGGAGTAATCATTGGTGTACGTAATTCGCTTTTTCATCTTTGAATTGTTCAATCGGCATATCATATAACCAGGAATGTCTTTCTTCTTTACGTTCTACAAAATGCACGAATGAAATATCGTCTTCTACAATGTGAATATTGTCGCTTGGCGTCACAACCAACAATTGTAAATGAAGCTGTTTACACAATGTTATCAAATATCGGGCTCTATCTTCATCTTGTGACTTAAATGCTTCGTCAATCGCAATAAATCGAAACGAATTACTTTGTAAGCCTTCTTTTGTTAAACCAAATTGATAGGCAATGGCCGAACCTAAGATCGTGTAAGTAAGTTGCGCTTTTTCACCACCAGAAAGCTGCCCCATATTTTCGTAGGTCTTGAATTTGACATTGGTTTCTTTGTAAAATTCTTCGGCTTTGTAATTGAACCAAGAACGAACATCCATAACTTTTTTACGCCACTCTTCTCTGTCCAATTTTGTAATTAATGGTTCGATGTGATTGTAAAAATGATATTTTCGTCCGTCAATAGAAGCATCTACTTCCCTGATGTTAGGAATGGCAGCGTTCAGTAAATTTCTGAATTCTTTTACTTCATCATTAATTTTATTAGGTGAAACCAGTTGAATATATGTTTTGGGGCTGCTTTTAAAATCTATTTCTTTTAAAGAATCATTCAAATGTTTAATATTTTCTTTGATGGAATCTGACCATTTTTCAAAAAACATTCTAAAATCACCCACTTTGTTTGTGATGGTTTCTTGTAAATAATCGTTGAATTTCTTTTCAAATTTCGGAAGATTATCTTTTTCCAATCTCACCAAAAATTTCTGATACTCATTAATGAAGTCTAAATTTGTCGAATCAGGTAGAGAACTAACATCAGACCGCCAATCTTTAAACTTGTTTGTAATTTCTTCAGTAGGACTTTTAAAAGCATTGATTTTAATTACAACTTCTCTTTCGTATTGTTGCTTTTCTCTTTCAAGCTTTGAAATTGCTTCCGAGTTGTCCTTCTGAAATTTTTCGCGAGTTGTTTCAAAGCTGTTGTAATCAATAACTAGTAATTCCGAAAATTTTGCTTCAAAATCAGAAACTACAATATCCCCCAAAGACTCAAAAATGGCTTTGTTGCCAGTTATTGTATTACCAACTTTTTCTTTTTTCGCTTCTGCCTGGAAAATCGTCCTGTGTTTGTTTTTAATCTCAATTTCTGAAAGTTGTTTTAAATCTGTCTGAACTTTTTCTAATTGCTCCTGCAACTTCTTCACTCGGTCATTAGTTTTTTCTAATTCATCCTTTTGCTCTGTCTTCTCCTGTATTTGTTTGGCATACGATTGCCAATCAATATCATCATATTTCCCAAATACAGAAAACAGTGTATGACATTCGTCTTTATAGAGTCCTAAATTTTTTATCTCGGTATTTTTATTTGAAATTGCAGTTTTATTTTCAGTTTGCTGATTTTGTAAGTTGATTAATTCCTTTTTTAAGACGGCAATTTTTTCTTTGTTATCCCAACCCAGAACATAGTTTTCTTTTCTTGAAATTTGTGGACGGTCATCTTTTTCGTGTTTCCCCTTTCTAAATTTTATCAAACCGTTTTGCGTTAGTGCCATTTCAGAATAACGTTCAAACTCTATAAGATTATCCACACAAACAAAATCAAACTGAGCCTCTAAATAGTTCTCAATCCATTCCTCATATTGTGTTTCAGGTTTAATTTCAATTTTATTGATTAGAGATTTTTCATTGATATTCTTTTGCCTAAGATTTTTGAGATAATCTTGTTCTTCGTATTTATCGTAGCGAATTCGTCCTCGCAGATTGTTGCTGTTTACATACTTGTTTACTTGAGAATAATACCCTGGAGGAACAATTATTCTTAACGCAAAATTGTGAAGCACTTTTTCAATAGAAGGTTCCCACGCTAATTCATCTTCTTTTACTTTGATAAGCTCTCCAATAAAAGGGATTTCTTCCTTTTTAGCTCCAATGTATTCAATAAGCTCTTCCCGTATTTCAGCGACCCGACCTGCAATATTGTTTTTATTCTTTTGAAGCGTTTTAATAGTTTTTACTACCTCTACTGTTGATTCCGCCAGTTCATCTTCTTTGTTTTTTAACGCACGGAAATTTTCATTTTCATCGTCAATTTTCTGTTGTATATCTTGCTTAAACAGTTTTGCTTTTTCTCTGTTTGCAGAAAATGTTTGCTCGCCTGGATTTGTGGTTAATCCTATTCTTTGAGCGATTTTGTTGTAATCATCAAGTTTTCTAATTCTATTTTCTTTTAAAGTTTGAAGTCCTTTAATTTCCTTTTCCAAATCCTTGATTTTACTCCCGACTTCATCTTTTTCAATAGCAATCGAAATTGCTCTTTCATCTTGTTTCAGTCTATCTTCCTTACCTCTTAGCTCAGCTAATTCTTCATTCAAGCATTGTATTTCGTTTTTACATTTTTCAAATTCCTTTTCTCCCAACTCAACACCTTTTTTTGCAAACCAATAGACTGCTGTTTCTTTTGATTGCTCTAATTGCTTTAAATTCTCTTTAATTCTATTCAGTTGGTTTGCGATTTCATTAATAGGAGTGAGTTGTGCGATTTGCTCTTTGGCTTTTTCGATATTGGTTTTTGCATCCATTAAAGTCAAAAAACTTTCTTTGAGTTGGATGAATTCTGATTCAGCATCTTGTTCCTCCAACATGTTTGTTCTGATGAATTCGTCCAAGTCTTCCAAAACTTTTACACCCACCACCTGATTGAATAAACTCAGGGCTTTCACGGTGCGCATCCCGAATAGTTTTGACATCCTTTCAGCATAGCCCGTTGGACCTTCTATAAATTCAATTTTCTTTTTTGAACTATTTGCGTTGTAGGTTTTATCTAATCGTCTTTTCCACAGTCCTTTTGCATCAAACTGACTGAAATCTTTCTCAATTTCAAGTGGAATGTGGGCAATCCCAAATTGTCTTCTCAACTCGTTATTCGAAAACCATCGAACCTGAAATATTGTAATTTGTTTTTCGTCAGTGTTTTTAAAATGAGCAAGAATTACGGAGTAGGTGTTTGTGCCACGCAGTTTTTGTGTCGAAGTTGAGCTTTTCCCTTCTTCTTGAATATTTCCATAATGTCCTAGTACATATGTTTCTTCTGTTCGGTCACCTTTTTTCTCAACACCCGATGACTGATTATAGAAACGGTCTCTTTTGGCTGGAACAATCAAAGTAAGCAAAGCATCTATATAAGTGCTTTTACCCGATGCGTTGGCACCGGTTAATAATGAATTATTCCCTTGTGGATTTATCCTGAAAACTTTCTTGTCAAATGTGCCCCAATTAAATACTTCCATATATTGAAGCCTGAACCCCGCTGTGTCAGAACATGTGCTAAAC
>BQMY01000001.1 GCA_022181065.1 Melioribacteraceae bacterium | reverse complement strand
TTCATTTTATAGTATTCCTCTGATGGAATTTTCCACATTCTTTCTCCCAACTTTTCGGCTAAAAACCATTTTTCCAGTAATCTTGCCGCTCTTCCATTCCCATCCCGAAAAGGATGTATATGAGCAAATCGTAGATGAATATATGAAGCAAAATAAAATACCTCCGAGATTTCCAATTTTCGTTGCTTCAAATCATGAATATCAAGGAACAACTCCTCCATTGCTTCAGAAACTCTTTCTGGCTCTATCGCCAAATATGCCAATCCACTTTTCCCAAAAACGCCGACCGGTTCGGTACGATATTTTCCCCGTTTACTTTTTATCAAAAGGGTTTCAGACAAAATAAAGTGCGAGTGAAGTAAATTTTTCTCATTTAACGGATTTTGTTGTGCAAATTCATAGGCTACAATAAGGTTTTCAATCTCTTCAATTTCTTTACCTGATTTGAACTTTTCTTTGCTCATCTCATAATTCATGAAAGAGTTAAGATCAATACTATTCCCCTCGATGTTCGATGAAAAGACTGCAGATGCTTTTGTGAGATAATCGAAACCACCATTTTCCTCTGTGAAATCAAAGTTAGAAAGAAAATTGGCAATCTCCTTTCCAATCAGGTTATTAAATTCCTCGTAATACTGTGTTGATAGCTGCTTCATCAAATCTTTTCCAACATAAATTATTTTACAAGAAATTTACAAATACGAGAGCAAAGTTCAAATCACAATTCTAAGTTTGATTTGGCGTATAACCAATCATGCATAACTTGATTGACCCAACGGATTTGGGACGGAGAGTTATCCACAGAGAAGACAAAAATGTGGACAAGCGGCGACCACCCCTTGGGGTTAATTCAAGTTGATGCGGTTGTTATGTTGCTTGCGTTCGACAATATTTCAAGTAGTTCATTATAGGACTGTTGATCGTTTTTCTGTCAATGTTGACAAGTCTGGCGCACTTATAGGGGTTTTGCCTGTAAGTATTTGTGTTTTTCACAGAGCTTCGCCTGGTGAGTCCCATTTACAGGACTCACAGAAAAAAATATTCGGTTGAAATCTGAAACATTCAATAATACCTCCAACCCTGTGTAGAACCTCTGAATTGCAAAATAGTACCTATCTATCTTAAACGCAACAACGATTTATTACAAATTTGTGAACAATATACTTTTGCCGAACTATACCAGATACTATCACCACAATATCTTTTGGTGTACTTCCGGGGAAACCTAATATTTTGGGAAAGCCGAACAAATTCCCCGTAAAACTATTTGCAATATAACCAATCATACATAACCGCGACTTGCCCAACGGGAGCAGATTAGAACGATTGCCCGGAGAAAGCTAAAATGTTAACAACTTCGGCGCACTTGCAGGGCAAGTTCCGGTTGATGTGGTTGTTATGTTGCTCGTTGTCGACTTTATCCCTATTAGTTCATTATTGATTGGTGGATCGTTTTTCTGCAAATGTTGATAACTCGTGACCACTTACAGGGGTTTTACCTGTAAGTATTTGTTTTTCACAGAGCTTCGCCTGGTAAGTCCCATTGACAGGACTTACAAAAAGAAAACCGGTTGAAATCTGAAACTAACAATAATACCTCCAACCCTGTAATGAACCTCTGAATATCAAAATAGCACCAATCTATCTTAAAAGCAACAATGATTTATCATCATTTTGAAAAGGATTTATTATTGCACTTACAATGCAAGATATTTCTACACAAATATCTTTTTGTGCGTCCTCGGGAAAACTTTCAATTTTGGGAAAAGCTGGCAATTTTTTCGTAAAACTTTTGCAATATAACCTATCGAATATAACCCGATTTGCCCAAAGTATTGTAATACAACGAGTTATCGACATAGAAAACGAAAATGTGGATAAGTTTCGCCCACCGAATTGGCAAATTCGGGTTGATATGGTTGTTATACTTATTATTTTAAAAGAACCATTTTCCCCATATCTAAGAACACCGGGATTCTATTATCGTCTATCACCTCAATTCTATAAATGTATATTCCACTTGCTAAATTACTACCATTAAATTCAATCTCATGATATCCTCTTGATTTTAGTGAGGACTCGACAGTTTCTACGAATTGCCCATTTGTGTCATAAACTTTAATTCTCACAAATCCTTCATCCTTTAGAGTGTAGCCAATTACTGTTAAAGGATTAAATGGATTCGGATAGTTTTGATTTAAGTTGTAATCATATTTGGTGGTAATGTATTTTACTTTTGTTACAACACTGTCCGTGATTTCCAGATAAAATAGTGAATCGCACTCACTCAAATTATTTGTTTTATCCTCAGCAAGAATTTTATAATAATAGCTTTTATATTGCGTATCTAATATCAAGAGCTCTGCAAATGTTGTATCGGTTGATTTAACATAAGAAGATGTATTCGGTGTAAAATTGGAATCTAGCCCACGGTAAATATTGTATCTCCATAAGTCAGATTCTGTATTTTTCTCCCACCATAATTTTACTAAAGTATTATCTTCTTCGTATGCGATTGAATCAAGTCGGACTGATTTTGGAGAGAGGTCAGGGTATTTGTAAGATTCCCCAAATGGACCACCATAGAAGCCAATATCACTTCTGGAACCATCAACATCCAAAACATCCGGGTTACCTGCGTCAATCGCAGGTGATCCGTGTTGCAAATGTACATCATAAGTTAGGTCTAGATTATAAAATAAGCTATCGTTAACGAACATTGGAGATTTTTCAATAATATTGCCCGGACCGACTTCAACTTGTCCTGTTACGATATACCCAATATGTTTATAAAATAGATTATATGATACATATGGTGTAGAATCGATATAATCTTTTTCGATGCCAGTTGAAGAATAAAAAATATTATTGTAAATATTTGCCACCTGGTTATGAAAGATATATATACGTCCAACATTCCCGGTTCCAAAGAATCCTCCAAGAGAGGGAATAAATGTGTTTTGTCTAACTAAAACCGTATCACAATCATAGAAGTATGCAATTGCTAATGCATCTCCATAAATAATATTATTCGTGATTTCAAAATATTCTCTTTTCCAAAATGCTAGTAGGTTAGAACCTACACTTGTAAAGGAATTAACAATATTATTTGTGAAAATGGTACGATTAAGATTATCATCTAATACTTCAGCATCACTTCTGCACATGAATACATTATTTTCAATAATTCCATAAAAATCATCCGCTAAAAACGCACCTAGCGAAAGTGCCTTATCTTCATTTATCTTAAAAAAACAGTTTCTAATTATCACATCAGATTCATATGTGAAAATACATGTACGACCTTCATAAATATTGCATCCATCAACCTCCAAATATGATTCTTTATTGATAATAGGATTGTGATTGATTTCCCCATTACTAATAATGGTTAGATTTTTGACGATAAGCGAATCCAAACTATTAAGAATTATCCAGACACCACCTACAGCCTCCCCATGTCGGAGAATTGTACTGTCTCTTGAAACACCAAGAATTACCAGTGGCACAGTTATTTCATTATTCCCAAAGTAATTGCCTCTATCAATAATAACTGTATCCCAAGGGGTACAATAATTTATAACTTTTTGCAAGTCAGGGCTCGCAGATGCCCATGATGTGTAAGGAGCAGTATCGCTTCCGGTATGACTAACATAACGGGTAGTCCCCGAGACAAAATTTGTCATTACCAAAATAAATAATATGGGTACAAATATTTTCATAGTTTTAATAAGTATAACCTATCATACATAACCGTGACTTGCCCAATGGGAGCTGGTTAGAACGACTACCCAGAGGAAGCTAAAATGTTAATAACTTCGGCGCACTTGCAGGGCGAGTTCCGGTTGATGTAGTTGTTATAACGCTTCTTGACATGACAAACTCATAAGTCATTTTTGCCCTGCAAGTAGTTTTTATTCCGTTGTTGCTCTTAATTTACCTTGAGTATATTTATGAATTATACTTGAAATAAGTGTCTGATATGGAACTCCTTCCTCAATTGCTTTAACCTGAATCGCATGTAAATCTCTCGGAGTCAAACGAATATTTATCCTTTTGCTTTTTGAAACACTCATTTCTGCTGATTCGATATATTTCCTATGTTCTTTTTTTTCAATTGATTGCCACTCATCCTTTTCAAAGGATTCCATCAATTCTTTTTCTTCTTCATCTATATATTTCATATTTATTCTCACTGCTGTTCCAAATATTGTTTAGTAGCTTTTCGACTCGGATAGATCGTCTTCAGAAAGTATTTTTGTTCATCTTCAACAAATGGGACAACAAAAGCATAATTAAATAACTCTACAATAAACATTTTTTGATTCGGAAATTTCGCTTTGTCAGGATGCTCGAGAATATCCAGGATTTGATTGTTTGAAATTGCGAGCACTATTTCCTCAAATGAAATATCACGAGTTTCTTTCAATAACTTATTCTTCTTTTCGTCCCAATCAAAATACTTCATCGCTCTCCAAAGTCTGCCTTACAAGCATACGAACAATTTAATCAGAACTTTGACAATTGTCAACATATAAATATTGCGTTATAACCAATCATACATAACAAGATTTACCCAACGTATTTTTGCATAAAAGTTTTCCACACGGGGAACTGAAATGTTGATAAGTTGAGCCCACCCGAAGGGTAAATTCTTGTTGATGTGGTTGTTATGCTGCTTACTTGCCTGTTTTATTGTAAAATGTTGATAACTTCACTGCAACCGTTAAGTAGGTCCAATTTGATGTAACTCTTAAAAGTTTAATCCACTAATTTCAAACCACTTATTGACTATGACCGTTTGTAATATTTGCAGTACCAACATCGAAAAGGATTTCATTAAAAATATTTCTTATAATTGCTGAAGTCAATTTTTAATCCACCTTTAGCATATGTGGCTTCTCCTGAAACTGCATCCATAGTGTAAATTCTAATATTTGGATGATGATTATCAATATAAGCTTCTGGGTGTTCATACATATTCTCTAAAACTTTAATCGGAACAATGTATGCCCAATTATGCTCCCCAAACAAAAGAATTTCGAATTCTGCGGCTAAAGTACCGGGATTAATGTTAAAGGGGTATTTAGACCCACTACTAGGCCTTGACTTTAAACGGGTATGGTAATGAATTCCATCAATATAATAGTTCGATTTCTTTATTTGTTTTATCAGACTATTGGGGAACAAAATAGATAACGATGTGAATATAGTATCCATGTTAAATCTCTTTAAATATTAAAATTATCTTGTCATGTAAAACGAAACGAAATAACTTTTTTCAAAGTTATAATCGGTCAGAAATTAGAGAATATTTACCAATTATTAAAATTAAGAATTCAGTGTTACAAAATAGACTAAATAATGCCAATTCACGTCAACTTAGAATACTGAATTATTCTAAACATTATTTTTTAATTTAGTAAATAAGCTTGCTGAGATCCAAGCAAATTATTGTTTTGTAAATACTTACGATTTCAGCATATTAGAATTTTCCAGAATAATGTTGCATAGCACATTTCAATTAAATAATTAAATTTTTGCAATAACTCCTAATTTTATAGTAAAGGCAACCAATTAGTAAAGCGCTTGAAATCAAGAGAATATCCTAAACAGTAATTTACCACTGTTTGGAGACAAATACCTTCCCACTTTTAAGACTTGTGGCAGCAGTATAACCTATCATACATAACCGCGACTTGCCCAACGGGAGCTGATTAGAAAGACTGCCCGAAGAAGGCTAAAATGTGGATAACTTCGGCGCACTTGCGGGGCAAGTTCCGGTTGATGTGGTTGTTATGCAGCTTAGTTACTGCGATTTATTATAAAATGTTGATAACCCCGGCGCACCCGAAGGGTTAATTTTTTGTTTTTCTCTTTTTTGTACTGGAAACAGTAATAACTGTGAATAAAGCATCAACTCTAAAATAGTCTTTTTTTAATCAACGGTTCAACCAGTACAAGTTCACTAAACAGGATTTTCGTTAAAAACTTTCTGCTGTATAACACTGTATTAACTAGAATAATTCTGTATAATACTTTTTTACCAATTTGCGATATACTGAATTATTTAGTGCTAAGTTGTTGTTTTTCTCGATACTTAACTTTCAGTATATTCCAATATGAAAGAATAATTCTATATAATACTTTTGATTTTCTATATTATTAATATTTGGTCAAAAAGCAAAAAATTCTCGCCGAACCAATAATCTTGACTTCAAAATAACACCTTCAACTCACTTTTACAATGATGATTAATCACTATTTCGGAAGACTTAAAATGCCCCTGCTTTTAAAGCTTGCGGCAGCAGTATAACCAATCATGTATAAGGCGCTTAACCCAACGCATTAAGGACGAAGATTTATCCACAAAAGAACCAGAAATGTGGAAAAGTTACGCCCACCCTTAGGGTTAAGTCGGCTTGATACAGTTGTTATGCAGCTTCATTGCTACGATTCATTAAAAAATGTTGATAACCCCGCGGCACCCGAAGGGTTAGTTTTTTATTTTTCTTTATTGTGTCATATCTTTTTTAGAATAATTCTCGAAACTTTTTATTTACTTACTATCACCTATTTACAAATCTAATAAAACAATAATATCAAAACGGATTTACAAAAATATAAAATGCAAAAACGTTTCGCCTTGAGCAACTCTCAAAATACGTGATTAAAATTTATCAAGAAATCTTCTTCTTTTTTCCCACTCCGAATATCTTATAGCCTCTTCGATTTCATCATTTATGAATTTTTTGATTGGGATCAATTTCATTCCTAAATCTAACTTATTAGTTATTTCTAGTATTCTCCTCCATTTCAAAGTCATTTTTTCCCCAAGACTTTCGTTCCCAGTCGTTGAACCACCATTACCGATCCACAATATTTTTGAATATCTAATCACATCTTGAGTCAATATTAAATAATGTGAATATGCTTCTTCGAAGAAATCACTTTTCGTGTGTCTTAAAACGTCAACAATCATATTCATTTTTTTTATATCGTTGTAATTTGCATTGATATATCCGATAATGAATTCATTACTTCGTTTTATATTTTCTTCCTTTTTAATTTCTAAGAAAAAAGAATTACAAAAATGATCTAATATGCCCAGATATATTTCTCTTTCTGCAATAAGATCTAGAACTTTAGTTAGTACTTTTTGGATATCTTTAACAAGCCATACAACAGATAGGTTTTTATGTTCAAAAGAGCGATGACGCTCTTTTTGTTTATATAAATGATCAACATATTCTAGAAGGAAGTTCTTATCAATTCTAAGGATAGCTAGTAATTCAGTTCCACCATAATCATAGTGTGGATCGTAGTTCTCTTGTTGAATATATGCTTTTTTAACAGTTTTAATATCAGTTTTTAAGTAGGAAATATGCTTGCTAAAAAAGTTGTGTGTAAACCTAATCGAAATTTTCTCTTTGTCTCTTTTTTCAACGATTATTCTAAGAATTTTGGTCAATAAATTTGCATCACATTTGATGTATTTTATTAAATCAGGAAAGTGAATAAAAGTGTAATCCTTAATATCTTTGATGGATGCTATAAGATTTTTACATTGGGCTACATCCACAAATTTTTCATCCAGATAGATGAAGTATTTTAATCTCCAAGTTGTTGATTGTATGTAGTCTTTTGAGGAAATAATATTCCATATTAAAGAAGCTCTTTCTTTGTTCGCTAATAGTTTCTGAAAAGGCAAAGAAGGTACATAGTCTATGTAATTATTTTGTACTATTATGTATTCAAGATATTCAGCACCTAATTCAAAGTTCACCTTGAAATTTTCGTCCATTATGTGATCAAAAGAATTTTTTATACTGTAATCGTTCTTAACCCATTTGAGTAAAAAACAATATTGTTTATAGAAAGTGCTAAAAGAATCCAATTTATCAAAAACAAAATATTCACGGACCTCATTTTCTTTTAGTTTCTCATATTCATTATAATCTTCGAATGCAAATGATTCTTTATCCCTTCGATGGTCCCAATTCATTTTTAAGTATATAAGATATAATTCGTTGAAATAAATGTTTTTCAGAATATCAAATTCATCATTATTTATATCGTTTTTAACAAACCAATTTATCTGCGATTGAACATAATGACAATGCTGGAAATTTGTTTTTTTTAGGTGGTTTTTAATTATTCTTATAACATAATTTACGTCAAACTCCATTACTTCTTTTACAACATCTGGAGTACGCTGAGAATAATCAATTAATAATTGTGTATATATTTCAGCATTGTTATCAAAATCTATGTCTATTTTGTTCCAGATTTTCTCACGGAGGGTTTTCGTAAAATTATTAATCGGGAAAGGATAATTGTACCAATAGAAAGAATGGTGTCTTCCGCCCTTAGTATGCTGATATTTATATTGTAGAAAAGAGATGGCAATAGCCGGGAAAGAAGTTTTGTAAACTTTTTCTAATCTATCACTTTTTTCTAATAATAAATTTATAAGAATTTCTTGCCTTTTATATCCCATCCTTTGATCATCAGTATCAAAAAGTAAATGTTCTCTTATGGTGTATATTAATTCTGGAAGTTTTTCGGGTATTTTTCTAGCATACTCAAAAGCTAATTCAAGGGCGTCTTTTAATTTTACAGGATAATTAAAGAAATTACCAAGTAGACTAATTATCTTATCACGGTTATAAGAAAACTGATTATTTTCATAAGTAGTATAATATTGAACCTCAGTTGGTTCAGCTATTTTAGTTAACAAAGTGTAGATAAATTCTAATGTTTCTTCCTCTAGATAGAACCAAAATGTATTCAAAAGATTGAAAGCTTTTTCCTCGTTTACTTTAGCTGCTTTCCAGTATCCTAATAATATTGGTTTAACTTTTTCGATTACATTTTGATATCCAAACGTGTTATTAGCTGGTATGATGGTATCGCGGAAACGATCTAAATTTGAATCGTAGTAATTTTCTAAAAGTACTCGAAACGAAAGAACTTCATCTTTGATAAAAGATTTGTAGAAAAAATAAGTTGAGAGATTCTGTTCGGATATTTTTACATACTCAAATTGAATTTCTACCAATTCTATCTTGTTTAGAGTATCAATTGATTCAATGAAGTCGTTATAATGAAGATCATATTTTTGTAATATTTCGATACAACCGACCTTATCTTTATAAGGGATAGTATAAAAAAAAGCAATCAAGCCGAGAGATTTAAGATTTACTACTTTTGATATATCAACGTTGTCAGATATAAATCGAGCAAAGTATTGTTCAAATAATTCGGAAACATCAGATAAAGCATACAAGTTTTGTTCTTGGATTGCCAATTTTGCCGCCATTATTGCCAGGCGAGGATTGCCTTCAGCAATTCTTATAATTTCTTTATGATAGTCTGGATTATATATTTTGAAGGAATCACTTTTAATAATATCTATTATTTGTTCATCTAAAAGTTTCTTAAGGTGTAATTCTTCAGGCTTGAATTCGTAACATCTTTTCGCAATATCATTTAAAGCATAATCTCTCACGGTAATTATGATCTTTAATTTGCCGCTTCTGCTGTTTTTATAAAATCCTATAATTTGGTTAAAAGAATCTATCCTATTAGCATCATCGACAAAAAGAATATAATCTTTCTTCTCATCAAAATACTGGTACAAATCTTCTATAAGTGATGCGCTTTTAAAAGATACGCAATACGCATTAAACTGATGATTTTTTGATAAAAAAGAGCTTATTCCCTCCAAGGCTAATTTTGTTTTACCAACTCCAGGAGAACCGGTGATTATAATAAAATCTGATGAGTTGATCGAATTATTTAATTTATGAAGTTCGTCTCCTCTATGCACAAACACATTGTCTAATGGTGTAGCAACGCTTTTTGCCGCTTTATTATATTCTTCAATGAATTTCGAAATTGATACGATTTGCCCAGTGTCTAGTGGCAATCCGAGGTATTGGTTTGTTAAATCTCTATGGTGATAAAATAATTCTATTGAAAGTTCATCAAGTAAATAGATCCGTAATTGTACCTTTTTCTTATCTGCAATTCTTTTTAGTCGGTCAACATCTTGTACTGAAAGTTTAAAGTTTGCGCATAAAATAATCTCCTTAATTCTCTTAAGTGGTATTCTTGTTTTTTTATAATCTAAACACTTTCTAATATCATCTTCTAACTTAGTTTTATTTGAAATGTTCGTTGTATGTTCAACGAAAATGTATTGACCATTTGGCATTAGCTTGAATGAATCAGGTGTCCCTTTTATAGATTTTTGTTTGCCAGTCTGGCTACCAGAACGAGAAAATGCAATATAATTATTACTACGTAATGCTAAAAAGGAATCACACAATTCTTGAAAAACTACATCATTGGTGGCGCTTAAAGCTTTTTCAACAGTTTGTAATCTTTTTATACTTTTTACTATTTATTTATTAGGCTTGTCTGCATAACCGTACATACATAACCGCGACTTGCCCAACGGGAACGGATTAGAACGACTGCCCGCAGAAAGCTAAAATGTTGATAACTACGACGCACTTGGCAGGGCAAGTTCCGGTTGATGTGGTTGTTATGTTGCTCGTTGCCGACTAATTACCTGTTAGTTCATTATTGATTGGTAGATCGCTTTTCTTCAAATGTTGATAACTCGTGCCCACTTACAGGGGTTCTACCTGTAAGTATTTGTTTTTCACAGAGCTTCGCCTGGTGAGTCCCATCAACAGGACTTACAAAAGAAAAATCGGTTGAAATCTGAAACTATCAATAACACCTCCAACCCTGTAATGAACCTCTGAATATCAAAATAGCACCAATCTATCTTAAAAGCAATAATGATTTATCATCATTTCGAAAAGGATTTAAAATTGCACCCATTATACAGGATACTTCTACCGCAATATCTTCTGGCGCACTACCTGGGAAAATCTTCTACTTTGCACAAGCCTAAAAATTAATAAAACTTCTAAAAACACTCTAAGTGCTGCGGGTCGGCGGTGTAATCAGACTAAAGACTGCGATTCCGTTTTCCTGTCCACTGGTGAATTTGGAGCAAGACATTGAAAAGTGGACAAACGCGCACCGGGACATTATGTAAACTAAACCGAATTGTAAGGAAAAGCCCGACAGATTTTTCGTAAAACTTTTTGCAATATAACCGTACATACGTAAGGAGCTTAACCCAACGAAATATTGATAGGAAAGTTATCCACAGTTCGTAGAAAATGTTGATAAGTTGGACGCACCCGGAGGGTTAAGTCTGCTTGACGTGGTTGTTATGTTTCGATATTCAACTTTTTAATGATTTTACTTAAGTATTCCTTTCTTAGGTCTATTGTAGTAACAAGTTCACCTAATATTTTAACATCTGGAACATTTGGTGGAGCAACAACAAATATAGAATACAAATCGTTATCCTTAACCTTTGCTCTCAGCTCCATTAATAACCTTCCAAGAGCATTCGTACCAATTAATTTGTCTTGAACTTTTTTAGCTCCCCAAAAGTCATCCTTTTTTGAATTTTCTACAATTGTTCGCTCCCCAGTACTTAGCAAGAGAGTTGAAAATTTTTCATAATTATGACACAATTTCATACTTAGAGCCCAACGCATAATCGCTACTCTAATACTATCCCAATCTTTTCGAATAAAATCTGAATTCTTCTTAGCTTTCATTTTGGCAGTCATAGGACTATTAATCGATAAGATTTCTTGCTGAATTTCAGGGTGATTGGGAAATTTACAAACTTGATATAATGCTTCAGATGTTTTGAAAACCGAATTGTATAGTTGAATCGAATACCCACTTGCCATATTCGACAGGTCGCCGTATGTATCCTTTGTTTTATAAATAACGCAAGAATCAATTAAGTTATATTCTCTTATCGAAGTATTACTCATTTTGCAATCGTTTATATATTATTTTTAGAGCATCATCATCGAAGTCAAACTCGACTTTAATATCTTTTTTATATACTTTTCTTGGAAGTAATGGATACCAATTGTCCAAGGCGTTTCCGGATGATTTTGTAATATCTCCCCACCAAAAAACTAATGGACAATTGTTTGGACAATTCCTAAAAGAAGTCACAACAGAGCCAAATCCAAAACCACGAAAAGGTGAAAATCCCAATGGACGCATAACTACACTCGGGGACTCACAATTCGAAATTATTTGCACTCCATATTTTAAAAATTGTTCTTCGACTATTTGCCTATTTGTTTCAGAGGAAAAAAAGCGGTATGAAGGATTCTGGATCACTTCTCTTAATTTGACTTCATCTTTAGACACTCCTAATTCATTATAAAATTCATCAGGAACTTCCGACATCCAAAAAGACTCAGAATTATTTTTATAATATAGTCTATTCTCTAATCGTAGCTCTTGATAGCTCCACATCCGAAAATCAATTTTTCTTTTTAATTCTTTGTAATATTGTTCAAACCTTTGACCGAAATAATATTGCCCATATCTATACCAACCCATAAAAATAAATTCTAGTTTTATGTTAGTAAGTTTATTGTTAGGAAGAAAATCCTTAAAATCATTTAAAGCTCTATTGCCAGTAAATAAAAAATCATCTAAATAAATCAAATTCTTCTTGCTAAAATCATTTTTCGGTATTTTAAAATTAAACTTTTTATCAACTTCTTCCAAGAATATTTTATTCATCTCTTTTTGACTGCTCCCACCACTTTGTATGTCCAATAAAGAAACACTTTTCCAATAACCTTTGGGATTGCCGTCAGTTATATCTTTAAGTACAAGTATGTCATTAAATAGTTTTCTTAAAGAATTCTCTGAAATATAAAGAGTGCTTAATAAATTTTTAGTCTCTTGAAGTATCACTTTTTGTGAATTTTTATCAAATTGCTCGACCCATTTTTGAACGTGGTTTGAGTCAATTTGTTGTATCTTATCTTTACGATAATCTTTGATTATTTCCGCTATATCAGATAATAATTTTTTCATATTACTCTCATTTATTTCAGAAACATAACCTATCATGCATAACTTGATTGACCCAACGGATTTGGGACGGGGAGTTATCCCCAGAGAAAACAATAATGTGGATAAGCGGCGACCACCCCTTGGGGTTAATTCAAGTTGATGCGGTTGTTATGTTGCCTGCGTTCGACAATATTTCAATCAGTTCATTACAGAATCGTGGATCGCTTTTCCGCAAATGTTGATAACTCGCGCCCACTTACAGGGGTTTTACCTGTAAGTATTGGTTTTTTTCACAGAGCTTCGCCTGGTAAGTCCCATTTACAGGACTCACAAAAGAAAACCGGTTGAAATCTGAATCGAACAATAAAACCTCCAACCCTATGATGAACCTATGAAATGCAAAATAGCACCTATCTATCTTAAATGCAACAACGATTTATTACAAATTTGTGAACAATATACTTTTGCCGAACTTTACCAGATACATTTACCACAATATCTTTTGGCGTACTTCCGGGAAAACCTACTATTTTGGGAAAGCCTGACAAATTAACCGCAAAACCTGTTGCAATATAACCTATCATACATAACAAGATTTACCCAACGAATATTGCATCGAAGTTATCCACAGGGTGAAGCTGAAATGTTGATAAGCTGGGCTCACCCGCAGGGTAAATTCTTGTTGATGTGGTTGTTATACTTTTTTAGTGTGCTGATCATTTGAGCAATAGCATCTTATTGCCCTGCAAGTATATTGTTTTGCCTTTTTCGTCTTTTACTTGCAGACGGTAAAGATAAACTCCACTTGCCAAGTTTGAGCCATCGAATGTAATTGAATAATAGCCCGCATTTTGAATACTATCGACAAGAATATCAACTCTTTCCCCTTTTATATCCAGAACTTCAAGACTTACTTGTGACTCTTTTTCAAGTTGATACTCGATTTTTGTTTTGGGATTGAAAGGATTTGGATAATTCTGATTTAACTTATACCCATAGACCTTTTCCCCGTCTTCTTCTATACCTGTTACATTGATGGCTAGAATTTGTGATCTCCAGGATGAACGTTGTCCTGCACTATCTTCCGCCATTACATAATAATAATATCTCTCAGGGGGATTTATTGTTGTATCTAAAAAGGTTGCTGTCTTTGGTGTTGCAATCAATGCTTCTTCATTTATCACAGCAAGATTCAGTGTATCTCTGTATAATCTGTATTGCTTTATATCACTTGCGTACAAAGAGTCCCAACTTGCGGTTACACTTTGATTTTCTTCAGAATATAACAGTTTAAAGTTTTGAACAATTGAAGGAGGATTATCAATATACTCGTAAGTTTCACCTCCCGGACCTCCATATGCACCAATATCACTTCTGCTTCCATCTTTATCAAGTATATCCGGTGAACCGGCATCAATCGCTTTGGAGTGGATATCCAGATGCAAGTCATATGATGATTGATAGTCCTTATAGTCTTGAACAAATTCTGGATATACATCCATTAAATCTGAATGACTCACCCATGTTGTATCTTGCTCGCTGACTTTCCAATACATATTATTGTGAATATCTACAGAAGTACTATCATAGGGTACGATATAAATTGCTTTCTTGGCATCTACGAAAATATTATTTTTTATGATAATACTTTTCGGTACAATGGCATGTATTACCGTGGAATAATCATCAATCCCTGTCGACTTGATAAAACAATTATTTATAATTGAAGCTGTATCATTAACATGATAAGGTAAGTAAACTGCTCTGGAATCAGTTTCGAGAACAATATTATTCTTAAAAATTAGATTATTTATTTCTGTAGCGGCCACAAAAGCATAGCGCAGTCCGTTATTACTATACGGTTTAATTCGACAGTTGCTTATTGAAATGTAGTTAAATGGAGAAGCCGAAATAGCACTCCCTGCTTTTGAAATCCTAAAATCACAATTTTCAACATTTAGAAACCACTCTAATGAATAATTACTAACCGAAATACCTGTTGAAACGTTTTCAAATATTACATTGCTGAATTTTCCGCTTCGGATTGATATAAATCCATACGCACAATTTTTTATTGACAAATCAGAGACAGTAACTGAATCAGCCAAAACATAAAGCCCAACACCATTATCGTAATTAACACCCCGACCCATCACAGTGAAGTTTTTTAATGTTGAATTTTCAGAAATAAAAATTGTGGAATCAGACAGTCCGAAACCATTTACAATAACACTATCCCGGGAAAGACCAACCATATAAATCGATTTATAAATTCTTGGATTTTCATGATAGGACCCATTTGCAATCACGACCGTATCTCCGAAATTACTAACATTCAAACCGGCTTGAATGGTATTTGCCGCCGTTTCCCATGAGGAAAACGGCGGAATTGCACTTCCTTCTTTACTCACGTAATGTGTTTGAGCAAAAAGAAGAAAATTTAAAATTAGTACGAATTTTAATATATACTTCATCATTTTATTAGTGGTATAACCTATCGAATATAACCCGATTTGCCCAACGTATTGTAAAACAATGAGTTATCAACAGTGAAAACGAAAATGTTGAAAAGTTCGACCATCTGATAGGGCAAATTCGGGTTGATATGGTTGTTATACGGTTTTAAATTTAGTAATTCATCACTGAATTTAAATGATATGTATATGAAGAATAAAAACTAACAAAATAGGGGTATGCGAACGTATCTGATTGTGTGTGAATTACTTCTAATTCAGTTGTGGGTCTTCTTTGCCCATTCTCCTGATTGTAAGCGTATTCAAATTTGGTTAAAGAAACCATAAATCTTCCGGTATCAGGTTGAGACCATAAGTATTCCATTGTTAAACGGCCATCAGCATGTATCACATCGTCGGCGGTTGCGAAATACTCTGTTATATATAAATACTCGTTTTCATAAACTACTGTATCTATGTAGTTCCCACCTTTCTCAAGAAAATAATAATTAGATCTCAATTCTTCCAAATAAAATGCAACTGCTTGACCATAAAATCTTATTGGAGCATTGCCATCAATCCTCTTAAAACGGATTACTTCGCGGACAACATTTGGGACATTATAAGTAATCTCCGGCTCCGGTAGGGATTTAGTGCTATTTTCACTACAACTTAAAATCGAGATCACGCACATTATTAGAATCACAAAATTTTTCATATCCTACTTTTCGAAAATATAAACCTTAAAGCATATTTTGAAGAAATTGACCGTATAACCTATCATACATAACCGCGACTTGCCCAACGGGAGTTGATTAGAACGACTACCCGGAGAAAGCTAAAATGTTGATAACTTCGGCGCACTTGGCGGGGCAAGTTCCGGTTGATGTGGTTGTTATACGTTTTGCTTTTATGTAATTATCGACAGATAGTATTTTTCATTTAATATTCCTTGGATAGGCAGGGCATGGATTTTCAACGCAAATGATGTATTTCCCGATGATAGGTGTTGGGTTTTCGTATTTTCAATCATGAAATGTTATTATGCTCTTATTTTATTGCATCAGGATCGGCAAGTTGCCAAAGCGACTGGGAAGACATACTGTTTGAAAAGTCTTGCTCGTGCACTAGTTTTTAAGTAACCTGGCAATGTGAATGACTCTTGTAATTTATCCGTATTTGAATAGGTTGTCTCTATGATAACTTAGAAATTCTTCTCTGCCTAGTAATTGCAATGTAGGATAAAAAATATTATGCTCTAAGGAAAGTCTTACTTTATTTTCATCGGAAATTAGGGGTGAAACAATAATTCTTTTATCGTCAGTGAAAGATATAAATCCAGTATCAAATAGCTTATCATACGTCGCTGTGAACATCAATCCATTTCTGACATCTAATCTCTCTTGGTTACTACTAATTCGCCAGGGTTTAATATGACTTGCGATTAAAAAACGACTATCGTCTACACCTGTTATGGGACAAACACCACAATTTATAAGAAGATTTCTTCTAAAGGGACCCTGACCGATTCTAGCTGCAACAATTTGATTTTTTTCTGTTTGACTCAGATTTGGAATGTTTTGGACTTGACTAATTGCCTCAACATCTTGTCGAGTTAAATTTGGAACCAAATCATTATTTTGAAAAAGTTCGTTGCCTTCCCTTTGGCTTGGAATTGTAAACAAATCAAAGAAATATTCTTTGTCATTTCTATCACCACTAATATCAACATCTATAAATGGCTGAAGGTCTGTATAATTTTTGTTTTCTTTTAAGTGAATAACACCAGCATTAATAGAAATAATTGGTGAATAACGATTAATTGAGTTAACTAAAATATCATTATTCCCTATTCCTTGTTGAAACAGCCGATCACAGGTAGCTGCCCATTGAATTGGATTCTGAGCATCAAACAAGTGTCTGCAAATTGCGGCGTGAATCGAAAATGGTTGCAAATTATCAAATCCCCTAGTGTATGGATTTGGAATCGAATAATGAATTATCCAATTCGTTAAGTATTGAGTTACGTCCACTTCTGTTGGAGTGCATGTAAATTTTGGAAAGTATCTACCTCTTGATTCATAATAAAGCCCCAATTGACAAGCTAATTGATACGGAGTTCTGTAAAAATCGTAGGGCGAACGGTTATTTACCATTTCACGCGCTCTTGTTTGAGAAAGCTCTTCATTCGGCAGAATAGTTATTAATTCTGCGACTGTGTTTACATAGGGATTTCTCCATCTACATATTGGATCTGCCATATTCTTTACCGACCAAAATTAGTTATATCCATTTGTTTAAGTATTGCTATTAACACATCAACAACAATGCTATTTCCAGCTTGTCTGTACATTTGAGTATCACTTACTACAATATTAAACTCATCTCTAAACCCCATCAATCGTAAGCATTCTCTAGGTGTTAACTTCCTTATTCGCCCTTTATTATGAGTAACATAATTATCAACTCCCGCTCTATGCATTTTATGCATAGATTGCAAAAGGGGTCTTGCAACCGCCAAATCTGTTTTTGTACTTGTTTTAAATTTTTTAGTACCACCGGCTAATACATAATCTTTAACTTTCTCAGATAAATAGTACTTTTCTTCAACCTCCCCAACATCAAAAACAAAATCATCAAATTCATTTTCACAAGCTTCTTTAAATACGAAGTCACCATGCCAATTAAATTGTTGATTTGCTTTTTGACATAACATAACATCGCCATTTATTTGAGTATACCTTTTCGTCTTATTTTTTGTGCTAGTAACAAATTTTACCCCTTTTTCTTTTAGAAAATATTTCGAATCAGTATAATCCTCCAAGAAATCCTGCATACTAAATTCTAATTCAATAGCAGACGGAAACTCAAAATCTATAGTTTTATCATAAAATCCAATCACAAAAATTCGCTCACGATGTTGGGGTATACCAAAATCCTTACTATTCATAATTTTGGAGAAAATATTATATCCAAGCTCTTCGAATACCTCCTGAACTATAGTCCATGTTTTTCCTCCATCATGATTTGTTAAACCTTTGACATTTTCATAGATGAATACTTTTGGTTGAGTTTCATTTACAACTCGAGCAAAATCATAAAATAGAGTGCCTCGAATATCTTCAAGACCTTTCCGTTTTCCAACCATTGAGAATGCTTGGCAAGGACTACCACCAACAAGTATATCAATTTTACCGCGGTATTTTTTTGCATCAAATTGAGTTACGTCGTCATGCCAGTCTATCTCATTGATTTTATAGTTTGCAAAATAGCTTTTCTTAACATGTTTATCAATGTCTCCAGCAAAAACTATATTATGCTCAACGTTTAAACGATCAAGAGCATGTTCAAATGCGCCAATTCCACTAAATATGGTTCCAACATTGATCGTAGCCTTTGGATTTGAAAATCCCTTCTCTTTCCAATTTACTTGAGAAAATAAAGTCAATTCATCTTTTAGAACTGATGTTTTTTTTTCGTCTGAGTCTGCTTTAGATAAATATTCCATTTTTTGTTCAGCTAATTTAAATACGGTTGGATGGATATTTTTTTTGTAAACATTTCGAGCAATTTTTTCACTGATCAGTTCAATTTCCATTGTTAATTTATCTAGGTCAAAAATATTGCACAATTTAGGCAACCTTTTTAAATCAAATTCCCTTTTACTAGATTCAATTTTACAAAGATTTGCAGTATCTATATTTAATTTTTCCGCGAGTTGTGACAATGTAAAACCACTCTCCGTTCTAAGTGTTTTAATATATTCCCCAAATGTAGTTTTCATCATCTTTCTTCATTTTGTCATTTAATGACAAATATATGGAATATCATCCAATATTTAAAGAGTAGATGTTTTTTCATTACAATTAAAATACTTTTTGTCACTAGAATTCAGAGTTATTTCTATATTGGATAGCCATATTTTAAAGTCGTTGGGATAATAGAGTATTTCAATAAATTGTCCTCAAATTCCTTAAGAATTTTTGAATTGTCATTCTCCCTAACAATATCCATTTCGAAATATTATACGAGTGGAAAGTTTACCTTCTAAATTTCTTCAAATCTGTCAATTAGGATCATCAACTTAAAACCTAACGAGTTGAATAAATTTTTCTCAGTTTTTCCTTTGGTAGTGAACCCACTTATTTCTTTTTTAAGTGGTATGATTTCTTTGGGCGAATGATCTGTTTCGTTATCATGGAAACCACAAGCTGATAATAGAACTGAGGTTAGAAATAGAATTATAATATTGTTTTTAATTGTGCTTATTTTATTCCCTCGATTTCCGTATAACCATTTAATATAACCCGATTTGCCCAACGCATTGTAAAACAACAAGTTATCCACAGAGAAACCAAAAATGTGGATAAGTCTCGACCACCTGGAAGGGCAAATTCGGGTTGATATAGTTGTTAGGCTGCTTTTTTAATGGTATGCTTTTAACGCTAAATTGATTGATTTCGCTAATCCGGCAAGATCACCATACAATGCTTTTCCAGTAATATTTGCCTTTTTTAATAATGTATAAATATTCTCGTAGAAAAGATTTGGAATGATAATCTTATGAATTTCAACATTTTTGTAAATTTGATCTCGAAGTACATCTTCAATTCTTTTCCCAATATTTCCAGAAACCATAAAACACCCGGACTGTCGATCCAATCTTAAATTTACTTGTGTTGGATTAGTTATCCACAAAATATCATGCGCAAATCTATTTAGGACATCTTCAAAAATTTCGTCCTGACTCTGGAGAGCAGCTCTATATTCATACTTAAACCCGCTATCCTTTGTTTTAATATATTTTATTGATGTCTTGATCAATTCCCGATAATCCACCGCGTATAAGGCGAAATTGGATTCACTTGTACGTATAAAACCTTCAATAGCAAAGTACAATGCAATGTAAGGACTTTCAGTAAAATCGAGAAGCCTCGTTGGGACACCATAATGTTGCATTATTGAGAGCCATTCTAATTTAGTAGTTGGAGTTTTATTAGTTGAATCATATAAATGAAATTTTGATTTGAATTCTAATAACGAAAAATCTTCGGCCTCTTTTGCATTTACACTAGACCACTTCAGTTTTAGTAATCTTTCCAATGTTGATTCCAAATGCCATTCTGAATCAGTATGCCCACGAAAAATGAAATTAAGAGGGTACTCATTTAATTGGGCTACTAATTGCTGCATATCTTTAATAATAATTTCTTTCATACTTTTTTAACTGATTTATATTTAGAAACCATTTGTCTAATTATATCGTGCTTATCAAATTTCTCTTCATCAATTTTGATATTGATATGGTTATCTCCTAAATATATGATCTTTAACTCTTCATCTTTGTTTTCAAGTATCTGTGCATTTGCATTATTACCAGTTGATGCTACCGAAATAGCAACTTCTGTTATCACTTCACTATTTAAATCTCGACCTTTAATTGTTGTACGACCGCTACTGCCATTAGCTTTATTCAAATAAACTGACATTGGTTTTTGAAATATCTCGTCTGCATCAATTGGATTGGGGCCCGTGAATGTCGCTGTGAACTTCTTGATTGCATAAGCCATTTTTATATGACTTATGAATGATTTAGGATCCCTTATATAATCAATCTTAACATCAACACTATATTCCTTTACTATCACTGTATTACTAAATAATACCTCAATCTTTCTCGCAATTCCGTTAATGGTTGGAGCGAGTTTAGTTTTTCTTGCAATACAAAGCAAACCAATTTTTATATCAAATAGGACATGGGTATGTGGGCTCTCATCATCCTCTTTTTCCAAAAAGTTTTTGGAACGCTCATCATATTTCTCAACAATGGATTTCTTCGTTCGACCGACGGCAAAGTAGCCAGTACCATCTTGATAAACTTCAACATTACCAATATGCCAATCATAATTATTATTAAGACTCAATGAAGGCTTTTCTTTAATCGCCTTAATAAAAATATCACTCGGTAAAATGTCTTGTGAAAATAAAGAAATTTGTTCTGATTTTATAAATTTCGCCCTATATAGATAGAATTCCAACATTTTAACCTCAATTTTGAATACAGATTAACCATCCCCCTTCAAGTGATTGTTAGGCTGAAATAATTTGCTTTATTTGCGATACAAAATCAGCTGCCCCACCATTCGCTGGATGACGAACGCGTTCTCTTTGTATTTTCATATCACAAAGCATCCAAGCTGCCTCATACCCCATCGCAATCACATTACAAATACTGGGAAAAGACTTTAGTAATACTTCGATTATCTTCTTACCGAATTGAATCTCATTGAAATTTGGAGGACGATTAGATAAAATTTTGTCATTATACGGATGCAATGGAAATGCATTCCAAAAAATAAAATCTCGAGTATCTAAATTCTCATCTGAAAATGTTCTCCACACTACGGTTGCAGTAATTTCAGTATAACCTAATTCATTAAGGCTTTTCTTACTTGTTCTTTTTAATTTTTGTTGTGAAACTAACCAACGATTGATTCCTTCATCTTCCTTATGGCCTAATAATATTCTTTCCGAGGTCATCGGAATGCCACTAAAATGACCTCCATTGTATCCCATAGCTTCACCAACCAACAAATTCCTAGCATTCATTCTTTCTTCCAAATAAAACTTCAAATTGTTTAACCTAATAATTGGAGCTTCATGATCGATATCATGTTCGGGATCAAAATCAAACCAAGGATTAAAAACAGCATTAAATTTTTGAGCTGATAATTCGTGAATTAGTTTTTCCAAATTTACCTCGACTATAATTTTGTAATGAAAGCTTGCTGCCTAACCAATCATACATAACCGCGACTTGCCCAACAGGAGCGGATTAGAACGACTGCCCCGAGAAGACTAAAATGTTGATAACTTTGGCGCACTTGCAGGGCAAGTTCCGGTTGATGTAGTTGT